>JAGUYG010000068.1 GCA_020061465.1 Ignavibacteriales bacterium
CAGACCCTGACGGTGATCCATTAACATACTCGCTTGTAAATCCCCCTGCGAATGCTTCGATAGATGCAAACACAGGAGTATTTACATTCACACCCGATTTTGATCAGGCAGGAAATTATGATATTGTAGTACAGGTAACCGATGGCGATTTGACGACAACTTCTACCACATCGGTTGTAGTAGTTACAAATACGAACAGAGCGCCGGTTTTCACTGTGGAATTACCTGACACTACAATAGCAGAAGGTCAAGCTCTTGAGTTTACTTATCAAGCAGAAGATCCTGACAGCGATTCTCTCACCTTTTCATTGATTGAAAAACCTGTAGGAGCGGAGATTGATCCGGTTACAGGCGTCTTTACATGGACTCCCGGTTATGACCAGGAAGGAACTTATGATGTTGTAGCGACAGTTACGGATGGCGAATTTACAGATACCTCAAGAACTTCGGTTGTTGTGGTTACTCATACAAATCAGGCTCCTCAGTTTACATCTGAATTACCTGATACTACAATTGACGAAGGACAAACTTTATCCTTTACGTATGAAGCTGTTGATCCGGATGGCGATACTACTTTAGTATTCTCTTTACTGGAAGCTCCTGACGGCGCTGGGATAGATTCACTAACCGGTGTATTCACGTGGACACCGACTTATGAACAAGCAGGTCCACACAACGTGGTTGCTATTGTAAGCGATGGTATTGATGCTGATACATCAAGAACTTCGGTTGTTGTAGTTATCGATGTAAATCGTAAGCCGGTATTCGTTAATTTCTTGAAGACGGTTACAATTAATGAAGGCGAAGCATTTACTCATACTTATGAGGCATCTGATCCTGACGGAGATGCCGTAACTATGGCTCTAATAAGCAAACCGGTTGGTTCAAACTTTGACGTAAGTACCGGGATATTTACATGGACTCCAACCTATGAGCAGCAGGGAATTCACAAACTTGTTCTTACAATTACGGACGGAGATTTTACAGTTAAAGATTCCACGCTTATTACAGTAAAGAATATAAACAGACCTCCTGTATTTACAGCCTCGATGCCTGATACAACAATTACCGGTGGTTTAGACACACTCCGATTTACTTATCAAGCTACTGATCCGGATGGGCAAACAATTAAATTCTTGTTGTTAAGTCCGCCGCAGGGTGCTAAAATAGACCAAAATACAGGTTTATTTACCTGGGCGCCGCCTGTTACCGGCGTTGACTATTCTGTAAATATTATTGTAATTGCCTCGGACGGAACAGATGCCACGAGGGATACTACTGTGGTAACTGTAATCCGCATGGTAAATGTTGAGCCGGAACCGGGTATACCGACAACATACGAACTAAGGCAAAACTTCCCGAACCCGTTTAATCCTAGCACTACCATTAAGTTCAGCATTCCGCAGGAATCAATGGTTGTGTTGAAGATATACAATATGCTTGGAGAGGAAGTAGCTAATTTAGTTAACGATATGCTGCCAGCCGGTTTCTATAAGTTCAATTTTGATGCAGCCGGTTTGGCTTCAGGTACATACATCTACCGGATAACCGCAGAGAATTTTGTTTCGACTAAGAAAATGGTCTTTATTAAATAACGACATTTGTCGAATACTTATTCAAAAGCCGTCTCAAGATATAGAGGCGGCTTTTTTATTTTAAATTATGTAGGTCAACTTGTCAAGTTGACCAGCAAAGCGCACTGTGATACGAAAATTTACCCTTCAAGCTTTTAAAAGTTTCTGCGAAGGATATTACTTATCATAAGGTTGTAAAGACGGGGCATCCGGACAAGCCGCATAGGCGTCAACTTAATTTTTCGCTTCTTCATGATTTCAATATAATCTTAAAAGTAAAAAGAGGTAATTCATATTTAATTTAACTTATTTTCAATCATTAATTATTGTCCTTTTATAAATTTGGTTCACCTATATCATCCCTAAAGGGATTCTTATTATATAGTGTTATCCAATGCTATAAATATTTAATCCCTAAAGGGATTAGAAAATTTTAATCCCAGAGGGATGACATATTTATAGAAAAAACGAACAAAAGAAGTAATAAAATCCCTTTAGGGATGACATATAAAAATCATTGTTTTGTTAAATAAACCAAATAAATTTTATTAATTCCAATAAAAAATTTAATTGTTAAGTTGACGCCTATGAGACAAGCCGGGACAATTTACCCTGTCTCTACGTTAGGATAGATAAATTTAATCTTCGTAGGCTAATGATGCATTCCGCCAGAGTCGGAATAAAATTTACCCTTCAAGCTTTTAATTATTTTGTTTAACTTTGATCGATAAAAAACACACACTAATGAAAATATTTTTCATATTTATATTTTTTTTTCTAACTGTTTCAGCCCAGCAAACTGAGATAAAGATAGAAGATGTTCAAGCGGAACTAAATCAAGCGGTAACCGTACCGCTTAAGGTGAAAGATTTTTTAAATATCGGTGCAATTTCACTTAAGATAAAATACGATAATACAACCGTGCTTTATAAGGGCTACGCTAACACTGCAGTAAATATGAATATTAACGAAACGCAAAGCATGGTAATTTTGGGGTGGTTCGATCAATCGACGACAAATCCACTAAATATACCCGAAGGAAATTTAGTTGATCTCCGCTTCGAGATAACTAATGGCGGTTCATTACTAGAATTTTTAGTTGACCAATGTGAAATAAACGATATTGATGGAAATAAAATAGATGTGAATTATCAGAACGGATCGATTAGTTTGATTACAAATATTAATGAGGAAAAAAAATCCAAATTAACAAGCTTTCTTTCCGTATATCCCAATCCATTCAACGGTATGATGAAGGTTAATTTTATAGTGAGCGGCGAATCAAGCATTGGATTAAAAATCCTCGATATAACCGGTTCCATAATAAAGTCATTAAATTATGCCGGTACTCTATCTAACGGATCGCACACTGAAACAATTGACCTTTCAAATCATAGCAGCGGATTGTATTTCTGTATTTTAAGACTAAATCAAAAATATCATGTTAAAAAAGTATTATTGCTGAAATGATAAACAAGTCCATTGAAATTTTTTTTTTCACGATGTTTTTATTCGCATTTACCGGAAATTTAATTGCGCAAGTAAACGTAATTCTTCCTTCAATCTCCCGATATATTAATGATAGTGAAGAATATATTTCGATTAATGTTGATGACTTAACTGATAAAAATGTTAAGTCATTTGAATTCACGTTGTTTTATAATTCCGAAATAATAATTATTAAAGCAGCGTCAAAAAATAACATTCAACTCACTGAAAATGGGTTATTGGCTTATAATGCAGACACATTAAATGGAAAAATTAAAGTTGGATGGATCAGTATCGATGCTATAAAAGGGGGCGGTGAACTTATAAAATTGTTAGTCCGTTTTAAGGCTTACGGCAGTTCAATACTCACTTTTGTTGATCCGCAAACCGGGGATACGAGTTTTAAATTTAATACCGGTAATCCAAGTGCAATTGTACATGACGGCAACATTGAAGTAATTGACCCCACCGCTTTAAGTGAAAGTGAGAGCTGCCAAGTGATTTCAAGTTATTATAAATTGCTTAAAAATTATCCCAATCCTTTTAATCCTTCTACGGTTATAAATTATTGGCTGCCGGTCGGCGGTAATGTATCTCTTAAAGTATACAATCCGCTTGGACGGGAAGTAGCAGAACTTGTAAAGGAATATCAAATAGCAGGAGAATATAACGTAAAATTTAATGCCGATGATTTTAGGATTTCGAGCGGAGTTTATATATGTAAATTATCCGTAGGATCCTTCGGAATCGCCGGGGGTAAAATTTACATCCATAAAATTATTTATCAACAGTAAAGAAGTTTTAACACTGATAAAAAAGTATGTTTAAAAAAGCACAAATATTAATTTTTAGCTTATTGTCTTTTTTGTTTGTAATTGAATTAGCAGCTCAGGTTAACGTCGATTTACCTGTAGCCCGGGAAGATTTCAGTATCGGAGAAGCCGTTTATCAAATTATGGTAGCGGATGTAACGGGTTATAATGTTACTTCTTTCCAATTTAATATTTACTACGATAAAGCAGTTATTTACATAACCAAAGCCTCTACTTCAGGCTTGCAGATGTCGGGAGGTATGTTTACAGCGTATAACGCCGACACAGCGAATGGAAAAATATCCGTTGCAGCGGCATCGTCAAAACCGATTTCAGGGTTCGGCGCACTTATTAATATAACCGTAAAATTCCGTTCTAAAGGCTCCTCAGTTCTTACTTTTATTGACCAGTCAAACGGGAACAACACATTTATGTTTAATGCAGGAACTCCTTACGCTGTTACGAGCAACGGCGGTATAACGATTACCCCGGCATCGGATCCTACTTTATTACTTCTTTCCCCGAACGGAGGCGAAATCTGGGAAGGGGGCAGTTTACAACAGATTCGTTGGACAAGCTCGAATTTAAGTTCACTGAAAATTGACTACAGCATTGACAGCGGATTGAATTGGGAATCCGTAACCGGCAATGTAAATGCTGCGGCGGGAGAATATGCATGGAGCGTACCTAATTTAAATTCAAAATCAGCCAGAATTAAAATATCGGATATGTTTAACGAATTGATGTTTGACGTAAGCGACTATGATTTCGAAATAAAAGGCACTACACTCGTTGAATCATTTGAAAAGAATACAGCTTCAAATTTTAGGCTCTACCAAAATTACCCTAATCCGTTTAACCCAACGACTATAATCAGTTATGAATTACCTGAGAATGGTCATGTGGTATTAAAAGTAACGGATGTTTCAGGCAGAGAAATTGCAACTCTAATTGATGAATACAAATCTGCCGGTGTGCATAGTATCAGCTTCGATCCGTTATTATATGAGAGGGACCTTTCTTCGGGAGTATATATCTATTGGTTATCTGCCGGTGAGTTAGTCTTGGCTAGAAAGATGGTTCTTTTGAGGTGACGGAAGTCTGAATATTGATAACTGAAAGTGTAAGGTGGTGATAAAGCCACGAATTGACACGAATGAACACTAATCAATTGCAGTTTTGATTTTTAGTATGTAATGCGCATGGGCAGTCATTTTATTTGAATTTGTCGATTCAGTTAAAAAATAAAAGTTATTTCTTATATTGCACATATCTGTCCAAAATAAATTGAACTCACTCTGCCGAAGGCATCCCTTCGGGATAATCTCTCTCTTAAAAAGAGAGAGACTTATCCGTAGGATCTTTAGATTGTAAATAAAACCTTAAATGACTATGTTCTGATTTACCTGGCAGTAGACAGGCAGAATATTTAACATAAGTCATAAGTTTTAATCATAAAGATCCTTTGGATAAGCCCTTCTCTTTTTCCTATGGATCCTTTGGATAAGAGAAGGGTTGTCCATCGGAACGATCCTTCGGAAAGGACTCATTTGAGGGATGAGTTCCATTGTAGTGTAAAAACAGTGTAATATTTTAATTATTCACCGATAAATTTTGTTTAATATGAAAGGTATAATCTTAGCAGGAGGCTCCGGCTCCCGCCTTTATCCAATCACTAAAGTTTACAGCAAACAGCTTACGTTGATTTATGATAAACCCTTAATCTACTATCCGCTTTCTATTTTAATGTTAGCCGGAATCAAGGATATCTTAATCATTTCCAATGAAGAAACTATTCCGCTGTATAAACAATTGTTTAACTCCGGTAAGCAGATTGGATTAAAAATAGATTATGCCGTTCAGGAAGCTCCTAAAGGAATTGCCGAGGCATTTATCATAGGCGAAAATTTTATTAACGGCGAAAGTTCAACTCTCATCCTTGGCGATAATATCTTCTACGGCTCATTAAATTTCTTTTACGATGCGGTGAAGAATAACACCGGAGCTACAATATTCGGGTATCAGGTTAACGATCCCCAAAGATATGGTATAGTTGAATTCGACAAGGAAGGCAATGCTATCTCAATCGAAGAAAAACCGAAAGAACCAAAATCGAATTTTGCCGTACCGGGCTTATATATCTACAATCATGAAGTGGTTGGCATTGCCAAAAATCTTAAACCTTCAGGAAGAGGTGAATTGGAAATAACCGATGTAAATAAGGAATATCTTAGACGCGAAAAACTAAGAGTAGAAAAAATAGGACGGGGAATAGCCTGGCTTGATACCGGCACTCCCGAAGCTTTGCTGCAGGCGTCTAATTTCTTCGGTGTAATTGAAGAGAGACAGGGATTGAAGGTTGCATGTATAGAGGAAATCGCTTTTAAGATGGGCTTTATTAATCAGCGCGAGTTTGAGAATTTAATTGAGTCAATTCCGAAGTCCCTTTACCGGGAATATCTTGAAAGATTTCTAAACGATATGCAGAATTAACATCTCCATCAAGCATGAAAATTATAAAATCTCCTCTTGAAGGTTTAATCATAATAGAACCTGATGTATTTAATGATACCAGAGGTTACTTTTTAGAATCCTTCAGTTTAAAGAAATATCGTGAACTCGGTATCAACTCCGGGTTTGTTCAAGATAATATTTCGAAATCCATTAAGGGAACTATCCGGGGATTGCATTACCAGGTTGGAAAAAGCGCACAGGGCAAGCTTTGCTACGTCGTTCGGGGAAGGGTGCTTGATGTAGCCGTAGACATTCGTTTTAATTCGCCAACATTCGGTAAATATGCATCGATCGAATTAGCCGAAGAAAATCATAGACAAATCTGGATTCCTCCCGGTTTTGCTCACGGCTTTTCGGTTCTATCCGATGAAGCAATTTTTGTGTACAAGTGCACCCGGTATTATAACAAAGCCGATGAACGGGGTATACTTTATAACGATCCGGATTTAAACATCGATTGGAAGGTTGATACTTATTTAGTTTCCGAAAAAGACAAGACCGCCGTTAGATTTAAAGATATCGAAAACGATTTTGTATTTTCGGGATCAGTCTGATAAGTCAATAGGCACTAAGTGCTCTTGTTCATAAATAAGGTGACGTATTCAAAAAGGATAAACCAGTATTTGTTTTTAAATATAAACCAAAAATCATTAGGATCTTAAAAAACCAAACTTACCAACATGTTGTCGATGATAAAGCACCAAAATACAAATCCCAAAAATCAAATAAACTTCAAATTCTAAATTTCAATTACC
>JAGUYG010000058.1 GCA_020061465.1 Ignavibacteriales bacterium
AAAATTAAAACATATTATTAAAAATTTGCCAAACCTTTTACCAAAAAATTTCTTCAAAAAAAAGTGTGTTGTCCGCCCTTGCTTGCCCGACTGACTCCATTAGAATCAGATATGTTAGGCGGGCTTGCCCCGACTGACTCACAAGAATAATCTCGTCAGGCGGGCCTGCCCGTCCAAAACGAAGTGAAGGCGGGAGAGGGGCGACCTGTCTCGGCTTGGCCGAGCCAAGACGGAGGGGCGTGTACTAATTCTGTTGTTTTTAAGCGAACTCTGCTTTTATAAATTTTTCTTTATTGTTCAGTGCTTCTAACACATCCCTTCTTCCCTTCTTTCAAAGAATCCTTTCATAAAGAACCTTCGGTTGGACAAGAAGGGACTACATGCTTTCTTATACAAATTTTTATTTCTATCAGATTAAATCTTTAAGTTGATAAATCAGCATAAGGTCATCATTCTTAAAAAAAAGCGAAGTGTCCCCTCTCGAGAGGGGCGAGGGGTGTGTAAAAAAACCATTAAGTATCAATTCTTTTAACATTCTTTGGTTGCCAACCTTATGTTGGTAAACCGGCTATGCCGCGCTAAGATATTCTAAATATTTTAATTCTGTTCAACTCTTCCGCCTAAATGTTTGCCAAGAAATTCTTCCATTGCTTCGTAAAACTCGAACCGATTTTCTTCATTTCTGAAACCATGTCCTTCGTTATCCTTAACTATATAAGGAACGTCGATACCTCTGCTGCGTAATGCTTCAACCATCTGATCGGATTCAGATTTGGCAACGCGGGGATCGTTAGCGCCTTGGGCTATCAGTAATGGAGCTTTCATATTATTTACATGAAAAACAGGTGAAGCGGCTTCCATCAATTCTTGATCATTTTCCGGATGACCTACCATTTCATAAAGCATTTCAAGATATGGTTTCCAATATGGAGGAATGGAATTCAAGAAAGTGAACAAGTTAGAAACCCCAACATAATCAACTCCGCATGCATATAGATCGGGAGTAAAAGCTAAGCCAGCCAATGTAGCATAACCGCCGTAGGAACCGCCGTAGATGCCTATTCTATTCGGGTCGGCAATTCCTTGTTCAATAAGCCAATTAACGCCGTCGGTTATATCGTCTTGCATTTTCTTCCCCCATTCCTTAAAACTGATCTCCCAGAATTTTTTTCCGTATCCGGTTGACCCTCTGAAGTTAACCTGCAGCACCGCATAACCGCGGTTTGCAAGAAATTGAACTTCGGGATTAAAGCCCCAGCTATCCCGGTACCATGGACCGCCGTGCGGGTTTATCACTACAGGCAAGTTTTTCGGTTCAACGCCTTTCGGGATTGTAAAGTAACCGTGTATAGTTAGTCCATCGCGTGAAGTATATTGAATCGGTTTTTGATCCGAAAGAATATTTTCATCCAGCCAGGGGCTTATTTCGGCTAACTTAAAGAACTCCCTAGTTTTTAAATTATAAAAGTAATATGCGCCGCGCGATTTATCGCTGTAAGTTCTAACTAAAACTTTGTCTTCTTCTTTATTCATGTTTGCTACAACTACTTCGTAACCGGGTAATCTTTTTTCAAGCTCCTCCTGAAGCTGTTTTCGTTCAGAGTCAAAAAAATGATAGTGTCTTTTATCGGTTACAAATGAAACACCCGTAATTATTTTTCTTTTATCCGAACTAATTAGATTAGCCACATCAACATCCGGATGTTCATATATTAACTCAAGCTCTTTATTATTCTCAATATCGTACTTAACAATTGCTATTTTATCTCTGCCGATGTTAGATACCATGTAAAGGAACTGATTATCGTAAGTGAACATTGCAGGTGAAATTGTTTCTTTAAAATTTGTGGTAATTTTTGGTTGAAATTCATCGGCTTCTGTTTTCCTGTAAAGCACGGAAGTATTTACACCGTCGGTAGTGATAGCAATTCTAAGTTTACCGTCATGGTCTGTCATCCAGCCCGTAATATTGCCGGGATTTTCCGCAATCATTTCCATTTCGCCCGTGTTAATATTAATTCTATAAACATCGAAGAATTGAGGATTTCTTTTGTTCATCGAAATAATCATTTCTTCCTCGTTTTCGTCAAGGTCGTCGATTACCATCACCCGTACCTTTTCGAAAGGAGTGAGGTCTTTTTGCTCGGTACCATCGATATTAACTGCATACAGGCGGAAGTTCTCGTCGCCGCCTTTATCCTGTATATAGACTATCCTGTTGTTGTTCGCCCAAAAGTAGCCGGCAATATCGCGTTCGGTAGCTGAAGTAATCCGCGTTATTTCATCGCTGCCAATTTTTTGAACATGAACATTTAACCGGTTCTCCCACGGCATCATAAAAGCTAAATGATGACCATTGGGAGAAAGAGTGAAGCTGGCTTTTTCGGGATTTCTAAAAAAATCTTTTAACGGAATCAATGGCACCTCTTGTTTTAGTGGTTCGTTAGAAAATACAATTGTTTGGAAAAGAACTAAAAAAAGAAAATAAATTATAGTTAACCTTAACATCACACACCTCCCAGTTTTTATAGTTTGATGAATGGAAAACCTCGAATTATAATGCAGCGGGGCTCCTCTATTCTAAAAAAGTACAATTTGCTCACCATGAAAAGCTTGAACTTCTACAAACTCAATCTATCTTTAAACTTAATTGCCTGTCGTCTCGAAACTTCAATTTTATTTCCGCCTCTAAGCTTTACCAGCAGTCCGCCGTTCAGCCAGGGTTCAATGCTTTCAATCCATTTTAGATTGATTATGTGTTTTCTGTTCGCTCTGAAGAACGATTTGGAATCCAATCTTTCGTCAAGATAGTTAAGTGTTCTAAGAATCAACGGTTTATGATCATCGAAGTACAGCCTTACATAATTTCCTTCGGATTCGAATAACTTAACTGAAGCAAGCTTTACAAACCAGCATCGTTCACCGTCCTTTACGAATACCTGGTCATTCTCCGTAAGAATCTGCTTGCCCGATGAGGTAATTATAGCCTCTCTTTTAAATTTTTCAAGTATTTTTTTAATTGCCTCTTCGAATCTCTTCTGTTCAATCGGTTTAAGCAGATAATCAAGTGCATTGAACTCAAAAGCCTTCAAAGCATATTCGTCGTAGGCTGTAGTGAATATCACGGTGGGTACGCTGTCCAATTCTTCAAGCATCTCGAAACCGTTTTTACCCGGCATCTGAATATCTAAAAAAATAATATCCGGACTTAATTCTGTTATTTTATTCAGAGCATCTTCCGCGTTAACGGCTTCTCCAACTAAACTAATTTCTTTGAATGGCGTAAGCAGTCGTTTTAATTCAACTCTTGCAAGCCTTTCGTCGTCAACTATTAAAGCTTTCATTTTTTATTCCTCCGGTTGGTAAAATTAATTCTACAACAACTTTATTTTTTGATTCATTCCTAATAACAAAGGAAGCGTCTTCGCCATAGAGAAGGTTGAGCCTATGTTTTGTGTTATTTATTCCGAAGCCGGCGGAGTTTTTCAATTCATCCAAATTAATCGTTCCGCTGTTTTCAATACGGATTGTAATATGTGAGTTAGTTGATTTACACTCAACTGAAATTTCACCGCTTTCAGGTCTCCTTGAAATTCCGTGCTTGATGCCGTTTTCCACCAAAGTCTGAATCATCATTGGCGGAATTTCAATGCTTGCCGCTTTTGGGTCGATATAGATTTTGTAGTTTAATCTTTCCTCAAATCGAATAGATTCGAGGGCAAGATAATCTTCAACGGTTTGCATCTCTTCCCGTAAAGGAACCGTTTCGCTTCGTTCAATCTTCAAAGAATAGCGTAAAATATTAGATAGCTTAGTAATTGCTGTCTGTGCATTTTGGGGGTCTTCGCGTATTAAAGCCCGGATATTGTTAAGTGCATTGAACATAAAATGAGGATTTAGCTGCGACTTGAGTGTCTTCAGCTCAAAGTCTTTTACAGCAGCCTCCCAAATGTATCTTTCGATCTCGGCTTTCTTATAATTTTCAAAATAGTGTACTGCAAAATAAATCAAAGCCCAGATAAATGTAATCGAGCTGAGATTAATACTCCATACAATGATGTTTGCTGTTCGAAGTTTTTCAAGGGTTTGTACGCCTGTGAGAAGGCTTATTAAAAGTATTAGAACACTCATAATGATGCCGATACCGAAGCTTGCAATTACAACACGAGGAATAAGTATTTTCAGAGGAAGAACTAACCAATTTTTGCTTTTGATTATGTTTCGCAGAATATGCGTAAAAGAAACTCCGGTAAAGCAAATATAAAACCATAACAACGCTCTGTAAAACGGCAATTGTTCTAATGCAGCCAATACAATTACATTCACCAAACCGAATAGAAGCCATCCGGTAAGTTGACACAGCCAGTATATTTTTTTTCTGTTCAATTTATTGCTTTTTATAGAATCGCCGGGGATTGAGCCGGTTACCCCAACCATGTAAGAATCATTATAGAAATTATTAACTAACATAAAATATATTTTGAACATTTTCTAAATAAAAATTAATTTGGTAATGCTTTACTGAACATTCAACAAGCATATTTTAATTCGACAAGTGCAAAAATAGCTTCATATATAATGTTTAAAATCAACTATGGTATTAAAGGAATTAAAAATTGATAGGCGGGTTGAGATTTTAAAATACCCGGGTTGAAGCGATTATCAAGTTTTTACATCAAATTCAAAATTGTAAGTTTAAAGGACTAATAAAATGGAAGAATCAATTTTGTCACAAGAGATTTTTATTAACCGGCTTAATAACAAAAAAGTAGTGCTGCTTCCGCCGTCAAGATTAACGGATCTTATAAATCACTTCGAAATAATAAAAGAGCTTGAAACATTTGTAAGCGGAAAAATTCGAATATTAAAATTCGATCAGACGTATTATGTTCAAGAGCTAACGGCTAAAGATGAAGCGGCTGTTCGGAAAATGAATTCGAAAGAAGAAGCGGAAAATTTTGTAAATGAAAGGATGATCATTTACGAGAAGATGTGGGATGGCTGCGGCTGTAAAGTAAATTATTACGAATAAAGCGGTAAATTTCCTCACAAGTTGGATTCTATATTAACCCTCTTTAAATTTTGACTAAAGTTATTTACAAAATTGCCGCCTATATGAAATCAAATAAATCATTACTTATTCTAATTTTTGCATTCATAGCTTTTGCTGCTTCTATATCTTCGGGATGTGGAGAAGCTAAAGAGACATTAAGACAAAGTTCGTTTTATGCTTTCAGCTATGATACCGTTACTGCCCAACAATTTGATATGGGGAAGATGTGGACGTTCGAGAATCCGCCGTTAGATTATTTTCAACAAGAATATAATTTTAAGCCCACAAAAGAGTGGCTGGAAAAAGCTCAAAAAGCATCGCTAAGATTCGGAAGGGGATGCTCTGCTTCTTTTGTATCGGAAGACGGATTGATAATGACTAATCATCATTGCATAAGAGGAATGATACCCCAGATTGAGAAGGAGGGCGAGAATTTTTTAAGAAATCACTTTTATGCAGCTAATTTGGATGAAGAACGAAAAGTACCAGGATTATATGTCGATCAATTGCTTACCATTACTGACGTAACGGATGAGATTAAATTAGCAATGGTTAAAGAAGAAACCTTTGAAGAAAAAATTGCATTGAGAGATGTTAAAAAGGATGAAATTCTCACCCGCGGCAAAACGGAAAACGATAAACTAATTTATAGAATTGTATCTCTTTACAACGGCGGTAAATATTCACTCTACGGTTACAAACGTTATAACGATATTCGTTTGGTTTTCGCTCCCGACTTAAGAACTGCAAAATTGGGGGGTGACTATGATAACTTTACCTATCCACGTCATGGATTAGACTGTGTATTTCTCAGGGCTTATGAAGATGATAAACCCATTAAAACCGATCTCTATTTTGAATGGAGTAATGATGGTGCGGTGGAAGGTGAGGCTGTATTTGTTATTGGCAATCCCGGCTCAACCGACAGAATTAAAACGATAGCGCAAATTGAGTACGACCGCGATTATCATTATCCGGCTCTGGTTAATCTATTGCAGAATATATACGATATCTATTATGAAAAGGTTAAGGCTGCAAACGCCGAAGATGATACGGTAAATTCTCTAGATAAATTAATTGCAAGGCTTTATTCAATTGGAAATGCACTTAAAGTACAGCACGGAACACTTTTTAGGATTGCAAGATCCTTACCTGTTTGCTCGCAAACAAAGTTTTGAAAAGCAATTAAAGCAAAAGGTATTTGAGAATGGAGAATTAAAAAGAAAATACGCTCACATTTGGGATGAGATTGGAATTAACACAAATGAGAAAAAAAAGATTGCACAAGAATTATCTGCGTATTCTCTAAATCCATTTTACTCATCGCAGTATTTTATAATTGCACAGGAACTGCTTAAGCTTGCAAATGAACTCACCCTTCCCGAAGAAGAAAGAAGTAAAGAATTCAGACAGACTAAATTAGATTCGACGATAGCAAAAATTTTTCCCGAAGATTTTGACTATGCTTTTAATAACAAAATGTTAGAAGCTCAAATTCAATTTTATTATGAGAAGCTTGGAACGGACGATACTTTGTCGAACAAGCTTACCGGCGGCAGAAATCCTAAAGATGCTGCGGCTTACCTGATTAGCAGCTCACAATTAATGAATAGAGATTCATTCTTAAAATTGGTGCAAAAAACTCCTCAAGAAATATTGAATTCAGCAGACCCGATTTTAATCTTTGTTAAAGAATCAAGAATGCGTTATAATGAACTGAGGTTATTGAACAGCGAACTGCAAGCTAAAGAAGCAGTAAATAATCAACTGCTTGGTGAAGCTGTATATGAAGTTTACGGCAATCAAGTACCGCCCGATGCAACAGGTACTTTAAGAATTTCAGATGGCGTAATTAAATCATACGAATATAACGGAACTATAGCTCCGCCTTTTACTACATTTTATGGAATGCTTGAGAAATATTATTCGTTCAATAAACAATTCCCGTTCAATTTGCCAATAACATGGGAGAACCTGCCTGCGGAATTTAATCTCAGCACCCCACTAAATTTTATTTCTACTAACGATATTATCGGGGGAAACTCAGGCAGTCCTGTAATAAACATTGCCGGTGAAATCGTAGGATTGGCTTTCGACGGCAACATAGAAAGTCTTACGAACAGATACATTTATACAACAGAAGCAAACCGAACCATAAGCGTTGATTCACGCGGAATGCTTGAAGCATTAAGGAATTTTTACCTTGCAAAAAAGCTTAGTGAGGAAATCAGCACAGGGAAAATGCAATAGCTCTTCAAGCGTAGAGATGGGGCACCCATCAAGACTCGGTCTCGCCGAGGCTGATGCTCCGGTCTCTACAACTTCAAAATGCATAATAATTTTTTGAAGCCGCCGTTTTTATAATTCGTAACAATTGCTCCATTTATACAAACCTTGAAATATCATCAATACCAAACATTTGAGGAATCATTTTCAAGTATATGAAATTAATCCTTCTCTTTATCCGATAAGATTGTTAAAAAACCTCCTATTAAAAGAGTGGCTGTTACCCCCATAAGTGTAAACCACGTCCATGCAACCAGCTTCAATGAAATTACAGTTATCATTATAAAAATACCTGCAACAAAACCGGCAAGAGCGTCCTCCTGCCGGGCTTTTTTAACTAAAAGACCTAACAGAAAAGTGCCTAACAATCCACCATAAGTAAATGAAGCAATACTTAATGCAAGTTCTACAACCGAACGTGCTTCGCTGAAAAATATTGCCGAACCGACAAGCAGCACCGCCCACATAACCGTAAACATTCTCGAAATTCGAAGCTGCTTCTTTTCATCATGGAGCTTTCCGAAGAATGGCTGATACAAATCAAGCATAGTAGAAGAAGAAAGCGAACTCATTGAGCCGGCTAATGTTGATAAAGCCGCAGCAAACAATCCCGCAACTATTATTCCTGTAACTCCGACAGGCAGATGATTTATAATAAACAGCGGAAATATCTCATCGGCTTTTGCATCTATCTTTCCGAAGAAAGCATACAGCATTACACCAACTATAAGAAATACTGCAAATTGAATTATAACTATTACACCGCTGCCGATTATTGCCTTCTGACCGGACCTTAAATTCTTTGTAGCTAACAGACGCTGCACAATAAGCTGATCGGTTCCGTGTGAAGCCATCGAGAGGAATGCCCCGCCTATAATGCCGCCTATTAAAGTGTAAGGCTGACTAAAGAAGCCAGCGATTCCGCCTTCAAAACCGAAATTAATCATGTTGAATTTATTATCTGCAGATACTGCAGCAACAACTGAGTTCCAGCCGTCAGGCAAATAGTTTAGGATAAAAATTCCGGCAAGTACCGCCCCGCCTAAGTAAATGAACATTTGTATCATATCCACCCAAATAACTCCTCTTACTCCGCCTGTGTAAGTATAAATTAAAGCAACAACAGCTATGATAATAATAGCGGGAATAAAATGAATATCTATCATAAGATAAAGCGGGATAGCAGTTGCAAAAAGTCTAACACCGTCCGCCGCAGTTCTTGTGAATAAAAATACTACGGATGCGAACGACCTTGTTTTTCCGCCAAAACGATTTTCAAGATATGTATATGCGGTTTTAAGTTCACCCTTGTAATAAGCAGGCAGAAAAACGAATGCGACAATAATCCTTCCTATCAAATAACCGAAAGTGACCTGCAAAAAGTTAAGATTAGCCAGATAAGCCAAACCGGGAATAGAGATAAAAGTTAATGTGCTTGTCTCGGCGGCAACAATAGAAAAACATACTGCCCACCATGGTACAACTTTCGAACCAAGAAAATAGTCGCTTACAGTTTTTTGTTTTCCCCCGGAAATGATTCCAAAAGCGGCAATTGCGATTAGATACGCTGCTATGATTATATAATCAATAAGGTTAACGGTGTGTCCTTCCAATATTTTCCCCTATTCTTTTTTGAGTTCTTCGAATGCCTGCTCAACCGTTTCGCAAACGGGCAGCACACGGTCTAATTGAGTTATTTTTATCAGTGAATAAACTTTGTCGGATGGTGCTGCTAACCGCATACTGCCGTTGTTGCTGTTCAATATTCTGTTTGCAACAAGTATTGCACTCAGTCCCGAGCTGTCGCAGGTTTCTACTTCGCTCAAATCCAGAATAAGCTTATTTACTCCTTCTACTTTAAGAAGCAAAGTGAACTCCCCCTTAACAAGCCCCGAAATATTTGTATCGAGTCTTTTTTCATTCAGCTTAAAAATGGTTATATCGTCTATTTTTTTTATTTCATAATTCATCTGATTTCCTGTAGATTAAAGATTGTTATGCATCCAAACCATAAAAATTATCAAGGGCAATTAGACTAAGAAAAAAGTGAAATAAAAGTAAATCTTTAACAAAGCGCAGCATATTCCGGTATTTTCCCTCAAAACATGCGTAAGCAATTTAAGAAATTTTTGTAAGAAATTTCCGCATCGCTGCCGCTGTCCGATATTAAAATATTATAATATCTATCCGCACCGGTTTTATTAAAACCGACACGTACAGGTGCAAAAGCAAGCGAAGCGGCATAGCTGTAAAAGATGTTTTCGCACCTGTTTAGATCGATTACAACGTCGTACTTATTTTCTTTTATCCTTTCAACTAATCTGCGTGAGGGAAGATTTAACTTGTTTAGGTCTCCTATACCATGATCGATTAAATGATCGCGGTACCTGATAGGAATCATGTTTACCCTAAAGTCGAAGGTGAAAATGGTAGATATTTTCTTGTATTGTTTAAGAAACTCAAGCACCGCCATGCTATGTTTGAAATCATTTTCATTCTCAGGCATTATTACAAAATAATTGAATGATTTATTGAAGAAATCACCGAACGACCGCCTCTCCCGTTTTCTTCCTTTTAATTCTTTTTTTATGATGAAGCGAGCTATTTTCTCTTTTATTCTATCAATCATTGCCGAAGCGCCTCATCCAGATGTTTCAGGAATTCATCTTCATTCATAATTTTTACACCGAGTTTTTGAGCTTTAGTTAATTTTGAACCTGCGTTCTCGCCTGCGATTACATAATTGGTTTTATTGCTAACGCTTGAAGTTACCTTTCCACCTAAAACAGTAATTTTATCGCCCGCTTCTTCTCTCGAAAAGCGTGAAAGAGTACCCGTAAGAACAAAAGTTTTTCCGGTAAGGAAATTTTCTTTTACCACTTTCTTTTCGGATGAAAAATTTAATCCGTAGTTCCTAAGCCTTGAAACTAAATTTCGATTTATTTCATTAGCAAAGAAATCCTTGATGCTTCCGCTGATGCTGGGACCAATTTCGTGAATTGAGGAAATTTCCTCTTCGTCGGCTTTCATTAAGTCGTTAATAGACTTAAAATGATCTGCTAATTTTTTTGCTGCACCTGCGCCTACGTACCGGATACCTAATGCAAATAAAACTTTTGCGAAAGGCTGTTTCTTACTTTCTTCAACGGCATTCAACAAATTGTCAACACTCTTTTCCCCAAGCCGCTCAATGTTAATCAGCTCTTCTCTTCTGCTTTTCAGTTCGTAGATATCGGCGTACGTTTTAATGAAGTCCATATCGACAAAGAGATTTATTAGCGCCTCTCCTAAACCTTCAATATCCATCGCCCCTCTGGAAGCAAAATGAGCTATCTTTCCTTTTACCTGTGCGGGGCACTCGGAATTATCGCAGTAATAAGCCACTTCATCTTCGGGCTTATAAATAAGAGAACCACATACAGGGCATTTATCGGGAGGTTTAGCGGGTTTGCTGTTCTGTGGTCTTTCACTAATAATTACGGAAACAACTTTGGGAATTACATCGCCGCCCTTTTCGATTACAACTTTATCGCCTTCACGGATATCTTTTCTTTTTATTTCATCAAAGTTGTGTAATGTGGCGCGGCTTATTGTTGAACCGGCAAGGAAAACCGGTTCAAGCTCGGCTACCGGTGTAATGGTGCCCGTTCTACCGACCTGCCATGTTATTTTATTTATCGTTGTATACGCTTGCCTCGCTTTAAACTTAAAAGCAACTGCCCATCTCGGAGACTTGGCAATGCTGCCTAAAATTTTTTGCTGCCGGATAGAATTAACCTTAACTACAGCTCCGTCAATTTCATAAGGAAGCGAATCCCTCATCGCTTCAAACTTACGGCATACTGCCAATACTTCATTGATGTCTTTGCATAATTTATATTCGGGATTAACATTGAAACCAAGCCTCTTTAATATTTGAAGATTTTCATTCTGTGAGTTGTATTCTTCTTCAAGACTGATTAAGGTATAAACGAAAATATTTAATGGGCGTTTTGCAACAATTTTGGGATCCTGCATTTTCAAGGTTCCTGCAGTGGAATTCCTTGGATTAGCGAACAGCTTTTCACCTTGTTCTTCCCGTTCTTTGTTTAATTTCAAAAAGTCTTCTATCTTCATAAAGATTTCGCCGCGCACTTCAATATCGATCAGCTTGTACGGCAGCGAATCAACTTTAGTCAATTTCAACGGAACCGATTTAATTGTTTTAACATTGTTGGTTATTTCTTCGCCAACAAATCCATCGCCCCTTGTAGCGGCGGTTTTTAAATAACCGTTAACATAATTTAGGCTTACCGAAGCGCCGTCAACTTTGAATTCTACAACATACTCCGCCACTTCACCTGCAGGCAGCGCTTCTTTCACTCTCCGGTCAAAATCGAAAAGTTCTTCTTCATTATAAGTATTAGCCAAACTTAGCATCGGAACTTTGTGAGTGACGGGCTTAAATTCTTTTGTTAAATCTTTACCTACGCGTTGAGTAGGAGAGTCGGGGGTAATTAGATGGGGATTTTCAGTTTCGAGTCGTTCAAGCTCTTTTACCAGGCGGTCATATTGTTCATCACTAATTGAAGGCTGGGCGAGTACGAAATATTTGTAATCATGCAAACGAATTTCTTCGCGAAGCTTTTCTATTTTTTCTTCTTCTGTAATGCTCATAAATTATTTGCAGGAAAAATCCAACTACAAAAATTAAAGTGAACTAATCAGCTTCGGGCAGTTCCGGAGCTTTATTAAGCATTTGAATGCCCGATTTGTTTATCAGTACATGCGAAACGGCTTTTGGCTTTCCGGTAAACTCAAGCTGCTTATAGTTTAGCCTAAGCTGAATGCCGCCAGAGTTGCCGAAAGTTATTTTGAAATTGTTGCCTGCCCTGATAGTTTTTTGTCCCTGCGGAAACAGCAGAAATTCATCAACACGGTTGTCATCCATTAAAATTCTTATCCATGAGGAATCACTTGTATAAATATTTAATATTAAGCTGTCGGTTTGTTCTATTTTGCCTGCCGCAAAATCGTTTGGATGTTTCTCTTCAAATCTTTTCTGCTGCTCGGCAATTATTTCTTCAACGGGTTTCTCCTGAACTATTATTTCGCTTTTCTTGCTAAAGAAAATTAGGTATACGAGAAAAACGAAAACCACGGCTGCAACCGAGCCTATTATGTAAAATTGTTTTCGTTTTTTTGCAATTGAACGGTAATCCTTACCCGACGGGGGTTCGGGCGGAATTTCAAAACTTTGAACGGGTGTTACATATTTTAGTTTAGGCGCGCTTTCGGTGGGCTTTTCTTCTAAAGGAGATTTTTCTTCAGTGGAGGCTTCTTTTTCTCCCTTTATCTCTTCTTTCGTTTCAACTTTCTCTTCAGGTTCTTCGTAAAATTTGCCTTGCTTAGCGGCTTCATATTTTAATAGAGTTTTCTTTTCGTCCAGACCTACCTGTAGAGCATATTCTTTTAAAAAGGCACGCACGTAAAGTTCGGGGAGAAAAGAAAAATTCCCTTCTTCCATTGCCTCAAGAAATTTGAAATCGATACGGGTTTTTGCGGAAATTTGTTTTAAGGTGATTTCACTTTTCTTCCGTGCTTCAACCAACTCCCCGGCTAACTTCTTAAACATTATTAAATATCCCCGTAAAGTTTTTTGAAAATAGATTATTAAGCTAATACACTTTTAACAGCTTAGCTGCAAATGCTCCGTCCATCTGATGGGTATGCGGAAAAGTTTGCACACAACCGTTTTCATCCACTACTTCCGCAGGCAGCAAGTCATTCGCTGGAACGAGTTTAAAGTTAGTGTTTTCCTGCCAGAACTTTTTTAGAATATCAATGTTTTCTTCCGGTTCAATTGAACAGGTGCTGTAAACAACTATGCCACCGGTTTTGACAAGCGATGCAGCTTTTTGAAGCAGACTAAATTGGAGATCGGTCATTTTTTGAATATCAAGAAGCGCTCGCTTCCATTTTATATCGGGCTTCTTTGATAATGTACCGGTACCTGAACACGGCGCATCTACCAGTACACGGTCAAAATTACTTTCCGATTGGTATTCAAGTCCATCGGCTTCTATCGGCTTAACGGAAGTAATACCGAGCCTATTCATATTGTTGTTGAAAATTTTAATCCGCCCCGAATATTTTTCCAGAGCGACAATCTCACCGCGGTCTTTAATTAAACCGGCAAGGCAGGCGGATTTACCACCGGGAGCCGCACACAGATCGAGGATTTTCATGCCGGGTTGAACGTCTAAAAGATTACATGCCAGCCCTGCACTCTCATCCTGAATGTAAAAATACCCTTTTTGAAAATATTCCCACGCAGTAATGTTGGTCAGATTATGAAGCTGAAAATAGCTGCTCAAGTATTTTCCCTGGGAAAATTTAAGGTGAACCGAATTGAGCAGCGAGCGAAACTCTTCAGCATTAGTTTTAAGTTCATTCATCTTTAATGTTAAATAAGGACGTTCATTGTTTGCGAATAATAACTTTTCAACCGCTTCGCGCTCAAATCGTTTTAAATATCTTTTTACCATCCAGGAAGGATGGGAATAATAAGCGGCTAAATATCCGGGTAAATCTTCCTCGGGATCCGGATAACGGATTGCATTTTTACTTCGAATAATGTTTCTCAATATTGCGTTCGTAAGGTCGGCAGGCTTTTGCCCCTGAAGTTTTTTAACGAACTCTACGGCTTCATTAACAGCGGCATGGTCGGGAATTTTATCCAAAAAAAGTATTTGATATAGAGCTACTCTCAAACCGTTCTTGAGATTCGGGATCGCTTTCGAAAATTGTCCCTTATAAAATCCGTTAAGCACCCAATCAAGCCGCCCCATCCATCTGATTACGCCATGAACAATTTCATAAAGGAGGGCTTTATCCGGTCCGCTTAATTCGGAATTACGCATTTCATTGTCGAGCAATTTTTCAAGATAAGCATCGGTTCGTTCTACGCGGTTTAATATCTTTACCGCTAAGCCCCGCACACCGTGGTACAAATCTTTAACTCTATGTTCTTCAAGCTGTATCATAATTGTTAAAGGGAAAAACCCTCTTTCTCCTTTCTTTATCTGAAGAATTTGAATGCTAATTTAACATTTTTTAGGGTAAATTTCTTGAGAGATAATTAGACAGGAAATTCTAATAGTTGTTGAAATAGGGGCGAACGATCCCTCGGACATGCCCGCCTCTACATTCTTTTTTAACTAACCGATTAGAAGGCTGTGATAATATGTGTGTAAAGATTCAAGACAAACCTCCGATGTTACCTGAGACAATTCGGCATGCAAACATCGGAGGTTACTTAAAGGTTCATTCGACTGTGGAAACAAGTCTGCCGCTTATTCTTAACAAATTTGTTTCGGCAATTTTGGCATCATACTTAGCAGAAAGTAATCTGCTTTCAGCATCGAAAAGCTGCCGCTGGGTTTCACGGAATTCGAGAGGAGTGATGTTTCCCAATCTCAGTCGTTCAAGAGCGATGTCTACATTTTCTTCAGCAACCTTTAGATTATCAGTTTCGAGCTTCACCCTGTCGATACTGTTGCTGTAACTTTTGTAAGAGTTCAAAAGTTCTGCTTTTACATTTTGCACAATATCGTTATAAGATAATTCGCTATTGAGATAAAATATTTTTGCATTCTCGATTTTTCGTTTCGTGTTAAGTCCGTTAAACAAGCTTAGCGATGCACGGATGCCGTAATAATATCCCTGGTTCCTGTTTGTTTGAATAAATCCCGCTTCTGTAGTAGCATCGGAATAATCGTAACCCGCGTTTAAGCTTATCTGTGGATACCATTCTGATTTAAACAATAAAATTTCAGTTTCGGAAATATTTTTGTTTTTTAGAGCTATTAGAATTTCGCTGTTCAAATCTTCAAGTCCGGTAATCAAGTCCTCAAACAGAAGATCGGGATGAATATTTATGGTATCTGTTACGGAAAAATCGATTTCAATATTTCTGCCTAATAATTGGTTAAGAGTAATTTTCGCCTGTACAAATTTTAGCTCTTCTCTTAACAGCGCAGCCTTATCTTCGTTCAAATCAGCCTGTGCGCGCAGCAAATCGAATTTTGACCCTGAACCCACTTCTCTCTTCGATTCTGCAATCGAAACTCTTTCTTCAGATAATTGAATATTACTTTGGATTACCTTTATTACATGCTCTTCCTGAACAATCTCAAAGTAAGTGGAAATTATTTTCGCAACATTGTTCTCAACAGTTTGTTTGAAATGCAGCTTACCTATCTCGCTTAATTCCTTGAGAAGCGAATAGGAAGCGAACATGTTAAAGCCGTCGAAAATTGTCCAGTTCAATGCAACCGCAGATGAAAAATTTGTGGAGCCGGCATCTTTTCTGTCGATTACTCTGCCGTCGATGTATTCTTGCTTGGTATTGGTCGTTCTATCCGAATAAGATGCATTGGCGCTAAGGTCGGGCAGAAATCCCGCATTTCCCAATGAAAAATTGTTTTCGGTTATCTCTTTTTGATTTCGGGCAATTGAAATTGAATAGTTGTTATCCAGTGCAATTTTGATGGCATCTTCAAGCGAAAGTTTTTCTTGTCCTAAGGATCGTTCCGACGGATGAATGGATAGTTGAAGAGAGATAACTAGTGTGAGAGAGAATATTTTCTTTAACATCAACCTGATCTTTTAATTTAAATTGTGTGAATGAATCATAAATATCCACTTGACTCCGGTAAAAGAATTTTGAAGGTTCTAAATTCCAAAATACAAATTACAAAAAACAAATAAATCCCAAATGTCAAATTCAAAATCTCAATGTTCAGCACTCTTAGGTTTGATTTTCGGAACGATCCCGACAGCAGTCGGGAGAAGATTGAACATTATTTGTTCTCTGGGTCCTACGGATGATTTGTCCTATGGATCCTTTGGATTTTTTGCGATTTGTCCAAAGGACTCCCTTGGAGGGATTTTATACCTACGAAAATCTCTCTTAATTTAGTTGTAAAAAGGGTCTAATTAGCGACAAGGACTTCTTCTTCCTCATCTTCTTCAGCATACAGTTCGGTAACATTAGAAACTGTGGCAGTTTTTCTCGAGAAGTAAGAGTACACTGCCGGAATTACAAATAAAGTTAAAAATGTTGAGAAGATTAAACCGCCTATAATCGCAATACCCATCGATATGCGGCTTTCAGAACCGGCGCCTAATGCTAATGCTATCGGCGATATTCCTAAAATTGTCGATAAGCTTGTCATTAAAATCGGACGCAGCCTGGCAGCCGCTGCATCTTTTATTGCTTCAATTTTTGTAAGCCCGGCTGCTTTTCTTTGATTAGCAAATTCAACCATCAAAATACCGTTTTTAGTTACGAGTCCAATAAGCATTATTATTCCAATCTGGCTGAAAATATTTAACGTTTGACCAAAGTACCAAAGCGAAATTAAGGCTCCGGCTAATGCAAGCGGTACAGTGAACAAAATTATAAACGGGTCTCTAAAACTTTCAAATTGAGCTGCAAGCACAAGATAAATGAGCACAATGGCTAAAATGAATGCAAATAATAAACTTGATGAGCTTTCGGCAAAATCCTTCGAAGGTCCATCAAGCGCGGCAGCAAATGTATCGTCAAGCACTTTGTCTGAAATTTCTTCCATGGCGGCAATCCCGTCTCCGATAGTTTTCCCGGGTGCTAAACCTGCTAATACTGTAGCGGAAACATATCTGTTGAAACGATAAAGCTGCGGAGGACTGCTTTGTTCTTCGGCAGTGATAACATTATCAAGCTGAATTAAATCGCCTCTGTTATTTTTCACATAAAGTGATTTTAAATCGATTGGTGCATCGCGGTTTTCCCGCGAAAGCTGACCAATAACCTGATATTGCTTACCGTCTTTGATGAAGAAACCAAACCGTTGCCCGCTGAATGCCGCTTGAATTGTTTGAGCTATATCTACTGTTGATATACCAAGGTCGCGTGCGCGCTGCCTATCGATGGTTACTTTAATTTCCGGTTTGTTGAATTTTAAGTTAACATCTACAACCGTAAAGACTGGATGTTTTCCTGCTTCTTCAAGGAAGTGTGGAAGTACTTCTTCGAGCTTTTGGAAATTAGGCGCTTGAATTACGAATTGTACCGGCAGTCCGCCACGCCGTCCGCCTATAGTTTGAGGTTGCGTAACATAAGTCCGGGCGTAAGTTAATTTGCTCAGGTCGCCTGCAATTTCATCGGCAATTTGCTGCTGGGATTTTGATCTTTGTCCGGGAGATTTTAAAATCCAATTTACAAAGCCGGAGTTAACTGAACCGGAAGCACCGAACCCGGGTGAAGTAACCGAAATTACGGCTTCGGTTTCAGGCACCGAATCTTTTACCATCTGGACTACCTGATCTACAAAGCGGTCGGTAAATTCAAATGACGAACCTTCAGGTGCTGTTACGGATATCGATAATCTGCTTCTATCTTCTAAAGGTGCTAATTCGGCTGGAATCGATCTTATGAAAAGATAAATTAAGATAACGGCACCTGCCATGATTACAAATGCCATCCATCTTTTTGTCATAAAAGATTCAAGAGAATTTTTGTAGGTGGAATTTAACTTAATGAAAAAAGGTTCGGTTTTGTTGTAGAACCAATTATGCTTTTCTCTTCTCTTAAGAATTTTACTGCTTAACATCGGTGTTAGGGTTAAGGCGACAAAAGACGAAATGATAACAGAACCGGAAATAACCATACCGAACTCGCGGAATAATCTTCCTGTTAATCCGCTTAAAAATATAACCGGTATAAACACCGAAGCCAATGCGATTGTAGTTGAAACCACAGCGAAGAAAATTTCGGCTGCTCCTTTCTTTCCGGCTTCAATGGGATGCATCTTGTTTTCAATCTTCTTATAAATATTTTCAAGTACAACAATTGCATCGTCTACAACCAATCCTATAGCCAGCACAATACCCAGCAAAGTAAGCACGTTGATGGAGAAGTTCATGATATACATTACAAAGAAAGCACCCACTAAAGAAATTGGAATTGCAATTACCGGAATAACGGTAGTTCTCCAATCTCTGAAGAAAAGAAAGATAATAAGCACAACCAAACCGAATGCAATGAAGATTGTCTGCTGAACTTCGTTTATTGAATCCTTAATGTAAGTAGTAACGTCGAAGCCGATACCGGTTCTTATATCTTCGGGAAGATTTTTCTTCAACTGTTCGAGCCGTTTATAAAATTCGGTTGTAATAGCAATATTATTGGCTCCCGGTTGTGCAATTAAAACTACGCCAACCATCGGGATGCCGTCGCGCTTAAGAATAGTTCTTTCATTTTCAGCGCCTAAAATCGCGCGACCTATATCTTTGAAGCGGACTATACCGACACCGGATTCTTTAATAATCAAATCGTTAAACTCTGCCTCGGTTTGCAAACGACCTATTGTACGAATTGAAAGCTCGGTGTTGTTTCCTTCGATTAGTCCTGAAGGCAGTTCAACATTTTCTCTGTTTAAAGCATTTCGAACATCGATGGGAGTTAGATGATAAGCTGCAAGTTTTGCAGGGTCAAGCCACAGCCGCATTGAATATTTCTTTTCACCCCAAATTCTAACTTCGCTTACGCCCGGTATTGTTTGGAAACGTTCTTTGAATACATTATTTGCAATCTCGGTTAGCTCAAGAAGGTTTCGCGTATCGCTTTGAACATTAAGAAAAACGATGGGGGTTGCATCCGCATCTGCTTTTGATACAATCGGATTTTCAACATCGGGGGGAAGGTTCCGCATAGCGCGTGATACTTTATCTCTTACATCATTCGCAGCAGCTTCAAGGTCAACATCGATATTGAATTCGACGGTAATGGTGCTTCTGCCATCGCGGCTTACTGAAGTAATAGAGCGGATGCCTGCAATACCGTTTACCGATTCTTCTAAGGATTCAGTAATTTGAGATTCAATCACATCGGCATTGGCGCCTGTATATGTGGTGCTTACTGTAATTACCGGCGGATCGACCGACGGGTATTCGCGTACGCCTAAGAATGTATATCCTATAACTCCGAAAAGGAAAATCGTTAATGACATTACAATGGCAAGTACCGGACGTCGTATGCTTAAAGATGAAAGACTCATAATTCAACTTAATTAAATTCCGAAATTCCAACCGGCAATCCTGATCTTATTTGAAGAATGCCTGAAGTGATTAGTGTATCGTTAACATTTAATCCTTCTGTAATTTGCACATGCGTATCAGTTCGAATTCCTGTTTGCACCGGAAACTCCGCAACTCTTCCGCTTTTATATAAATAAACTTTTTGTCCTTTTAGTTCAGGGATAATAGAATGAGTAGGCACTAGCAGTGCATTGTTAATTTCGTGCAGCACAAGCTCAACGCTTGCAAAGGCTCCGGGAAAAACATCCCGTTTTAAATTAGCATATACGGCGCGAATAGGAAGTGTTCTGGTTATTGGATCAATCTTTGGTTCGATAGCAGATACCTTAGCTGTTTTGATTTCATCGGTTCCCTCTACTTTGAATTTAACTATGTCACCCACTTTTACGTCAGCAGCATATTTCTCCGGAATAGAGAAATCTATTTTCAAAGTATTGATGCTTTGAAAAACAGCAATAACAGTTGTAGTAGAAACTATGCTTCCTTCGCTTATGTTTTTTAGTCCTACCACTCCATTGTAAGTTGCTCTTATTTCGGTTTTAGCAATCTGAGCGTTGATAAGATCGATTTCGGCTTTCAGCATATTCAATTCATTAAGCGAGACGTCATAATCTTCCTGGCTTATAGCTTCTCTTTCCAGCAGCCTGCGCTGTCTGAATTCTTTGTCTTCCAAAAGTTTTAATCTGTATTTAGTGCGGTTAAGCTGAGCTTGTAATTCGGCATCGTTAATTTTAACCAAAAGCTCACCTCTCGAAACGCTTGAACCTTCCTTAAAAGCAATTTTAGTTATTTTACCTGCAACCTCACTCTTAAGTTCAACTTCTTCTTCAGCAAGCACAGTGCCGCTGGTTATTACTTTATTCTTTAGCGTTTCGAATGATAATATGTGAGCTTTTACTTGAATATTCGGGAGCTGATTTCTGCCGTCTGCTTGCTGAACATTTGCTTCGCTGTTGGTAAACTTGGGCAGCACTAACAGAAGAATTATTACTAATGCTATTATGGAATAAATGATAAATTTTACTTTTTTATTCATGTAGGGAGATATTGTGTAATTAATAGAATGCCGGTTAAATAAAAAGTTTGTGATACAATATTAAACAAAGATTTTCCGGCAGCAAAATAAAAACATGATGTATTACTTTAAAGAGAAAAAGCCAGTATTAACTGGCTTTAAACAGCTCATAAAGTTAGGAGCACTTATTTAGAAGTTTTTTTTCCGTATTTCCTCTGGAATTTCTCAACACGTCCTGCAGTATCCACAAGTTTCTGCTTGCCGGTAAAAAATGGATGAGATGCGCTCGAAATTTCAAGCCGAACCAGCGGATATGTTTTTCCATCTTCCCATTTAATCGTATCATTTGATTTGATAGTTGACCGGGTTAAGATTGCGAAATCGGCAGAAGCATCCTGAAATACAACAGGTCTATATTCCGGGTGAATTCCTTTTTTCATTATTTCCTTGCCTATTTAATTATTTTCGAAAAATTTAGGGCTAAAAATATAAAACTTGGGTTTTATTTCCAATTAAGGTTTGTAAGAGCAGAATTATAAAAGAGAACTGATTTTAAAAGTACTTATAAATCCGATAAAAGATTCCTCCTCACAATCTAAAACTTTATCGCGAAATACTGTGATATAAATTGGATTAAGTTGCAATTAAATGCCATATTATTTTACATTTAATACAGCAGTTCATTAGTCTCTTCTCAGAAAGTTAATTGCGAGATAACTTTTTCTCATCAAAACATTTTTCTGGGGAGATTCATTCATTTTTAAACTCATTCCATTAAGGCTAAATAATGCAAAAAGTAGTTTTTCTTTTGTTTGTAATAAAATTTTCTGTCTACTCCCAAATAATTCCGTCTTGGGAAACTTTATCGTCCGCTCCATTCGGGACAAGAAAAAATGACGTCGCTTTCATCAACAATGATTTAGGCTGGATTGTAAGCGGATTAGGTGAAGCTCACAGAACAACAGACGGCGGACAAACCTGGCAGCTTATGTTTAAGCAGGATTCAACCTTTTTTAGGAGTGTTGCTTTTGCCAATACCGATCTTGGCTTTATCGGGAATTTAGGTCCCGATGAATACGGCGGAGCGACTATTACCGACAAAAATTTAATTTATAGAACAACAAACGGTGGGTTTAGCTGGTCACCAATTTCAAATATCTCAGGCGTTACAGGAAAGGGTATTTGCGGAATGCAAGCGGTTAACAAAAACGTAATTTATGCCGTAGGCAGAGTACGGGGACCGAGTGCTTTTATGGCAAGCTATGACGGCGGTGATTCGTGGACATCAAAAGATATGAGTTCCTTTGCCGCAGGTCTTGTGGATGTTTATTTCTTTAATCCGGATACAGGAATAGCAGTTGGCTTAACAAACTCAAACCACGCTTCCTCGCGGGGAATAATTTTGTACACAACGGATGCCGGTAATACATGGACTCAAAAATACACTACAAGCAGAGAAGGCGAATGGTGCTGGAAAATTAATTTTCCCTCGCGCAATATCGGGTATGTATCTATACAGCGTAACAGCGGTTCGCCAATTAATTTTATTAAAACAACCGACGGCGGAAATACATGGTTTGAAAAACAGTTTTTCGCTGCCCATTATCTTGTGCAGGGAATTGGCTTTGCAAACGATACTTTAGGGTGGATCGGCGGAAACAACACTCAAACAACTTATCAAACCACAAACGGCGGCAATACATGGTTCCCGGCTAATTTTGGTTCGAGAATAAACAGGTTTGAGTTTGTGAATCAATTTATCGGTTATGCTGTCGGTCAGACTGTTTATAAATATACTGGAGAGACAGCAACATCCGTTTCGAAGGAAAATTTGTTGAAGAATTATGAATTATTGCAAAACTATCCTAATCCATTCAATCCCACAACAAAGATCAGATTTTCAATTCCGGCTTTAAATTTATCGGAAGGAGGTAAAAAGAACGGATTGCTGTATGTAACATTAAAAGTATACGATGCTTTAGGTAAGGAGGTTTTAACGCTTGTTGATGAAGAAGCACAGCCGGGTGAGAATGAGATTGAATTTGCCGCACATAATCTTGCATCGGGTGTTTATTATTATCGATTAATTGCAGGAGATTTTGTTGAAACTAAAAAGATGCTGTTAATACGGTAGTGCATTTTTGTTAATTTACATTCGGGTTTCTAAGGCACATTAATTATTCTTTAGGTTATTAACGGCTAAAGGCGAAAGGCTAAAGACTAATGGCGAATAGTTGATCAATAATTTTATAGTCTGTTAAGTTTTTCAATAGTTATATAACATTCCTTCTTTCCATCTCCCTCAATCACCTTGATTCGGACAGGCAGACAAGAAGGGAATCTTTACCTTTTTAAAAAGAATAATAGTATATACCGATAAGTTCTTTATGTTCTTATGCCTTTAAAAATTATTCATCTTATTTAAGCTTTCGTTTTCTTTTCTTTTTTAAGTCTTGATCCTGCTATTACGCCCACAGCTCCAATAATTGGATTTATAATTAAAGCAAGAACAGGCTGCTTAGCATTCTGCATAGCTTCAGTATTCGAGACATCACCTTCACGCACTTTGTTTAGTTCTTCTTCTGAGTAATTCATTGCCGGAATAGCCATAATGATTCCTAAAACAAAAACAATTCCTACTAATACCATTGCAGTTTTACTACTCCTTGATATCACCATGCAAATGTAACCGCCAACAATTGCGGCAATAAGTCCTAATACTATGCTTAATACCAACCACGTTGAAGAAACTTTATAACTCCCCGGTTCAAAAGAGTTTTCGGCACCTAACAAAGCATAAAGGATTGAAAATGTTAGAAAGACAAAAGCAGCCATTGCCAGGTAACCGGCAATTACTCCTAGAATTTTACGTACCATTAGAGTACCTCCTGAGATTAAAAATTAGGAATGATTTTAAAGCGCACAATTAAAATAATTAATTCTACCAGAGACTACAATAAAAATGTTTATCAAACCATATTTGGGCTATCAATTAAGTTATGCACAGATGAGAAATGACATCTTTCAATTAATTGTCTCTCTTGCAAATGATGTCATCTTAGACGGAAAAAATTAGTGTTCTTTTACTTATTTTTAATCTGTTCAAAATAATAATCTATATGCGGAGAAATTTTGGAAATACAATTTATCGGTGCAGCACAAACAGTAACAGGCTCAATGCACCTGCTGAACGTTAACGGGAAAAAACTTCTGTTAGATTGCGGTCTTTATCAAGGTAAAAGAAAAGAGGCGTTTGAAATAAACAGAAATTTCCCCTTTGATCCTTCGGGTATTGATGCGCTTATTTTATCGCACGCACACATCGATCATGCCGGTAATATTCCAAATCTTATAAAGAATGGTTTCAGTGGAAATATCTACACCACACCGGCAACGGTTGATCTTTGCAGTATCATGCTGAAAGATTCTGCTTACTTACAGGAACGCGATGTTAAGTTTGTTAATAAAAAAAGATCAAAACAGAAAAAGAACCTATTCGAACCTCTCTATACAATTGAAGAAGCCGAAGCCTCAATGCACAACTTCATTGCGATTGATTATGATAAACAATTTGAAGTTGTCAACGGTGTATCAGCAATTTTTAGAGATGCGGGACATATACTCGGTTCAGCCGGAGTTGTAATAGAAATTCGCGAGAACGGAAAATTTACACGCCTTGGTTTCAGCGGCGATATAGGCAGACCGGAAATGCCGATTATCCGCGATCCTAATTTGCTGCAAGATCTAGATATTCTTATAATGGAGAGTACTTATGGTAATAGGCTCCATCCCGTTAGCGGCGAAGTTGAAGAAGAAGTTGCAAAAATTGTAAATGAAATAATTCATAGCGGCGGCAAGATAATTATACCTGCTTTTGCAGTCGGACGAACCCAACTTTTGGTTTACGTGCTGCATAAATTATTTAACCAAAACAGAATTCCGCCATTTCCTATTTTTGTTGATAGCCCTCTCGCAGTTCAGGCAACTGAGGTATACCGGCATCACCCGGAATGTTATGATAGGGAAACCGAACGTGTCTTTATCGACAATTTCCAAGATCCCTTCGGCTTTAACAGATTAACGTATATAACCGATGTTGAGAAATCAAAAGAGCTAAACGATTTTGAGGGTCCTTGCATGATAATTTCTGCATCAGGCATGGCTGAAGGCGGCAGGATTCTGCATCATCTGGCAAACAATATCGAAAATCCTAATAATTTGATTTTATTCACGGGTTATGCCGCACAAGAAACATTAGCAAGAAAAATCATGGATGGCGCCGAAGAAGTTAATATCTTAGGTTCCTCTTATAGAATTCGTGCTAAAATTAAAAAGATTGATTACTTTAGTGCTCATGCAGATCAAAAGGGATTGTTAGATTACCTTGAGCTTTCTCCTCCGTCTAAATTAAAAAATATTTTTTTAGTCCATGGTGAAGAAGATCAAGCGCTTCCGCTAAGAGAAAAAATAATTAGGACGAGTTATCATTCAGTTAAGTTTCCGAAAAAGGGCGATGTGTTTGAAGTTTGAGCTTCATAAAAGAATACATACTTCTATTTAATAACACAGCATCATAAAAGTTTTGATGCTTTCTTCACAATTAAAATTTCTCCATGAGTCGTTTGATAAATATTTTGGATTAGTACTTTATCTCCGGGGCAACATCGCTCTGTTCAGCATAACCTTCTTCCGGCTGCGGATGAATTTTATCCTCGTAAAGTTCAACGAGCTTATCGCGCAGTGCATCTTTATACTTTTCTCTCTCACTTATAGAAGCTTTGGATAACTTTTTATGAAGCCGCTGAGCTTGTAAAATGAAAATTTCAATTTTTGATTGAATTATTTGTGGAAATATATTACCGTCGGTTTCGATTGCTAAGAACGGAAGATTATCGATTTTATCAGGATAAGAGCGAATAATCTTTTTATCGGCAGTGGCTTTTCCTTCGATGTTCATTTCGCAATTGAGAATTGATTCTGCCACCCGCGATGGCATGCAGCTAAATGGTCCTAATGAAATAACGCCTGCTGTATGATCAATAATTTCTTTCAATGCTAATCCGACGGTTAGTATTGCCTCACCGTGTAATTGGGGATTTATAAGATGCTCAGCTTTACCAACCACTTCTTCAATATCAATCAACTCGTACTCAATCAATCCTGTTTGTGCAAAACATTTCTTAATTCTTTTTTCAATTTTACGCTGTGCATGTTCTTTAAGATACAATCTTAATCGCTGCGATAAATCAAGAGGTTTTCTATCAGTATCGTTTTTCATAAGGTAGCCGGAGTAAAATACATATTCGCCGATGGGAGCTACTTTTACCAGTACATTATTTTCTATTAATCGATTTATCAACTCTCCCCGCGAGAATTCATCGTTACGCACAAATATCTCACCGGTTAACACAACTTTAACCGCTTCATCATAAGTAATCCTTTTCTTTATTTGCTTTAATGTTTCTGCCGATTTCTCTACTTGACGAAAAACATCTTCAAGAGATGAATGTTCTAATTTCTCTGCAATCCTTCCCCACTCGACGTTTAATATTTCAAGAGATTTCTCTTTGTCTGCGGCTAATACCTGCAGTGCGAGGTTCATGTTTTGGAATACATCGCCTAAGGTGATGGCTGTCCAGCCTCTTTTAATAAATTCATTATCAAGTCCCTCGTACGAATCCTCATCGCTTAAGGTATAAACTCCAACGTTACGCAGTTCTTTTTTCTTTATAAGCTCTTTCAGAAAAATTTGATACTGCCCGAGCCTGCATGGTCCGGCTGATGTAGCCATAAAAAATAAAAATCTTTCATCGGCGCTTTTTCTTTTTTCGCAGGCATTCAGCATAGCACCCGAACATAAAATTAATGGCAGGCATTCCTTGCATGTTGTATTGCCTCTGCCTAAGCCAAGAGTTTTATAATCGTAAACCGGTAAAGCTTCGGCATTTACGCCAATGTTTTTAAATGCAGCAGCAAAAGCCTCTGCCGCATATCTTCCCATACTCGGAATGAACATTTTTACCGAGGTATCTGTGATTGAAAGTTCTTTGTTGTCCGAATCAATAATTGTATAAGCATCTTTAATCCTTAGCGGAATGAATTCTTTTTTCTTTTCAGCAATCAGTCCTAATTTTGAAAGCTCTCTGTATCGAACGATGATGTCGAGCGCTGCTTCAATTCTTGTATTTATTCCTGCATCTGCCGAGTGACTGTCAAGCTCAAGTGTAAGCGAAGGCTTATTCCCCATAATATTTCTGAAGTAAGTTATGATAAATGAGTCTGGACCGCAGCTAAAATTAGTTATGTACGCGGCAAAAAGCTGCTTGTGCTCTTTAACGAATTTCGCTGAACGAAGGATTTGCTGACCTGCTGACCAGTACATGTGGTCAAAATTTTCAAAATGTTCGCTTGGTAAAAAATCATGTGGAATAATAGTTACATTTCGCGAAGCAAATTTTTGTGGAATGCCGAGGTTTGCTTCTTTGGCAAAAGCACTGTACGATCGCCCGAAAAGAACTACGGCAAACTCTTCGGGATTACTTTCCAATTTAGATAAAATATTTTTACCAAGGGATTTAAATTCTTCTAACATTTCATTAAGCTTGCTTAAAGCAAAGTCGAATGCGGCGGATGCATCGCCTTTACTTTTATTCAGGCTGGAAGCCAATTCAACAAATTGTACTTTAGCAGATTCGTATCCGTTAGAAAAATTTAAGATTGGCGTAAGTATTTTAGTGCCGTTCAGATAATTCTTAAAAGTAGTTCTTAAATAATAGTTTTCCGATTGAAGGAGGACGCATGTTTTACTGTAAAAATCGGAAGCGGAATCATAAAGTTCCTGAATGTGTGGAAGGAAAATGTAATCGGGTTTTTTGTCTAACAAATCCTCAAAGAATCCGTGTGCAAGTTCAACCGGAAAGCAAAATGCGGCTTGCTGTTTTTCAATTCCGGATTTTAACGGCTCATCGGCAAGAATTACTTTGAATCCCAACTGTGTGAAAAAATTATAGTAAAGCGGATAGTAAGTATTTGTTAAAAAAGATTTAGGAATGCCAATTGTTTTTGCAGCAGGATGTAATTCTTTGGAGTAAATATATTTTTCGAATACAAGCTGCTGTCTTAAACTTACGAAATTCTTTTCCTTAATGTTTTTAGATGTGTAGCTCTTTCTATCATAATATTTATTGCAAGCGCCGCCGAAAGGAAACTTATGTCCGTTTATTGAAATGATTGAGATGCTGCATTTCCTATCGCACTTTTCTGCGCCGCCTGCACAAATAAAATCTTTTCCGTATTCAACTTTTCTATCGATTAATTCTTCAAGTGAAAAATCGGATTTCGCAATTAAGTTAAGTTCTACTCTCTTTTTAATTTCAAGTGCAGCGCCAAAGGCACCCATCAAACCCGGTTCGGGAGGTACGATAATTTCTTTTCCTGTTAACGCTGCCATTGCAGCCGGAACTGCTTTATTGTAGCAGACCCCGCCCTGCATAAATATTTTTTTGCCTACCGGACGATTTCCCTTAACCCTGTTTGTGTAATTGAGGCATATCGAATAAACCAATCCTGCAAGTATATTTTCTTTCGATAAACCTTCATGCAGAGCGTTTTTAATATCGCTGCTTATGAATGCTGAACATTGGTCATTAAAGTTAGGAGGAGAATCTGCCTCAAGCGCTAAGTCTCCGATTTGTGTGTAATTAATATTTAGAGATTCCATTGCGGCTTCTTCCAAAAACGAACCCGTTCCGGCTGAGCATGCTTCATTCATAGCATAGTCGGATGGAACGCCCGCTGTTATGTATGTATATTTTGCATCCTGCCCGCCGATTTCAAAAATTGTATCTGCTTCACTGTCGAAATAAACAGTAGCGTTAGCGTGTGCAATAATTTCATTTACTATTCCATCGGTTTGCGCATGTAAACCTGATATATGCCTTCCCGAACCGGTAACACCTAATCCGGTTATATTCAACTTAAAATTTAATTGATCTCTTAAACTTTTGTAACATTCGATTGATGCGGCAATCGGATCGCCTTTTGTTCGAAGATATTCGGAAGCGATTATAGAATTATCATTTACTTTCATTAATATAGCTTTAGTTGTGGTTGAACCCACGTCAAGCCCTAAAATACATTCATCGCCATCGGATGCGGCTGATTTTTGAAAATTTTTGAAATGAACTTTACTTATATATTTCTTGAGGTCATCGAAATAAGTGAAGGTAGTATGATTCTCCTTGAACAGGTCTGAATTTTTTATGGGCGAAACATTATTTTGAAATGCATAACATGCTGCGCCTAATGCTTCGAAACAACTTGCCTGATCCGGCACAATTACGTTTTTAAAATGTTCCTTTAAGTATCCGACAACCACATCGTTTCGGGTTACACCGCCTATTAGTATTACGTTTTGCGGATTCAGAATGGAAGTAAGCTCTATAACTTTTTGAGCTACCATGCGCGATAATCCTGCTACAACATATCCTTTCGAAACACCTTTATTCAATGCGTGGGTGCAATCCGATTTACAAAAGACCGAACACCTTCCTGAAATATTATAAGGATGAGAATTATCAGAAAGTTCTATTGCCTCATTGATATTTAAATCCATTCTTTTGATTTGCTGAATAAAAAACTCCCCCGTTCCCGAAGCGCATTTATTTCCTGTTATGCACTTCGATATTTTTCCTCTGCCGTCAAGCTGGTAAACTATAAAGTTTTCTCCCCCGATGCTTACAACCACATCTGCTTTAAGGTTAAGATATTCGAGTGCAAGCTCAACAGCTTCGGGTTCAGTTATCGATGTAATGTTCAGCAGTTTGCGGAATTTTCTGCCTGTAACGACTGCATTTTCCGGTGTGCCGTTGTTAAATAGTTCATGAATTACCGATTTGGGATCGCCGTGATGGGGAATCGACCGGGACGATAAAATTGCCGGCTTATTGAACGATTCAATTAATCGTACTTGACTAACCGACGAAGCTCCTATGCAAAAACCGACCGACTCTTTTACCAGCATTTAATTTCCTTAATAATTAACTCATGGGTATTGCAATATATAAATTTCAGCTAAACATTGGAAGCGATAAAAGTCGGAACGATCCTTTGGAAAAGTTATTTTTTTTGATAAAAATTTAATAAGCCGCTTTGCCAAGCGCTGAATAAAGCCGCATTATTACTAAAATTTTGTGGCGGAAAAGAAAATAATTAATTAAGTTGCAAGCGCTCTTCTTATGGCAGTGGGGATAAATAGTTAAAAAGTTGATAAGAGGGATATGAATGATGTATTCCATTGCTGTTTAATCTTATGAAGAAATATTTTAAAGGCAGCTTAACTCACATACTCAAGCCTGTATTTTTCAAACATCTATTGGAAAACGGATATTTTGTAACAACGATGCAAGAGTTATAAGGATATCGTTCGGTTCATCCCGTGAGATATGTTATATGAATTATTTCTATATATATGTACTAAAATCTTTAAAAGATAATAATTACTATGTTGGCTTCACACGAAATTTGGCTAATAGACTTAATGAGCATAATGAAGGAAAAGTAATGTCTACAAAAAATAGAATCCCATTTCAATTGGTATATTGGGAAGGATGCCTTAACCAAAAAGACGCTACATTAAGAGAAAAATATTTAAAA
>JAGUYG010000082.1 GCA_020061465.1 Ignavibacteriales bacterium
AGAATTTGAAAATTGGGTCATTGATAATTATTTGTGATTGGTGATTTGTAATTTTTCCTTTAGCTTTTTTTCCAAGCGAAGTCTTGGAAAAAATGTAGTTTCTTAATAGAAATAAATTGAGAAAAAACCTCTCAATATGGTTAGCCAAAGGCTCCCGTTGGGAAAGCCATTTTTATCTTGCTTGGTAAGTCTGTTCACTAAGCTGAACGGTAATTTAATTTATTACCGTCAGATTTACATGCTGATACGACGAATCAAATAGCAGGCTAATAAGAAGTTTGAAATTTCAAATTTGTTTTTTAGTGCTTACCTGCCCGCCGAACAAGTTCTTTGGCAGGCGGGTTTGTTTTTTGTGATTTGTTTTTTGTGATTTGTCCTATGGATCCTTTAGATTTTTTGGAATTTAGTGCCAATTAAATTTCTCAAATTAGTCTTTAGGACAAATATCTTTGGTCAGCACTTCTTTCATTCTTATCTCAATTTATCTTTCCACATTTTGATTGACATATTTACAAAATTAGGATTCGGTGAGCCATAGGTTTTTTTCCTGGCTAATGAGGTTTGAATATTCAAACATTCAAGAGCAGCTTCATCAAATAACGGACTGAATTTTTGCAGTTCACTCGATTCAATCTCATTAAATTTTTTCTTTTCTCTTTCAAGATGTTTAACCAATTCCCCGATAATTTCGTGTGCTTTGCGGAAGGGAATACCTTTTAATAACAACCAATCAGCTAAGTCCGTTGCAAGCATGTAATCGCCGTTTAACTCATCGACAAATCTTTTGGTATTTATCTCAAGCGAATCGATCATCAGCTTCATTATTTGTAAAGAATCGATAACGGTTTTAGCTGAATCAAAGAGCGGCTGCTTGTCTTCCTGCAGGTCGCGGTTGTAGCTTAAGGGTAAGGCTTTCATCACTGTTGAAAGGGTAACGTAATTTCCTAATACTCTTCCGGATTTTGCTCTGATTAATTCTGCCAAATCGGGATTTTTCTTCTGCGGCATCAATGATGAGCCGGTGGTAAGCGAATCATCGATGCTGATGAATTTCCATTCAGCCGTACTCCAGATAATTAATTCTTCCGCCAAACGGCTCAGGTGAAGTGCAGACGATACTGATGCATGCAGAAAATCCAAAATGAAATCTCTATCCGAAACTGTATCAAGCGCATTCGGGGTGGGGGATTCAAAACCGAGAAGCCGGGCAGTATATTCTCTATCAAGCGGTAAAGTTGATCCGGCTAAAGCTCCAGCTCCTAACGGCGATTCTTTGATGAAATCTATTACGTTTTTAAAACGCTGCTTATCTCTTTCAAACATTTCCACATAAGCTAACAAATGAAACGCAAATGAAATCGGCTGTGCTCTTTGCAGATGAGTATAACCAGGAATAATCGTTTCGGTATGTTTTTCCGCTGCTGAAAGAAAACTTTTTTGCAAGTCGGTAATAGCAATTAAAATTTCATCGCATCTTTTTCTCATCCATAATTTTACTGCGGTTAAAACCTGGTCGTTTCTGCTTCTTCCTGTGTGGAGTTTACCGGCAGTATCACCGATTAACTCATGCAGTCTAAATTCAATGGCGGAGTGAACATCTTCAAATTTGTCAGTCTCTTGCTGTTCAGAAGGATCGATTCGATACTTTTTAGCTTGCCATTCATCTAAGATTTGCGAAAGGGCAGAAGTAATTTTATTTAATTCATCTTCCGAAAGGATATTAATTTTATGAAGCATCTTCGCATGAGCAATGCTTCCTTCTATATCCTCATCAATCAACTGAATATCATACTTCAGCGAAGAAGAAAACTCTAAAGCTTTTTTATTTAATTCTTTTTTAAATCTTCCGCCCCATAGCATTAAACGAATACCTCTTCTTCAGCGTGTTTTTTTAACTGAGCAATTGTTTTGTAAGGCAGTCCGTAAATTTTGATGAAACCTTCAGAAGCTTTGTGGTCGAATTTATCTTCTATTGAATACGTTGCCAATTCTTTATTATACAAACTATGTGCTGATGATCTTGAGAGAACTCTCAGATTGCCTTTATACAATTCAAGTGTAACTTCACCCGTAATGCACTCCTGAGTTTTATCGACAAACGCCATCAAGGAATCGAATAAAGGAGAATACCATAGACCGTCATAGATTAAATTAGCAATTTTTGAAGAGACATTCTGCTTAAAGCGAAAAGTTTCTTTGTCAAGATTAAGTCTTTCCATTTCGGTATGTGCAGTATGCAAGATTACTGCAGCCGGAGCTTCATAAATTTCTCTCGACTTAATTCCCACAACTCTGTTTTCTATTAGATCAAGTCTTCCGATACCGTGTGCAGCTCCTAATTCGTTTAACGCAGTAACAAGCTCAACCGGATCGTAACTGATTCCGTTTAGCATTACCGGAATTCCTTTTTCAAAAGTGATTGTAACAGATTGGGGTTGGTCGGGAGCGAATTTGGGGTTAACTGTAATTTGATAAGCGTCCTCGGGCGGCGCTTCGGTTGGGTCTTCCAGCACACCGCATTCAATTGCTATACCCCAAAGATTTTCATCAATTGAATATGGCGATTTTAAAGTTGCGCTGATTGGGATATCCTTTAGCTTCGCATACTCAATTTCTTCTTCTCTCGATTTAAATTCCCATTCTCTTAACGGTGCAATTACTTTTAACTCAGGCGCTAAGGCTTGAACTCCGACTTCGAATCTTACCTGATCGTTACCCTTTCCGGTGCAGCCGTGTGCCACGGCATCGGCGCCTTCCTCCATTGCAATATCCACTAACATTTTAACCAGCAGCGGTCTGCCGATTGCGGTAGCCATCGGATAAGCGCCTTCATATAATGCTCCTGCTTTCAACGCTTTCCAGGCATAATTTGTAATAAATTCTTTTCGCAGATCAAAGATTAAACTTTTAGATGCGCCTGTCTTAAGAGCCTTTTCTTTTACTCCTTTGATTTCGTTAGTTTGACCTAAGAAACCTGTAGCGGTGATGATTTCAGCATTATACTTTTCGCTAAGCCACTTAACCATCACGGATGTATCAAGTCCGCCTGAGTAAGCTACGACAATTTTATTTACAGCCAATTTATTCCTCCTTTTTAATAATTGTTTTGAACGTTCATCATGTTTTTAATTAACGAAACCACATTAGGAATATTTTTTTGCAAAGCGGGAATAATTATCACCGTGTCGTCACCGCCGACCGTTCCGATTATTTCAGGATGATTTAGCCGGTCGATATGATGAGCGACTCCCTGAGCACGCCCTGCTAATGTTCGTACCACAATCAAAGATTCGTTATGTTCAACGCTCATAATTTCGAATCCTATTAAGCGCGCAATTTGTTTGCCGGATTCATTTGAATCGAGAACGTAGCGCGGACCTCTTTCGGTGAATATTCTTGTTACGCCAAGCTCTGCGAAGTCACGGCTTAGTGTAGCCTGGGTAATATTAATACCTTCGGCTTGAAGAAGTTTAACCATATCTTCATGCGAAGTTATGTTGCGGTTATTCAGCAGCTCTTTAATTCTGTTAAGACGTCTAAGTTTCCCGGGCATAAGAACCTCCCTTTATTTTTTACCGTTTATCAATAATGAAAAATATCTTCATGCAACATAATGAAGTTTTTCAAATTGTTCGCCGGATTTTATAATCCACGTACCTTCTTTTTGAATATCAGGTAACTCTGATTTTGAACCGGAACCAATCCAGATTTTTTTAATTCCTTTACTTAGCATCTTTAAACAACTGTTAAGCTTAGGAAGCATCCCGTTATTTATTTGTTTCGAATTTATACCGTGCAGTATTTCTGTTTCGTTTAAAATTCTCTTAACTTCTCCATTGTATATTATCCCTTCAACATCCGAGAAGAACATAATGCAATCGGCTTTAATTGCAGCAGCAAGCTCTGCCGCGAATAAATCGGCATTCACGTTTATCAAATTACCATTGCCATCGTAACACACACTTGAGAATACAGGTAGTATTTCTTTGTCAAGCAATTCATAAATCCAATCAACCGGCGAAGCGAGGTTAGGTATTCCAACTAAACCAAGCTGCGAATCAAATTCTTTAGCTATAAAAGTATTGTTACTAATTCCCGATAATCCTACTGCTTTATAACCCGATGAATTTAAGGATGCGATAATTTTACTATTAATCAAACCGGATTGTACTGCCGCCACCACCTCCATCAACTCAGGTGTTGTAACCCGCTGCCCATCTATAAAATTTGAATCGATTCCTAAAGCAGAAGCCCACTCGGAAATCATTTTACCGCCGCCGTGAACAATAACAATATGATCATAACCTGGTGCAAGTTCGGTTAATAATTTTTTATGATAATCACTTCGCAAAAAATTGTCTATTGCTTTTCCGCTTATTTTGATCAGAACTGTTTTCATTGTTATCTCCTATGATCTATAATCGGAATTGATTCTTACATACTCCTCGGTAAGGTCGCAAGTCCACCACGTTGTTTCTTCTGAGCCTTCTCCAAGGTCGATGTTTATTTCAAATTCTTTAGACGACAAAATTTGTGATGCAACTTTTTCGTCTAATGATAGGCTGTAATTAGGTCGAAGAATATAAAAATCGTTAAAGCTGATAGAAACTTTAGCAGGCTCAAAGTCTGCGCCGCTTTGTCCTGCTGCGCTCATTATTCTTCCCCAATTAGCATCAGCGCCGGTGATAGCAGTTTTAACAAGCGCCGAGTTTGCTATCGATTTTCCAATTAGGTCAGCATCAATTTTGGATTTAGCATTTCGAACATTCACGGTTACCAGCTTAGTTGCGCCTTCACCATCCGAAACAATTGACTTTGCCATTTCTCTGCAGATTGCATTCAAAGCGATGCTGAAAATCTTTTCTTCAACAGAATCTTCTTGAATAGATATACCGGATAAGCCGTTAGCAAGTATCACCGCCATATCGTTCGTACTGGTTTCTCCGTCAATCGAAATCTTATTAAAAGTATTGTTTACAGTTTCCATAAAGAGTTTTTTCAGCAAACTTGTTTCTATGATTGCGTCGGTTGAAAGAAATGCAAGCATAGTAGCCATGTTTGGTGCAATCATTCCGCTGCCTTTGCAAATAGCACCGATAGTAATCAAACCGGCAGGCAGTTTTAACTGAAGTGCGAAAGATTTTATCTTTTTATCGGTGGTCATAATCGCTTCTGCCGCATCAAATCCTCCGTTAGAAGTTAGTGAACTTATCGCGGCAGGAATTCCAATTCGAAGCTTATCCATCGGCAGTAGTTGTCCGATAACTCCCGTTGACGACACAAGAACATTTTCATTGTTGATGTTCAAACCGGATGCACAAAACTGCTGCATTTCTTCGGCATCAGTAATTCCTTGCTCGCCGGTGCATGCATTTGCATTGCCGGAGTTGACAACAATTGCCTGTATCTTTTCCGATTCTTCAATGGTTTTTTTAGAGAGCAGCAGAGGTGCGGCTTTAACTTTGTTCATAGTAAAAGAAGCCGCCGCAGTACACGGTGCTTTGGAATAAATAACAGCTAAATCCTTTTTCTTCTTTTTTATTCCGCAAAAAATTCCGGCTGCTTTGAACCCCTTTGTTGAAGTAATAGAACCGTTATTAATAAATTGATACATCTTTTGCTCCATCGTTTAGAATTCCAAGATAATCTTCCCAGCCAAAAAGTCTGTTTAAATTTTGTACGGCTTGTCCGGAAGCGCCTTTTATAAGATTATCAATTGCAGAAGTAACGATTATATTATTGTCCTTAACGGAAAAGTGGATATCGCAAAAGTTGCTGTTAACTACCCACTTCAACTGCGGCGGTTTTTCTCGCATCCGCAAGAAGACTGAATTTTTATACTCGGCTTGAAAAGCATCGGCTATATCGTCTGCTTTTAATTTATCAGCTAAGTAGATGAACGATGTTGAATATATTCCGACAGCGATAGGAAGCAAATGTGCTGCGAAAGAATAATTCCCGTTGAAACCGTTTTTGTTGAGCATCTGTTCAATTTCAGGCTGATGTCGATGAGTGTTTAAATTGTAAGCGGCTGCATTGCCGTCCATTTCGGACATAAGTAAATCTTCTCTTGCTGTTTTTCCAGCACCGCTTGTTCCTGAATATGCAGATGTACTAATCGAAAAAATATTTTTCGAAAAATATTTTACCAGCGGTGTTAGTGAAAGCAGCGCAGCGGTAGGGTAGCAGCCCGGATTAGCAATCAATTTTATGTTTGAATAATCTAACGATGATAAATCCGCAAGACCGTATAATTTTTCCGAGAGTAAATCGGATGACGTATGTTTTTTTCCATACCAATTTTCGTAATCGGAAGCTGAATCTAATCGATAATCGCCACCGAGGTCTATTATCTTTTTATCTATGTTATAGAGATGCGGAACGTACTTAAGCGCTTCACCGTGAGGCAGCGCCAAAAAATAAACATCGTGATATTCTGAAATTAGATTGATATCTCTTATTATCCTGTTTTGAATAATACCCTTAAACTCAGGAAATAATTCTAATATTGACTTATTAGCCGAGTTTAATCCATAAACCTGAAACTCTTTAATGAAAGGATGTTGACTGCAATATTTGACTAAGTTTTTACCGGTGTATCCGGAACCGCCTATGATTCCCACTGAAATCATTTTTTAATTCCTTAAAAATGTGATTGAAAAAATTTTAATAATTATTTTAAGTGAAGAAATGTATTACCCCGTAAGGGGACGGCGGATGGAGGTTATTAGGCAGCCGGAAGCAGACAAATATTGATGGTTATAAATACACTTATAATATTTTTGAAACTCAATTTTCATGGGTGTAAAAATATAAAACGGAATTTTAGTTGTCAACTTTTAATTGAATAACAATTCATAATGTTTTGCTTAAAATCAGAAATATTATGGTTACATGAATATATATACATAGAATTGATATTTGTTTAGATATAACTTGAATTATGATATCCAAACCTCCGATGTTACCCGAGACAAACCAGCGTGCAAACATCGGAGGTTGCTTATTGAGAGTTTTTATGCGTGTAATGTATTAAGTAACCTCTTTGGTTGCTGGATTCTAACCTGAGAGATTATAGAGTCAATTGAGGGTTTCGTAAACCTCTGAGGTTACCCGGTGCATGGCGGACACAAACCTCAGAGGTTGCTCTGGGCAAAAGCAGCAAGTAACCTCCAATGTCCAAGGCAGCGACGTTGGAGGTTTTTGTGTGTACTAAACCTCCGATGTTACCCGAGACAAACCACCATGCAAACATCGGAGGTTGCTCAAATGATCCTATGGACTTAATGAGAGTTTAATTTATATCGGCATATTGAACATAAATTACAAATGAGATGAATTAAATTGAAAAATCTTAATCAACAGCTTACAAAATATTAATTTCTTTTTAGAATTCTTGACAATAGTATCCGATAGATATAAGTTGCAATTGAGATTCGATTTGGAACGGTTGGGCCTAGATAATAATATTAACTTAAATAGAGTGGGGATTGTTAATATTAGTGAAAATATTATTCAGCTATAGGATTTGCAGCTCTCAATTTCTTACCGCTATTCCTTATCAATCCTTTATAATTATAAAATCTAACCACCCCGCTAATAAGTATAAAAAAACAATATACTACTGGCTTTATCTAACAATCAAATTTTAGCTCATTTAAAACATAAATGGGACCATTCTATTAAGTTCAAAAGTAAATTTTTATGTTACAGTTTTAAGTTATAATTAAAACATTTTTATATCCAAAGCATCGTTACGACAATAAATAAATTTTTAGAGTAGCTTCATAACGACTTTTCGAATTTTTAGTTAAAGGTATGTAGCCAAGTTAATATCATTGCAGGAGGTACAAGTGAAAAAAGCAATTTTAATATTAATATGCTTTTGTTTTAGTTCAAATTCAAAAGCACAAGATGACATTGATACGCTGCAATTGTTTCCCGATACTACAACATTTAATAATGAAGGTACTTATGTTACAGACTGGGTTTCAAACCTTGGAGTAAAGTTTGATTTGGATACAAATTGGGAAGACTACGAAATTGAGGAACTCCTTGTTTTATTCATTAATAAAGAGTACCCTCCGTGGGATACTAGCGAACATTCAACCAATTTTAATATTTATTTAGAGTTAGAGGATTCTTCTATTTACACCCAAACTATCATATTAGATACAGAAGTATATCCCAATTGGAAGGTTATTGATATAAGTCCCCGAGTAGTAATTTCTAATCATAGCTATTTTTATATAACAGGTTTATCTTTTTTCCTTAATTTAGCTACAAGCTATTATCGGCATGATACACTTTACAATAATCAATTCATATATTGGTGGATATTTGATGAATGGAGGGAAGGTGCACCACATTTTTATCCAATAAAAGCAGTTGTAAAAAAGAAAAAACCGGTTGGGGTTAACGAAAATAAAAATAAAGATTATAGATTCATCATTTATCAAAATTATCCAAATCCTTTTAATCCTGAGACTACTTTAAAATATGAGCTAAATGAAAATTCATTTGTATCAATTAAGCTTCACAATGTGCTCGGCAGGCTTGCAGCAAATATCTTAAATCAAGAACAATCAAGAGGCGTTTATGAAATAAAAGTAAATTCAACTGAATATAGCCTTAGCCCCGGTGTTTATTTCTGCAACTTTTTAGTGAATAACCGGAGTAAAACAATAAAAATACAATTGATAGAATAATTAACCGTAAAAAAATATAAATAGGAGTTTGATAATGAAAAAATTTATTACGCTTGTATTCCCTTCATCTTTAAAAACATTTACACATGCTTGTATTGCATCTACTACGCTGGTTAACGGGTTCCAGTTCCCTATAATCATCCAACCGGCGGAAATGCCTAAAAAGAGTGATAAATAAACCTAGCGTGTTTTTAAAGCAAGAAGAATAACTAATAGCGGAGGGACAACAGAAAGCCACCCGTAATCTGTAGGCAATTTTATTAACTCGACTACAATTAAACAGATTTGAATTATTTGATGTGCAAGCTAATTTATCCGGATATAAAATGCAAGATTTAGAATTTATGGTCAGAAACATTTTATTATCAAAATATCCTAATTATTAAAAATTATCAAAAATATTGCTTTAGTTTTTGACATCAACAAATTAATGATCGATATTAATATTGAGAGTATTGAGGGAACCGAATGCTAAAGTGGAAATTTATTGAGGAACACTGAAAGTGTTATGCATTAATGAAATATTTATTAGGGTTAAAATTCAGAATTTTCGATATTTAGTATTTTCTCTTATTCAACCCTTAAAAAATTAAAACTTACACCGCATTTCCTAATATTTATTTTAGATTTTTATGTAATAGTTTAAAAATTGAAAAATATAACAAACAAATGATTCTCTTGCGATAAGGAGAAATACCATGCACAAACTAAAAATATTATTTGCAATAATATTGTTTTGTGCAAATAGCATTTACCCTCAGCAATATGGCTGGCAGGTTGTTTACAAACCGGCAAATGGAAGGTTTGTAGCTATTGATTTTGTCGACAGCCTTTACGGATGGGTATACAACATTGGTGAAGGATTGCTAAGAACAACAGATGGTGGATTCTCATGGATTAATTCCAATACTGGTGTTTTTAGTGCCATAATGCACGATATAAATTTCATTGACTATGCAAAAGGCTGGGCGATAGGAGATAATAATTCTAATAATGCGATTTATAAGACTATCGACAGCGGAAAAACCTGGCAGGAAGTTTATTATGCTAATGAACAATCAATGCCAAGTGGGCAAGGAGTTAGCATAAATAAAGTTATTGCAGTAGGCAGCGAAAGAAATCAACAATATCCAGATACAGCAATGATTGTAAAAACCATAGACGGGGGCGAAAATTTCAGTATTGAGTATTATATAGAAGAATTAGCCTTTCAGAAAAAAATAACATTTAAGAAGATATTATTTACAGAGGCACACCATGGTTGGATTTATGGAGAATACAGCGATTCGCTAGGTTATCCGCATGCAGCATTCCTAAAAACAAATGATGGTGGAGAAAATTGGACTAGGTTTTACATAAGTCGATCTGTTAACAATTGTGATTGTCTGATCTTTCAGACCCTTACCTTTATAGATTCATTGAGAGGATGGGCATGGAATAATTATGGGCCGCCTAGTTTCTATAAAACTACTGATGGTGGAATAACCTGGGATTCATTATTCTCTTTTGATAGAAACCCTCCCAGGTTTATGGATATTTATTTCATTGATTCATTAAACGGGTGGTCGTTTGGTTATCAAGTCTATCAAGGTCAAATAAAAGAAGTTATATACAAAACAACAAATGGAGGATATGACTGGGAGCTTGAATCAATAGCATTAAGTGACTATGCTTACGATGGTAAAATGCTTTCCACTTTCCTTGGCTATGCGGCAGCGGATGATGCAATACTAAAATATAGCTTAATTACAAATGTTGAAAAGCTTTCTGAAATACCGATGAAATTTTTCCTAAGAAACAACTATCCAAACCCTTTCAATCCAACAACAACAATTGAATATGAGATACCTGAAAGAAGCAATGTTGAATTGAAAGTGTTTGATGTTTTAGGAAGAGAAATTCAAACTCTTGTAAATGAAGAACAGGAAGCCGGTGTTTATAGAGTTAAGTTTAATGGGAACAATTTACCAAGTGGAATTTATCTTTATAGTTTGATAACAAAAAAATATAAAGAAACAAAGCAAATGATTTTACTCAAGTAAGTGCTTGAGCTTTTTTTAATAAATAAAAATAATTGGAGGTAATTATGAAAGTTTTAATCATCCTTTTATATATACTAATCCTTTTCCCGGATATTAATCTGGTCGCTCAGCAATGGACTGAAAATCCACAGTTTATTACTTCAGATCCGGATTTTTACGTCGCCTGGAGGCGGGGATATTTTGAAGGTTATACTACAGCGCCAAGTATTCCACAGGGTCAACCTGTTCAATTTAAGGTAAGCACAAAAGCTGCAATCCAGCCAAATCATCAGGTTACAACAGTAAGCAGCCGGATGAAAATTTATCGTGTAAACAGCACAAGCATGTCTGGTGATATTTTAATGACGCCGACAGCAATTACGTTTAATGCTACATTTTATCCTTTGCATGATAAATTTAATAATCAATTATTCCCTGAGGATAGTATCTATCATTATACAAACGGAATTTATCCTGTAGAGTATAAAAAAGGATGCGATTGGGCTAACTGGGCAGTAGCGTATACATTACAAAATACATCCAATTACCCAAGCGGATTTTATTACGCCAAATTATACCTTCCAGGGCAGGAATTTAATCCTGAAAGAATTGGATACATTCCTTTTGTTATAAAACCGTCAAGTCCTGCTTCAACTTCCAAAATGTTGTGTGTTATAGCCTGGAACACTTACCAAGCTTATAATTATTGGGGAGGAGGGAGCCTTTATTGGTGGACAGGAGATTATGATATTACTTCTGAAGGGAGTTCCATCGAAACAGTCTCTTTCAGACGACCGTTTGTTTATCATTTTTTTGATTGCTGCCCATTATCAACTCAATTTGGGCAATTAGATCAAAGAGAACGAAACTTTATAGCATGGGTAGAAAACAATGGTTATCAAATGGAATATTGTGTTGATAGTGATATCAGCGGTGGTTTTTCTACTTCATTATACAAGGCCATCATTTTTCCCGGTCATTCTGAATATTGGGATCCAGTTCAAAGAAGCAATATTGAAAACGACTATAAAGGAGAAGGAGGTAATTTTGCTTTTCTTGCTGCAAATAATTGCTATTGGCTTGTTGATTATAAAGGATCGTCATCAAATCCGGATAGTATGTATTGTTATAAACCAGAAACACCTGGAAAACCAGATGGGGATTATTTATGGAGAAATCAAACCGAAGGACCTGAAGGGCAGTTTATTGGCGTACAGTTTTACGGTGTAAATAACACTAATGAACCACAAATAGTGGAAAATCCGACACAATGGATATTTAATGGAACAGGTTTATCATTTCATAGCCAATTTGGTTTCGGTGGGGCTAATCCAATTGCGTCAGGTGAAAGTGATATGAAAAGGAGCGAGTATTCCCCGGCAAATACAGTTCTTTTAGCTAGAGTGTTAACCGGTGTTGTGCAGCACTATCCTTATTATGGAGACGATCTTTATGCCGATATGACTTATTATGAAGATACAGAAACAAACAGCCGGGTATTTGCAGCCGGAGGTTTTGGCTGGACAGACTGTTTGTTCGGAGGAGATTATAATACAGTTAGAACAATAACACGTAACATTTTAGATCATTTTTCACTAAAAAAATATATTGGAAATATATACACTACGTTAGATAATCCACTTGAATGGGATAGCAATATAGAACTTGATGGAAACGTAAATGTGCTGTCAGGAAAATATTTGAAGATAACTTCAACCACGGTATCAATAGATCCAAATGTAGTATTGTATACAGATGGAACTGTGGAAATAAACGGTAATGTTACATTTGACGGCAGCGGCAGCTTCAATATTAATCCTTCAGGCAGACTGCTTCTTAAAGCAGGATCAACGCTTACTGTAAACTCTTATTTTGTGCTGGAGAATGGAACTAACCAAATAACATTTGAAAGTGGCTCAAGACTAATTATTAATGATGCCACAATAGAATCTGGGGCAACGCTTACAGTCGGCAGTGGAGGAACTTTGGAAGTAAAACCGGGAGCGACTGTTTTGTTCGGCAGCGGTACTTCTTTAGTTATCAATGGCACCTTATCCGCAAACGGCTCAACCGGCACAATCACTTTCGATTTTGTTGAAAGAAACAGCAACGGCATTCAAGTTAACAGCGGTGGTACCGCAAATATTTCTTATGCCGATATTTTAAATGCCACTAACGGAATTTATTTCAATTAAGGCAGCGGAACAATAAGCCATTGTACAATAACAGACTGCAATAACGGTATTTATATTTCATCGGCTACACCAACAATACAGAGCTGCACTATCAACGATAACCAATACGGCATTAGAATTTATAACAGCTACTCATCAAGCTGGACAGCCGAAAATATAACCAACAATTACTTAACGGGTAATTCAGCTTATGGCGTTTATTTATATAATTCTTCACCTACCCTAATAGGGAATATCATTTCAAATAATTATCAAGGATTAGTTAATTGGTATTCAAGCAATCCTATATTGAGCGATAACTATTTTAACGGAAGTAACGGCTACGGAATAGCTTGTTATGGCTCTGCAAGTCCAAGCGCATATTATAATTCTACCTACTCCATCGGTGGTAATAATCGCGTTCAATATAATGGTAACAGAGGCATAGTAATTACAGGCAGTTCCGCTCCAGACTTTGGCAGTCCTTACGGTTACAATTCAATATTCAGCAACACCGGTTATGAGATTGATAATTCAACAGGCAGCTATATTTTTGCAAGGAACAACTATTGGGGTAATCCAAATGGTCCGCGAGGCGGAGATATTAATGGATTGGTATATTATGTTCCCTACCTTGAGGATGATCCTAACCCTGATCGAATTGTTTCCGGTGATTATTTAGCGCTTCAAAAAACAAATTCTGAATTTCCACCCATGCTGGAACAAGCAGTTCTTGAAATGTCAAATAATAACTATGAAAAAGCCACAGAATTACTTGAAACATTTATACTCCATGAAAAAGAGAGTTCTTATGGAAGCATGGCAGGCGTATTGCTGCTGAAGAATCTTGATTTCTATATGGACGGCAGAAGCCGCATTAATGAAATTGAAAATCTTTTGAATAATGAAGTAAACAAAGGAGCAAAATTTGAATTACTGACGGGATTATCTAATGCAGTATTAAAAACGGTAGATAAAAACGGAGCGCTTACTTTTATCGAAGACTTAAAAGATTTTGAATTAACGACAGAGCAGCGCAATAGGATATTATTTCAAAAGGCATTTACAAACATCTATGGGTTAAATGACCTTGAAAATGGTCTTGTTTATCTGCATGAAATAGTAAACAGAAATTCTGTTAATACACTCGATTATCAGTTAGCTATGGAAGAGATAAACTATTTAAATCAGATTTATGATTTAATGCCCAAGCCTGGGGACGAAGAAAATAATATAGAATCAATTGAAGCAACTACTTTAGCTGCTAATTACCCCAACCCCTTCAACCCAACAACAACGATTACCTATACATTAAAAGAAAAAAGCAATGTAAACTTAACTGTTTACGATATACTCGGAAGAGAGTTGGAGGTATTGGTAAATACAACTCAGGATGCCGGAGAGTATAAAGCGCAGTTCAATGCATCGCAATATGTCCGAAGGATCGTTCCGACAAGCGGTGTTTACATCTACCGGCTAAAGGTTGGTGACAAAACTTTTGTGAAGAAGATGCTTTTGACAAAGTGAAAGGTTCGTAAACCTCTGAGGTTGCTTGGTGCATGACGGACACAAACCTCAGAGGTTGCTCTGGGCAAAAGCAGTAAGTAACCTCCAACGTCCAAGGCAGTGACGTTGGAGGTTTTTGTGTGTACTAAACCTCCGATGTTACACGAGACAAATCAGCATGCAAACATCGGAGGTTGCTCATTGAGAGTTTTCTTGCGTGTGATGTTTCAAGCAACCTCCAACGTCTAAAGCAGTGACGTTGGAGGTTTTTTGATGATAAACCTCCGATGTTACACGGGACAAATCAGCATGCAAACATCGGAGGTTGCTTATTGAGATTTTTTATGCGTGTAATGTATTAAGTAACCTCCAACGTCCAAGGCAGCGACGTTGGAGGTTTTTGTGTGTACTAAACCTCCGATGTTGCCCGGGACAAATCAGCATGCAAACATCGGAGGTTGCTCAGTGAGATTTTTTATGCGTGTAATGTTTCAAGCAACCTCCAACGTCCAAAGCAGCGACGTTGGAGATTTTTTAACTGGTGGCATCTTTCCTAACGGAAATAATCATCTCCGCAAATTCTCGGAAAGCACCGTTTCCGCCTTTAGCACTACAAACATAATCAACAATGTTTTTTATTTTCGGCATCGCATCGGAAGGGCAGGCTGATAACCCGATTAGTTTGAGCAGTTCATAATCGTTATAGTCATCGCCGATGAAAGCTACATTTTCGGCTGTCAAATTGTTTTTACTCAAAATATCTACGAGCAATTTATCTTTTTCTTTTGCACCAAGATATAATTCAGTGATCTTAAGTTTAGCCGCCCGCGTTTTTACCGAGCCAGATAGTTCACCGGTGATTATTCCCGTTTGAATGTTCAATTCATTTCGAAGTCTTTCCACTCCCATTCCATCGCGAATAGAAAAGCGCTTAAATTCCTCTCCATTTGACGAGTAGTAAACACCGGTATCCGTTAAAACCCCATCACTATCCGTTAAGACTAATTTAATTTTTTTTGCTTTTTCGATTAATTCCGGACTGAATTTTTTAGTTTCATCAACCATTCCTTTGTTTCCTTTCTTAAGTTTGACTAGTAAGTAACATTACTAACACATTATAGAAGACATCTTTTTAAAAATAATATATTTGTTTGAAAATAATCCTTTTCTTAAATTAAAAATCATCAATGTAGAATCAAAATAAAGAGAATCTATGAAACCAATCAAACCTAAAAAGCTGCAAAAAGGGGATTTAATAGGGGTTATCTCACCGGCATCGTCACCGGATGATCTTACAAGAATTGAATCGGGAGCAACTTATTTGGAAAAATTAGGCTTCAGAGTTGAAATCGGTAAAAATGTAGGAAAAATAAACGGCTATTTAGCCGGATCGGATGAAGACCGCGTTTCAGATTTCAATTATATGTTTAACAAGATGGAAGTAAAAGCAATCTTTTGTGTAAGAGGCGGATACGGTTCTCCACGGTTACTTGATAAGATTGACTATAAAGCGGTGAGAAACAATCCCAAAATCTTTGTCGGTTACAGCGACATTACGGCGTTACAGATGGCAATATTTTCAAAGACAGGCTTGATAACTTTTGCCGGTCCGATGTTAGCAGTTGATTTTTACGGTGAAGTAAGCAGTTTTACAGAAGAAATGTTTTGGAGGTTAATAACATCAAATAAGCCATTTGGTAAAATCAGCATGCCGGATGATGAGAAAGTTATTCCTTTAACTAAAGGATTTGCAAAAGGACAAATCTTAGGCGGCAATTTAGCTCTGCTTGTCTCTCTGTTAGGCACGCAATTCTTCCCGCCGCTGAAGAATAAAATTTTATTGCTTGAAGAAGTTGGTGAGTTACCATATCGAATCGACCGCATGTTGAATCAGTTAAGATTAGCCGAAGCACTTGCTTCTATTACGGGGATTATCTTAGGTTCTTTCATTGATTGCAACGAGCACGATCCAACTAAAAAAACTTTAACATTAGGTGAAGTGATAGATGACTATTTCAGCAAGCTGAAAATTCCCGTTGTGTACAATTTTAAGCACGGACATATAAAAGATAACATCACCGTTCCGTTTGGCGTTAACTTTAAAATCAATACCTCAAGGAATACGGTTGAAATAATTGAAAGTGCGGTTAGTTAGATGATAATTGAATAGATCATTGAGAGGTTACGAGGTACAATGCAACCTACAATTAAAAACCTCTCAGGTTGCCGGCTTCAAACCTGAGAGGTTACTGCACACCATGCAACAGCGGCAAGTAACCTCCAACGTCTAAAGCAGTGACGTTGGAGGTTTTTTGTATGCCTTGGAGGTGGCTTGGATAGTAGAATTACGATCTAATTTTTTTGCTTTAAAGCAAAAATTTTCGCTATAATTTTTGCTTTTAGAAATCGAAATAAAATTGGCTAAGACATTACTTTCAAACAAGATATCCTACTTTAATGAACGGCTGAACATCCCTCTTATTTTTCAAGTTGTTAAACAAAAGGAGGTCGACATTCTTAAAGATAATGTTAGAATTATGTCCGCAAATAAATTCCTAAGCAGCTTGATATGAGTAAGCACACTCCACAAAAAGCATTTTGAATGGAAAAATGTTTTTTCCGAACTAAAGTAGTTTCGATAAGATATTTTCAGATTTGCGTAAGATGAGTTAATTAAACGAACTCAAGTGTACTGCACATAATGTAAGCCCTCGATTTTTAAAGATTAAACAAAACGATAAGTGTAATAAAAACAAATGGGAGAAATAACCGGTACAGCATCTTTTTTATAAGGAAAAACATGGGTATGGGTTCTCTTAAATAAGCACATGAGATTATAGAGCTGCGTGCAACCTCCAACTGCAACCTCCAACTAAAAACCTCTCAGGTTGCCGGCTTCAAACCTGAGAGGTTACTGCACACCAAGCAACAGCGGCAAGTAACCTCCAACGTCTAAAGCAGTGACGTTGGAGGTTTTTGGTGGATAAAAAGATTATGGGTGATCCGGGAAAAGTTCCTTCACTTTATCTTTTATGTAACCGCTCTCAATATATTTATAAAGATTTTTTCCGGGACACAATGTTTCAGCATAATCCTTATGCGCCGCTATTGTTTCAGGAGTTATCTGATATTTTTTACAGCAATGCGCAATTAAGCTTATTAATGAATTTAACTGCTCTTCGGAAACTTCCTGCTCTTCGAAATTACCGAGACAAGTTATAAGCAAATGACCTTCGGGATCATAACTCGTAGCTGTTTCGCCTGTAGTAAATACATTTCTTCCCTCGTAGATATTTCCATCCGGGTCAATCATGAAATGGTAAGGAATGTCTGTCCAGCTTCTTTCCGGACCCATTCCCCAAACCTGAACATTTTTTATATGCTCGGCTGCATTTTTACCTTTTTCAAACCGGGTTCCTTCATGATGGATTGTTATGCGGTTTGGGATGTGTTCTTCATAGTAGCGTGGAGGATTTGCATGCCATGTATCTCTATTTAATATCTCAAACTCTTTTGTTGAACTGCATCCTGCAATCAGTAGTAATACAAACGGAAATAAAAAGTTATGTTTTTTCATAATGAATAAATGTGAAATAGTTTTTAGATAAAGTACCTTTTGCTTCGATTGCCCTATCAAGATCCTCGAAAATTCCAAATACGGAAGAGCCGCTGCCGCTCATTAATGCAAACAGAGCACCGTTGTTGATAAGCAATTCTTTTAACCGCGCAATATCCGGGAACTCATTGAATACAATGCCTTCAAAATCGTTAGTAATTAATCTACGAATATTTTGATCTTCAAAATCAATTTTATTTAGTTGTAATAAACTGTGCTCAGGAAATTTAGGAGTGATTTTTGAATATGCCCACTTAGTAGAAACATGAATTCCCGGATAAACAATTAATATCGGTTTATCGATTTTCAAATTTAAATATTTTAATTCTTCACCTCTTAATGCAGCAAAAGCAGGCAAAGGATTGATAAAGAAAGGAACATCCGAACCAAGAGCAAATGCCAGATTATGCAGCTCTTTATGCGTTAACTTAAGATTAAACAATTCATTCAAAGCGAGGAGAACAGCAGCCGCATCCGAGCTTCCTCCTCCCAATCCTGCACCAATCGGTGTTTTCTTTTCTAAATAGATATCAACATTGAATATTTTCTCAACATATTGTTCGATAATATTTTTTGCTTTGATAACAAGATTAGTTTCATCGTGAGGAAGGTTAGGATCGCTGCATCTAAACTTTGTTATCTCTGCCTTGTCGATTTTTATTACATCGCATAATTGGATTGGATAAAAAATGGTTTGAATGTTATGGTAACCATCCTCTCTTTTTTCGGTTACGTTCAAACCAAGATTAATTTTAGCCGGAGCTTTAATAACGATATTATCCATTTATAATTTTTCTAATGCTCCTTATGTGAGAAGGCGACGAACCACAGCAAGCACCTATAAACGAAGGATTCTTTTTCAGCATAAGTTTGGTTAAAACTCCGTAATCGTCCGGAGTTACGCCGCATTTAATACTATTATCGGAGTAATCGCCCGAACCGCAGTTCAGATAAGCTCCCCAATTAAAATTTAATTTTTGCGGCTTGAATAATTTCCTAAAAACATCCGGCATGATACAATTAAATCCCACAGCTAAAGGATTATGATCAAGAACATACTTGATTACATGTTCGGTTTTTTCGCCGGAAAGCAGTTGCAAATCTTCGGTGAGGAATAAACTGATTATGTACGGTATATTCTCTTTAGAGCAATAGGTACATATAATTTTTATTTCATCAAAATGACTCATTGTTTCGTTCAGTATAAAATCAACTCCAGCACTCATAAGTAAATTTATGTGAGCAGAGTGGTTATATATTAGTTCTTTCTTCGTAACGGTTCGCTTGACTTGATAACAATCCTCTGCGGGTGCATTCGATCCGGCAACAAAAACTGAAAAATCCTTTGCGGCTTCAAGAGCAATACCAACACTTTGTATTACAAGTTTAATATTTTTCGACAGAGTTATCTTACTTAGAGCAAGAGGATTAGTTCTGAAAGTATTTGTTGTTATTATATCCGCGCCGGCGTTTATGTAATCTAAATGAATATCGTAAACAACCGACGGCTTCTCTATATTAACATGAGCCATCCATGCTTTGCCAGCGCTTTTTATTCCTTTTTGCTGAAGCAGGCTTCCCATAGCCCCGTCTAAAATCAAGGGTCGCTCAATTCTTCTTGCTAAAGAAAATATATTAACCATTTTATTTTTTTGATTCGATCAATTCACTTTTGGATTTGTAATATTTTTCAACCTCTTCGATCATTCTGTCTAAATCGATCATTTGGATACACTCAAGATTGTAAGGACAAACTTTTTTCCAGCAGGGAGAACAAAAAAGATCTTCTTGAAAAAGTTTTACGCCGCGATCATATAAATCAATTTCGGTCCAGCAGCTAACACCAAACCAGGCTATTATGTATTTCTTCAATGCTATTGCCAGGTGCATCCCAAAAGAATCGCCCGTGATTATTACATCTGCTAAACTTTCAAAGCAGGCGCCTTTTCTAAGACCATAATTTGTAGGGGTGTTAACGATCTTACCTTTAAATTTTGAATATATTAATTCGTTCCTTTCGGTGTCTTCCGGTCCGCCTAATAAAATAATTTTATAATTGTTTTTTTCAAGAAGCTTTGAGATAAGATATTCATGCTGCTCAATAGTCATTTTCTTATTTGGATAAAGATTTGAGCATCCTGTATTAAATCCTACTACGAAGTCGTCAGAATTAATGCCGATTTCTTTTTTGTATTCTTCTATAAATTTTAATTCTTCGTCTGTAAAATTATAAACGTATTCGTCACGCTTAAAGAACTCCGATAATTCAAATGTTTCGGCAAGGTAATCCTGTCCGGTTCTTTTATTCACTTTGAATTTGAGATGGTCATCCATTCCAAGATTGTAATTATAATAAGCCCCTTCATTTACAGGTATAATTTTTCCATCTTTGTTCAATCCAAATCCTAATTTACGTTTTGCCGGTACTGAATTTAGCAAGGCACAAGACCTCTGAGATTTATCCACATTCATTACAAAATCAAAGTCCATTTCTTTTAATATTGAAATTGATTCTGCATCGTATTTGAACACTTGATAAATATATGGATTGTTATAAAGAAGCGGTGCGGCAAGTTTAAGAGTTACCCAATAAACAGTTGACTCAGGAAATTTTCTTTTTAATGCCGGTAGTTGAGCCGTAGTCATCAAAACATCTCCCATCGCGTCTAAATTGATTATTAATATTTTTGTACCGATCGGGATGTTATCCTTACAGCCATCTTCCCAGCAGTTATGATCGCTGTAACAAGGTTTATAACCTGTAAATCTTTGGCAGGAGGGAATTGATTTATTCATTAAGCAATTTCTCTAAAAATGGTTTTAGTTTTTGTTCAACTTTTTCAAATGAAATATTTTGCAGCGTAGGTTCTTCTGTTACAACATACTCAAACTCAGAACCGTATGGATACCAAATTATTTCCGGTGTGTTAAATTTAACATAAATTCCGAAAACCGGTACACCGAAAGCTGATGCTAAATGCACCGGTGCCGTATCCGGTGAAATAAGCAGGTTAAGTTTTGAAATTAAGGCAGCTAATTCATCAAAACCGGTTGAATGAATTAAGGTTCCGTCGTCAGATATTTCTTTTGCTAAAGAAAAATCAACAGGGGATGTAATAATTACTATCGAAACCGGATATTTTTTTAGGAATGATACCAGATGTTTAAATTTTTCTATACCCCAAAACCGGGCACTGCTGCCGGATGAAATATTAATTCCGATTAAAAATTTTTTTTCAGGGAAATTTTTCAGCAAATAAGATTCAGTTTTCTCTTGCGATTCTTCATTAGGCTTATAAATTATCTTAGCTCGTGTTTTGTCGGCTTCAAATCCGAATAACTTGGTAATCTCCAAAAGCCGCTCGATTATGTGATACTTTGCTGCATCGATACGGGGTACAGTCCTGGTATAAATCTTCTTGTTTTCTTTTTCCAGTCCAAACTTATTTTTGGCATTACAGAACGCTAAAATAAAACTTACGGTTGTTGAAGTGTCGTCATGAAGATCGACAATGGTTTCGATATTATTAGTTTTTATAAATTTTCTTATATCCAGATAACCTTTTAAGCTCTTATTAAAAATTAAAAGCTGGTCGATGTCAGGATTATTCGAAAACGCCGCTTTATTTTTGCTATCGGCAAGAACAAATATTCTGCATCCTATCTTTTGTTTTATTGCGTGGAGAAGGGGAGTGGAGACGAGAGCATCGCCTATTCTATTTAATCGTATAAATAGAATTTTCGAATTTTTATTGAAAACATAATCATTCCTGTATTGCTTCGAGGAACTGAAAAGGAGTAGAAAGTTCAACAATAAATTTTTTATAAAGAATTCAATTTGTTTAATCATTAAATATGCCTGATACCGTATCTCATTAAAGTTGAATAACTATAACCTAAATTTCTAAAGTGAAAAGCGATCAAAAACTATAAATTGTTCATTTTTAAAGCATTATAAACGAAACTTAAAAAAGAAACAACACTTTCAAGATGAAAAGAATATCCTCATAATATTGGGATAATAATTTCACCCCTTTGGGGTTTTACCTTCTCTTATTACAATTTTCTATAATCATTACACACCTTCGGCGTTATTTGATTCGCGCGGCGAATTAAAACTAATCGGAACGATCCCGACCGTCGGAACGATCCTTTGGAAAGGTTCCTTAGGAAAAGCTTTCGGGAAAAGAACTAAAATCCCGAAGGG
>JAGUYG010000008.1 GCA_020061465.1 Ignavibacteriales bacterium
AAAGGTAGCCATGTCTAATTTGTTATTATAAAGACGTATTCTTGGATTAGTCGGTTTGAAATCGGCAACCATTTTAATGTAAATTGTTTTGGCACTGTCTCCATAAAAAACAATGCCTGTATAAGCAGAAGGAGATTGACCGACATAGCAGTAAACATCAGCTTCGATTGAATAATCCTGCATATCAACGGTTCCTGCTAAGGCAATTGCGGCACCGGTGTAAGAACCGTCAATATCTTGCAGATAACCTACATAAGAACCACCTGTTGCCAGCGGCTGTGGAGCATTAGCCATCGGAATGGCGGTAACATATTCTTCACCTGCACGGTAAAGTCCCCACGAAGGGTCGGCTGTACCGGATTCGAAGTTCTCGGTGAAGATTGGTTGTGCTAATGTAAAAAGCGGAAATGCAGATAAGAGAATCAAAATAACACAGCTTGAAATAGTAATTCTATTTTTCATAGCTCACCTCTTATAAATTATAAAATGAAGATCGAATGAACCCGTTAATTAAACCTGTTTTTTTTCTGAGTAGGTTGATTGTAATTATATACCATTCCTGAACTAAATATTCAATTTAAATTTACTTTAGAATGAAAATAATTTACTCACCGGAATTATAAATATTTAAAATAGGATTGTTTTTTAATCCTCCCATTCTTTTATTTATAGTTAGTTCCCACCATAATGCGGTCGATGCTAAAGTAATTAGAGCTATAATTATTTATTATAAAAATGCGATGAGCGGCAATATGCTGCGAAATGCGGTTTGCGGGCGAAATAATATCTGATAATATCTGCATCATATAAATTTTTTTCTAATTTTGGCAGCGTATCGCTTGCTCATCAAAAATGGTTTTTCAAATCCTTTTAACGAAACTTTATACGAGTTCGAGAACCAATCGTTTATATCCGATATGTAAGCTAAGTTTACTATTGTTTCTCTGTGTATTCTGCAAAAATGATTTTCAGGCAAACGGTTTTCCCATTCCTTCATTGTCTTTCTTGTAATAAAGCGGAATTTATCTTCGGTGTGAATAAATGTATAATCAGCATTAGAAGTAATTGCAACGATTGAATCAATTTTCAAAAATCTGTATTTATTATTGAGAGAAAGAAAAATTACGTCATCGTAATTCAAGCGGCGGTAGCAATCCGGATCTATCGGAGCTTTTTCTATTAACTTGTCGATAGTTTGACGCAGTCTTTCGGAGCTCACCGGTTTTAAGAGATAGTCGAGCGCATTAGCATCAAATGCTCTAATGGCATATTTGTCGTAAGCCGTAACAAAGACTATATCCGATTCGATGTTGATTTTTTCGAGCAGGTCAAATCCGGTTTCTCCCCTCAATTGAATGTCGAGAAAGACTAAGTTCGGATGCAGCTTAGTAATTAGCTGCTCAGCGGAACTAACATTATTGGCTTCCCCGACAACTTCAATCTCATCAAACGAGCTTAGCACACTTTTAAGATCGAGTCTGGCAAGCTTTTCATCATCAACTATTATTGCTCTAAACTTGTGCCCCATACAAATACTTGTTTGATTCTTTCTTTAGCGAAATATTCACAACAACAGAATCTGCATTCTTTATTATTTCAAAAGCATGCTGTTTCGGAGAGTAAATTTGAAGTCTTTTTTTGATATTCTCAAGTCCTCTCCCATTGTAATTATTTTTTCCTTTGTCGACCCATCTTCCGGTATTGAACACGCTGATATTTAAATGATCATTCAGCATCTTTGCCGTTATGTTAATCTTTAGCGGAATAGGACTGGTTTGCATACCATGTTTAATTGCATTTTCAACAAGAGGATGAATAAGAAAAATAGGAATGGGATAAACTTCAGCTATTTGATCGATATTAAAATCCACTACTAACTCATCCTCAAATCTTACTTTCTCGATATCAAGATAATTCTTTATTACTTCAATTTCTTTTGAAAGAGGAACTTCGTTGTTATCGCCTTCAATCAACGAGTAACGCAGGAATTCGGAAATTTTTGTAATGATTTCTTTCGCTTTTTTATTTTCATCGGAAGTTAATGCCCGCAATGAACTTAAAGTATTGAAAAGGAAATGAGGATTGAGCTGATATCTTAACATCTCAAGCTGAGCGTTGCGTGCAAGGGAAAGTGCTTTGTCGGTTTTTTCTTTTTGCGATACCCAGTTCATCCAAAATTTTATACCGAAATATAGACCGCTCCAGCCTATGAAAACCGCATTGTCTCTTGCAATACCGACAACTAAACTTTCTAAGGTTGCTTCACCCAGTGTAATGAATCCATGTCGAACAGACTCTGAAAAAGCAACGCCGGTTATATGCCAGATAGTTGAGCAAATGAGTGAGGATATAAAGAGGATTATCAACAATGTGAAAAAGGAATATTGCAGGTAATCAATTTTTTTTAATCTATAGCGCAGCACAATTGAGATAACGAAACCTATTGCTAAAATTCCTGTTCTGATAAGAAGATTGTCTAAAGTAAATTCTTTGAGAGGACTAAAAACAAACACGTGCTGAAAATAGAAGATAGTCCATCCGCTGATTTGAAAAAACCAGAACGCTCTATCTTTATTGCTAGATAATTCTTGAATCAAAGTCATCAGATAAACAGCACTTATTGAAGGATAAATAGAACACGATTATAAAATACGTTACTTTGGGAATAATTTCTATTCGCCTGCGAATTAATTTATTCATTAGAATTTTGAAATCGTTTGAAATGCGACAAAAGGGAGTAATATGCGATAAGAGGGAAGTATAGTAGTGAATACAGGTGCTTGGATTATTGGATGAATGACGGAGAAAATATGAAGCGCGAAGTTTTACTAAGCTATCCTTCACATAAAGTTGCAGATAGTAAACTTCAGCGAAGTAGCGCGGAGAGGGAGGGATTCGAACCCTCGGTGGCAACTAGTACCACACCGGTTTTCGAGACCGGCCTATTCAACCACTCTAGCACCTCTCCTAAATTTTGTTCGTGGAGTCTGATTTGGAATTCAAAATTATTAACTCATGTTACGCAATAATCTATATGGTAGATGAAAATAGAATGTAGAGACGGGGCATCCCGAAAGGATTCGGGACAAGTTGCCCCGTCTTTACAACTTATAATGCCGATATATTGCATATTTTGAGAACAAAGACAAACAGTTTTATGAATTCTGCGTAATGTGAGTTATTAAATGAAAAAATGAACTGCCAAAATTAAAAACAATCCTAAGGAAAATGAAATGACTACTAAATTCTTATGATTTCTCAACATCTCGCCAAGTATGGCGTGACTTGCTAAAAATATAAATCCTCCTGCAATGTGCGCCATCACCCCGCTCATTATCGAGTGCGATACACCGGATTCAAACAGGTATTTTCCGGCTAACGCACCAACCAGGGTGATTGTTTCAACTAATAAAACCGTAAAGAAAATTCTGGTTCGCCTATAATTGGCGCTGAGCATCAATGCCGCTAACGCTAATCCTTCAGGAAATTTGTGTGTGGTTATTGCGAAGAATACCGAGCTGTCCTCGCCATGCGAAGTAAAATTTCCGGATGAGAGCGCTACGCCATCAAGAAATGAATGTATTGAAAGTGCTACCATTAATGTTAATACGATCTCGGAAAATTTTTTTGTGGTTTGTTCATCGAAATGAGATGCAGAACAAGCGGGACAAACATGCGAGAAATATTTACTGATAAACCAAAATAAAAAATAACCGCTTAAGGCGCTTAGGAGTAATTCGATAATATTTAAGCTTGATGATGATTCCGGAAGCAGCATAAATACAGCCGCGCCAAATAATGCACCGGCTGAAAATGAAATTAACGTGCATAACTTTTTATGATCTAATTTTATTAAAAATAGTACAGCGGCACCGGATACCGCCGAGGCTACTGCTATCATGGCTTTTAAGAGTACTTCAATATTCATATTCAGGTTTGTATTAAATGTATTTAAATCTATTGAAATCGAAGATGATTAAAAAATTGAAGTTTAACTTCACATTCATTCTATCAGTTATTAACAGTAGTGTCCAAAATAATTTTGTAAAAGTCGGAACGACACTTTGGAAATGTTTTTTCACTATAAGGAAACTCATCCCAACCCTTCTCTTGGAAAGAGAAGGGCTGATTAAATCTTATGACTTAGTGTTAATATTCTGCCTGTCTACTGCCAGGTAGATCAGAACATTGTCATATATTGTTTTATTGACAATAAGTCTCTCTCTTTTTAAGAGAGAGATTAGAGTGAGTTCAATTTATTTTGGACAGATATGGTTATTAATATATTTCAGCTTTAGTTGTACGACTATTTCTAAAAATTTTTCTCACTTCGGTTCATTACTCTCAAAATAAATCGGTAAAATCCTATTTGATGGAATTAAATTATGAAATATCAAACTTATTTTGCGGTACAATAATTGAAAATTTTACACTTGTTGTGCAACTTGTCCGAAATTCGTTTCGACAAATTCTTGCCGCGAGGGAAGGAGCAGTCTGGGAACATGACCTGGAGGGTGCTTCTATCTCTCCGGCAAATATAATGACCAAAATTATAACTCCTGCTATCAAAATATAGCTCTCATAAAAAAGAGGCTGCGCCCGGCAGCCTCTTTTTATATTTAATAAGAATTTAATTAAGCATCACTTCAGTAAAGTATCCGGGTCTAAATTCTTAGCTTCAATATCCTTGAAATAATTTACAGTTCCAACCTTTAATTCTAGTGTAGAAGCATCGTCACAAACAACAATTCCTTTAGGGTGAAGCTGCAGTGCGCTTACAGTCCACATGTGATTCACTCCTTCTTCAATAACATTAGCTAAAGCTCTTGCTTTGTTATGACCATTGATGATAATCATAACTTCTTCGGCATCGAGAACGGTTTTTACTCCGACAGTAAGAGCAGTCTTAGGCACTTTATTTTTATCATTATCGAAAAATCTTGAGTTGGCAATAATTGTGTCCATTGTTAAAGTTTTAATTCTTGTTCTAGACGCAAGTGAGGATGCCGGTTCGTTAAAAGCAATATGTCCATCCGGACCGATACCTCCTACAAAAAGATGGATGCCTCCGGCTTTTTTAATCTTCTCTTCATAGTTATCGCATTCTTGTTGAAGATCGGGCACATTACCGTTTAAGATGTTTACAAATTTTCTATCAATATCAATGTGGTTGAAAAAATTATTATACATAAATGAATGGTAGCTTTCGGGATGATCTTCCGGTAAGCCGACATATTCATCCATGTTGAATGTTATAACATACTTGAACGAGACAATCCCTTTTTTATTTAAGTTTATTAATTCTTTATACATTCCTAATGGTGAAGAACCGGTGGGCAGACCTAATACAAAACGTTTTTCTGCCGAAGGATTAAATTCGTTTATTCGGCTGGCTACGTAGTTAGCTGCCCATTTAGATACCATATCGTAAGTTGGTTGAATGATCAGTCGCATTTTATCTCCTAAAAATTTAATAATTGAAAATGAATATTTTTGATTTAATAACGTAGTTCAATTGTGCTGTTAATTCGGCATTCCTCTTCTTCTTCTTTCTTCTTTAGTTAAATCAAATATTTTTCTGAATAATTTTTCGTCCACTTCAGTCATCTGAATTTTTCTTCTTGCCATAACTCTTTTTGCTACTTCAAGACTTCTTTCCAAATCATAACTTGTAATTGCTTCGGCACCGCCCCATGAAAATGAAGGAATATATTTAGCCGGAAATCCTGCGCCGAAAATATTGCTCGAAACGCCCACAACAGTTCCGGTATTAAACATTGTATTTATACCCGACTTAGAATGATCTCCGACGGTAACGCCGACAAACATTGAACCGCTCTCCACCTGCTCATCGTTTATGATTACCTTAACACTGCCGTAATTGTTTTTTAAATCGCTGTTATTAGTATCGGCACCTAAGTTAACCCACATGCCAATATAAGAGTGACCAAGAAAGCCATCATGCTGTTTGTTGGAGTATGAATGAATGATTGAGCCCTCAACTTCACCGCCTACTTTACATACCTCGCCAATGCTTGTATTCTCATATATCTTGGCTCCAATTTTTATTTGTGAATTATTCCCCACGAAAGCCGGTCCTTCAATAGTGGCATTCGGAAAAACTGTAGTATTCTTGCCGATGTAGATTGGACCTGCTTCGGCATCGAGAACAGCACATGGTTTTACTTTAGCACCTTCATCGATGAATATATTTCCAGGATTAACAAGATGTGCACCCTCATATACTTTACCCTTAATCATCGATCCTGAATTTAGCTCCATCAGTTTATTAAAATCTGAAATGATCTGGTCTCGGTTATGTGTGCATAAGTCCCATGGGTAATTAACCATCTTTACATCTATCTCTTTTTTTACAAGGTCGGTAAAATCGGAATGCGTAAACAAATCGTGCATTTGGTGTTTCAGCTCTTCAAGCTTTGAACCTGTAACCTTCGCGGCTATGATTGAATCACCTTTCACATATAAAGTATCCGGTCCTTTTAATGAAACTTGTTCTACAAATTTTGAATCGACAATAACTCTGCCGTTTATGAAAAGGCAGTTATCGCCGCTTATCTTATTTACTTCTGTATGCTGATTTTGCTGCTGGAGGCTGTCCTGCAGATAATTTCTGCAATGAAGAGAGAGCGGAATGTCCGGATAATATAACCGTACCTTCTCTCTTAAAGTAAGAATTCCGCATCTCAGGTCGTATTGAGGACGGAAATAAACCAACGGCAGCAGCCTGCTATAATAGATACCTTCAAAAAGGCATATTCGATCAACCATAAATAAACTCCCCGATTATCATTGTTTTAGGTTAAGAATGTTTAGTTAGAAAAAGAGCACACGCTATTCAAAGTGTTAAAATTAATTTTGAGTGCAAATATATTAAATTTCTATATGTGACGAATTGTTAGTTAATCATTTGTAACGAACTCTACACCCGCCGGTATTTCCGGCTTAACTAATAAAACTTCTTCCTTCAGCAAAGCTGCCATTCCCGGTTCCATTCCCTTTTTCTTAACTACATATTTTTTTCTTGTAAAGGAAACCGGAGCTAATCCGGATGTCCGTGATTTGCTGTGATAAGCTGCAACTGCAGCGGCTTTTTTCAAGACGTTTTTGGGAATTTCTTCCTTCACATTTTCTACTTTTAGTACAGCGTGAGAACCCGAAACGCTTCTTGCGTGAAACCAATAATCATTTGGTCTTGCAAACTTTGTAGTTAACAAGTCATTGCTGCGGCTGTCTTTACCAACGAATAACTTATACTTACCGTCAATTAAATATTGTTTGAATTTATTTTCAAGTTTTTCTTTGGTTTCACCCTTAAAGGCGGCGGTTTTGATTTTTAATTCTTTCATAAGCTTAAATAATTTTTCATTATCATCAATGTCCGGGATTTTTTCTGCAATACTCTTTAATCTTTCAAAAACTTGCTGAAGATCTTGGTACTGTTCTTTAGCTTTTTCAAGCTTGATTTTATCATTCTTAGCAAGTTTAAAATATTTCCCAGCATTTTTTTGTACGCTTAATTTCTTATCCAATTTAATCTCGATTGGTTCATTACTGCGATATACATCTTCAATTTCAATGGTACTAATATTTTTTGGTATACGGTTTAAATTGATCAATATTAAATTGGCATATTTCTCATACTCATCGGCTTTGCTGCCCTGTGCAATAAGTGCACTTAGATTATTCAATTTATTTGCAATCCGTGATAATTCTTTCTCTAAATGTTTTGTTATAAGTTTTTTCTTGTTTTGAATATTAACAAGATAATATGATTTGCTAAGATAGTGGTTAAGTGCATCTATAGATGAATTGAATTCAGTTTTATCAAGACTTTTGTAAATCTTAAATAAAGACGGTGCAATATATGCCTCTTCATTTTGAGTATCCATGAAAACGGCAACTTTATCTTGTTTTATGGAAACTAAGATTTCGTTTATTGCATTTAAAATATTGATAGAGGAAGCAGTTTCCGTTGTTCGCCGTTCAAGCTCCACAATTATATCTTTACCTATAAACGAATATTTCTTCCTCAGCAAAGCAATTTCAATAGTATTTTCAGCAAGCTCTAATGAAGGAATTGAAAATGTAGCTGCATAATTAAATGCATTAAATTCTTCGATTAAATTTTTCAACACAGAATCTTCTTCTTTTTTAAATGAACTAATGTTTTCGCCTTCCGGATTAAATATTACATTGGTGTATTTACCGCGGATACAAAAATAAATTTGTCCTTCACTCAAACTTATCCTTATGATTCTGTCATAAAGCGCGATTTCAATTGCAGAGATTGTCTTTCCGATCGCTTCATTAAAAAAGTCAATTGTATTTTTTTTTGCTCGATGAAATTCTTTTTTAAGGGTTATGTAGGGTAAACCGGGATCGACGGATAATTCAACAAAACACTGTTCATGATTCCTGTATAATTCGAACATTAGTTTATTTTTTTCTTGCGAATAGATCTTAGAAATTCGGAAGGCGTTCAGAACCTCATTTAATTCAGAGGTTAAACGCATTAGGAAGAAAAAATTTTTATACATGTATATGAAAAGAAAACCCCAGTCTGAGCTAATATCAGACAAGGGAATTTATTGATTAAAAAAAATTATGCACCATGCTCTTGAACTACGCGCCTTAACCACTTAATCATTAGGAAGATTGCAAGCGCTGCTAACATAGCACCGGCAAAGTTTATCAAGAAGAAATACGCTTTATAATCGATCGAATCCCATAAACCGGAAATCACACCTGATAACTTATTCCCGATAGAAGTAGAAAGAAACCAGCCCCCCATCATCAGTGCAGTTAAACGGGGAGGACTAAGCTTTGAGACTAACGATAAACCCATCGGACTTAAAAACAATTCTCCTACAGTTATAACAAAGTAGGCACTTATCAACCACATTGCTGAGCTTTTTTCCATTCCGTTGTTCGAAACTAAAACTGCGCTTATCATCACAAGCGTTGAGAGGGCAGTGATGAATAAGCCCCAGCCTATTTTTGCAGGAGTGGAGGGTTCTTTTTTCCTTTTTCTCATCATGGTGAAAAATCCAACTACGACAGGCGTTAGAATAACCACAAAGAAAGGATTAACAGATTGAAATATTTCTGTTGAAATTAGTTTAAGAGAAATTCCTTTATCAGGCCATCCATCTTTTTGCAAATTGTGGAAATAGGGATGAGGACCCATTTCAATAATCATATTGCCGTCAGCATCAAGTTCCGCTCTTCCATGTGTGTCGAGTCTTGGTACCTCCCTTGGTGAAGTATCAACTTCTTGAACCAGTCCGAATGTTTTAGAGACCGATTCAACTACTTGCGGTAACTCACGGTTAGTATAGCTTTCTGCCCAAATTGTTAAAGCAGAACCATTCTGATGAAAGATTGCCCAAAAAATTATAACTACTCCAAAGATTGCAAGCAGTGCACCAATCGGAGCCTTATCGCTTTTTGAAGCCTTAACCCATAAAGACGAATAATATATCAGAACAGGAATGCTGCCGAATAAAAAAGCATCGGTTGAATTACTGCCGAAAATGTTTTCAATCCCCAATATCTCTTTAGGTAAAAACCATCCTATTAAACCGGCGATAAGTAAGGGCATAAGAACCACCGCAAATATCCTTGCTAAAGACATATCCTCCGGTTTAGTCGGCTTAATAACGTCGGCATCTTTTACATGTCTTTGACCTCTCCAAAACCAAATAAGTCCTAAGAACATTCCGATACCGGCGGCAGCAAATGCATATCCCCAGCCGTAGTGATTCCTTAAATAAGCGGCTACAAAGTTGCAAACAAATGCGCCGATATTAATTCCCATATAAAAAATATTATATCCTGAATCTTTTAAGACTCTATATCTGTCTTCACCATAAAGATTGCCGAGCAGAGTAGATATATTAGGTTTAAAAAAACCATTTCCGACGATTATCAATAATAAAGAGATATAAAAAGCGGTATAGCCTTGAATAGCTAATCCTATGTATCCCAAACCCATTAAAGCGCCGCCAATAAAAATAGCTTTTCGATAACCTAAAATTCTATCAGCTAACAGTCCGCCTAAAAATGGTGTGAGATAAACGAGTGCTATATAAGTGCCGTAAATATCTGCAGCGTTAGCTCTGGTTAAACCTAAACCGCCGGTTTGAGTATCGATCATATACAAAAAAAAGATGCCGAGCATTAGATAGAATCCGAATCGCTCCCACATCTCCGTAAAGAATAGAATACTCAATCCTTTTGGGTGATTCTTAAACATCAGTATACCTCGTTGAATTAATTGAAAATGAAAGGGTTAAAATTGATGACCGGAATAAGTGCGCTGAATGATTCAAGTCTGGCTGCTTTATGTAATTATGTTGTTTAATTAACGGCGCTAAATATATGGTATTTAGCTTTTTTTTCATAACTAAATTTTTGTTCATTTGTTTTTGAGAAATTTGGAAAATTCTAGTCGAACATATTTCTAATAATACCTAAGTTTCTAAAATGAAAAGCGATCAAAAACTAACCAAATATATTTGAATTTTTCTTTGTAAGATACCATTTCTTGCCAGCCTTTACTCCATGTAACATTATATCTTCCGCAATAAACTTGAACTCATCCTGTGCACAGCATCCTTTGGATAATCCTTCTCTTAATAAGAGAAGGATATCTTGTCAATAAAACTTTCGCATTTAAACTCTTATCTTTTCATGCCATGCAATGCTTTGATTTTTCATCAAATGAAATGTAAAGAAGATTATATTTTGTTGTTACTACAAATAAGCCTTTCCCTTTTTAAGGGAAAGGTTGGATAGAGTTCAAATTATAAGCGTAAAAAATCTAAGAGATATTTTCTTAAATAGTCGTATTTA
>JAGUYG010000098.1 GCA_020061465.1 Ignavibacteriales bacterium
AGAATTTGAAAATTGGGTCATTGATAATTATTTGTGATTGGTGATTTGTAATTTTTCCTTTAGCTTTTTTTCCAAGCGAAGTCTTGGGAAAAATTTAGTAACTTAAGCCGATAGTGTATGCAAATTCGGTATTTTCTTAATTATTAACTCATGTTTCGCAGAAACATAAAACCTTGTCAAAATGATCCCGACCGAAGGTTCCTAAGGAAACGCATTCGGGAAAGGTTTAGTTGCGTAACGTGAGTTATTAACTTATTTCTTACAAATAAAGTTGATTACGTAAAAGAGCTCTGTTAAAGACTATTTTTAGTAATTAAAAAGTTTTAGGTATTACTCGGTGTTTTCGTTTTGAAGTGCCGCTTATCTGGAAAATTAAGAATTAGAAATATCATAACTGCGTTTTGTTCATTATATTTTTAATATTGGCTAATAATACTTATCGAATTTATTTATGATCTATTAAAAGGCGATGCTAGAGAATAATCTTGTTGTGAACATCTTTCTGAATTTTTAAGAGAATTTTCTTTAACTAAAAGGAACCTGTCTGCATTTAGAAAAAAATGAAATTATTTACCGTTCAAAATCTGAGGTAAAAATACCTATCATAAATCTGAGGGCATTTATCAGAACTTATTAAAAATCTAAAGAGAAAAGAAAATGAAAAACGAACCTTTAATAATTGAATACAACTTTGCCGCACCCATCGGAAAAGTTTGGAAAGCCATAACTGATAAGAATCAAATGAAGCAATGGTATTTTAACATCACCGAATTCAAACCTGAGACTGGATTTGAATTCCAATTCTACGGCGGCAGTGAAGACAAGCAATGGCTGCATTTGTGTAAAGTAGTTGAGGTTGTGCCAAATAAAAAAATAACTTACACTTGGAGATACGATGGTTATCCGGGGATTTCTTATGTAACATTTGAATTGTCTGCCTACGGTAATAAAACACAATTAAAGTTGATTCATGCCGGATTAGAAAGCTTCCCAAGCGATACGGTTCCCGAACTTAAAAAAGAAAATTTTTTGGAAGGCTGGACATATATCATTGGCACAGCATTGAAAGAATTTGTAAAAGCAGAATCATAAAAGCGAATCATTAATTTTTGTTTTGTAAAAATGAGGGAAGTAGAAATGGGAAACAACAAAAGAAATAGAATACATAAACTCTCGTATAAACCAAGCGTTAAAAACACTCCAATCACTCCCGATGAGGCTGTTCTGAATCTTATATATCGCAGCAATGCCGACCTTTCTAAGCAGCGTCTTGTCAATTTCTACTTATATTTTCCAACTAAAGAAAATGCGGAAGTAGCTGCAATAGAATTGATAGATTTAGAATTCACAATTGATTGTATTGACTCTTCAAAGAAAAACGAGTGGCTTTGTCTCGCCACAAAAGAAATAGTGCCGAATTATAAAAACCTAACAACAATCCGTAAAATTTTGGAAAGGATTGTCCGTAAACTAAATGGTGTTTACGATGGCTGGGAAACCGGATTCGATGCTGATGAAGTAAGCGGTTTACCAAACGTTGAATGAGTTCCAAATTTTATTTGTTTTTTGAGCGATTATTATTGCCCAAACGTTTTATGTGTAGACTATAAGAACCGGAGATTTATTTAATAGTCAACTCTAAATAGTTCGAATTTCTTTTTTTCGGCTTTGATTTTGAACCGAATTAAAATCCTTTTTACATTCTAATATCTTTTTTCGAGTGACTCCATAAATGAGAAAATCAATTTTTCAAATGCTGTTTTATTGATAGATTCTTTGAAAAGTTAAATTGAGATCTTGGTTGAGTATCAAATCAAATTGAAGTAAAAAATTGTTTGGGATTAAAGATCCCCCTCTTGTTTAGGCATGCTCCTTAGCAGCAAGTACTATAATTTACTGAGTTTTTTTTAGCTGTGCGGTTCATATAGAACCGCACATTAATATTATACTTTCTCTATCAAATCCTATCCTGTAGTGATATTAGTTAGAGTGCTGTGGCGCAAAATTAGCATACAGTTTTTTATGGAACTAATATTTATGTCGCAGGCGGAGATTTAATAGATTTAACGAGATCAATCAATAGAAGCAAAAATGCAAACGAACCGAGGATTGCAGGAACATAATATACTTCCTCATAATTGACACCCTCGAACCAATAGCCGAAAACGGGTGATCCAAGCCAGGCACCGATCCATCCAAATACTACTTTTGAAATGAATGAATTAATACCGGGCCGAACATAATACTTGAATCCGAAATGTAAAATTGCCGAGACTACAATGCTGATTACTAGTAAGATTATAAAGCTGATAACGCTCATTCCGATCATTTTGATCACTCCTTATCTAGTTAATTTATTATTACAAATAACACAGCACTCTGGTATGTTTAAAATAATAAATTAAAAGCATTATAAATACAATAAAGAGTAATAATATTAAAACCCGGCAAAGCTGGAACAAATTGAAGTGATTACAGCAGAGTAATTTCGGTTATTAAAAATGCAGGGAAGTTTTCCTTTAGACTGAATACTATTTTTTTCGTGGTTTCAAGCTTTCCGTACTGTTCTGAGAAATCGGCATTGAAAATGCCCGATGAAAAATAATCTGCAGATGTCAAGAACCTTAATCCTATGTGTTCACCGGAGCTATGCGCGGCAAATTCTGAATCTGAATTCTTTTTTACTTCTACCGAGGGATGAAAATGAATATTAAACACGGCGCTATGCTCCTTGCCGCCAAAAAACTCGTCCTTTATTCTGATGAGTTTTTTTTCTTTTAGAAAATGAAAACTCCGCTTTATTATAACCGGATCGCGCAGCCTTGTGTACGCGTAATGCTGGGCAGTGAGTACGTCTTCGATCGAGTCGCTGTGCCATTCTAAAATTTTCGGTTTAGTTAAATCTTCTTTTATACGGAAAAGACCGTCAAATACAGAGAGCAGCTCGTTATCAATACAAATTGTGTTGTGATATTTTACCGATCGAAACTTATTCCGCAGTGTTTTATCATAGTAAGAAAAAGTGCCGGCATCAACAATAAATTTTCTGCTTTTGTAATAAAGCTCAAATGTAAATGTATCGTTATGCCCGGGTGCGCCGAAACCTTTACCGCCTATTTCACCTGCTTCAATAAAAAAATGTAAGTCGGCAGTTTTGAAAATAAACTGTCCCGCTTGCTTATATTCAATTGAGTTAATCTGAACATCTTCGACCGGTACTAATTTATAATCATCAACACCTTTGCAGCCAAAGAGAAATAATACCTCTGCCGACGGAAGCGGTTTCAAATTTTTACTGCATGCATCTCTGTACATTATGACAGATGTGTTCAACGGGAAAGAATAATCAACCCGGGCATCATTTAAATTAAAAGGAATTACTCTGCTTGAATAACCATCTCCGATTTGCGGAACGGTAAAATCGTTTCGCATATATTCTCGTTGAACCGTAAAAATTCTTTTTAGCCTTTCATTATATTCTTTCGAAACTTCAATGTCCGCTTTCGTTAAAATTATTTTGCTGAGGCAAAAGCACTCGAGTATTATTGAATGGAATGGAATTGACTGTCCCCAGCTTGTTCCTTCTTTATAAATCTGATGTCTTATTTCTCGTTCCAGATCGCTGCGGGCAAAACTTAAATTTTTCTTCCCGTAGATTGAGTCTTTAAACAATAACCCGGAAGCAGCCAAAGCGGTTAACTCCGAAAGGTAATTAAATCCCCGGGGTGCAGAATAACTGAGATTATTTTCAATAAATATCGAATGGTGAAGAGTGAACTCTATTAGTTTATTAATAACTTCAGCATCAATTTTTTTAGAAGGGAGAAAGAAGGAGAATCCGAAGAGGATATTTAGCAGCCGAATCGATATTTCAGATGAATCGAGCCAGTTGACTCCTGCACAAAATGGATTTTCAGAGTTAAACTCGTTTAAGAGACTTAAAAATTTTTCCGTATATCGTTCGTCCCTTGAAATCAAATAGGCTTTGCCAAGCTTTATAGCCTGATGAAATCGTGCAAGCTCCCATGGAAATTTTATATCGACACTATCGGGAAAATCGAAAAAATTTTCCCGCCAGCTTAAAGCCGGTTTCCATTCATAATTTCCCTTGTAGTCGTAATGCCAGTTTATCTTATCTCCAAGATAAATCTCACCGGATCCAATTAGATCATATCTGTTTTCAACTATTTTTTCTGCTTCGGTTATAATATCGGTTTCGTTTTCAATCTCAAGCAGAATTGAGCGTGCTTTTTTGTATTCGTCAATGTTGTTATAAAAATTAAAAGGATATTTATTCTTGAACTCTATGATATGAGATTCACCCACTTTTGGTATGGGAGGCAGCTTAAAACTTTTATTGCTGAAAAAGGATGCTTCTACTTCGCGGCGGAATACCCGTCTGCGGATATGATTATAATTTAGGTAATTTAATCTTTTCAATAATTTCATAGTCAGTGTTATTCGTCAGCAAGCCGGTGCATTAGGCTGCATAAGAATCAATGTTATGAGAAATAGTTATATTTGGCGGCATTCTTTTCAAAAACAATACGAATAAAATTAAAGAAATAAACATAGCTATGAAAATTGGTATCACCTGTTATCCTACATACGGCGGCAGCGGTGTTGTGGCAACCGAGTTAGGTAAAGAATTGGCTCTCAGAGGACACGAAATTCATTTTATCAGTTATGCACTTCCGTTCAGGCTGACAAAGTTTTTTGAAAACATAATGTTTCATGAAGTTGAGATCAGCAACTATCCCTTGTTTGAATTTCCGCTTTACAGTCTTGCTCTTGCAAGTAAAATGGTTGAAGTAGCAAAATACGAAAAATTGGATTTGCTGCACGTTCACTATGCTATACCTCATGCAAGCAGCGCTTACCTTGCAAAGCAAATGTTAAAAGACAAATTAGATTTGAAGATCACTACTACTTTACACGGAACAGATATTACTCTTGTTGGATTAGAACCTTCATTTCTTCCACTTGTGAAATTCAGCATTGAAGAGAGCGACGGAGTTACAGCAGTATCCCGTTTTTTAAAAGAAAAAACACTCACAAATTATTCCATCGAAAAGCAAATTGACGTAATTCCAAATTTCATTGATACGGAAGCTTACAAGCCAATTAAGGATTGCGTCTTCAGAAAATCCCTTGCGCCGCACGGTGAAAAGGTATTAATTCATACTTCAAATTTCCGTACGGTAAAAAGAGTGTCGGATACAATAAGAATTTTAGAGCAGGTAATTAAAGAAGTTCCCGCAAAATTAATTTTGGTCGGCGATGGTCCGGATAGATCGGAATGCGAAAGATTATGCAGAGAATTGCATCTGTGCGAGCATGTAAAATTTTTGGGAAAACAGGAAGGTCTTGTCGAAATTTTAAATTCGGCTGACGTGTTCTTAATTCCTTCACAGTCGGAAAGCTTTGGATTATCCGCATTGGAAGCAATGGCTTGCGGTATTCCGGTTGTCAGCTCAAGCGTAGGCGGTTTACCGGAATTAATCAAACACAATGAAACCGGCTTCATTGCAGAAATAGGCGATATCGAACGTATGGCAAAATATGTTATCGATTTGTTGACAAACGAAAAGAAGTACGATCTCTTCTCAAAAAATGCACGAAAGAGAGCGGTAAATGTTTTTGACACTTCCAAAGTTGTCCCTTTATATGAGGAACATTACAAAAAATTATTGAATTCTTGATATGATCATTTATTGCGCCGGTGCCATCAAAGGTGATAAAAAATATCAAAAGTATTACAAGCAGATAATTCAAATTGTCGATTCGCTTGGTCATACAGCTTTATCCGAATTGAATCGTAACTTTTCAACTCCGATTCTTTTAACCGATAAGCAAATCTTCAGCAGAGATATTAAATGGCTTAAGAACAGTAAATTGGTAATTGCCGAAATCTCAGGACCAAGCTTGGGTGTCGGATTCGAAATTGCATACGCTCTTTACTATCTTAAGAAACCGGTGCTTGCGCTTTATCATGCTTCCGCTAACTCACTATCTGCAATGATAACCGGCTGTGATTCGGATTTGTTTTCAATTAAAAAATATTCGGATGCGGAATCTCTTAATAAAATTATTGCGGATTACCTTAAATCCGGACCTGGCTGATTATGACGGAAAAAGAATTTATTGCGAAGTGGGTTTCTTTTTTATCAAATGAGGGGATAAAAAATTTTTCATATAATCTTCCGCAAGAATTTTCTACGATTGAAATTTCACTTCCGGGCAAAGCGCTTGTTATAGGCAGCCAATTGTTCGGTGCCTATGAAATATTAACGGTAGACGGCTCCCCTATATTTCATTCGGAGGATTACATTACTGCAAAATATATTTTATACTCCAACAGAAATCGTCCGTTAAGTCTTCGCATCCCAATCGACAAAGAAAAAATTAAATGCGCAGTTGACGGCTTTGAAGATTACATCGATTCATTAATAAAAAAAATTGACGCGGATTATAAGCGGCACTTTTCGGATCAAAAAGATTCAAGTTCGGTAACCAATGCAATTTTTAGAGCGCTCAATATTACACGATATTGAAAAGAGAAAATAATGGAAATAAGCGGCAATATTTCATCATACTTACATTCGCTTTACGGCAAAGATTCTGTTTCAAAGTATCTTCAATTTATGAATGAAAGACCGGCTGTTTACATTAGGGTAAATACATTAAAATGCCGGACGAATGAATTGAGGAAATCTCTTTTTGATGATTACGGAATTGAAACCGAAGAGCTTCCGTCTTTTCCTTTTGCTCTGAAAATTAAATCCGGTTTTGAATTGATCGGAAAGACGATAGAACATATTACCGGTTTGTACTATTTGCAAGGACTCTCCTCCATGTTTCCGCCTCTTGTCCTAAATCCCTCCGGTAAAGATAAGGTGCTTGACCTATGCGCTTCCCCCGGTTCTAAAACGACTCAGCTTGCAAGTTTAATGAATAACGAGGGTATGCTTGTAGCCAACGAAGTCAATCTTGATAGAGTAAAAACGCTTGTCTTTAATCTTGATAGAATGAACGTTACGAATACAGGTGTGGTTCACTACAAAGGAGAATGGCTAAGCAAATTTTTTAATGAATATTTTGATAAAGTATTAGTGGATGCACCATGCAGCGGTTTAGGAATAATTCAGAAAAAAAGTGAGATTAGCAAATGGTGGTCGCTGGAGCGTGTCAACCGGTTAGCTGAGCTTCAACTAAAATTGTTAATAGCGGCAGTAAAGATGACTAAACCCGGCGGCACTATTGTTTACTCAACATGCACGCTAACGGCAGAAGAGAATGAGTCTGTAATTAATAAAGTATTGAAAAAATATCCGGTAGAATTAGCCGATATTGATTTGCGGCTCGAAACGCATAAGGCATTTTCAAAATACAACACCGAAGAGTTTGATTCATCCATAATAAAAGCGAAAAGAATTATTCCATGGGAAACGGATACCGATGGGTTTTTTATTGCAAAGCTGATAAAGATAGGTGAAACTTTACCGCCCGTACAGATTGATATGGCAATGCATAAAAAGAATCTGCTCTCACTCGAAAGGAATGAAATAAAAAGTATTATTCATCAAGTTAGTGATGTATTCGGTATAGCGGAAGAAACTTTTTCACGATATAAATATTTAATTAAAGGCAGCGATGTTTTTTTTATAAGCGGTGATTGGGAAAATCATAACCTTGAGTTATTTAATCGAATCGGGATTAAATTCGGCACAATAGATAAGCGCGGTGATTTCATACTTCACACTAACGCAGCACAAATATTATCGGATAAAATTTCTAAAAATGTTTATGAGATTGAGGACAATGCAGAACTAAAAACTTATCTTGATGGCAGTATAATAAAAAAGGAAGACAAGCGGAAACAATTAGCGATCAAGTATAAAAATTTTATTTTAGGAACGGCAGTAGTAACCGCAGCCGGTATTAAAAGCCGCTTCCCCCGCTCAAAACGTACGCAAGAAATATTAACCGAATTTTAACCGCCTATTTTCTCGCATTATGTAACAGAGAGTGCTTCCAATTCTCTAAAGATCATAAATTAATTTCGATTCCGGTTTCTAAAATTTCTTTTACGAATAAATCACTTTCATCAAAATCTTCAGGTCTGTACGGGTGGGGGGAAATATCGTAATCGACTTTAGAAAGAGAAGGTATTGTTTTTTCTTTATCTAATATGCTAATCCCCTCAAAATCTTCCGAAACTAATACCACATCTATATCACTCCATTCATTAAAGGTCCCTTTAGCATAAGAACCAAAAAGAATAGCTCTTTTTATATGGATATTATCCCTCTCCAATTCCTTAATAAAACTCTTAATCTTCTTGATCACTTCAGTTGAGATTTTAACCATGTGTACATCTCTTTTATTTTGGTAAAGTTTTCTATAGCATATTCTTTTGTATAAGCCTTGTAAGCTTCAATCTTGGATTCGGGATAACGTGCCTCTTGATTATAATTATTTACTTTTTTCAAAAACTGTTTTTGCTCTGAAGAGAGTTCAAGCTTGGTTTTTTCTGCCAATTTAACCAAATCATGTGTTTTGGGAGGAGCCGCTTCATTATCCCTTACATAAAAAGCCTTCAAATATTTTTCCAAAACAAGGTGTCCAATATACAAGCACCATACATAGTGACCCTTTTCTAAAAGATCTTCTGCCACAGGCAAATCATTTTCTGCTATAGTTATCCAATATTTTATCTGTTCATCAATCTTCATTTGATGTAAAAATAAATTTTTTTTTAGTCAAAAGAAATTACCTGGCTCTTTCCCTCATTAAACTGTATACTCTTTCCGATATCAATTTCATCTTAGGCAGAATTTGTTCTTCCCTAACCGGCGTAAAAAGAGCAATTATATATTTAATATTCCCGCCGTCCACAATTCCAACATCGTTAGTCCAATAACTCCACCATCCGGTTTTATGATAAAACATTGCTTCTTTTGGCAAGCCTTGTGCTAATTTGGATTTGTCTAACTGTCTGCCTAACAAAGTTTTCATCTGCATACTTACCCATGGATTAAATAATTGACCTGTTTCTATTCTATACATAAAATCGGCAGCATGAAGCGCGCAAGTTTCCGTTCCTTTAACTTTCTCATAACCGGGGTCCTCAAACCTCCTGCTTAAAAATTTTCTTGTAACTTCACTGCCTTGCCAGCCATAATTTGCTATCATTTCATTTATGCGAGGACGTGTTGCAATATCTATTAAACAGTTAGCTGCTGAATTGTCGCTGCGGGTTATCATTAAATCTAACAGATAATTAATCGTAACCGTATCGCCGTCTCTAAGCAATGGGCGTGGATCGAAAAGAATTTCTTTCGATTTATCGACATCGTTTGGCGATCTAACAACATAAGGCGTCGTCAATTCATATTCGCCTTCATAGATCTGATGCAATACTTCTGCGGCAACGTACATCTTATAAACGCTGGCGGGATAAATAAAGTTATCCATATTCATTCCGCCGATTGCTTTTTTGCCGTTTGTAAGATCAATTACGGCTAATGATATTTGCTCTATGCCGTCCTCGCCCACATCAAAATTGCCGTCAAGTTCCAATTCTTGTACTATTTTTTGTGCTGCCCTGTCAATTGACAAATCGGGTTCAAGGTATTCGGGAATGGGGCTTTGGGCACCAACAGAAATTGTAATAGTAAAAATTAATGTTATGCAGATGTTTTTCATGAGTAACCGTATCTTAAAATTATTAGTATTTGTTATGTAAAAATATAAATCTCTGATTACTTTTGTAGTGTATTTACTTTTTACTTACAATTAAAATTTCTCCATGGAGTCCTTTCCGAAGTCCTACGGATCCTTGGAGAACCCTTTGGGTCGGACAAATATTTTTGGTTAGCTTTTATCATGAACATTCAAATCTTCGGCACGAAAAAGTGCAGAGACACACAAAAAGCGGAACGGTATTTTAAGGAAAGACGGCTCCCTTATCACTTCCGCGATTTATCCGAATACGGAATTTCAAAAGGTGAGCTTGAGAATATAAAAACCGTTGTCCCTATTGAAGAATTACTTGACAGAAACGGAAAGCAATTCGCTAAGAGAAATTTAGCTTACATGGTGTTTGATATTGAAGAAGAGTTATTGAATGATCCGCTGCTATTCAAAACACCGATTGTAAGGCACGGCAGGCAAGTTACAGTGGGATATAAGCCGGAGATTTGGAAGACCTGGGTTTGATTTATCCGATTCAAGCATAATTTTTAAAACAAAAATTCAACGTGGCAATAGATTATGACGATTGCGATTATGTTAGCACATTTTATTTTTATCATTACTTCTGTTGTTTATCTGCCGGATTATAATCCAAAAAGATTTAGTCAGCTCATGTGGTTGGAGGGGAAATGGTGTGCTGATTTTGATGAGAAAGTATCGTGTTAAACGGGACAAATGGTTAGTTATATAATATTGCAGAATTACTTATTAAAATATTTCTGCTAAATTTGGGATGTAGTCTTACTGAGAAATGGCACAATATGTCGAATACAATAAAACATAGATTTGAAAAACAATTAAAATCTTTTGTTGATTCACTGAGCGATCATGTCGCTACTGAGGATAGTCAATGGACTATCAAAGGATTCATAGATGTATATAAAAATGTTTATACTATTTCATCCGACACAAAAATAATTTCCAAAATCCTTGAAATTCATATCTTCCCCAAAATTCTAAAATTTGCTGAGGTTGAAGGTTATAACCTTGTTCTTGCACAACATCAAAATTATTATCCGGATTTATCCTTTGTAAGTACTACAAATGAAAAGATAAAATTTGCTGTCGATTTCAAAACTACTTATCGTTTAGATAATCCTAAATATTGTAATGGATTTACTTTAGGCTCGCACGGTGAATATTTCGTAAATAGGTCAAGCAAGAAAAACATACAATTTCCTTACAATGAGTATCTTGGGCATTTCTGTCTAGGTATTATCTATACCCGCGCTAAGAATGCGACTATTGATGAAACTAAACGCTATAAAATTAGACAGTTGCAATCAATAACTTCTGTTATAAAAGATATTCAATTTTTTGTGGCTGAGAAATGGAAAATTGCAAGTGATAGAAGCGGAAGCGGTAACACTGCCAATATTGGAAGTATTAATAATATTTCAGATATTATCACAGGCAAAGGAATGTTTTCAAAATTAGGTGAGAATTGGTTCGACGATTATTGGATGAATTACGGTAAAATTACAATTACAGATAAAACCGGGCAGACAAAAAAATTATCTAATCTCAAAGATTTTGTTTCATACAGAAAAGGTAATGTTAATTTAATCGTACAAAAAAATGATAAGAATAAGAAGGTTAAAAAATGAGAGTAATTGTTCCACCCATTAAGTGTCAAGGAATAAAAACTAAGCTTGTCAATTGGATAAAAGAAAATGCAGTTTTATATGATGATGGTTTGTGGATAGAGCCATTTGTAGGTTCGGGAGTTGTTGGGTTTAACGTGCGTCCCAAGAAAGCTATTTTTTCAGATACCAATCCTCACATTATTAATTTCTACAATAATATAAAAGAAAAAAAGATATCGGCTTCGACTGTTCGTTCTTTTTTGGAAAGTGAGGGTGAAAAACTTAAAACTGAGGGAGAGAAACATTATTACAATGTAAGGGAAAGATTTAACGATAAATTTAGCTCACTAGACTTTCTATTTTTAAATCGTTCATGTTTTAATGGTGTAATTCGTTTTAATAAAAAAGGGAAATTCAATGTTCCCTTTTGCAGAAAAGAGGAAAGATTTTCAAAAGCATATATAACAAAGATTGTCAATCAGGTAGCGAATTTAGAATCTTTCTTGGCTAATTATGATTGGAAGTTTATTTATAGAGATTATGTATCCACTATTAAGTTGGCGGGGGAAAATGATTTCATTTACTGTGATCCACCTTATATCGATCGACATGTAGATTATTACAATTCGTGGTCACATGAGAATGAAAGAAAATTATTTGAACTCCTGCTATCAACTAAAGCAAAATTTATCCTTTCAACCTGGCATAGCAATAAGTATCGTGAAAATAATTACATAAATGAATTTTGGTCTCATTTTTATATTCTAATTAAATCTCACTTTTATCATGTTGGTGGCAGTGAAGAAAATAGGAATAGCATGAATGAAGCACTTGTTATGAATTACAAGCCGTTATATCAGGAAGAAATTTTGACCGAGACTCCCGAACAATTAGTTTTGTTCGAACCAAAATCAACTTATAGAAATGTTATAAACACAATCTGAAAGACTAAGTAAAACCTACATAGAATCATCTATTCACTGAGAGACGGCACATACCTGCATGCCCGAATAGAAAATATTGACGGCACAAAGTATAAAGATTTTTTTTACATTAAAAATAAAGGGGATAATAAATGACAAAAAAAGAAATAGTAGATGCTTTTCTTTCCGAAACAGATATTGCAGTTGTTGGTGCGTCACGCAATCAAAGAAAGTTTGGCTCGGTTTGCTATAACGAATTAAAAAGCAAAGGTTATAACGCATATCCGGTGAATCCGAATTATCCGGATATTGAAGGAGAGAAATGTTACGGAAATCTAAAAATGATTCCTGCAAATGTAAAAGCAGCGCTTATTGTTGTCCCTCCAGCCGAAAGCGGAAAAGTAGTAAATGATGCAATTGAGGCGGGAATTAAATATATCTGGTTTCAGCAAGGCAGTCATTCAAATGTAGCATTACAATTATGCAGTGAAAAGGGATTAAACGAAGTCCACGGAGAATGCATCTTAATGTTTGCACAACCTAAAGGTGTTCACAAATTCCATAGATGGATATGGAAAACTATCAGGATGCTTCCAAAATGATTTTCGATTTTTAGATAAATAAAGATTTAAACAGTTACTCAACCTATGAAAGCAAAAAAAATAAAAGCACCTCAAGTTGGTTCAATTAAATATCACCCTTTAACACCTGACAGATGGAAAGACTTAGAAACTTTGTTTGGTGATAGGGGCGCTTGCGGCGGATGCTGGTGTATGTGGTGGCGTTTAAGCCGCTCGGTCTTTAATGCACAAAAAGGAGAGCAGAATAAAAATGCATTTAAGAAAATTGTAATGGCTAATACTATTCCCGGGCTGCTTGCTTATGATAATACCATTCCCATCGGCTGGTGTGCCTTTGCACCAAGAGAAGAATACCCTGCATTAGAAAGATCACGAATACTAAAACCTGTTGAAGGGCAAAAAGTCTGGTCCATTACATGTTTCTTCGTTTCCAAAGATTATAGGAAAGCGGGAGTGAGTGTTGGACTTTTACAGTCTGCAATTAAATATGTGAAAAAGATGAAGGGGAAAATTCTGGAAGGTTATCCGATAGATTTTAAAGGCGGAAATTATCCGGATACGTTTGCTTATACGGGGCTCTACTCTGCTTTTATTAAAGCCGGATTTGCCGAGGCTGCAAGAAGGTCGGAGACAAGACCGATAATGCGTTATTATATTTCTTCTTAATAATGTGCGGCTATGAAATTCCAATTCAGAAAATGTAAATGGCAAATAAATCACAATTTCAAAAATCAAAATCTAAAACGTTTTTGATTTTGAGCTTATTAGAGTAGACTCATTTATAATTTTGATTTTATTACGCATAATTTGGTTTGAGAGATTAGTTCCATATCTATGATTATATAATGTTTTTTAAAAGAGGAATTAAATTTTGAGATATAAAAATTTAGGTAAGAACGGTCCCGAAATATCAACTATCGGCTTTGGCGCCTGGGGCATCAGCGGTAGAGATTGGGGAAATACCGATGATGAACAATCAAAAAGAGCGATACATACCGCATTGGATAATGGGGTGAACTTCATTGATACTGCCGATACTTATGGCTTCGGACATTCTGAAGAATTAATTTCACAAGTATTGGACGAACGCGGCAGACGCGATAATGTTATAATTGCCACAAAAGCCGGAAATAATTTTTATCCCTTCCTTGGGAAAGATTTTGGAACTACACCCGGCAATCCCGATTACAGCAAAAAATATTTGACCTTCGCAGCCGAACAAAGCTTAAAACGGCTTAAAGTAGATGCGCTCGATTTGCTGCAGCTTCATAGCCCAACATTAGATTTAGTAGATAACGACGAACCGTGGGAAGCATTAGAGATACTTAAGCAGCAAGGAAAAATTAAGTTAGCAGGCCTGAGCGTGCAGTCATTCAAAGAAACCGAACAAGCTTTTTTATTAGATAAGTATAACTCGGTTCTCGATGTAATTCAGGTTAGATATAATTTATTAGAGCGTGAAGCAGAGAAAGAGCTTTTGCCCAAAGCTATGAAATACAATATCGGAGTGATCGTAAGAATTCCGATTTTGTTTGGTCTTCTTGCCGGAAAGTTTAACCGCAATACTACATTTGGAGAAAACGATCACCGCAAGATGAATCTTTCCCCCGAAAAGCTTGATGAGTATCTCACTCAATTAGAAATGTTCAAACCTTTTTTTGAAAGCCGCAAAGAATTTTCAATGGCGCAGTTGAGCTTGAGATTTTGCATCGCTCACCCTGCCTGTCATATCGCTATACCCGGCGGAAAAACACCTTTGCAGGTTATCGAAAACATCGGCGCATCTGATATTGATATTCCTTACGAAGAATTTCCTTCAATTGATTAGATTACATTCAGCAGTACATACTAATTTTTTAAAATAGCAGAGAAGGAGAGAAGATAATTTTAGATTGTCCGATGGACTATTTGAGCAGGTCTTAGATTGCAGATCTCAGATTGTAGATTTTTAGAACAAAAAAATCTGAAGTCTTAAATCGATAATCTGCAATTTTTTTAGTTGAGTTGGTCATTGTCCTGCCTTTTCATTGACGAATAACATTTATTCATATATGAATATTTTCCTATCTTTGCTTTAACTCAGAACAATTTTACACCCTTATTTTAACAATTTTTTGAATTATCGGAGAGACAATAATTATGAAAAGAACAATTTTAATTTTCCTTTCCATCGTCTTCACATTAAACGAAACTATTCTTAGCTGCACTAATTTTATCGTAACAAAAGGGGCAAGTGTTGACGGCTCAACAATGATTTCCTACACTGCGGATTCGTTTCAATTCTACGGAGAGCTTTATCATTTCCCGGCTGCTAAATATCCCGAGCGTGCAATGCTGGATATTTATGAATGGGACAGCGGAAAGTTTTTAGGCAAAATAAAACAAGCTAAAGAAACCTATAACGTAATAGGTAATATTAACCAATACCAGGTTGTAATAGGCGAAACAACTTTCGGCGGAAGAGACGGACTGCGTGACAGCAAAGGAATTATTGACTACGGAAGCTTAATGTATATTGCTCTTCAACGAGCAAAAACCGCAAGAGAAGCAATTAAAATTATGACCGATCTTGTGGTTGAATATGGATACCATAGTTCCGGCGAATCTTTTTCCATAGGCGATCCGAACGAAGCATGGATTCTTGAAATGATTGGAAAAGGCGAGGGCAATAAAGGAGCTGTTTGGGTTGCGGTAAGAATACCTGACGGCTATGTTTCCGGTCATGCAAACCAGGCGCGCATTACTACATTCTCTTTGAATGATCCGAAAAATTGTCTTTACGCTCCCGATGTAATTTCATTCGCAAGGGAGAAGGGATTTTTTAACGGAAAAGATGAAGAGTTTAGCTTTGCCGACGCTTATGCCCCGTTAGATTTTGGTGCAATCAGATTTTGCGAGGCAAGGGTTTGGTCATTATTTAGAAGAGTTAATGCAGAAGCCGAAAAGTATATCTCTTATATCAAATGCGAAAGCATGGAACGAATGCCGTTATATGTTAAACCCGATAAAAAATTATCCGTTCATGATGTTATGCAATTGATGAGAGACCATTACGAAGGAACAGATCTCGAAATGTCAAAAGGAGTTGCTGCCGGTCCTTATTCAATGCCTTACCGATGGCGTCCTCTTACATGGGAATACAACGGTGAAAGGTATTTCAACGAACGACCGATCTCAACCCCGCAGACAGGATTTTCATTTGTATCTCAATCACGTGCGCATCTGCCTAATGAAATAGGCGGAGTGCTTTGGTTTGGCGTTGACGATACTTATATGACCGTTTACACTCCAATGTATGCTTCGATGACAAAAACTCCGTACAATTTTTCTAAAGGCGTCGGGTCTTTAGGCAGCTTTACGTGGGATGCGGCTTTTTGGGTTTTCAATTTTGTTTCCAACTTTGCTTATCCAAAGTTTAGCATAATCAAAGACGATATTATAAAAGAACAAAATGCTTTAGAAGGAAAATTCTTAGCAAGGCAAAGCGAAATTGAAAATGCCGCACTTGCGCTCTATAAAAATTCACCGCGGCAGGCTGTTGATTATTTAACTTCATATTCAATTGAGATGGCTGAATTAACTTATACCCGCTGGAAGAAGCTTGGTGAATTTCTGGTAATGAAATACATGGACGGCATAGTAAAAGATGAATTCGTTAAGCCTGTTAATCCCGGATATCCCAACGAATTTAAAAAACTCATGGTTGAAGAAGCCGGCGAAGCCATCAAAATGAAAGAGATTAATTTGAATCAGGAAAGCGCTTATCAAGAATCAATCAAAAAAGCTGAAGAGCTGCTAAAGATAAAAAAGTACATCGATGCAAAAGAGCATTACAAAAAAGCGCTTCAACTAAAACCGGACGAAGACTATCCCAAAACAAAGATTGAAATGATAACGCGCCTGCTTAACGAGCTTGAAGAATTACATACAAAGCATTTTTCGAATTAAGCGAATAGTTTTTTTGATAACACACGCGGCTTGAAAGAATAAGTGTGAAGGACTGCGTGAGGAGAGTTATAATAATCAGTTCAAGTTACACTGAATTCAGAGAAAAAGATTTTGAGTTTGTTATCCTATTGCGAAATATTTTGGCTTATACGGTTGTAGAGACGGGGCAAGCCCCGTCTTTACGTTAGGAATTATATGACAAATTTTTATCGTCGATGCAATGAATTCAAATAATTCTTTCATAATTAATTTATGAGGCGTATCTAAAAAGGTCTTATTGGGAAATTTTATATTCGAATATTCTGTCCAAAGGATCCTTCGGAAATAATCGAAACATTTCTTTTCGGAACGATCCCTTGGAAATAAAAATACCTTTTTAGAGAAGACTCATCTATGAATTAGCTTTTTGCATAATGCGAGTGATTAACTTCCGTTATTCCAAAAAGCCCGCAGCACATAAATAAAATTGTGGCGGAAGTAAAAAAAATTAATTAAGTTACAACCGCTCTTCTTATGGCAGTGGGGATAAATAGTTAAAAAGTTGATAAGAGGGATATGAATGAGGTATTCCGTTGCTACACATTATCCGGTTAAGCCAAAAATAATAATTGCAGTAAAGTGTGCCAAGATTAAAGCTATGCCTTGGTGTGCACTTCCGTTTAATATTAGGATCGTAAAACAGAAAATAATTCTCCATTAACAAATGGATTAAAGAGTGCAAAAACGGTTAGAGTAATAAAAATGAAACAAACAGCAAAAAAGAGAAGAAGTAAGACGATTCTTCGTAGAATAAATTAAAGGGATATGAATAACATACCATAATTTTATAGATAATGATATTGTTTGATTCATTTAGATTATATTTTTTTTGTTTATTTAACTACTTTCTACGAGCATACAAAAATTACACTTGACTGCAGGAAGGCACAATTTTATTTTTTATTTAACTAAGCGTAAGATAGAAAACGTTATGTTGCATCACTCTTTCAATAATAATAAGGAATTAAATATGAAATACTATTTAGTAATATTCTTATGCTTCTCAATAATCTTCAGTTGTAATTCTCCCGAAAAAAAAACTAATTCAAATATTTCCAAAGAATTAAAAAATGATGTAGTACCAAGACCTATCGAAAAGTTACCTAAAGATGAATTTGATAAGGATTTTGATAAGGATAAGGATAAAGATAGTGAAGTTTATGAAGTAGTAATTTTTGAAAACAATGAACACACAATTATTGGTCAAGTTGAAAAGAAAAAAGATTTTAACAATTTGCCTACGAAATCTCTTTCGCTTGTATTTAAAAATTTGGGATCAAGATTAAACGCTAATAAAGTGGAAATATTAGCAGATACTATAATTTACTCATTTCACTTAGGAATGACCTATCTTTATAATCAAGCTGGAATTGATGGAGGTATTATTGCAAGTGATATGCCTTTGTCACTTGGTGGAGATAAAGATACAATTTCTAAATTAAAAAAGATTAGTACTGCAAATCTCATTAAGATGAGAATTTCTGGTGATTATCGTTATAAAATAATAACATTTAGTGATATTGATAAAATTACGTTGACATCTTTGATAGATTTTTATGAAAGATTGAAAATTTAATATTTTGCAACATAACCAGCTTTTCCACCCGACCGCGTTTTCAATGCGACATTATTCTAATTTTCGGGTTTGGTCAAAAGGTAAGCATTGCAAGTAACATTGTTCTATTAAAATAAATTATTAAATATTATTGGCAGTAGCTTTTCAGTGCTGCATTGTTGTTCTGGGCAGCGCTTTATTTGCCACGCCGTTAGGCTTTTAATTTCCTTTATTAGTTGGTGAAAAAAATGGATGATGATATAGTACAATCTAAAAACAGTTTTATCAATAATACTATTACTGTTAGCTTAATTCCCGGTTATGCTTACTTACTAGCCTACGCATACGAGTATGGATATTGTTCTCACTTCGGAATTCCGATAAGTTTAATTACTCCCAGTCTTTCATCAATTCTTTTAATTATTTCATTAATCTTTCTTTTCATAGTCTCAAATCTAAAATTGTTTGGTTTTTTTGCTCCATTGCTTAGAGTATTACAAAATCCTAAATATTCTGCATATCATCCGTTTATCAGAATGAATTTTTTCTATTTGGTATTAATAGTAATACTAATTATTGTTTATGGTTTTTATTGGGCAGTATTAATTCCTTTTCTTATCGTATGGTTTGTTTGGGGAATTCTTTACTTCTTTCCAGTACTATTTGATCGTAAGAAAAAAAAACTTGCTGAAAGATTCGAGGATTATAACAAGCAAGAAGATAAACTAGATCTGGCTCCATTTGTATTCAACTATATAAATCCAAAATTTGTGAAATATGGTTTTATTGCTGCACTGATCGCTGGATTTTCATATTTATTAGGAAATGGTGAAGCTTACAAACAAGAAGAATTTTATGTCTCTAAATATGATAGTACACAAGTTTTCATTAGATACTATGGTGATATATTAATTTTCTCTCATATTAATTATTCAAATAAAACAATATCGAATACTTACCGAATAATAAGTTCTAGCGATTTATCAATTCTTGATTTAAAAAAAATAAGAATTGGTCATTTAGAAAAAGACGTTGTTTTTAGCTTTAACAAAGTTGAATCGCCAAAAGTTGATTCAACAATTTCTAAAGGAAAAGCCGATACTTTGAAACAAAACGAACAAAAGCCTAACCAGCAAATTAACCGGACGCCGTAATGTAAGCGGCATTTGTATTGTTCTTAAGTTTAGTGATAAATAAAACATTGCTGTTAAGCAGTGTACAAATAAATTAAATTGTTGCAACCGGCTTGTACTGCGTAATTTACAAACCGGTTGCTAAATTATTGGCGTTGTCTTTTTAATCGGCATTGCTGTGTTGGGGCGCCGCTTATCGGCAACGTCGTTAGGCGGCACCTTGCACGATTTGTGGATTTACTACATCGAAAGTAAATAACATGCTACTAATCGGAGTCGTCGTAGCGATACTTTCTTGGATCGCATTGATGGGCGTAGGCATCCTAGTTAACAGGGCCGTCAGACGTTCAGCGGACCCCATCGAGGCGGCATTGCATCATGTCTTGCCGTCCCAGGCTCACGATATCGAGGAGAAGTACACTCCGAAATATGCCAAGTTCCTTAGTCTGTTCTTGATCCTTTCTTTGGCGTTCGGAATCATTCTCACAATTATTGGTCTCTTCCAATTGTCCGAATCCGCCCTTTGGAGGGCCGGCCTCGTGTACTTTGCGATCGGCCTCTTTCTAGGCCTGCGACATCTCCGTACTGGGAAACACGGCTCACTGGGTAAGTTTGCCACCCTGTTTGGATATACTGTGGCATGGCCACTCTTTATAATACTGAACCGTGCCGCCTAACGAGACTGTCGAAAAAGTCATGTCGAACAAAAAATTAACGTAAAAGAGAATACAAAAATGATGACTTCAATTGAGATCGTGGCGTACAAACCAAATATGGAAGTCGTTTTTTTTGATTCCGCTTTGTCTTTACTTTTTCGACAGGCTCAACAAGCCAATCATGCGGACGCCGTATTCGCATTCGGCATTTGTTTAGGGCGTGAGATATGAAAACAATAAATTTTTGTAATAATAATGCGTTGAAAAAGAAAGATGATGAAT
>JAGUYG010000015.1 GCA_020061465.1 Ignavibacteriales bacterium
CGGAACAATGCGTAAGAATATAGAAATCGGAGACTATGTTAAAATAGTTTTAAAGCAAAATCAGCGGACAGGCAGACTTACTGATGGATATGTGAAAGATATTCTTTATGACCAGCAGGCTGACCGGACTCTGTAGTAAGAGCAGTTATTTGCATCTCGTCAAATTCATTGACGCATCGGGGCATTATTAAACTTCGTCCGCTAAACTCCCGGTCCACTTCATGTGATTTAAACCTTAATTTTAAATTTTAAAGCAGTAGTATTAATTCCTGTCAATTGTTATTTTTTGCACACATTAAATTAAGAATTTATCGAACCGATGCTTTTAGAAACCTTAGACATAAAGAAAAATGATATAATCATTTTTTCTCATAACATCTTTGACCTGGAAGAAAATTTTAAAATAATTTTCAAGGATGATCCGCAAAAGAAACCGCATAAAATTACCTACGGTGAAGTGTGCAGCTATGTTAACGAATATACTCCTAAGAACATGATTGTGTACAGGCTTCTTACGAATATCAAAGATTTTAAAATAAATTTATCCAAGTACGGCTTTTTTATAAATATTAATAACCTTTCTGAGCTGATATATTTCGATCCAATTTATGCTGTGAAGGAACTTGAAGAGTACTCGGAAGCAATAGATCTATATAACCTTCGTTTTAGAATACAGCAGGTCGGTCTTACCACCTTAAATAGAAAAAGAGAACTACCAAATTTCGCAGAGATTTACAGCATCGATCTTGAAGCAATTGAAGCAAAGCATCAGAATGATTCAGTATTTGTTGAAGCAATTTATGCTGTTGATAGAACAAAGAAGAAACAAATTAAAGAACCCGAAGAGTTACCAAAGCCCGAGCCGGAAATAGAGCCCGTTTCAAAAAAAGGAGAGGTTATACACAAAGTAACTGCCGATAACCAAACTGTACATCCTCTTCTAATCGAGAAGGAGAAAATCCGGGATGAAGCGGGCGAACAAAAAAAGAAAGTGATAAAAATAATACGACACCAAATCTCCGAGGATAAAGACTTCGACTTCAATCAGGTATTAAAAATAAATTATCGGGGAAAGACTTTTGAAGATCAAACTCCCAAACCGGAAAGTATAAGTGATATCCAGCCTCAAAAGAAATATTCATTTAAACAAATCTTAAGAACTAAAGCAGCAGCAGCGGAGGTAGGAAAACCTGCAGACGAAGAAGTGTTTGTAAAACCGGTTCAGCTAATTGAGATTTTCAAATCCCCGGAATCGCTTGAAAAACTAATTGCCGGACGCGAAGAAAAAAAGATTGTGTTAAAACTGCTTCAGAAATGATCCATTTTCAATCTCCATACATTCAACCCCCAACCCCCAAAATCCACCTTACTTTAATCTCAAAGTTTCAACTATTTTATTCAGTATTTGATCTGCAGAAATATTATCCATACAATTTGGCACAAAGTCGCATTCCGGTTTATAACACACAAGACAATCCATATCGGGAATTATTTTAATAATCCTGCCGTAGCTTTCTATTTCATTTGACGAAGTCGGACCGAAGAGGCAAATAACGTGCTTCTTCAAAGCAGTTGCGGCATGCAATGCCAAAGTATCACCGGTAATAATAAGCTGTGATAAGTCTAACTTAACAAAAAATTCACGTAAGGAATTGTCGCTTCCGGTGTCAACTACATTGGCAAATTCATTTTTTAATGAGTTATTTCTTTCCTTTTCGGATGGACCTCCGTAAAGCAGCACAGCCAAATCTTCATACGATTTCAGTTTTTTTATCAATTCTCTAAAACCTTCGAAGCGCCACTGTTTTAGCCGCCATCTTTTACTGGCTCCTGTATTCAATCCGATAATGAACTTATATTTTTGCAGTCCGTAGCTTTCAAATAACTTTTCTCTCAGACTCATCTCGTCTTCGCTGAGATTTAATATAATTTCTCCCTTATCATATTCAAGTTCGGCAATCTCGTGTAAAATTTGCTGATAGGTTTTCGTATTTCTTTTTTTATATTCATCAAAAGCACCCATCTCTAACCACTCGATTGCACTTTCATTAGCGGGGGTAATTTTGCCTTTTGTATCTAAAAGAAAACCTTTCTTAACTTTTGAATTTGAAGCCGATGCTAATGCTGAACTTACCGGAGAAGCATCCGGATGGATTAGCAAATCAAAATGCTCTGAGGTTAATCTTGCGGTAGTATCCATGTCTTCAAATAACAGCACAGTATCTACTAAGTTATTCCAATTGAAAAGCTCTTTGGCATCACTGCGGGTAAGCCAGGTTATATGAGAAGAAGGATATTTTTTTTTCAATGCGTGAAGAATTGAAGTAGTGCGTAATACATCGCCAACCGCATCCAGTTTAATTATTAAAATCTTAAATCCGACGGGCTCATAATAGGAACAATTATCGCACTTTATTCCTTCCAATTTATTTGGTAGGCAAGGGCGGTCACCCGGGAAATGTTTACAGTCGGTTTTTAATATCATTCGGAAGTATCCTTTAATATTTCATGAAATAATTCCGGCAGCTTGTTGAACGAATTTAAAGTTCTGAAGTTTTGTATATTAAAAGAAAAATTTTCGAAATCTCTTAGTGTTAGGAATTCAATTACACCGTTGCTTATAGCATCGGAAGAATCGGGAGGAACTATCATCCCCGTTTTTTTATCGCTTACAAACTCTGCTAAACCGCCTACATTTGTAACAAGTACCGGTTTTAAAAAGCCATAGGCAACATTAAGTATTCCGCTCTGCGTTGCGCTTCTATATGGAAGAACGACTAAGTCAGATGCAGAGTAATAAAGCCCTACATCTTCATTAGGAACAAACTGATTGATTATCTTTACATTGTTCTCTATTCCAAGCCGTTTAATC
>JAGUYG010000014.1 GCA_020061465.1 Ignavibacteriales bacterium
ACAGAAGGAGAGTGCGGTTCCACCAAGACCGGCTCTTCCGGTACGACCGATTCTGTGAATATATGTTTCAGAGAAATCAGGAATATCATAATTAAATACATGAGATAACTTTTCTATATCAATTCCTCTCGAAGCGATATCGGTAGCAACAAGCACTCCTGTACGCTGCAACTTAAAATTATCCAATGCACGCTGTCTTGCATTCTGCGATTTATTTCCGTGGATAGCAACTGCATGGATTTTAGCGTCATTTAAAAATCTCGTTACTATGTCTGCACCGCGCTTTGTTCTTGTAAACACCAGTGCAGATGAAACGTTTTCGCTTTTCAGAATATGAATAAGCAATTTCTTTTTATCTGTTTTAGCAACAAAATAAACTGCCTGTTTAATCGTTTCGACAGTTTTTAATTCGGGAGTAATTTCAATCTTTACCGGATTATTTAATATTGTATGAGCAAGCTTTACAATTTCCGGCGGCATTGTTGCTGAAAAAAATAGTGATTGTCTGTTAACCGGTAATTTTGCTATTATTTTTTTTACGTCAATAATAAAACCCATATCAAGCATCCGGTCTGCTTCATCCAGTACAAGCATTTTTATATGAGAAAGGTTTATATAATTCTGATCCATCAGGTCGAGCAGTCTTCCCGGAGTAGCAATAAGAATATCCACACCCTGCTTTAATTTATCTGTCTGAGCAGACTGCGAAACTCCGCCGTATACAACTGCTTTTTTCAATCCGGTATGTTTTCCATACACGCTAAAGCTTTCTCCGACCTGAACGGCAAACTCTCTTGTAGGTGTAATGACTAAAGCTTTTATGGTTCTTCTCTCCCGGCTTTGTCTTCGACTACGCCGTGGTAAACCATTTGCATTGTCAAATTCTCTTTCTTCATTGAGAATTTGTAAGATGGGAATAGCGAATGCGGCAGTTTTACCGGTACCGGTTTCCACTATGAGTCCGGTGCCGGTATTGAATTCTCTCTTTCATATTTTTTAATAATACGAAATAACTGACCTGCATTTTTAGCATCATCATAAGGAGGTGTTCCAATTGATTCAAGTTTTGCAACAGACTCTTTATCACCAGCATTCATTGCCATTTTACAGACTTTGTGGTAAGTGTATATAAAATTTTCTGAGAAATTAACAACCTGGGAATGTCCTATATAAGCATAGAAAAGATCCGGTCGCTTCAAAGCCATTTTAGTTCCAAGGACAGAACCCCACGAAGTGCCCAATAGAATAACCTTTTGTTTCCCAAGGTGCTTAATAAGATATTCTGAAAGTTCAATTGCATCCGCAGTCATCTGCTCAACAGTTAATGGATTTTCAGTCCAGTAATCTTCATGTACTTCTGCAGGGGCATTACGTCCAAAAGTCCTTCCGGGCACCTCTTTGGTCCCAGTTTACCAAAACAAATTCTTTTTCCCATTCACCATAGACAGCATCACTATACGGACTTATTACACTGCCTGGACCGCCATGAAGAAATAAGATAACAGGTTTAGTAATATCAGATCCCTTAATAGTTACCCATTGTTCAATTCCTCCAATGGAAATAAATTTTTCTTCATTAATGGATTTGGTTTGAGCATTTAGTGTTAGTGTAAGTAAAAGGAAGAAAATATTGCATAAAGATTTGTTTTTCATAAGTTATTGATTTCTAAAAGCTATTCTATCGAACAAATCTAAAATTAAGCTTATTAAGTCATCAGAAATAAAAATACTTCTTCCACTAAATAAAAACGAATTAATTTTGATTAAATCTATCCGGTTTATCTTTTACTGGTTACTTTTCACTTTCAGCCGCATGGTTTCATACAGGCAATCAAATCTCTTACTCCCACAGTAGCAATGCCTGATGTTATATCGGACATTGCATAGGGAATAATCAGCATGTTATTATGTATCAGCGACCCGCAGGAATATACAACGTTGGGCACATACCCTTCGCGTTCTTTCTCGTTCGGAGTAAGAAGTGGTTCTTCAAGCCTGGCAATGATTTTTGACGGATTTTCGAGATCAAGCAAAATTGCACCTATGGAATATTGTCTCATTGCTCCAACGCCATGCGTAAGCACAATCCAGCCTTCACTTGTTTCAAGCGGTGAACCGCAGTTGCCAATCTGCATAAACTCCCATGGCATGGTGGGTTCCTGAATGATTTTCGCCTCCTGCCAGAAATGCAAGTGCTCGGAAAACATGATATAATTATTTTCCCCGTCCAGTCGAGAAAGCATTGCATATTTACCATTTATTTTACGCGGGAAAAGTGCCATTCCTTTATTTTGAACAGCTTTGCCATTCAATGTAATGATTTCGAAATTGAGAAAATCTTTGGTCACTAACAGATGCGGAAGAATGGTAACTCCATTGTATGCAGTATAAGTTGCATAGTAGGTAACTTTGCCGTTATCATCGAAAAACCAGACAAATCGTGCGTCTTCAATTCCACTGCTTTCATTTTCTGAAACGGGGAATATCACACGTTCAGATATATCATGATCTGCTTCAAATTTTATAAAGTAATTGGAGTCGGCAAGCCAGTATATATTTTTAATCGCTTCATCATTGACCGGATGTTTATGAGCCTGAAGAAGCCCGGTAACACTTTTAATTAATTCATCGAAAGTGAACCGTTCAGGTAATTGCTCAAACACTTTGGCGCTTGTTTCATTCCACGCATTCATATCTTTCAACTTGAGCTGAAACAAATGACGATCATAAAACTCGTCATGGCGAATTTTGGGAGTTTCAACAAAACCACTTCGTGGATCAAAAAGAAATTCACCATTGCTCATGATTGTCCCGGTACGAAAGACAATAGATGAAATATGACCTTCTCCGGTGGCACGGAGGCTCATAATAAAACGAAGGCTGCCAGCCGCTACGTCTGTCTGGTCCGGATGCGGAACAATAGAAGGATTGAAAAGAGCAGCAGATTCAACAGAGTATTCCATTGTGAAATATGCGCCTATCAGAAGTTTTTTTGCGCTGCTTATCTTTTCTTTGTGCATTACATATTCAGAGACCTTGTTAAAATTATCTGTGAAAACGTTCTCAATGTTTTTGTGCCTGTCGGAGAATTTAAGATTAACATTTTGCAATAAAACCGCAGCTTCATTTTCTGTCATCTTCATCACTCTGTCAATTATTTTAGAAATGCGTCCCAAATTGTCAGGGATAAGGGCCCGGGTTATTACACGGGAAGTGTCGCGTACGATTTTTGTTTTTTTTCTTTTAACCAGCGGCTTTTTTAATGTATTTTTATTCATGTTGGTATGCAATTAAATTTAATGTTATTTTGGTTAGGATTTTATTGCCATAGCTTATGTTCACTGCACATTCAAAACTTTTTTATATACATCAAGGTATCCATTTATCATTTTTTCCCTGCTGAATTTTGAGAGCGCCCACTCCCTGCAATGTTTTCTATCGATAGATTTAATGTTACCCACTGCTTCTACTGCCGCTTCAATCGTATTCACCAAAAAACCGGTTTTTCCGTTACTAATCAATTCCGCCATGGAACCTATGTTGAATGCTATAACCGGCGTTCCGCACATCATTGCTTCCGCCACGCTTAAGCCAAAAGGTTCTTTAAAACTAACCGGATGTAAAAGCGCATACGCTTCACCCAGGAGTTTATCCCTTTCCTCAGGTCCCGAATTACCGGCATAAACAACATCATCGTCATTAATGAACGGCTTAACCTTGCGGTCAAAATAATCCTGATGCTGAATTAAACCGGCAATGATCAGTTTTCTTCCGGATTGCTTTGCTATCTGAATGGATTCGGAAGTGCCCTTTTCGGGATGGATCCTGCCGAAAAACAACAAATAATCTTTGGAAACGTTCCGGAATGTAAATTCATTTGTGTTTATGCCATTATAGACTGTTGCGACATATTCAAGTTCAGGACTGCGGTCGGAATCACTGACAGACACATAAAAATTATTCTTGTTATATTTTTTATAGACCGGCACTATTTTGGGCGATGAAAAGCCATGGATGGTGGTAACCATAGGTGTTTTAATAAGGCTGGAATAAGTAAGCGGAAGAAAATCAAAGTGGTTGTGAATCAAATCAAATTTATCCGCCTGTTCCATCACATTAGCGATATGAAGGCATTCCCATACCTTCGGGTCAATACCTGGATTTTCGCCGTAACTTTCTTCAGTAACATATTGCAGTTTACCTTTAGTAATTGAATTTCCGGTAGCAAATAAGGTAACGTCAATTTTTTTTTCAATCAATCCTTCGGCAATGTTGGAAGCCACCTGCTCCCATGGACCGTATTTTTCAGGCGGGGTTCTCCATGCAATAGGAGATAATATGGCTATTTTCATGTTTAAAATTGTTGACATGAATTATTCAAACAATTATGCTCGGTAGCAACGGGATAGGGTACATCATCTTTAGTAAGGATTGGGTTATTGGGATATCTTTTTATGAACATAAAATGTCAGTTGCTATTGTAATAAATCTATTTTTTCTAATTCTTCAAATGCCTGCAGAACTATTAAATGAGAAATTAAATAAGCCAGTGAACTTTCGGCGCCCTGATTACGGTTAACGCCGTAGCTCTCAAAGCCATCACAACAGCCTTTTGTTTCAAAATCGAACAAATTCATTCGAAGATCATTTTCCCCCAGAAACCACATGAAACAGGAAAACAATTTAGTGAGATATTCTTTATCTTTTGTTAAATGAAAAGCCTGATGATACATTAAAACCATAGCAAGGGCATCCACAGGTTGTTGTGCAAACATGGAACGTTCACCTTCTTTTTTATACCATTTTTCATTACCAACGATTGATAAATAACCATCCTTAAGTGTAATGCCCGTCAGGAAGTTCATAGTTTCCAACGCAATCCCGGTTATTTTATCATCGTTCAATACATCGGCCGAATGTAAAAGCGCGAGCGGTAAAATACCGTTATCATAAGCCAATAACCGTTCGAACCATTTCCAGCTTGAAGAACTGTTATCTTCATACTGTTTGATCAACTTTCCGGCAAGATTTCTTAATCGTTCCGTCATTGAATCATCCGAAGGGTTGCTTCTGAGGTAATAGCTGATACCCAGCATTGCATTGGCAATACCCCTGATAGACTGAAGTTTTTCGAAGTTCGGAGATGCATCGAAGAAAATTAATTTTCCGGTTTGGTAATAAGCATCGTTCGGCGCATTAGCCAGCAGATACCCGAGCGCCCAGATGGTTCTTCCGAACGAATCTTCCGATCCTGTCTCATCGAGAAAGTTCCGGCTAAAACTGAGAAAATTTCTGAATGTCCCGTCCTTGTTTTGCATATAATGGACATAGCTCAGATATATAGGAGCTAAATTAAGCGCACGCTCATCCTTAGTTTGCCGGTATGCCATGAGCACCATAAGCAGCGCTCGTGCATTATCATCAAGACAGTAACCTTCCTTCAGGTTAGGAATCCCGAATTTTGCATGCTGAATAATTCCCGTATCGTCGGTCAGGCGTTTAATATGATCCAGGGAAAACGGCGGTAAAATAAGCGGATCGATGGAGGTTTCATTTTTCACCGATACTTCCGGTTTAGCGGCAAGAATTTGTTCGACAAGCGCAACGTATTTACTACCCGACTTCGGCCATGTTATTGTTTTGCCGTACTTATATGCTTTTTTCCGGAGTTCTTTCAACACTTCGGGATTATCCAGCAAATCCATGAATATCTTTGAAAGCTCCTCTGAATCGTTAAAGTTAAAAAACCTGCCTCTTCCATCGGCCAGTAATTCGGAGGCATGCCAGTAGGGCGTCGAAACGACAGCCGAACCCACTCCTACTGCATATGAAAGTGTGCCGCTGGTGATCTGCGCTTCATTCAGATAGGGCGTAATGTAAATATCGGATGCGGATAAATATTTAAATAATTCTTTTTGGTTAATAAACTCATTGATGAAAAAAACGTGATCGTCAAGGTTAAGACTTTTAACCAAACGATGAAGATAATTACGGTATTCTTCGCCGGAATGGCGAAGAACATTCGGATGGGTTTTACCCAAAACCATATATAAAACCTCGGGATATTTTTCAATAACTTCGGGCAATGCTTTAATGACTGTTTCAATCCCTTTATTCCGGCTCAGGATTCCGAATGTGAGTAATAATTTTTTGTTTTCGAGTTTAAATTCCTTTTTGGATTGCTCCTGATCAAATTGAATATCCGGCACGCCGTGCTCGATAAAAGCAATTTTCTCTTTATCCACATCATAGATGCCGGTAAGAAATTCAATGGCTTTATGACTCATTACAACGATCTTATGAGCCATTTTACATATTTCCTGCAATACTGCCTTTTCATTGTACGACGGCGATTTCAGAATGGTGTGAAGGGTTACGATCAGCGGCATTTCAAGCCGGTGAAGCAGCGGAAGGATATATATACCGCTTTGCCCGCCGAATATCCCGAATTCATGTTCAAGTATACATACGTCGGCGCCGCTGAGATTGATAAATTTCACCGCTTCCAGATAGTCGCGCTGATGTTCCTGCCTGATGGTAAGGTTTACTTCTTCCGGATAATTAAAGGTTTGTTCATGATCGTTCATCGCGACAACAAAACCTTCAACCGGGTCCTTTGCCGTTCCGTTATTCGCTCTCATGGATCTGTAAAGGTTCCTGGTAAAAATACCGATGCCGCACTCCCGCGGCGGATACGTTCCGATGTATGCAAGTTTCATAATTGCAAAAGTTAATTTCTCAAAGAATAAAATATAATCATTCGTGCCCTGATAACGCTAATTTTATTTCGTCTATGTCAGCAGGAAAGTTTTTTATGAAATTATAATTAACTCCGTCAGCCTGTCGGTCGTTAATAATTTTGGCAGCTTCCTTTATTAATTTCCCGTCTGTAAGATGGACAATGTTATAATTATTTTGTATGAGTATTTCCATTTTATGAATTGTGAACAACAAAATCCTTTACGTAATATTGCGTAAAATTTGATTTAAATTCAATTTCTATTGCGGGATAATTAGAAAATCAGATAAGAAATATATTTTTATAAATCCTCTACTAGGATTTTGAATTGAATATGGAGAACTACTACTACAATAATTTGACCTTTACGAGGTCGTAGATTAAACATTGTAGATATTTAATTATTGTCATAGAAATGAAACCACCCAATCTTATTATCCTCGCAGAGGATAAATGATGCTGTTTATTTTACAACAACTCTTTATAGATTTCTTTCACACGTCCTATTTCACCGGTTTCGAGCAGGACTTTTATCCCCTGCTGATGTTCAGGAAATTTAGTGAGGATTTCTTTCACATATCCATCAGTAAGTCTGCCTGTCCGCTGATTTTGCTTTAAAACTATTTTAACATAGTCTCCGATTTCTATATTCTTACGCATTGTTCCG
>JAGUYG010000099.1 GCA_020061465.1 Ignavibacteriales bacterium
AAAAATCACCAATATTTGAGTGAGGATGCTGTTTTAGCGCAAAATCGTTTTCTAAGTAAAAGATGTCATCTCTACGTTCCGAACTTTCCTGCGTAACATGAGTTATTAATTTGATTTTTTTTACTACGTTATTAAGATTATTTCCGAGAAAGTGTTCCAGGAATCATATATAACATTTCGAGGAGTAACGTTGAAAGTGACTTCTTCCATACACTGTCTGGAAAATCAAGTTTTTCGGATAGTGCAAACTACTTTCTTTTACCATGTTCACACCATATTCGTTTGCTTTAAATAAATGACTTGGGCGCTAGAGAATTTTATGAATATGAAGCTCTGCGAAACGACTGATTTGATCGCCAGCTTGATAGACAGATATCTTTCCGTATCTATGAGAGAACACTACTTTCAAAAAATAAAGCAGCAATGCTAAAAGCAGGAGCCAAGTCTCGGAAAGAATATTTGCTAACCGCCGAAGAAGAAATTAAAGATTCTTATATATTTGAGTCATAAACTTAAAATCATTAAAACATTTGTCTCAATTAATATGAAGAATATAAAAATAAAAAACCTGCCCTTTCAAATTCCTGCAGGAAAAATAATTTGTATCGGAAGAAACTATGCCGAACATGCAAAAGAACTCGGACATGAAATTCCAGAGAAGCCGGTACTTTTTCTCAAACCATCTTCTTCATTAATTCAATCGGGAGAGGATGTAATTCATCCTTCCTTTTCAAATGAAATGCATCACGAGGTTGAGCTTGTACTGCTTATCGGCAAAACAATTAAAGATGCAGATAAAAAACTTGCGGAAGATGTTATAGCCGGTTATGCGGTCGGTTTGGATATGACTCTGCGCGATCTTCAAAATGAATTGAAGAAGAAAGGAAATCCATGGACAGTTTCAAAGTGTTTTGATACCTCGGCGGTAATTTCAGAAGTGATATTAAAAAAAGATTATACGCTTACTTTGGATGAGGAGATATCTTTAAGTGTGAATGGAACAGTTCGCCAGAAAGAGAAACTTAATAAAATGATATTTAAGCCTGTTGAAATAGTTGAATATATTTCATCAATGATGACGATTGAAGAAGGCGATCTAATATTTACCGGTACACCTGCCGGCGTAGGTAAAGTAAACAGAGGCGATACAATAAATGCCGAAATTGAAAATGTTGGGAAATTACATTGTAACGTCATTTAGTGATGAAAATATCGTTTAGATTTTATAAATTAAAACAGAATAAAAATTTTAATGAAGGTATTTTGACTAAGGAAGAACATATAGACTATTGGATTAAAACCGCCGAGCACGATATAAAGGCGATGCAAAATATCTTTAATGCTGGCAGTTATGATTGGGCGTTGTTTATCGGTCATCTGGCTTTAGAAAAGATTTCGAAGGCTTTGTGGGTAAAAAATAATATTAATAACATCCCACCAAAGATCCATGATTTGGTAAAATTATCAGATGAAGCACAACTTGTCTTAAGTGACCCGGAAAAGGAATTTCTTTTAGAGGTTAATGATTTTAATCTGGAGACAAGATACCCGGATTACAAAATGGATTTTCATAAAAAATGTACACGCGAGTTTGCAGAGGAATATTTTAACAAAATAATGAATTATTACAATGTACTCTCAAAAAAACTTAAATGAATTAATCTCAAAACTTATTCGCTTGATTTCCATCGAAATAAATTTAAAGGGAGTTTATTTATTTGGTTCCTATGCCAAGGGCAAAGCACATGAATACAGTGATATTGATTTAGCTTTAGTATCTGATGATTTTGCAGGGAGTAGATTTTTTGATAAAAAGAAAATTAATAAGTATTTACTAAAAACAACGACAGATTTCCAGATCCATCCTTTCAAAACCGAAGACTTTACCGAAGACGATCCCTTTGTAGCCGAAATTTTGAGGACAGGGATTAGAATAATTTAACCTGCAGCCTTGACAGAATTGAAAAGTTTATCTTCACAATCAATCATACATTCAACAAACTCAATGCACGTCTTATTAAATCCTCAATCGATAATTTAGGCGAAGTGCTCAGCACATCTCTTACCACCTTCTCGGCAACTTTTGAGTTATAACCAAGCGTAATGAGTGCAGCAACAGCCTCATTCTTTATATCGAATGGACCGGCGGCTTCTCCTTCGACTGAAATTGATTCAACTTTGGATTTCAGTTCGAGCATCAATCGCTCTGCAGTTTTTCGTCCTACTCCCGGCACTGCAATAATTCTTGAAACATCCGAAGAAGCAATAGCATGCTTTAACTCATCAACGCTTATACCGGATAAAATGCTTAGTCCCATTTTAGGTCCGATACCGCTGATGGAAATAAGCAATTCAAACATTTCTTTTTCAGCTTCTGCGGCAAAACCGTAAAGAGAAATCGCATCTTCTCTAACATGTGTGTGAATAAACAGCGATGCCGATTCCTTGCCGTTCAATTTTTCAAAGGTATTGATTGATATACTCACCACGTAACCAACACCGTTAACATCAAGCGTTAGACTTGTCGGTTTTACCGAAATTAACCTGCCTGTTAAATAACCTATCATAATTAATTAGGAATATATAATTAACAATTAGATTTAAATACAAAAACTAACTTAAATAACAATTCTTCAATTAAATAATCGAATTCACAATGACTATGAATGACTATCAATGACCATGAATGACTATCAGTGACTGTGAACGACCATGAATATCAACAGATATTACAAGGTAACCGCCATTTAATCACATTCTTATAACCTTCTCCGGAAACGCTTCAATATATGCCTTCCAATCCGAACTTTTTTTCGACGGTGATTTTAACTTAAAAGCATGACAGAGTGCAACTGCTAAAGCATCGGTTTCATCATACCGCATTTTTTCGTTGTCAAGTTTGAGTAGTGTTCTGATCATATACCCCACTTGTTCTTTGGAAGCGGCTCCGCTTCCGACCACAGCTTTCTTTATTTCTCTTGGTGAATATTCACTAACCGGAATTCCATGATGCACTGCGGCTAATATCGAAACCCCGCGGGCATACCCTATTTTCATGGCAGACTGAACATTCTTTCCGTAAAAGGCTGTTTCGATAGCAAATTCGGAGGGCTTATATTTTTTCAGCAGCTTATCAAGCTCGGCATAAATGATTTCAAGTTTTAACGAAAGCGATTTGGAGGGTGGCAGCTTTACAATTCCACTCGAAACTTTTATGAGAGTGTTTCTCGATTGGTTTATTATTCCAAAACCAGTATAAACTGTTCCGGGGTCAACTCCTATTATTATCATCAAGAAGATTCTTTTGGATAAATATTATCTCTTAAAAAAGGGAGATTAAATTGATAATCCTAAATTATTTTTAAGCTGTCCGGGTAGGAATATCTTCAAAATCGGCATTTGAAAATACGTTCTGAACGTCGTCAAGGTCTTCAAGAGACTCTATCAACTTCATTAGCTTTTCCGATTCTTCGCCGCGCATAGGCACCAAATTTTTTGCTATCCACTGCAAAGAAGCATTTTCTATTTGTAAGTTCTTTTCGCTCAAGCTTTTTCTAACCGGGTCGAATGCTTCGAGCGATGTTTGAACTTCGAAGAAATCATCTTCTGTTTGCAAATCATCGGCTCCGGCATCAAGAATTATTTCTAAGATCTCGTCTTCAGTTTTTCCTTGAGAAGACAGCGTAATTATTCCTTTTCTATCGAACATCCAGGCAACCGAACCGCTTTCTCCCAAACTGCCGTTATGTTTACTGAATACGTGCCTTACCTCGGCAACCGTTCTATTCTTATTATCGGTGGCTACTTCAACCAGCACTGCAACTCCGGCTGGTCCATAACCTTCATAAATCAATTCGTGATATGTAACGCCTTCAAGCTCACCGGTAGCTTTTTTAATTGCCCGTTCGATATTATCCTGCGGCATGTTGGCTGCTTTGGCATTATCTACAGCAAGCCTTAAGCGCGGGTTACCGTCAGGGTCGCCTCCGCCCTCTCTGGCAGCAATTGTTATTTCTTTGATTAGTTTTGTAAATATTTTTCCTCTTTTTGCATCAACCGCTGCTTTTTTACGTTTGATGGTTGCCCACTTTGAGTGTCCTGACATTAAGACTCCTGATTAATTTCTCTGATTTTTATGTCCTTAAATTTTAACTGCGGAAAAACTCTTCCTTCACGTGCGGTTTTATCTATGGTATAAACTACATCTATTGGGTGATTAGGATTTGCTATAGCATCGCAGAATGTTCCCATGTTAAAGCCTATACAGTCAAAAACTTTATCTGAACCATCCTGTTTGAGAGTTGCAATTAGATGATTATTCCCAACTACTCTCGGTGTATTTGATACAAACACATTTTCGGTAAGAAAAACAGGACGCATATTCCCCGGACCGAACGGTGCAAACTGATCGATAACCTTCATAAACTTTGGAGTAATTTCCGAAAATTTAATTTTAGAATCGATTACTATTTCGGGAAGAAGGTCTTCGCCATTAATACTTTCTTTAACCACCCGGTTAAATTTTGAACGAAACTCCTCAATCTTTTCTAATTCAACTGCGAGACCTGCCGCAGCTTGATGCCCGCCAAAATGTATTAGAAGGTCTTCGCATTTTTTTAGCGCATCATAAATATTAAAATTAGAAACGCTTCTCGCAGAACCTTTTGCCACACCGTCAACAGTAGTTAACATAATTGTGGGACGGTAATATTTTTCTACAAGTCTGGAAGCGACGATTCCTATAACTCCGGGGTGCCATTTTTCCTGATGAAGTATTATTGCGAGATCTTCGGTGAGGTCTAAAGAACTTTCAACTATTTCAAGTGCGTCGCCGAAAGTGTCTTCGTCAATTTTTCTACGTTCATAATTTTCCGATTCAAGCACTTGTGCCATTTGTAATGCTTCTATATAATTAATTGTAATAAGCAGTTCAACAGCTCTTTCAGCATCTCCAAGCCTTCCGACTGCATTGATTCTTGGTGCAATAGTGAAAACTACCTGACCCGATGTAAGATTGCCTAACTGCATGTTGCTGGTTTGAATTAATGCTTTGATTCCGGGCCTGGGATTTGTATTAATTATGTTCAAACCTTCTTTTACCAGGATTCTATTTTCGTCAATCAGTGGAACGATATCTGCCGCACCTGCTAGGGCTACGAGATCCATGTACTGTAAAGGAAGTTCTCTTTTCCCTATTCGTTCGGCGACGCCCTGAATCAATTTAAATGCAACCCCGGCACCTGAGAGAAATTGAAAGGGATATTTGCAGCCCGGTTTCAGCGGGTCAAGCACTGCATAGGCATCGGGAATTTCATCTTTTGGTTGATGATGATCGCAAATGATTGTATCAATGCCCAACTCTTTTGCATATTCAATTTCGTCAATGGCAGTAATCCCGCAGTCTACTGAGATTAACAAATCTGCACCAATATCACGAATGTGATCTAATCCCGATTTGGATAGACCATAGCCCTCGGTAAGTCTTTTAGGAATGTAGAATTCAACATTGGCATCGAGCTGTTTTAAGAATAGAAAAACTAAAGCAGTTGAACAGGTGCCGTCTACATCGTAGTCGCCGTAGATGCATATACGCTGGTTTTCGGTAATAGCCTTAATCACGCGGTAAGTAGCGGCTTCCATACCGTCCATCAGAAAGGGATCGTAAAGCGAATCGATAGTTGGTCTGAAGAATTGTTTTGCTTGAGAGAAGTTTTTGATACCTCGAAAGATCAGCAGTTTTGCAAGAACATCCGAGATGTTTAGTGTATCGGCTAAAGATTTAACGATGTAATTATCTTCTTCAATTTCTCTTATTTTCCATTTTTTTTGGATCATAAAAATTCCGGGGATAAATAATTGAAAGAACAAAACGAATAGTTCATACCTGTAAGCCGAATTCTGTAACCCCGAAATAAATCGAGACGGCAATTATTTGTCTTGATTCCGGATTACTCCGAAATTCCAGCGGTCTACCCGAAAGTAATTCGAAGCGAGCAACTTCGTTTCCGGTATACCGGAAAAAACTTCCCTATTTGACCTTGCTTCGGGTGGGGTTTACCTTGTTATTCCTTGTGTGGAATAATCCTATTTTAGGACCGGCAATGTTACCATTACCGCGGTAGGCTCTTACCCTGCCTTTTCACCTTTATCCCGACTTAATGTCGGGACTGTGTTTTTTCTGTGGCACTTTCCGTATTCCGATATTTTCGGAACCCCGGGTGTTATCCGGCACCCTGCTCTGTGAAGTTCGGACTTTCCTCCCTCCGATAAGTCGGGGAGCAATTGCCCGGTATGAACTATTCTTTATTCTCTCGATATAAATTATATACTGAAAAATTCAGCATACAATTTTGCCAATTACTATTTTAATTTTGGATGATTCAATGTGCGAATTTCGTCATTCCCCATTGTTTTAATCTATACAATGAGTAAATCCTTCTGTTCCCGTAATTTCTTCCCCTGAAAATACTTTAATCAATATCTTAGTTCGAATGACGATTATTCCTTTAAACATCCGCTTTACAATACTTTACAACTTGTGCGTAAATATAATAAAATCCGTTTCTTAAAACAGCAGAAAAAGTTAAATAGACAACTTATTACAACTGATTAAATGAATTTTTTTGGGAAAATCGTAAATAATTGTTGAAATGGTAAAAAACGAAAATATTTTTCCAACCAAAGTTCAATTGTTGACAAAATCTTTCAGAAAAAGTTTTTTAAATGATCTTCAATTATAATCATTTCGAATTTGTTAGGAATGAAATAATAATTCCTTTTATGTGGAGATTAGCAGAAAGGAATTGAGTTACCGATGTGCTTAGCGGCTTGTAATGCCGAATTAAATACCTGGATAGCTATATCGACAATATTAACCGGAAATTTTAAAAACAATTTAATGAACTAAATGGCTCAGAAAAGTCACGCTATTTTTATGTAAAATCCAAGTAAGATTGCTTGGATTGCATAATCCCACTGCACAATAGTGCTCGGATTCTGGTGCGTTATTTCAGTGATTAAGATAAACTCTTAATCTTAGCTTAACTATTCGGTTACATTTTCGGCTATTTCAGTCGAAACTAAAATCCTGCCGCAATACTCACAGAAGAAGAGGCGGTTATTTCGTCTTATTTCCAATTGTCTTTGCGGCGGAACAATATTATGGCAGCCCGAACAAGCCGATCTTCTTATAGTTGCAACTGCTTTGCCTTTCTTGGCTTTACGGATTCTCATATATGCCGAATAATCCGGTTTCTTTGTTTGATCAAGAATATTTTTTCGCAGCTCTCTAAGCTTTACTTCTTCTTTTTCATTTGCTTTTATTATTTCTTTAAGATCAGCTTGCTTCACCTTTAATTCTTCTTTCAATTCGTTTAATTGAGGTTTAATGGTCTCAATGTCATCGGCAAGCCTCTTGCTTAGATCTGCCAGGGAATCGTTTTGCTGTTCGAATTTAGAAATCTGTTCTTCGGTGTGGTCAATTTCTTTAGTAAGTGCATCATATTCTTTATTGTTTCGAACCTGGTAAAGCTGAGCCTTAAATCTTTGTTGGTTAGCTCTCAACCGCTCTATTTCTTCTTCATTTTCCTGTCGTTTCTTGAGCGATTCCGCCCGTTCTTTTTCTTTAGAGGTCACATCCTCTTTTAACTGATTTATTTTACTTTCGAGAGATTCGACTGCATTAGGCAAATCACCCCGAAGTTCTTCAAGTTCATCAAGCTGGTCATCAATTTTTTGTAACTCATACAATGTTTTTAGTCTATTATACAATTCTTATTTGCTCCTAATTGTTATAAAATAAAATTGGGTTTGTATTTCCCTTAAACTTAAAAACTTTTACTCCGGTATTATCTAGTATTTTCTTTAATCGGGTTTCTATTTGATTAAGCGCTACTATTTCGGTTTCGTAGTGTCCTGCATCTATAAAGAGAATTTTACCTGCAGCGGAATGGAAATCGTGATATTTAATATCGGCAGTTATAAAAGCATCAGCGGCTTGAGAAATAGCTTCTGTTAATAATTCCCCTCCGGAACCGCCGCAAACGGCTGCAGTTTTTATTTTACCTTTTTTACCCGGTGCGTAACGGAAATTTTTGATTTTAAGACAGTTTGCCGTATGCTTTAAAAATTCTCCTTGTGTCATCGGAGATTGAAGGATACCGATAGCGCCGGCACCATAATTTACATTTTCATTTTCTAAAGGATAAACATCGTAAGCTACTTCCTCGTAGGGATGAACTTTTTTTACTGCTGATAATGTGTCCTTTAATCTCCATGAATCGATTATAATTTCGAGCTTTACTTCAGCGACAGATTCAAAATTTCCTTTTTGTCCGATTGCGGGCTTTGAAAGTTCCGAACCTTTGAATGTTCCTGTACCCAAAGTTCTAAAGCTGCAATTAGTATAATTGCCAATTTTGCCGCCGCCGAACTCAAAAACGGCACCGGCTACTTTTTCTAAATGGTTTTCGGGAGTGAAGATTACAAGCTTAAATTGATTTGATTTAAGATTTTTGAGAAACCTTATATTGTGTAGTTTAAGCGTCTTAGCCAACTCAAAACTAACTCCCTCAAACGTGAAATCGAAATTTGTATGAGCTGAATACACTGTTATATCGTTTTTTATCAACCGCTCGATTAGCTTAGAAATGTTATCATGTGTAGTATCAATATTCTTTACCGGATAGAAAAGAAACGGGTGGTGAGTTATGATAAAATTACAGTTCAATTTAATTGCTTCATCCAATACTTTTTCTGTTAAGTCAAGTGCAAGAAGTATGTTTTTAATTTTAACTTCGGTGGAACCAACTTGAATTCCAGGATTATCTTTTTGCCAGGCAATCTCCTTCGGCGCCCAATTTTCCAAATATTTTATTATAACTTTTCCGGTCATATCAAAAAAAAAATGCACTTCGGAAGAGAAGTGCATTTTACAATTTTAGTTTGAGAAGCCGCTGTGCGCTGCTACTGTAGAAATACTTAAAAAATATTAAAACTTCTATTTTAATCGTGCCCATAATAAGTGTGCAAATATATATCATAATCTTAAAAATCGCAATGACCGAGCCAATCACCCCAAAAAATAATTTTTTGCCTTTTGCCCTTGTGATTGGAATAACAACAAAATTCTCATTTAGCTTCCATCCACCTATTATCCTCTTTTATCAAATTTATTAAAGCATCAACCGCGTGCTCGGCAGCAATATTTCTATTTATAATGTCTTTTCCTTTATATAACGTTATCTTTCCAATCCCGGAACCCACATAACCATAATCTGCATCCGCCATCTCTCCTGGTCCATTAACAATACAGCCCATTATTGCAATTTTGACTCCTTTAAGATGTTCTGTTCGCCGCCGTATCATTTCAGTAGTTTCTTGCAAATCGAACAAAGTTCTGCCGCAGGAAGGACATGCAATATATTCGGTTTTGGAGATTCGTACTCTTGCCGCTTGAAGAATTCCGAATAATATACGATTTATAATTTTTTCTTTCGTCACGGTTTTATTTTGAAATCTACGGATATATTTACCCCGGGGGATAGCTTCTTGATTTTCCTCAGAGATATTAATCACCTTATCTGCTTTAAACCAAACTCCATCGCCCAAACCGTCAATTAATAACGCTCCAAAATCTGTTGAGGGATATAATCTAAGCCGATCTTCTGTTAATGAGTTATACTGTCTTCTGATTATCACAGGATTGTTAATCTTTTTAGCCAAAAGCTCAAAAAAGATGCGGCGCTGGTCAGCCATTCCGTGTTCATTTTTTGTATCTACAGTGATCACAGCATTTCTATCAGATTTAATTTTATCAAATACTCTCACAGAAAAATCTGATGATTTTATAGTAACAAACTTGACAGCATCCGGAGGTAAATCATTTTCTAAATAATCTCTTAAAGTAAGTAAAGGAATTGCGGTTAATAATTTTCTGTGCTGCCAATATTCAAAATCATAAACAGGCATCAATCCATTCGGCAATTCAAAGGGCGGTGGATTCTTTCCAAGATAAATAAAATCTGCTGCACTGTCTGAGATATTCCATTTGTCAGTTTCCGGAAAATATTGATAACCTATATCTTCAAGATCGGCATGGTTGTTAACCGGTCTGTCACCATAATCTGCAACAACTTTGGTAACATTTCCGCCTCCTATATTAGACACTTCGCGTGAAACTCTTTTATTATACGAAAAAGGATCGAGAGGATTAATTTCAATATCCGGAATTGGCTGATGGTTTTCCCGGTTTTTATATCGTTCGGCTATTTGTATTGCCACAGGTGCTTCAAATTCAGGATCTTCTGTAAGCGATACTCTGATTGTATCTCCCAAACCATCTTCAAGTAAAGTCCCTATTCCCATAGCCGATTTAATTCTCCCATCCTCTCCGCCTCCGGCTTCTGTTACGCCTAAATGTAAGGGATAGTTCATCTCTTCTTCTTCCATCTTTGAAATCAATAATCGATACGCTTGAATCATTATTTGAGGATTGCTGGCTTTCATCGACAAGATAATATCGTAATAGTTAAGCTCTTCGCAAATTCGAACGAACTCTAAAGCCGATTCAACCATTCCAAGCGGAGTATCGCCATACCGGCTCATTATTCTATCGGATAAAGAACCATGATTTGTTCCAATTCGCATTGCCGTACCGTACTCTTTACAGATTTTAACCAGCGGGGAAAATTTTTGCCGGATTCTTTCAAGCTCGGCTTCGTATTGCAAATCGTCATATTCGATAATCTGAAACTTTTTGCGGTCTGCGTAATTTCCGGGATTAACCCGCACCTTCTCAACCATTCTGGCAGCTACTTCGGCAGCATTTGGAGTAAAATGAATATCGGCTATCAGCGGAACGTTATATCCTCTTTTTTGTAATTCCTTTTTTATTTCCGCAAGATTTTCGGCTTCCAGCTTACTTGGGGCTGTTATGCGAACATATTCGCAGCCTGCATTTACCATCCGGATTGTTTGTTCAACCGTAGCAATTGTATCCATAGTATTGGTTGTTGTCATGGATTGAATGCGGATTGGGTTATCAGACCCTAAAGGGATATCGCCAATTTTCACTTCACGGGTTTTATAGCGGGAATAACGGGTCAGACTGTTACAATATTTTTTTAAGTGACCGATAGATTCAAACATAAAAATCGAATTTTTTCTACTTTAAAAATGACTTGTCTATTATAATTTTTCTCTGCAGCTAAGAATGTTAAAGTTTCGTGTGTTCTAAATTTAAGTTCGCTAAATTTCTTCATATAAAAATTGACTTAAATATATTATTTCCTTTTCTGAGTTAAAATGCAGAATTGATTACAGCTTGGAACGATGCATATTGCCATTAATCACTCTTGTAAGCAGGATGCAGCAAGAAAAGTGAATCTTGAATGTCGCTGCTTATCTTCCTTTTGTTCTGCTCATATAAGAAATTCCCTAAACGGTTCTTTAACCAATAACCGATGGATTTCTCTTTAATAAAATTAACATGTTTAATTTTATATTCTTGTATGGCCCCGATGCACATAGGGCATGGTTCAAAAGTGCTTATTAATAGAAGCTTTTCTCTGTCGAGATTAAAAAAATTTTCCCACCCCAAGTTTTTAACTGCGTTTGTAATTGCATTTATTTCTGCATGACCGGCTGCATTTGAATCAGCCAAAACTGTATTAAAGCCTTTGCCGATAATTTGACCGTCGTAAATTATCAATGCCGATACGGGTACGTCGTTAGATAAAAGAGATTTTTTCCCAAGCGAAAAAAGTTCTTCTTTTTCAACTACGGTCAAATTTTTTCTGGAAAACAGATAATACAACTGTGTGTTGAAAAACAAGAATCCAATAATAAAAGCCAGGCTGATGAAGCAAATTATAATCAATTTTTTCAAAAATTTATCTCTTAATTTTATAGAGTAGAATATTGCAATCTAATCTACAGCGGAAGAAGTTGATTTCTTTTTAAGAACGAGAATGTAATAATCGCACATAAATGCAGCCGGATAAAAATCTTCTAATAAATTATCGATGCGCTCTAACAATTTGCTTAGCTTAGGAAATTTTGAATACCAATCATCTGCAATAGAAGACGGAGCCAAAATCCGGAGGGCATTCGTCTTAACCGGATAAAATTCTTTATTAAATGCCTTAATTACATATCGCGGGGAATAATATCGAACGAAGATTTTTTCGCCTCCGATATTAGCATAAGTACCTCCAGGTTTTATTCTTCTTAATGCACGCTTAAATTCACCTTTAAAAAGGAGAAGAAACTCCCACAAAAAAAATCGGGGCATAATTGCTGCAATAAAGCAGCCGCCGTGATACAATAAATCAGAAATCTTCTTTGACATCGGGAAAATATTATCGGTACAATTCAATCCGCCAAAGTTGGAGATTATACAGTGGAATTTTGCACCATTCATTTTCTCTAACTCATTATAATTCAATTTTGCAAATTGAAGATTAGATAGATGTGACTTTCGGACAGCACTATTAATCATCTCTTCGGAAATATCGGTTGCAAGAACATTATAACCCTTACCGGCAAAATAATGCGCATCCAATCCGCTTCCGCAGTTTATCTCAAGCATTTGTGCCGGCGGTGGAAAAGTATCAATAACAAGGGAACGGAATTTTGTTCTCATAATTTTAATTACATTATTATCTATTTCATTGGCATCATAAATCTCTGCCATTCGTCCAAAACCGATGTCGATCTTTTTAAAATCTACTTTGTTCATCTTGCTTCCGCAGCCGCTTGAAAGTTTTCGAATTTAAGATAAAATTGTAATTTAATCCTGAAGTAAATGAACTTGAAAAGATAATATATGAAATGCGAAAGACGTCCAAATTTTCTCTCCTTAAAGATTTTGACCATTCTATATTCTGCATGAACAAAACGATGAAGTAATTTATAAAATGATCGTTCATACGAACCTCTAAACATCAAGTCGAGATCGTCGGAGTCAATCCAATTCTGCTTTTCTTTTAGTTCCTCTTTGATTCTATCATGAAATTTAGTCCCGGGCAGGGGATAAGAAACCGAGATTCCGATGTCAGCCGGCAGACACTCACGTATCATCTTTCGTGTTAGAAGAATATCTTCCCACACTTCACCCGGATATCCGAATTGAATAAAGAATGCAATTTCAATTCCGTATCTAGCGGCTGATTCAGATGCGATATAAATTTGTTCGATGGTTGTGCCTTTATCCATAGCATCTAATATTTTTTGGCTTCCCGATTCGGCGCCAATCCAAATTGTTTTGCAGCCGGAATTTTTTAAGTCCTCAATTGTGCTGCCTCTAAGCAATAAATCGGGACGTGAAAGACATTTATACGGAACGATGATATTTTGTTTTTTACATTCTTCTGCAAAATCCGAAATCCATCCTGGCTTTAATCCGAATATGTCATCAGTTATCCATAGATGGTCTATTGAATATTCTTCTTTTAACAATTTAATTTGATTAACAACATTTTTAACAGAGCGCGATTTATAAGATTTTCCGTATAGCGGTTTCGCGCACCAGTTGCAACGGTAGGGACACCCTCGTGTAGTAGAAATATTTAATGAAAAATATCCATGGTGAGACAACCAGATTTCTTTATATCTATCCATATCGATAAATGAATAATCCGGAAACGGAAGCGTGTCTAAATTCTCAATTAATTTTCTGCTTGAATTTATTTTTATCTTGCTGCCGCTTAAAAATTTTATCCCGTCGATGTCATGTTTTCTTACTTCAAACTCCCCCGCATCAAGTGTCCTCATTATTTCAATTAAAGTGATCTCTCCTTCTCCGTAAATAATGGCATCGCAACCGGCATTCAGATATGGCTGCGGAAAATCCGTTGCATCGGAACTATAAACTATTACCGGTATGTTTAACTTCTTTGCCGTTGATATGAAACTCAATGCGGCATGTCTCATGTTCGAAAGGCACATTTTTGTTAGATAATTAAATTCATCGTCATAAATCAAAAGAACATCGGGTTTGTGCTCAATTATTTTTTTATGCGCTTCGTCTGTACTTTCAGCTAACATTGAATCAAAAAAAATAATTTCGAGATTCAAAGCTTTAAGCAAAGTAGCCGCATAAATGCTGCCCAAAGGAGGGTAAGGCATTTGCCGTTCTAATTCTTTTGGATCAAGAACTCTAAAGTATGACTGAACTAATAAAATTTTCATCTTTCCTGCCGGCAGCTTTATTTCTTATTTTATTTATAACCGTTCAAGTTCTGAATTTGAGTAATCAAACAACTCATCTTTTTCGGATTCATGAATCATATTGCATGCGTTTTGGTAATTCTCACATTCGCGAATAAATCTACTTACTATTTTGTTTCGATGATCATTTGTATGCAGCTTTAAGTAATGCTCTTTAACTATAACCGATGATGAAAGTAAACGTTTAGCAATCCTTCCGTATTTCAATTTATACAAGAGACCTAACAAAAGATTGAATGGACGGAATACCACAAAAAATTTTGAGGAAACAGGATATACTTTGGAGCTTATCTCAACATTAGGGAAAAATTCTTTTACCCATGAGTTTCGCAGCATAAAATAGTTAAGCATTTCTTTATTCTTAAAAGGGATTAATGAAATGATTTGATGAGCAACAAAAAAATCTTTTATTCCTTCAATGTCCAAAGAATTTTCATCTACTAAAAAATTCGCACAAAGTTCTTTTCTTATGCCTAACAATAATGATCCTAAATGAATTATCGAATAAACGATATAAAGCATGTAAGGTTTAGTTATTATAAATAAATCAATATCGTCATGTTCGGTAATGCCGTAATGTGCCGTACCGCCGCTGAAAGCAATCATTGAGATAAACGGAATTTTTGAGATGAAGTTGAGAATTATTCCGGCTTTGCGGTGTGATAATTTCTTTGATCGCTTTTCATAAATAATGGAATACGGTAAGTTTAGTTTAAGATTTCCCTCAAGGTTAATTATCTTGTTTTCACCTAACAACAAATTTATTGCCGTAGAGAGCTGCCGGGGACTGCATTTTATATCGAACAAATTTCTATTTAATTCATCAAAGCTAAGTCCGCCGTTAAAAAGACTTGAATACAGCAGCGTTTTTTCAACAGCATTGTTCACAACGGAAGCAGGCTGGTTAAAATAGAAATCGACAAATACTTTCTTCTTCAATTTATCCAAGACGATTTCCAATTGCTCTCTCATCAAAGCAGAAGAATAATCTAACCGGTATTCAATTCTACTTTTGGTCTGAATCAATGTATTCAATTCATTTAATCCGGCTATCATACTTTGATCATTATACGGATTTATTCTTACAACAGATTCATCAAAATTATTTGCAGCAGGCGTTTCTTCAGAACATAGTATAGGCAATCCAAAGTCCATTGCTTCAATAATTGGGAAACAAAAACCTTCAACTAAACTTGTATGAACAAATCCGGAAGCATTTTTATACAGCGCGATTAATTCCGATTCTTCAACGTAGTTAAAAAATCGAATCTCGGGATGCCCGGAATATTCTTTCAGCATTCGTTTAATTTCTTTTGATACAATCCACACTCTTCCGGCAACATATAATTTAAGATTCGATCTTGTTTGCTTTTTCCATTCAAGAAAATTTTTAATTAAGAACTTCAAATTTTTGCGCGGCTCAACATGCCCTACATACAAAAGATAAGATTCGGTGTTATCGATAACAGCAGCTGAATTATTATTACTTTTCCATAAATCGGAATACCCTTGAACTATGCGGATATTTTCTGCTTTTTGATTCAGATGTTTTACAATTTGCTTTTTAGTTAAATCGCTTACCGTAATGATTATTGGTTCATGCTTTAAGGTTTCTTTTAATTGATAAGTATAAAATGCAATAAATCTTTTATTGTAAAACCGAGGATGTGTAATGAATGATAAATCGTGTATTACAATTGCAGCAGGCTTAGTGAAACCTCTGGCAATAAAATAATCGGGAAAAATACCTGCCTGCACGCCGGCATTTATCATTTTGCCGCTTTGATAGAATAATCTATAAACATGTTTTGGTATGCCTCTCCCGGAAGATTTATTACCGGCAACTAATCTTACAAAACTTTTATTCTCCGGAGAAAATTCTATGATATCATGATCTGCTGCTTTTAAAGTATTCAACAAACTTTTGATATAACTTCCGGTTCCTGTGCCCTCGGAATTAAGTGCGGATGTATCGATACCAATAATCATTTGTGGCTCTGTAAATGTGAAATGATATTACACTTCTAAGATGCTAAAAGTAAATGAATTATAAAGTGCATTAGCGCAAGTGGTGCGCTGAAATACCGGTATATGACAATTGGAAGTGATTATAATCATAAGCAGATTAGGCTCTTAGAGAATCACTATTGATAACATGTTAACGATAATTAAGCAGCAGCTTTAATACCATAGTATTTGCAGATGGCATTAATTTCGTCTTTT
>JAGUYG010000063.1 GCA_020061465.1 Ignavibacteriales bacterium
GGTATCAAATGTATTACACAGGTATTGATCTTCACCCCGACAAGTCGGGGCTTCTTACTTAACTACTGTTGATTCTTCAGGAGCTATCGTTAAACAGGAAAACCTGAAAAACGTTGCTCACAATTTTATCCAACAACAAATTCAAAGGCACAGCGCTTCAACATAAGAAGTCCTTATAATGGTCGCGCATTACAAGCCCCTGCGCCTAACTGGTTACCCCGACTTGTCGGGGATAATCGCTGCGCTGGATTGTCCCATAGGGATCCCTTCGGGAGGAAACTACTCCCGACATGTCGGGACTATAAAATATCTGGAATAGTTCCGTATCACGGAACAGCCTGCACTTTCGTGTTGGTAAGTCCCAAAAAGCCTGTCCCGAACTTGATTCGGGAAGGTTTGGTTTGCCTTCTGCAGCCTTACCGATATTAAGGCATTCATTGTTGGTTAATAAAAAAAATATAGTAAATCAAATTTTCTTCCAAAGGAATCCCTTTGGGAAAAGAGTTCTTACATCACTTGATCGAATAGGAAATTATTTTTCTTTTTTACTCTATTGACTTTTTACTGACTTGTCTGCTGAAGGCAGATTAAAGATGTTAGGCACTTTATTATATTTTACTTTCTTTGTGCTTTTTGTATATTGGTGAAAATAAAAACAAGTTTATGAATATGAACAAACCAAATTTCTCACTAAATAAAGCAAGAAAGACTGTTGAAATTTCTTCTAAAATTGAAGGACATAAAATTCAACATAGTAAAACCACACAACGAAAAAGAACTAAATCTAAAGCTAAGAACTAATGTCGGAGTACACCCAAGACAAGAATTACATCTATTACGAAAACACTAACATTCCAATTAACAAACTCAACATTCGTAATCTACAGAAACTTGAAGAGGAAGAACGAAAACTTTTATTAGAGGGATATGAATATTTTCATAAAAACTTATCAGAGGAAACCGTTTTTGATGAAACCTATTTTCGAGAACTCCACAGAAAGACTTTCAATAAACTTTACGACTTTGCCGGCAAATATAGAAATGTAAATATCTCAAAAGGTTATTCAACATTCTGTCAAGTAAGATTTCTTGAACAAACCTCAAAAGAGATTTTTAGAAATTTAGCAGAAGAAAATTATCTAAAAGATTATTCTGATAATCCCAAAGAAGAATTTGCCAAAAAGATTGCATACTATATGTGTGAACTTATCGCACTTCATCCATTCCTAGAATTAAATGGCAGAATCATCAGACTCTTTTTTGATATGATTGCAACATACAATGGATATGAATACATTGACTATCAAGCAGCATTAAAAATAAAGGATGGAGATAATCTATTTATTCAAGCATCAATTGACTGTATGACAGGAAATGAGAGTCAGATGTACCAAATAATTTTAAATGGATTAAAAAAAGCTGAATAGGTCTTCTCTCTTTCTAATTTCTCAATAAATCAAAGAACAATTTGAAAAGTGCCTAACGACGTTGCCGATAAGCGGCGCCCCAGTTTACCCGCCGTAGTTTTTAACGAAGGCGGGAACAAGAATGCCGAACAATACCAACAATTTTTTACTTATTAAATATATTTTTTAAAAGAACAACTTTGAACAAGAAACTATAAACGGAACACTAAACTCTAAAACTTGTTCGCAGAATCCTTCGGATAAAAAGCCGAGTGCGAAAAAAGCAGTCAGCTTGAACCGCTGGTTGAGACTGCCGAAAAAGTAAAGACAAAGCGGAACGGAAAAAAACGACTTCCATATTTGGTTTGTACGCCACGATCTCAATTGAAGCCATCATTTTTGTATTCTCTTTTACGTTAATTTTTTGTTCAACATGACTTTTTCGACAGTCTCGTTAGGTGTGTTTTTGTTGAACTATGAAATTGAAATATTTACTCTTTTATTTAGACCAATTTCAATTATTCTGCTAAATGTTGAAATTTGAATATCACTTTTCCCAGCTTCTATCCTTGATATATAACTCTTTTTTGTTCCAGTTTTATCAGCAAGTTCTTCTTGAGTTAACTTAGCTTTTTTCCTTTCCTCTTTTAACATTTCTCCAAGTCTAAATGCAAGTGACTCTGTTTCAAACTTCTCTCTTTTGGAAGTTCCTTTCTTTCCATATTTCTTATTTAAATGGCTTTCGAATGATGTTAATTTTTTCATTTCCTATTCCTTTTCATTTTTTCAATAAAATATTCTTCCTTCAATTTAACTCCTTGTTCAATTTCCTTTTTCGGTGTTTTATCAGTCTTCTTTACAAAGCAGTTTAATAGTATTATTAAATTTCCTTCATCAAAGAAACTAAATATTCGTATATTTTTTGAAACTGCTAATATTCTAACTTCATATAATCCATCTGTTCCTTCGAGATATTTTAAGAATTTAATTGGAACTCTTTCAATATTTCTTATAAGGTCAAGAACAAAATCAATTTTCTTTTGTGTTTTGTCATCTTGCTTAGAATAAAAATCTAAGAAGTAATTATTATAGAATAATATTTTTCTTTTCACATATTGAAGATAACTAATTAGTTAACTGTATTCAACAGACATTTTTATCTTTTGAAGAATTGCTTAACACACCTAACGATGTTGCCGATAAGCGGCTCCCCAGTTTACCCGCCGAAAAAAAGTGTAGGCGTGGCTTGCCCGCCGTAGTTTTTAACGAAGGCGGGAACAAGAACGCCGAACAATACCAACAACTTTTTATTTATTAAAAATTTTATTTAACAGAACTACTTTACACAAGTAACATTACACGGAAGAACAAAACCAATAATTTCAGGGCGTGAGATAATATTCTCTGTTGATTCATCATCTTTCTTTTTCAACGCATTATTATTACAAAAATTTATTGTTTTCATATCTCAC
>JAGUYG010000029.1 GCA_020061465.1 Ignavibacteriales bacterium
ATTGGCAGAGATAACTTAACATTTAACATTCTGACAGAATTATAAATGTAAAGACATAATTGGTAATAAGTCTCTCTCTTTGTAAGAGAGAGATTATCCCAAAGGGATGCCTTTGGCAGAGAGAGTTCAAAAGTACCGTATATAGAGCAACAAAAATGTTTGCTGAAAAAAAAACTTTTTTTACGTAGTAGCACTAAAGGAAAAATGATTATTAATAACAGAGCTAAAACTCTCTAAAAAAACCATTTTGTATAAAATTTAATTCATTAGGACTCTATTTTTAAAACCAAGAAGGGTATCCATTGATACCCTTCTACTTCCCCTTTTTTTTATTCTGATTAACAAGGACAACATCTCCCCTGCTGTTTTCCCCTAATTAACTGACCCCGGAATAAGGCAACCCAATCAGAAATTTTAAGAAATCGGAATACAGCAATCAACCGGACAGACCGATACACATTGCGGCTCATCGTGGTAGCCCTTGCATTCGGTACATTTATCAGGCACGATATAATAAAATTCATTTGAATAGAATTCGTTCGCTCCGGATGGTGCCGGATCATTTTCACCGTAAGTCTTTCCATCCAACTCCCAATCATGACCTCCCTCATAAATAGCAGCATTTGGACATTCAGGTTCACATGCACCGCAGTTGATACATTCTTCGGTTATTTTGTAAGCCAATTTTACTCCTGCAAGTTTTCAGTAAGTTCAATTAAATGTAAAAATTTTACATTTACGTTTCTATTATTATGCCAAGTGAGTAAAAATGGTAGATAATCTTAATAGAATTATTTTTAGTTGAAAATTAAAGCTTTTACATCGGCATGTAATTATCACCAGTGAAAGATTTTTCAACAATGGGAAATTAAGAAGTGCAATTTCTCTAAAATGATTGTTTGCAGATTTCAGAAATTGAGAAAGTGGTTATAAAAAAAGCTGTTTCCCTTTTCATTTGCCTTTCTATGAAATGCTATTCTTCCGTTATCGTAAATAATATTATTTTAAAAAAATAATAAGTGTTTAGCAATAATTGTTAAGGCAGAATTCAAATAGAGAAACAGCTCTAACGATGGATTATCTCCCTAAACCATCTAAGTAATCTTTTTTAGCTAATAGTGCTTCTTTGTCCTCCACATGATTTGGATCGGGAATACAGCAATCAACGGGGCAGACCGCTGCACATTGCGGTTCATCATGAAAACCTACACATTCAGTACATTTATCGGGAACGATGTAGAAAAAATCATTAGAAAAAAAACCGGCTGCACCCGATGGAGCGGCATCGCCTTCACCGTAAGTTTTTCCTGCTAATTCCCACTGTGCCCCTCCTTCGTAAATAGCGGTATTTGGGCATTCCGGTTCGCAGGCTCCGCAGTTGATGCATTCTTCAGTGATCATTATTGCCATGGGGGATGTCTCCTTAATATTAATTTATTCAGCAAGATATTGGGTTTTCAATTCCCGGGTAATTAGTATAAGATGTTTGTAACATCGGTTTCAATTTTACTAAACTAATCATCAAAGTTCAATGCGGAGATGATAAATTATCTTAATCTAATAGAATTAGAATTGTGCATAAACCTGGTTGAAACGCTGTAGACGACTTTCTTACAAAAAACGTTTTAATATGATAGATAATTCTATTCGCTGCCGAAATAATTGTGTGAGGAAATTAGGCTATAAAACTCAAGATAACCTCTTTTAGAGAAATTTGTTATAATCATTAGGTCTTTGAAATAATTGATAAGTTTTGTAAAATTGTACTAAATTCAAAGTCTAATAACAACACTTAAAAAGTCTTTGTATGAAAGTATTAATTGATATTAAAGAAAATAAGGTTGATTTTGTAATGGAGTTGCTTAACAGTCTTTCGTTTGTGAAAGCAAAAACAATCTCCCCTCAAAAGGCACAATTGATAGAAGAAATCAAAGAGGCTGTGGAAAATCTGAATCTGGTAAAGCATGGAAAACTAAAAGCTCGCAAAGCAAAAGATTTGGTAAATGAACTATAATATTCTTTCTATACCTCCATTTGACCGGCAGTTAAAAAGATTATCGAAAAAATATCCTTCACTAAAATCCGACCATATCAATTTGTTAGAAGACTTAGAAATAAAGCCCCGGCAGGGAAAATCGTTAGGTAATAAGTGTTATAAAATTCGAATGTCGATTGGTTCAAAAGGAAAAGGTAAATCAGGTGGAACGAGAGTTATTACACATGCGCAATAAGTTGATAATACTGTTTTTCTCACGACAACCGGTTCACATCGTGAGATGCCGGTGTAGATATTTAGTTGTTTAAGGTAATTATTTTATAATTTTTTTTGTATTTTTATGTCCCATTAATTAAATATTATATATCAAAACACTATGTTGGAAAAAGAATTTAAATATTATTTAACTCACCAAAAAGAATTGGTTGAGAAATACAACGGTAAATTTCTTGTCATTATTGACGAAAAAGTTGTTGGTGTTCATGATACATTTGAAGAGGCTCTTATAGAATCCCAAAATAAATTTGAATTGGGAACCTTTTTAATTCAACAGTGCCTTCATGGCGAAGATGGTTATACTCAAACATTTCATACAAGAGCAATTTTCGCTAAATGCTAGAGACTAAAATTCCAATTCACGCTCTGACAAGAAGTTATCCTCATATAGCGCGCGTTATTACATCACCAATTGCGGTCCAAAATACAAAAACAGAATTGACAGAACAAACTTTTGCAATCTGGGATACCGGAGCAACGGGTTCCGCAATTACGAAGTCATTAGCACAAAAACTTGGACTTGTTGCTATTAGTCAAACCCGCGTAAAAGGGGTTCATGGTCATAAAGATGGAATCAATGTCTATGCAGTAAAAATTGTTCTCAATAATCAAAATGTATCATTTATTTTACCTGTCACGGAATGTGAGCAATTAACCGATGATGATTCTTGCAAGTTTTTAATTGGAATGGATATCATTTCTCGTGGTGATTTCGCAATAACAAATTTTCAAGGTACAATGGTTATGACTTACAGAGTTCCGTCGATACAACGAATAGATTTTGTTGCAGGAATAAGAAGTCATACCCCCATTGTTACAGACAAAATCCCAGGAAGAAACGATCCTTGTCATTGTGGTAGTGGTAAAAAATTCAAGCACTGTCATGGAAAATAAGTTGTCTTTTATAGAGTTGCCGCCAATAAAAAGACGATAACTTTAATAATTGATGATTAATCCAGATATTAAAATATACCCTTAAGAAAAATAACTTCATTTAAAAGCACAAAACATCGTCTCTATACTTTTAACCCGCTATGTGGAATTAATTAGATTTCACCAACTTCCGCTGGCACCGCCGCCGCCGAAAGAGCCTCCTCCTCCTGAAAAACCGCCACCGAAACTTCCACCTCCCGACCTGCCGAAACCTCCACTGCTTCCTCCTAATCCGCCTAAATATATCCATCCTCTTTTCCTTCGGTTTCCCCTGAAAAAAGAAAGCAGCACAAACAGCATAATTAAAATGAATGGAAGTATATTATGTAAATTATCCCCATCATCGGAAGCGATTTTATCGGATTTATACTCGCCCGCTGCCGCGGCTATAATTGCTTCGATGCCTTCAACAATGCCTTGGTAGTAGTCTCCTTTTTTGAAATGCGGTGCAATTTTATTCCTGATTATCGAGCTTGCAAGAGCGTCGGGAATTGCACCTTCTAAACCGTAGCCAACTTCAATGCGCAGCTTTTTATCATTCAGTACAATTAACAATAAAAGACCATTATCGTTTTTAGCCGTTCCAATTTTATTCTGTGTTGCTGTTTCATGTGCGTAGTATTCAATTGGATATCCCTCCAGCGAACTAATTAGAAGCACCACAAGCTGATTGCTTGTTGTGTCTTCATAAGCTTTCAGCATCGAATTTAGGTAGGTTAACTGTTGTTCGGTAAGAGTGTTTGTATAATCCGTAGCCCACTTCGTTAAATTAGGCACATTAGGCTGCGTGAACCCTATAATGGTAAACGTAAAATAAAGGAACAGAAGCTTCATCAATTTAAAATTCTACTTTTGGCGGAGTTTCTGAACCGGGCAATGATTTAAAATACTGTTTCTCATGAAATCCAAATAGATTAGCAAAAATTGAATTCGGAAAAGTTTTTATGGTTGTATTATAATCTCTCACGGTTTGATTAAATTTTCTGCGTTCAACCGAGATTCTATTTTCGGTTCCTTCTAACTGTGCTTGAAGCTGTAGAAAATTCTCGCTGGCTTTTAGTTCAGGATAATTTTCCACTGTTACCAGCAAACGCGATAGGGCTCCGTCTAATTGCCCTTGAAGCTGTTCAAAGCGTTGAAAAGCTTCGGGATTGTCCAGCAATTCAGGCGTAATATTCATTTGACTAACTCTGGCACGGGCTTCGGTAACGTCGGTTAGCACCCCGCGTTCAAAATCAGCATATCCTTTTACCGTGCTTACTAAATTTGGAATTAAGTCTGACCTTCTTTGATATTGATTTTCCACCTGGCTCCAACTTTCAATAACAGTTTCATTTAGCTTTACTAAACTATTATACGCCCCGATTCCCCAAGTTATCAGTAATGCGGCTATTACCAGCACCACTCCTCCGATCGAACAGCCGATGAGCATGCCCTTATTTTTCATTAAACCTCCTAAGTAGGATAAATCCGTTTTCGAAAAATACTTTTGTATAAGATAGAATTAATAACTCTCCGCCTTGGTTTGCAATAAATAAATTTCTTTACTTTTAAATTATGATAGTTTTGAAAGAATTTCCATATTAAATGTGAAAAAGAAAATTTAAACTGCTCAGGGTTTAACTCCTTCATACTCGTATTGTAAATATTCTAATGCCCGGTTTGAGATTTCAATATTCTTTTCAATTGCGAATTTTTCTGCATTTTGAATATTTCCTGAATAAAAACGCAGCCATAGGAAATTAGCTACAACCAATCCGTCAAAAACTCTATCTGCAGAAAAGGCATCGATAGTTAAATAACCAAACAGCAAATTCCAGCCTAAGGATAAAAAGCCGTTTAGATAGTTACCCGTGTAAAACTGCCCTGATCCCGGTACAATAAACGAGATAAGCTTTGCAAATGTTACCGAAGATTTTTCGGAATCAACCTGATCGCATAAAATCTTCATTTCATGATTGGGTGAGATTTTATTGAAATATGATGAAGCCGATTCCCAATCGTCATTGAAAATATAAGCCCAGCCTCTCCAAAAATTGATCTGGTCATATCTATCTTCAAAAACAACTTGTGTATCAAGATGATCGAGAAGTCTTAATGCATTATCTGTTGTCCTTCTTAAGATATTTATTTTGATAATTTCCAGTTTTGCCTCAAATAATTCTTCATCGGCAGATGCATTAAGCAGAGCTTTATTGAAGTATATTATCGCTTCCTGAAGATGCCCGCCCATCTTATAACTTCGGGCAATTAAGCTGTTAGCCCGATAGGCATATTGAGCTTGAGTATCAAAAAAAATCAGCCGCTTTAATTCTGTAATGGTATCGAAATATTTTTCTTGTTTATATAATTCGAACGATAATTGATACTGCTTCTCAAGAACATTTTGCGCAAAATTTTTCGACACTGAAATTAACAGAATTATAAGAATCCAGGAATTAAATGGAACGGCGGATTTGTTACTTACAAAAATCATATTCGGGTAAGAAATAATTGTTTTGTTCGATATATATTTTTAATTCATTGTCAAAGTTAAAACGTAATTGCGCATTGTAAATTTGTGCGGATACCGCTGAACCGTAGATGTTTCCGCCGTAAAAAAAAGCAGAAGCTGCCGCAAATGCCCATCCTCTGAATTTATGACCTGCTTTGAAATTTGAATATGCTAAAAATGCAGTTAATCCGGTAACAATAGCCGCAGTAATTCCATCGCCAAACTGATGCGTATAAATTTTTCCAGCACCCGGGATTAGGGCAGACAGCAATCCGGCTAAAACAGGATTTTTGTAAGAAATACTTATCTTTTTATCATAAAACAAATCCAAATCGCCTCTTTTATCTTCTGTAACTGAAGTTAGTAAAAAGGATTTTTCAGGCAGCGGTTCTTCGGCAAAAAGGAATGAGAAGTAATACAAGTTTTTACTTTCACCTGAATAAAAAGCAGGCTTCGAATTTATTTTATCATTAAAGTTACTACGGAATAAATTATAATTTTCTTGAAGGAAATATGATTTAAAATATTCTCGACCGGCTTCCTTAAAGAAAACGGATCTTACAGTTTCTTGATCAAAATAATCAGCAGCTTCGTTCAATCTTCCGATGCGCTGGAGGGACAGCCCGATTTTAAATCGTATCGTATCATTATTCCCTGTATCAAGTGATAAATATCTTTGATACTCCTGAATTGCTCTTAAGTAATCCTTTTCGCAAAAAAGGTGGTCTGCAAAAATTTTTATGTTAGATGTTGAATGTAAATCAATTTCGGTTTTCTCTAAGGCTGTTTGTGCAAAATGAAGAGTAGAGCAAAGCCATATTAGAATAATTAACCTCATGGGCGCGGTAATTTCTTTGATGGAGGATAATAATTAATAGATTCTTCATCAAGAGTGTAAAGCGAAACCGGATCATAAACTTTATAGTTAGGTAAACGAGGATATCGGGCACGGCGATTGACAAAATTTATATCTCTTGTGAATCTATCAAAGAACATTAATGTGCCCTGGAAAAATCCTGTATGTTTGACTGATTCCAGGTAAAAAGAAGAACAAGAAGGATGGAACGGACAATTATCTCCGTCAACATCCGAAATAAAAATCCAATAAAGATTCGCAAGAGAATTGACTATCGTTTCATCGAAAGAATTGCCTAAAAATGATTTTCCCCTGCCGGACTTTTCATGATTTACAGTATAAGATATTTCGGCTTTTTCCCACATTACCCAATCGGTTTGGGAATAAGGCGAACTATAAAACAGAATAGTAAAACAAATAATAAAAAAGCGCATTTAAATTACATTTCATCTAAAAGAGCACGTGCAATAATCATCCTCTGTATTTCTGAAGTGCCCTCATAAATTTCGGTTATTTTTGCATCGCGTAAATACCGCTCGACCAGATACTCGCGTACATATCCGTAACCACCGTGAATTTGAATTGCTTCAAGTGCACATTCAACCGCTATCTTTGAAGCATACAGCTTAGCCATGGCTGCTTCTTTGTAATATTTTTTATTGGCATCCTTTACCGCAGCAGCTTTGAATGTAAGCAATTTTGCTGCATCAATTTTCATCGCCATATCCGCAAGCTTAAACTGAATAGCCTGAAATTTTGAAATTTCCTGACCAAATGCTTTCCGTTCTTTTGAGTATTTCAAAGCGGCTTCGAGAGAAGCTTCAGCTATACCTATTGCCTGTGCAGCTATGCCAATTCTACCGCCGTTAAGAGTTTGCATCGCAAAGTTAAATCCTTTTCCTTCTTCCCAAACTAGATTTTGTGCAGGAATGCGGCAATTCTGAAATGTAAGCGAACAAGTATCGCTGCTTCTGATGCCGAGCTTATCTTCTTTCTTTCCATGCCCGAAACCCTCAGTTCCTTTTTCAACGATAAAAGTCGAAATACCATGGTGACCTTTTTCTTTATCAGTAGTTGCCATTACCAAATGATAGTCTGCCGAGACTCCGTTAGTAGTCCAATTTTTAATCCCGTTCAAAACATAAAAATCACCTTCTGTATCGGCGGTGGTTTTCTGTTTTGTTGCATCGCTTCCGGCTTCCGGTTCAGATAAAGCAAAGGCGCCCAATTTATCTCCTTTTGCCAGAGGAGTAAGATATTTTTCTTTGATATAATCGGAACCATACTTTTCCAATCCGAAACACACAAGTGAATTGTTTACAGACATTATTACCCCAACGCTTGCATCGACTTTTGATATTTCAATCATTGCTAAAATATAGCTGATTGTATCTAATCCGGCTCCACCATATTCAGGCGGAACCATCATTCCCATGAATCCAAGTTCGCCGAGTTTCTTTACTATTTCTGATGGAAATTCGGCATTTATGTCCCTTTCAACGGCAGATTTAGCGATTTCAGCCTCGGCAAATTCTCTTGCCGTTTGCTGTATCATCAGATGTTCTTCTGTAAATTCGAAATTCATTTTACTCCCTTTTTGATTTGCAGTAAATTACTTTTGGTAAACGGGTTCGAAGCAATTAAACCGCTTTTGGCAATTTATTTTCTTCGGACAGTTTTAAAATAAGAGATAATATCCATTCGTGCAATTAAAGAGAGATTTAATATTTTTTCAGGTGTGCTAAAGAAATTTTACCGCTTGTTTTGCGAAGTTGAATTTTCATCAAATTTCAATATTCCTATATTTGTGTTATGATAAATGTAAATGAAGAAATCGAGTCAACTGCCAAGAAGAAGATTACAGCGCAGCTTAAGGGAATGACAATGTCAGAACTGCGAGAACTCGTTGAAAATTTCAGTGAGAAGAGCTACCGTGCTGATCAAATCTTTAGTTGGATGTATAATCACATGGTTACTGATTTTGATGCCATGTTAAACATCCCGAAAAATCTAAGAATATTACTTAAAAATAATTTTCAATTAAGTACACTCAGTTATATCGATTCCGAAATCTCAACAAAAAGCGGAACTAAGAAATATATATTCAAAACAAATGACGAAAATGTAATTGAATCGGTTATAATTCCGGAAGGACGAAGAACAACCTTATGCATCTCAACACAGGTCGGCTGTCCGCTAGATTGCAAATTTTGTGCAACCGGTTTGATGGGATACAAAAAGAACTTAACGGCAGGAGAAATATTCGACCAATATTTATTAGCAAATAAAGATTATGGAAAAGACAGGATTACAAACATCGTTTATATGGGGATGGGCGAACCTCTTTTAAACTTTAACGAAACTCTTAAAACATTAAGAATTTTTGCGGAAGAGAAAACCGTCGGTATCAGCTTGAAGAAAATTAATGTTTCAACCGTTGGAATTACGCCTAAGATTTATGAATTAGCAAACAGCGGCTTGAATGCAAATCTTGCACTTTCTTTGCATTCGTGCATTGAAGAAGTCCGCTCGAAAATAATGCCTATAAATAAAAAGTATCCGTTAAAAGGCAACATTGAAGCGATTAAATATTATCAGCGAAATACAAAAACAAGAATTACATTCGAATATGTAATGCTAAACGAAATAAATGATCGTAATGAAGATTTGAAAGAATTAGTAAAACTATGTTCGCAGCTTCCATGTAAAGTAAACGTTATTCCTTTTAATTCGCTTGATCACATGAATCCGGGCGGTTTATCTGCAAAATTAAAACCGACTCCAAAACACAGAATAGATGAATTTGTTAAAAGGCTTCGGGATAAAAACATAACTGTTACGGTGAGATTTACACAAGGTGATGATATTGCCGCAGCGTGCGGACAGCTTGCTGTTAAATACTAACCAAAGATATTTGAAATTTTAATTGTAAGTAAAAAACAAATAACAAAACTCAAATTACAAATAAACACCAAATAACAAATTCAAAATCGTATCGAAATGATTTCGAATACATTCGGGAAAAGCTTGTCACGCTTCGGTTTGATTTATTGATATTTGAAGATTGAACATTATTTGTAATTTGTTTTTTGAGATTTGGAATTTTATAACTAAGAGATTTTCTCTTAATTTCTAACGATTAAGAATTTAATAGTGAATGAATCATATTCGATTTATGAGGCGTATCTAAAAAGGTCTTATTCGGAAATTTTATATCCGAATATTCTTTCCAAAGGATCCTTCGGAAATAATCGAAACATTTCCTTAGTAAAAATACCTTTTTAGAGAAGACTCATTTATTATTCGTGTTAATTCGTGGCTTACTTTTCATAAGTTTATATAAACCTTATAACTTAATTTTACCGATGAAAAAATTAACACACGATGAAATATCAAAAAAGCGAAGCACCTTAGAAACTCTTCACAAAGTACAAAAGCTTCCGGTATATGTTATATTGAACAGCATAAGGAGTAATTACAATGTCGGTTCAATTTTCCGTACTTCGGATGGAGCGATGATAGAGAAACTTTATTTATGCGGTTATACTCCTACGCCTCCCAAAAAAGAAGTACTAAAGACAGCCCTTGGTTCAACCGAAAGCGTACGATGGGAATATGCCCACGACCCGAAGGAAATAATAATGAGACTTAAAAAGGAAGGTGTGAAAATTTGTGCCCTCGAATTGACTGAGACGAGCATTCCCTACTATTACCTTGATAAAAATATTTTCCCGTTTGCTTTAATAATCGGTAATGAAATAAGCGGAGTATCGCAAGAGCTTTTGAACCTCTGCGATTTTTCGATAGAGATTCCTCAGTTTGGAATTAAACAGTCGTTAAATGTAGCGGTAGCATACGGTATTACAATATTCGAGCTGCGGAAATTATTTGATGTTGCGAAATGAATTCTTTTGATATTTTACTCTACCCCTGTAAAAAATTCTTCACCGTTATCTTTTGTGTGAATCATTAAAAGATTAACTCGTACTAATTTCACCAGAGTTCTTGATGCGCGCCGCTCGGAAATATTGACAAGCTTTCCAAATTCCTTAACGCTTATTGTTTCATTCTTGCTTAAAAAAGAAAATACTGCCTTCTCAAGAGGACCAATCGAATATTTTTTCATTTTCATGCCGTTCGAATGAGCGCGCATTATTCTTATCATTTCTTTGCTTGCAGATATGCTCTTATCGTTTACACGAATTGTAACAACTGCTTTATTAATGTCTAAGTCACTTTGGTAATCTTGCAGTCTGTGGGGTTTGTTATCCGATTCGGGAATTTCGGCAATCACAACTTCCTTATCGTATACTTCCACATAGGAAATATAATGTTCAAGCGGCGGTTCGCAATAATTAAGAGCTGCATCTTTTATCAGCTCTGCTACTTCTTTTTCACTTTCTACACCCACAACTTCTTTATTGTCATCGACGCCAAAGATGATATACCCCCCTTTTGTATTTGCAAAAGCAATCATTTCTCTTGCAATTTTTTCGGGAGAAGAAAATTTTCGTTTAAATTCACAGTGCAAATTTTCTCCCTCTTCAATCAATTCTAAAACATCACGGCGTTTCATTTTCTGCTTGTTTAAAGTGAAAGAATTACGTCATCCAACCTGCTGCGTATAATAGCAGCTCTGCGCAGCACATAACCGGCATTTGTATTAGGTTTAAACCTTAGCGGTGAAGGTATCACTGCGGCTAACCTTGCGCATTCATTTTTGTTCAATACCGCCGGTTCTTTACCGAAATATATCTCAGCGGCTTTTTTTATCCCGAAAATTCCGTCGCCCCACTCAACGGCATTTATATAATTTTGAAGTATAGCCCGCTTAGTTAATTCTTTTTCCATTCTGAAAGTAATTATGAACTCTTTTGCTTTTCTCAACAGACTTTTATCGGTTGTAAGATATAAATTTTTTGCAAGCTGCATAGAAATTGTGCTTGCGCCTCTTGCGCTGCGCCCTCTCCTTTTGTTCAGTTTTAATGATGTATTTAATTCTTTCCAATCGATTCCCTTGTGAATAAAAAACTTCCCGTCTTCCATTGAAATTATAGCCTTCAGCAAATTTGGATTTACATCATTTATTCCGATCCATGATTGTTTTGGATAGTAAATCATGTAGTTTTCTATGGCACGCTGTTCCATCAAAGATGTAAAACGAAAGCTTCCGTATTCCAAAAAAGGAACTTGAAGTGAGGGCAGACTGAAGTAAGCAACGAAGAATAAATACGTAATAATCGAGGTTGTTTTGTGTTTATTGATAAACCAGGCGGTTTTATCATAAATAAAACCGATCTCGCTTTGAGGAAATTGGGATGAATACATGCGATCTTCACCCTCCGAAAATTAAGCAGTCAAATATAATATTTAAGATTATGAGCGCAATTAACCCGGCGGTTTACGGACATCATTTGTTCTGATAGAATCCGGCTTTAGCTCACCGTTATTCCTTTCCGGTTCTTCATCAATCTCATCTGTCTGCGTTTCGAATAATTGCTGATATATAGCTCTTATAGAATCTTCAGCGGTTTTAATAGAATCTTGCGGTACTAATTCAATATTTAATTCTGGTTGTTTGGATTGCTCAACTTTCTTATCAAATTTCGTTGAATCTTTTACGGGTGCTTTTAATTTGTTCAGCGAATCTGCTGCAAGTGAATCTCTCATTCTTATCTGTCTAAGTGAATCTTCAATTACTTTTAGCTTAGCGGCGCGTTCTTGCTTGAATAAAGTTAATTTGGGATTTATTGCGGTTGCATAAACCGTAGCCGGATACTTAGTCGCAATTGAATCATACATCACTGCAGCAGAATCGTAAAGCTTTAATTTGTTCTCCAAAATCCACCCCGATGCCATTAAAGCCTTAGGTGCTAATTTTGATTCGGGATACTTCATAAAAATATCATAGAAATTTTTTAACGAAGTATTTAAATCGTCTTGAAGCATCTGCTGCTCAGCCTCAGCATATATCTCTTTTGCCGGGTCAAATTCCAAATCGACCAGCGGCTTATTTAGTTTGTTAGCTGCGGCATTAACGATACTCTCATCTCTATAATTTTCATAGATGAATGAGAATAGACTATCTGCCTTTTCCTTATCATCAACGGTAAGATAATAGCTTGCTAATGCAAAAAGAATTCTCGCTTGAAAGTTAGACCCGGAGTACTTTTCGAGTGCCTCGGAATAATAGTAATGAGCCGAATCGAGTAAATTAAATTCGGTAAAGAATAAATTACCCAAATGGAAATGCTGTTCTGCAAGCTTATGCTTAATTGAATCAGCCGAAATAGTTGGTCTTTGTGGAGGTTTTTTCTCTTCCAATTTAGGCTGCTGTGCAACGCTGACAGGGGGAGCTTTAATATTTGGTTCACGTTCTCTGTCGTCAAAAACGGGTTGATCGCGATCCAGTGCCTCTTCCTCAGTTTTCAAAGTATCAGAATAGAAAGCGATGGAATCTTTTACAAACTCTTCAGGATCTTCTATATAAACTAATTGTTTTTTTAGTTCGGCAACTTGCTCGTTTAAGGTTTTATACTTTCTGAATAATTGTGTTTTTTCATTTGCTCTCTTTGTATAGCCGGGAGGTGAAGCTGCACCCATTACTTTTCCGAAATAAACAGCCGCGCTATCGAACTGCTTATAATTTTTTTCGTAAATTTCTCCGATTCTATATCTTGCCTCGCCGGATGAAGTAAGATTGGGGTAAGTAGTATCAACTATACTTAAAATCTCAATTGCTTCATCGAAACGCCCTAACGAAGCTAAGGTTTTGCCGCGCTCAAGATCGATAAGATCGTATGAATCCTTGTATTTATCTTCCGCCTTCATCCTTTCAAAAATTGACAAAGCTCTTTCATTTTCATCCGCTTCACGCAGAGTTTTTGCAAGCTCTAAGTTCGAGTTTAGCTCGATCTCGTAAACCGGCGAGTAATTCGATACTCTCTCGAATGCAGCAATGGCATTTTGAAGGTCTTCAATTTCAATATATAACAAACCAAGCTCGTACATTGCTTTTGCACTGATCTCATTATCGGATGATAATTCAACAAAAGCGTTCAATGCATAGATGGCTGATTCATAATCTTTTGCCCATACGAAGTATTTAATTTCTTCGATAAACGATTCATCAACAATTTTATCTTCTCCCTGCTCAATAGCTTTTTCTCTTACAAGCTTAAGTGTCGATAATCCGTCTTCAAAATATCTTAACCGCATCTGGCTTTTCCCGATCCACAATTCTGCTTCGAGAATCAAATTGCTCTCCGGCTGCGTAGCTATAAGCTCTTGAAATTTTCGTAAAGCTTTTGGATGATTCTTTTGATAATAGAACGACTTGCCCAAAATGAGCAAAGCATCATCAACAAAAGATGAAGTTGGATAAAACTGAAGTATTCTGGATGCCTTTTCTATCACTTTATTCAATTGCTGATTTGCAGTTCCTGGTACGGGAGGATCATCAATTGCGAATAAATCTTTTGTCTGCTCTTTGATGGAAGTTTCGGCTTGTTCGAAGAGGTCGATAGTGTTGTAATAAAGATTGAAGTAAACGGTAAAATTCTCCCAAAGCGAACACCCGGGAATAAAGAGAAATAATATAAGAATAAAAAGGTGTTTCATCGGGGTAATCTAAAGCCCTCTAAAATTAGAATGAAATAAATTTTGCATGGAAAAAGCTAAAAAAGATTTCAAAAAAGTAAAAGGTAAAATATTTTACAGAGCTTCGCGTCCCGATTCTTCCGTACGAATTCTTACAACGTCTTCGATGTCGGAAATAAATATTTTACCGTCTCCAACCTGCCCGGTTTTAGCCGTTCTTAGGATAGCATCAACCACCCGGTCAACAATTTCCTTATCCACTACAACTTCAATTTTTATTTTCGGAACAAATTCAATACGGTACTCGCTTCCCCTGTAAGTTTCGGTATGTCCCTTCTGCCTTCCGTATCCTCTTACTTCGGAAATAGTTAAACCTTTAACTCCCTCTTCGATAAGAGCTTCTTTAACTTCATCAAGTTTGAAGGGGCGGATAATAGCTTCGATTTTTTTCATGAAAGCGCCTTAAATTATTTTCCGTGGCAGTGTTTATATTTTTTTCCGCTGCCGCAGGGGCAGGGGTCGTTACGCCCGACTTTTTCAGCAACCTGCACAGGCTGAGGTTTGCCTGCCGTTTGAGGCGAACGGGCGGTTGAAGTATAACCGATATTATCTGTGCTTTGCTTTGTCTCAAGTACGCGCCCGGAAGGTTGTCTTCTTCTTCTTTGTATTTCTTCGGGAGCCTGCGGAAAGAATTTAAATGTGAAAGAGACTACTTCATTACGTATTTGATCTAAGAGAGAAACGAACAGCTTGAATGCTTCGGCTTTGTATTCAACAAGCGGATCTTTCTGACCGTAAGCTCTTAACCCAATACCTTCTTTAAGGTCGTCCATCTCACGGAGATGTTCCTTCCATTTGTGATCAATTACGCTTAGAGTTGCGTACCTCTCAAGCCTAGCCATCAACTCTGAGCCTAACATTTCTTCTTTCTTATTATAAAAGTTTTTTGCGGCGGCTAATATTCTTTCCTTAATTCCATCTTTACCTAATGTTTCAAACTCTTCCGGTTTAATTTTTATATCCACAAGCAAGTTGTGTAAGATATCCTCTTTTAAACTATCGGCTAAAACATCGTCGAAGTATCTATCGATCACTTCATCGATGTAATCTTCAAGCATTTGGAAGATTTGGCTTTTTAGTCTATCGCCCTGCAGCGCCTGATGCCTTCGGGAATAAATAACTTCTCTCTGCTGATTCATAGTATCGTCATATTCGAGAAGTCTTTTTCGGATAGCAAAGTTGTTTTCTTCGACTTTCTTTTGGGCGCGCTCAACAGATTTTGTAATTAAGGGATGCTGAATGACCTCCCCTTCTTTAATTCCCATTCTTTCCATTACAGAAGAAATACGGTCACTGCCAAAAAGCCTCATCAAGTCGTCTTCTAATGAGAGAAAGAATTTTGAAGTACCGGGATCGCCCTGTCTTCCTGAACGCCCTCTCAACTGTCTGTCGATTCTTCTTGAATCATGGCGTTCGGTTCCAAGTATGTAAAGACCGCCTCTTTCTCTTACACCGGTGCCTAGTTTAATATCGGTTCCTCTGCCTGCCATATTCGTTGCTATTGTAACCGCTCCAATTTCACCTGCATGTGCAATAATCTCGGCTTCCCTTTGATGCTGTTTAGCATTAAGAACATTATGCTGAACTCCTTTCCGTTTTAACATCCTGCTTATGGTTTCAGAAACATCTACAGATGTAGTACCCACAAGCACCGGTCTGCCCTGCTTACGTAACTCTTCTATTTCTTCGATAACCGAGTTTAATTTTTCTCTCTTAGTTTTGTAAATAGCATCGTCATGGTCTTCCCTAACTACGGGTTTGTTCGTGGGAATTACAACTACCTCCAGTTTATAAATCTGAAAGAACTCGCCTTCTTCTGTTTCGGCGGTACCGGTCATTCCAGCTAACTTGTTATACATTCTGAAGTAATTCTGAAGAGTAATGGTTGCTAATGTTTGGGTATCTCTTTCAACTTTAACATTCTCTTTGGCTTCGATAGCCTGGTGAAGTCCATCGGAGTAACGCCTGCCTGGGAGAACACGTCCTGTAAATTCATCTACTATGGCGATTTTCCCTTCGGTAGTTATCACATATTCCACATCTTTTTCAAAAAGCGTGTATGCTTTAAGCAGTTGATGAATAGTATGGATTCGATCGCTGCTTTCAGAATAGCGATGATAAAGTGCATCGCGTTTTTTTACTTTCTCTTCTTCCGGTATATTTGCATCGTTTTCAAACTTGCTTATTTCGGTACCCAAATCGGGAAGGACAAAGTAATCTGCTTCTATACCGCTGCCCCTTGCAAGTTCCTCACATCCCTTTTCGGTAAGATCGATTGTATTATTTTTTTCATCGATTACAAAATACAATTCGTCATCTATGATGTACATATTTTTAGCTTTTTCGCGCAGGAACTCAAGCTCGGTTTCCTGAAGCAGTTTCTTGTTAGAAGGTTCGCTAAGTGCTTTTGCCAGCTTATTATTTTTTGGCAGCCCGCGGTATGCTCTTAGCAGCAGTATTCCAGCTTCTCTTAAATCATCTTTATTCTCAGAAGCGAGTAGTTGTTCGGCTTCCTGCGTTATCTTTGCCACAAAATTCGATTGAAGCCTGTAAAGCCGTTCAATCTTAGGTTTCATTTCATTGAATTTGTGATCGTCAACTTCAACGGGACCGGAAATGATAAGCGGGGTTCTCGCTTCGTCGATCAAAACGGAATCAACTTCGTCAACAATGGCATAATTATGTTTACGCTGCACCTGGTATTCAGCGTCAACAGCCATGTTATCGCGTAAATAATCAAAACCGAATTCGTTATTTGTTCCGTAAGTAATATCGCATCCGTATTGTTGTTTTCGCTGAGCCGGGTCCATCGTATTAAGAATAACTCCTACTGTTAGCTCGTGAAATTTATAAATCTCTCCCATCCATTCGCTGTCACGCAGAGCTAAGTAATCATTAACGGTAACAAGATGTGCTCCTCTTCCGGTAAGAGCATTGAGATACAGCGGAAGTGTAGCGACCAAAGTTTTACCTTCACCCGTAGCCATTTCTGCTATTTTTCCTTGATGCAAAACGACTCCCCCCATTAGCTGAACGTCATACGGAACCATATCCCACGTAATTTTGTTGCCGGCTACGGTCCAGCTTTTACCTACAAGTCTTTTGCATGTAGATTTAACCACGGCAAAAGCTTCCGGTAAAATTTGATCTAATATTTCCTCATATTTTTCATTAAGCTCTTCTTCCAGCTCATCCAGTTCATCATAAACGGCCTGTCTATCAAACTCTTCATCGGATTGAAGCCGTTTTCTAAAGGCATCGATTTTTTCTCTGAGTTCTGCCGTGTAATCTTGAACCTTTTCCTTAAACTCAACTGTTTTTGCCCTTAGCTGGTCATCGGTTAAAGTTTTTATTTTTTCATACTCAGCATTGATTTCATCTACAATTGGCTGAAGCTCTTTGATACTTTTGGTGTGCTTATCCCCGAATAATTTCTTAATAATTCCTAACATTTATTACATTTCTCCATACAATTAAATTGGTATCAAAATTAAACATTGAGTGTTTGAAATGCAATTTAAGAAGAATTGGGCTGAATGGTTCTGACCGGATTTAAAAGTAAGGATTACTATAAGATAAGGAGCTTTCTCCCTCTATAACATTAAAGTACGCGATGATGAAAAGGCAGTACTAAATCTGCGAGTTTTAATCGACCTAAATGTTCTATCTAAGAATTCATTCAAATTTAAAAATTTCAATCGGAATCTTAATTTATTGAAACAGCACCGGTTTAGTATTAGATTAATCATGCAAGTAAAAAATAATTTTAAGTGACGCGCAAAAAAACAAACAAAGTACCTTTTTCGGATGATTTCATTGAAAAGATAGCCGATGCATCTGCCGGTTATCTTCCAGGTGAATTGTTCGATAAGCTGATAGGTTTGTTTGAGACAGAAATTTATGGCAAGCCGTTTACAAAAGATTCGGAATCAAATTTACTCCGGATTGTTTTAGGCATGTATAATAAAGCTACCTTCCTTAGCGATTGTATTAAATATCCGCACTACGTTGAAATATTAATTACCGTTGCACTTAACAGTAATTATTTAACCGACATATTAGTAAGAGATCCCGAATACTTTTATTGGATTGCCAATCCTTCTAATCTAAATCAAAAAATCGAGCCGCAAAAATTTGCAACGCAATTAACAAATTCGGCTAATGCATATCATACATTTCAAGCACGGGTTAATGCGCTTCGTTCAATTAAAAGAAAAGAATTTTTGAGAATAGGATTAAGAGACATTCTTGGAACCAGCAGGCTCGAAGAAACAGTTTATGAACTATCGCTGCTTGCTAAGTCTATTACATCTTATCTATTTGATTTATGCCATCAGGAAATTCTGAAAAAACACAAACTCGATATAGTGGATTGCAGATACTGTATCATCGCCTTAGGCAAACTTGGCGGCGATGAATTGAATTACAGTTCCGATATTGATTTGTTGTTTATGTACGATAAATATGTTGTGCTGCCAAATAAAAAAACTTATAGTGAAATTTTAACCGAAGTCATCTACCTTTTTATTGAATGTGCTACTTCGATAACCGAATCTGGTTTTATTTATCGGGTTGATTTACGACTTCGTCCCGAAGGAAGAAACTCACCTCTGTGCGGCAGTATGATAGAATATTTGAGCTATTATGAAAGCAGAGGTGAAGATTGGGAACGTCAAATGCTTATCAAGGCTTCTTTTGCCGGAGGAAGCGAAGAGTTATACAATCAATTCATTGGCTATCTTACAAATTTTATATATCCAAAATCTTTTTTATTTACTCCAACCGAACAGATTAAAATGCTTAAACAAAACATTGAAAAAAATTTATTGAGTGAAGAAAATATAAAGCTTACCCCCGGCGGAATTCGAGATATTGAATTTTCTGTACAAGCTCTACAGTTATTGAATGGAGGAAGAATCGAAGAGCTTAGAATACCTAACACACCAAAGGCAATTGAAAAGCTTTTAACTAATAAATTGATTAGCTCCAATGAGGCTGAAACTCTTCGTGAAGCTTATAAAATTTACAGACGCACCGAACATTATCTTCAATTAATGAATGATAAACAAACGCATACTATTCCGACCGAGGGTGATATATTAAATAAGTTGAGCGCATATCTTGGTTTCGCTTCCCATGCTTCTTATTTAAATGAAATTAAAAAGCATCGTTCACAGGTTAAAAACATTTACCGTTCGATTGTGGGAGATGAATCAAACGCAAGGAGGTCGTCAAGTTCAATTGAAGGAATAAACTTTGAAAACAAAAAAAAGGCTGAGAGCGACTTAAAATATTTGCGTGATGGAAAAGGTCTCCTGGGTCAAAAACAAGTTGACCGAAGAGCATTAACCGAATTTAAAGCAATAGAGTCTCAATTAATAAATTATTTGAAAAAGGCTGCAGAGCCGGATTTGGTACTGCAAAATTTTGTTAGGATAATAAGATTCGCCAACTTTCCGTCGATCTGGTATAAGGAATTTAAAGACCGCAAATTCTTTAAATCATTTTTAAATATCTGTGAATTTTCTCAGAAAACCGTAGACCTTTTTGCTGAGGATAAAGATTTGAGAGAATATCTATTAACACGAAAAGCGTTTGAGAAACTTGATACCGAGAGTCTTAATAAACTTACGCAAAAGAAATTTATATTCGCTCTGTTAATTCAATTTACGTCGGGACTTATTTCTGAAGTAAAAGTTTCCGAACTATTAAAAAAATATTTCCAGCAAAAGATAACCGGTATTGCAGAAGAGCAGCTAAAATCAAATACCGCATCCGGTTTATATTTCATAGGGGCTATGGGCAGCTTCGGCTCAGGTGAGATGACGTTCAATTCGGACATTGATTTAATATTTGTAACCGGCTCGTCAAAAAATATGAATCGCCGGCAGCAATCATTTCAGAAATTATTGGATGCAGTCAGAAAAGAAATTAAACCGGTTGAGATCGACAGCAGGCTGCGCCCCGAAGGAAGAAGCGGTCTTTTAGCTTGGGATATCGATTCCTATATTTCATATATCGACAAACGAGCACGCATTTGGGAATTGCAGTCTTACTCAAAATTTAATTTCGTTTGCGGAAATGAAAGTCTGTATAAAAAATTAGCTAATTTTATTTCGACTAAAGCATCATCGATTGATATAGATAAAATTAAACGAGAAATGCTTGAGATGGGCAGAAAGATACATCGGCAGGAAAGTTTATCCATCACAAATAGATTTAACATAAAGAAAGGGATAGGGGGTCTTTCCGATTTAGATTTCATCGTTCAATATTATCTGCTCAATGATAGTAGACTTTTTATTTCCGCTATGGGTAAAGAAGTAATAAAAACACTGTCATTATTATCAAAAAAGATTGGCAGTAAGGAAAGTGCGGAATTAAAAAGAATTTATTTGTTTCTAAAAAAAACAGAAATGGCAAACCAGGTTGTTTTTAACAGCTCGCTTCCGGTTATATCCTTTGAGGCAAAAAAATTGAAACTGCTTTCGGCTTTCTTGGGCTTTAACTCTTCAAACGAATTTCTTAAGATGCTAAAAGAAAGTACCGGAAGAATAAATGCATTATTACAAAATTTATTAAAGTGAAAAGAATGTACAAATTATTTAAAAATAATTTTGAAGCCATCACCGGTGTAATAGCATTCATATTTTATGTGATAACCCTTGCTCCCTCAACCATTCAGATCGATTCCGGCGAACTTGCCGCCGTTCAAGCATTAGCAGGGATCGCGCATCCCACCGGCTATCCTCTGTTTACGATAGCGGGTTATTTATTTTCGTTTCTTCCTTTCTCTGCCTCTATAATATTTCAATTAAATATTTTATCTGCTTTGTGGTGCACTTTAGCAGTTGTGATGTTTGTGAAATCTGTTAAGTTGATCTTAGATAATATCGATAGGTTAAACGTTGTAAAAGTAAAAGTTAGTCCTAAACAGTCTCGAAAAAAGAAGCAAGAAATTAATGCAAAACAATCGCCTTCCGAAAGCGAATTTATAATATCCGAAGACAAAAAAATCGCCGCGGCTGTTCTCTCGGGCTTGATGCTGGCATTCAGCAGAACTTTCTGGTTTCAAAGCACTTCAGTAGAAGTTTATTCTCTTCACATTTTTTTGATGAGTTTGATAATCCTGTTTTTAATTAAAGGGTACTTGTTAGCTCAGTCTTCTCCGGAAAAAGTTCATTTTACCGCATGGCTGATATTTGCTTTTATTCTTGCTCTTGGATTTACAAACCACATGACGACTCTTTTAATTCTTCCCGGAACTGCATTTCTGTATTTTAATAAATATCGATTTACTTCGGTGAGTTTCAAGCGCATAGGAATCATGGTAGCGTTATTTGCTGTGATGCTGATTATCTTTTATGCTTATTTGCCTATCCGTGCATCGCAAAATCCGGTTATAAATTGGGGTAACCCTGTTGATTTCGAAAGATTGATTAGGCACATAAGCGGCAAGCAATATCAAGTGTGGCTTTTCTCTTCCGCCGAAGCGTCGAAGAAACAATTAGTGTATTTCATTAACTCTCTCCCATCGGAATTCAATATCAGCTTATTTATCGGCTTTATCGGATTGTTCGCTTCATACGTATTAGCAAGAAAAATGTTTTTCTTTTTAGCGATTACTTTTTTTACAACTGTATTGTATTCTATAAATTATGATATCAATGATATTGACGCATATTTTCTGCTGGCTTATGTAACAGTAGCTTATTTTGCCGCATTCGGAATTATACAGATTTTAAAATTTCTTAAGTCAAAAAAATATGGATATGCTCTTCCAGCGGGATTAATAATTACATTTATTGCAGTGCAGGCATATTTTAATTTCATCAAAGTTGATCAGAGCAAGACGTTTACATTTGAAGATTATACTAAAGCTGTCTTAGGCAGTATTGAAGAAAATGCAGCCATATTCAGTTATCAGTGGGATTATTTTATTTCGCAGTCATACTATTTTCAATTCGTTGAAAATTACAGAAGAGATGTAAAGATAATAGATAAAGAGCTGCTTAGAAGATCGTGGTATTATAATCAATTAGAAACTGCACATCCCGGGACTTCAAGCGGTGTGCAAAAAGATGTCGAACTTTTTTTAGAAGCTTTGAAGCCGTTTGAAAGAGGCGAAAATTATGATTCAAACCTACTTGAAACTTTATTCAGACGAATAATGACAGGCTTAGTAAAAACAAATATCGAAAAGGGAGAATACTACATCGCTCCGGAAATTTTTGAGAATGAAATGCAAAGAGGCGAATTTTCTTTACCGGAAGGATTTACACTAGTACCACATTTATTATTGTTCAAAGTTGTTGATGGGAATGACTATGTTCCGGCACCTGATCCGGATTTTTCAATCAGATTCCCTCAAAACAGAAATAGATATGTGAACTTTATTGAGAGTATGGTGGGCTCAATGCTTGCAAGAAGAGCACTTTATGAAATGCAATTTGATCGTGTCGATAGAGCTAAAATTTATATTACCAAAATCCAAAATGAATTCCCGAATTACTCGCTGCCGCCAGGGTTAATAGAAGTATTGAGTAAATAAGAAGAATTATTTCGCTGCTTTTAGCAATTCTTTTCGTCTGCTCTCGGTAAGTTCATCGGCGGTAAAGAATGATTGAAGCGTTACATCCATCTGCTGGATGAGATTTCGCTTATAATATTTTGGCGCATAAACCGAGCCGTCTAACATATATATCCGATTAGTCTTCTCATCGAAAAAAGTATAATTAACAAATGGTCCTCCCATGCCTTTGATATTCAACTCCCACAATCCTTGAGTAAAAATGGCATACTTGCCTTTGAAGTTTACTTCATTTGTGGTGAAATAATCTTCGGCAATATGAACATAAGCTTCATCCCAGGTTGTTCTATAAAATTTTTCTGTGATTCTGTTTCTAATAACACGGATGGAATCGACATTTAGATAAGCCGGCGAAGCATCATCTATCCAATGAACAAATATCCATCTTTCCATGTCGCTGCCGGGTGAACGCCTAAGCCATACGAAATTATCATCGTGTTTATTCATCGCAAGTTTGTAATCCGCTTGCACATAAATTACCCACCCGTAATCTTGAAGCAGTTTTCCTTCAATTTCTTTTTTCTCATAAGTCGGATTGTATAAACTTTCATATAAACGTTTATCCGAAATTTTTTGATATGCATATAAAAGATTATCACCGTTCCGAAGGATTTCAAATTCAAGCTGCTGGATAGAAGGACCGGTCATAAAGGTTACAAGCTGATTTTTTGCCCATATATTATATTTTTGAATAAAGTAAGAACTGTCGGATAAAATATTTGCTTTTGACGAAGAATCTAGAATTGCATCGATAAATTCAGAAGTTACAGAACCGGAGTTAAGGGGAGCGGCAATTATAATGTTTTTTCGGTTTTTAAATTTTTCTAATTCAATTATCGGTTTTGGTTTCAGAGTAAAAATCTTTTCAGGCTGGGGCGTAAAAATTTCTTTTTGAAATACCGTTTCAAGTGCGAGACGGAGTTCCTCATATTCAAGCGAATCGGCAAAAACATAAATTTCATCTTCTACCCCTCTTGCCGGTTTATTTGCAGGGTCGCATGAAACAAGAAGTAATGCCAAAATTATAGATAATATGAAAGACAAGTATTTTTTCATTCTTATACCGGTACGTTTGATAATACAAGTTGAACATCAGGTAAAAATATCAGGTAAAGAACCCACATTGCAGCTCCTATTGCAAGCGGTATCGAGAGATTATCGTCTGCGAATCCGAAAGAAACATTTTCAACGATAGCACCAACTGCCGCTGCTGCAATTCCAATCATATATTCTGTCAATGATCCTTCAATCTTTGGGGTAAACAAAACTACGACGCTTGCACTAAAGAAGAATGCCAAAGTTCCCTCAAAACTTTTTGCCAGGAACTTCCTTCTTCCGAATTTTCTTCCTATCAAAGCTGCAAGGGAATCGCTTATGATTAGTATGCTGAAGGCAGTTACAAAAAAAATCTTAGGGAATATTAAAATGCAAGTTAAGGCTGAAATGAAGACATAAGTTGCACCATTTAGATTTCTTCTTTTTGAATCTACTTCGTGCTTTCTGAGCAGAAATCCAAAAATTTTATAGAACAACTTTCCTAAAGGAGGATACAAATAGCGCCCTACATCAAGAGCGATTGCAATAAAGGTTAGAATGCTAAGAATAATAATCCCATCAGAGCGCGGAATGAAGTAGTATATAACCGGAATGGATAAGGAACAGAGATGAATCAGCTTGCGGACTAATTCATCTCTATAATTAATAGTCCCATTGTCAATTTGAGTCATCTTTGGCGACGGATTCTTTTTGTTTTCGATGCTCCATCAGTTTCTTGACATGGTCGGGAACTACATCGGTTTCTTCAGCTTCAGAGCTTCCGTTCTTCTTGAGCGGTGGCAGGTTTTCTCCCCGAATAAGAGCATCTATCTCATCGCCGTCTAATATTTCTCTTTCAAGCAATTCGAGGGAAAGCTTATGCAGCAGATCAATCTTATCGTGTAAGATTTTTTCAGCACGGTCCATGGCGCTGGTAACAATTGTTCGGATTTCTTCATCTATTTCAATTGCAGTTTTTTCGCTATAGTCACGGTGCTTCTGAATTTCTCTTCCTAAAAATATTTCCTCTTCTTTAGCACCATAGCTCAATGGTCCGAGCTTCTCACTCATTCCCCATTCGCAAACCATCTTTCTGGCAATGTTAGTTGCTTTTTCGATATCATTTCCTGCACCTGTAGTGTAATGACCGAAGACAATCTTTTCGGCTGCACGTCCGCCCAAAGCATAAGTTATTATCGATTCAAGATAAGATTTTGAATAAGTATGTTTTTCATCTATCGGCAGATAGCTTGTAACACCTAATGCTCTGCCGCGCGGAATAATTGTTACTTTGTGTACAGGATCGGCTTCAGGAAGCATTCTGGCAACTAACACATGTCCTATTTCATGATATGCGGTGGTTTTCTTTTCCGCTTCGGAAATAATCATACTTTTACGTTCCATTCCCATCATCACTTTATCTTTAGCCTCTTCGAAGTCAATCATTTCAACTTTTTGCTTATTCTTTCTTGCGGCAAGAAGGGCAGCTTCATTAACCAGGTTAGCTAACTCGGCACCTGCTAAGCCCGGGGTTCCTTTTGCCAAAACTTCAAGGCTAACATTTTTGTCTAATGGTATGTTTCGGGTATGCACTTTAAGAATTCCTTCCCTTCCTTTTACATCCGGTCTGTCTACTACAATTAGCCTGTCAAATCTGCCCGGGCGCAGGAGAGCAGGATCGAGCACATCGGGACGGTTGGTAGCGGCAATAATTATTACACCGCTGTTCTGTTCAAATCCATCCATCTCAACAAGAAGCTGGTTAAGAGTTTGTTCTCTCTCATCATGCCCGCCGCCTAAGCCTGCACCGCGGTGTCTTCCTACAGCATCAATTTCATCAATAAATATTATACATGGTGCATTTTTCTTTCCTTGATCGAAAAGGTCTCTTACACGGCTTGCACCGACACCTACAAACATCTCAACAAAATCGGCACCGCTGATTGAGAAAAATGGCACACCGGCTTCACCTGCAACAGCTCTTGCCAGTAAAGTTTTTCCGGTTCCGGGAGGACCTAAGAGCAAAACACCTCTTGGAATTTTACCGCCTAATTTTTGGAATTTGGTCGGTTCTTTTAAGAATTCGATTATTTCTTCAAGTTCAAGTTTAGCTTCGTCTGCTCCGGCAACATCTTTGAATGTTATTTTAGTGCCTGTTTGTGTTATAAGTTTTGCCTTACTCTTTCCAAAGGAAAAGATCCCTCGAGTTCCGCCGGCAGAGCCTTGCATTCTTCTCATTATAAAAATCCATACGGCTATAATTATTATCCACGGGATAAATCCGACCAAAATATTTAGCCATTCGCTTGACTCTTTTTCAAAAGAATATGCAATCTTTTTTTCTCTCCAAAGAACTTCCTGATCTTTTATAATTGGCTCGGGAAGATAAACCAAAACCTCCTTTACGCTAATTACTCTATTACCAACAGTTATAGATTCTTCAGAAAGAAGCTCCGCTTTGAAATAATAGTCATTAATATCTGTTTTGGTAATAGTGGCTCTTGCTATTTTATTTTCATTAAGCAATCTTTCGTACTGATCGTAAGGAATTTCGACATAGTTAGTTGTACCGGTTTTGAAGAGCTGCATAACAATTACAGCCGCTACAATAACCGCTCCCCAGCCAAACACAACACGTATTATCTTTGACCAATCAAAATTATCATCCGGCTTTTTAGGTGGTCCTCCGCCTTTGGGTAATTTCGGAAATTGCTTCTTTTCGTTTTTATTTTCTGCCATGATTTTTATTAGCGTTCTTTTTTAACTTGATTGATTATTTAAAACATAAATCGCTCTTAGATTACGGAATTTTTGCATATAATCTAAACCATATCCGATAACAAATTTACTCGGAATATGGAATCCAATATAATCAATTTTCACGTTATATTTAAGGCTTTTAGGCTTAACTAATAGCGATACAACCTTCATACTTTGCGGTGAATGTCTATCAATTAGGTCTTCCATAAACTTAATTGAAAGACCCGAATCGACAATATCTTCAACTATCACGATGTCTCTTCCGTTTATATCGCAATCCAATTCTTTTAAGAGAGTGACTCTGCCGGAGGAAATTTTTTCATCGCCGTAACTCGACAGCTTATAAAAATCTACTTCACAATCAATGGAGACATTTTTTATCAAGTCGGAAAGAAAAACAAAAGCTCCGTTTAACACGCCGATAAATACAGGAACTTTCCCTTCATAATCTTTTGAAATTTCGGCGGCAAGCTCTTTTACCCTTGCTTGAATTGTATCTTCATCAAGCAACGGGACGAATAAATCTTTACCTATTATTATTTGATCTTTTATTGCTTCAGACATAATTGGAGTGCTTTCCTCGACTTTGTTGTTACTTTGAACCGGTCATCTATTCTAAATCCTATAACCCAAATTATCTCTTCCTTACCTAAGGTTCTCTTTGAAGAAACCTGGGTGCGATTCAGACTGCTGCAAGTAAGCAATAATTGTTCTTTTTTTATATGCACCGGTACTTTTTGCTCATTAAGGAAATCGGAGATTTTTTTAGTGCCTATTGAACCAAGAGGGATAAATTTATCGCCTGCTTTCCAGCGCCTGATTAAAAACGGAGTAGCAATTTTATCGGCGTCTATATATTCAACAAACCTATTTCCCGAATATTTTTCCGGCGGATTAATTGACGTCGAAATATAAATAGTTTTATCGTCAATATTAATTGTTTCCCCTGGATTAATTTTCTTGCTCACAAATCTTGCGGACTTCTTCGCTTTACTTAATCTAATTTCATTTCGCTCTCTGATTGCAGTGTAATTTCCCGAAAGATTAACTTTTTTACCGGCATCTTTATCTATCAGTAAAATAAGTTTTGAAACATCATCATAACCAACGGTTATTTCCGTTTCCATTTCTAAGATCCTTTTTAAGGCTTCGCCTAAAATTTCTTTCTCTATTTGCTTTAATGAATCTACATTTAGAACGGATGTGTCACCTTCGTTTTTAACTGTTGATAAAATTGCCTCTGTTATTTTATTGCCTATATACGCCTGAAAATCCTTGAGTATTAAACCTAAAGTGAAAATATTCTGATCGAATGAAGGATTCAACTTTTTCTTAATTAAGGGAATTATCTTATTCCGCAAAAAGCTTCTTTCATTTTCATTTTGAAGGTTAGTTTTATCAACTCGAAATTTTATTTTGTTACGCTTAAGATAATTCAGAATCTCATTCTTGCTTAATGCTAACATGGGACGGATAATATTTCCCCTTTTAATTGGAATACCTGTCAATCCATTTAAACCGGTTCCTTTAATTACGTTTAGTAAAATAGTTTCGGCATTATCGTCGCAATTATGTGCAGTTGCAATTTTATTAAAGCCATTTTCGGAAGCAATTCGAGTAAGGTAATCGTATCTTAAAATTCGTCCGGCTTCTTCTTTAGAAAATTTCTTATGCCTTGCAAACGAAGGAACATCTTCCGAAGCTGAGAATAATTCAACATCAAGCGAATCACACAATTTTTTGCAGAATGCTTCATCTTTATCTGCTTCTTTGCCGCGAATCTTATGATTTAAATGGAAGGCTGCCATTTCGAGCTGAAATTTTTTTTGAAATTTTTTTAAGAGATGTAAAAGCAGAACAGAATCCGGACCGCCGCTTAGAGCAACTAAAATTTTATCTTCCCGATTAATTAAATCATAATCCGTAATGAATTTAAGAAATTTTTGTTCTTCTTTAGTCATCAATTCAGTCATTCACTTTTGCTGTATACCTAACGTATTTAAGCTTCTCTCTTCCATAATTCTCTCAACATATTTACCTAATACATCAAACTCAAGATTGACGGTATCGCCCATCTTTTTTTCGGAAAAAACCGTTTCCTTCCATGTATGAGGAATGATGCCCACACCGAATGTATTTTCTTTTAATTCTGCAACAGTCATGCTCACTCCGTCGATTGCAACCGAGCCAACGTAAATGAGGTATTTCTGAAATTCTTTAGGAAAGGTTATTCGCATAAAGTGACTGTTTGATAATTCCTCTATTTCCGTAACCTTTCCGGTTGTATCGATATGACCGAGAACAAAATGTCCGCCAAGCCTTGCATCGGCTTTTAACGGTCTTTCAAGATTAACTTTATCTCCGATTCCTAATCTACCCAAGTTAGTTTTCTTTAACGTTTCTTCTATTGTATCTACACCGAATAGTGAAGCTTCTTTTTCCACAACGGTTAAGCAGCAGCCATTTACGCTTATACTGCAGCCTATTTCCGTATCTTCAACTACTTTTTTTGCATGGATAACGAATCGTAATCCATCTCCTGTTTTTATTTTCTTTTCGATAGTTCCTGTTTCCTCAACTAAACCAGTAAACATTATTTGCCTTTCTCTAATGAACCTTTTTTTGTGTTCCAAAATTAGAATAATTAGCCTAAAGTATAAAGGCGGGTTTGTGGTGCTATGGATTAGATGAAAGCTTAAGAGAATTAAAATGAAATTGTTATTTCATTTTATTAATTCAATTAAAACATCATCGCCGATTTTATCGACGGATTCGATACTCAGCTTCATTAAATTTTTCATATTCTTATCCGGTATCTCATTAACGAAGTTTATACCGGAGCCGAGAATTTTGGGAGCTACGAAAAGTTTAATTTCATCAAACAAATTTTGCCGAATAAATGTAGTGAATACTTCCCTTCCTCCTTCAACGAGAATTGAAGTGATATTCATTTTGCATAATTCGCGCAGCATCATCTTTAGGTTCAATTTGCCCTCTTCATTCTCTGTAACAAATACAATTTCCGCACCTAAAGATTTTAGTTCATCTATCTTAGTCTTCTTTAAGGAACTATTTTTTGATGTAACAATAATTACCTGTCCGTTTTCAATGTGACGAAAAATTTTTCTATCGGTTTTAATCCTGAGGCTTTTATCAATTACAATTCTTTTGGGATTCCTTCCTTCCTCTAATCTAACAGTTAATTGGGGATTATCTTTGACAACAGTGTTATATCCAATCAGCACAGCATCGTAGTAAGCGCGCATTGAATGAACAATCTTTCGCGATTCAAGTGACGATATCCACTTAGAATCCCCTGCTGTATCGGCAATCTTAGCATCCAATGTTATGGCTGCTTTTAGTGTAACGTAAGGAATTCCTTTTGATATAAATTTGAAGAAAAATTTGTTTAATCGAATACATTCTTTTTCAAGAACACCTACCCTCACATTTATACCAGCTCGTTTCAACTTTCTAACTCCTCTGCCGCTTACGAGAGGATTTGTGTCAAGAGTACCGATTACGACTCTTTTAATTTTACTTTCGATTATTTTATCAACACATGGCGGGGTATTACCATAATGGCTGCAAGGTTCTAAATTTACATAAAGAGTTGCACCTTCAAGGTTTTCCTTAGCCGAGAGGATTGCATTTACCTCGGCATGATTTTCTCCAAATCTCTGATGGTAACCGGTTCCGATTATTCTCTCATCTTTAACAATAACACAACCAACTAATGGATTGGGACTTACATAACCTTGTCCCCTTTTTGCTAATTCAATAGCGGTTTGTATATAGGACTCGTCCGTCAAGCAATTGTTACTTTATATCTAAGATACGGAATTCAAACATTCCGGCTGGTGCTTTAACCTTCACATTTGCGCCAACTTTTTTTCCAATTAATCCTTGCCCCACAGGTGAAGTGACTGAAATTTTTCCAGCTTGAAAGTCAGCTTCTTCGGGTGAGACTAACTTGTATTCGAAGATTTTTAAATTGCCTAAATTTTTAATTGTTACGGTAGATAGGATATGTACTTCCTCGGTATTGAATTGCGATTTGTCAATTATTCTTGCTCTTGACAAAATGTCCTCAAGCTTGTGGATTCGTAACTCAAACAAACCTTGTTCTTCTTTTGCGGCGTCATATTCCGCATTTTCGGATAGATCGCCATGAGATCTTGCTTCAGCAATTTTCGAAGCAATTTCTTTTCTCCCGTTTGTTTTTAGCTCTTGAAGCTCTTTTTCAAGCTCTACAAGCCTCTCTTTGGTGAGATATACAAAACTTTGGTTTGACATATCATCTACTCTTTTATTTGTGTAATTTAAAAAAAAGAGCCACCGCATCTTCCGCAGTGGCAGGTGCAACTTAAAAAAATTAAAAATAGTTGTCAAGAAAAATTTTAAAATCACTGCTGCCGCAGAAAGGCAGAAGCGGTGTTGATCACTGTTCTTTTTAACCTTCTTTAGAGCTTATCCCTTCATTTTAACTTACAAGCTCATCTTACACAAATTTTCCCCAAAATGTTTGAAATAATTATTAAATTATTTAATTGGTTATGTGTTATACGATTGTAGAGACGGGGCATCCCGAAAGCATTCGAGACAAGTTACCCCGTCTTTACGTTAGAAATTAATTAATTTTTCATTATCAGCTCAATAATTTTTTTATAATCCTTTTTCAATTTAGCTGATATTTTAGTCTAACACTGAGATTTTTGCTTAACATAAGTTACAAGATTATTATTTGATTTAAAGAACTATTAAACCATTACACACTTTTTTATTTCTGATTTATGAACAAGAATTGTTTATCTCCTCAAAATTTTCATGAACCATTCGATAAAATTCCATAGATTAGCATAAAACATTAATAACTTTATGATTGAATTATTTTACAATATTGACTTATCGATTTTTTACTTTTTCAATCAAACTATTTCTACTCCGGTTTTGGATAGATTTTTTTCTACTATCACGAACGTTAACAACTGGTACATAGCTTATATAATATTGTTGTCCATTCTCTTTTTTAAGGGTGGAAAGAGAGGTAAGATAGCATCATTGGGAATTATACTTTTAATAGTATTTAGTGATCAGATTAGCCACAATATTATAAAAGAAGCATTTGCGAGAGTTCGTCCTTGCAACTCGCTGCCTGATGTAATTACTCCTTTAGGCTGCACCGGTTCGTATTCATTTCCTTCCAATCATGCGGTAAACAATTTTGCCGCTGCTATGTTTTTCTCCATTTTATATCCTAATCTTCGCTGGATTTTATTTATTACCGCATCTCTTGTTGCATTATCACGCGTTTACTTGGGGCTTCATTATCCCTCCGATATTATCGCCGGTGCGTTGATAGGTGCAGCATTCGGTTATATTTTTACGTGGCTGCAATTGAAGTTTGAAAAACGTTTCGTGAAAGTGCGAAACAATTCATTTGAAAATGAAGAGAAATGAACGTTAGGAAAATTACCCCGCTATGAAAAAGAATTTAACAATCTATTATTATTCTCTATTTATATTCATAATGATGAAGAGTCTGTATCCATCCACCATCGATTTTCAGAGTGATAGTTTGATTATAACAACCTTCACCATCAATCAGGTATCTCCCGACAGCCAATGCACTATCTCAATCGAATATCCTCAAATTTCCGGAATGAAGGATTCGTTGTCATCTCAGAAAATTAATGAGTACTTAAAGGATGTTTTTACTAACATCCCGGAGTTTTATGAGATTGAAAACTGCGATTCTACAAATGCTTTAATTTATGAGGTATCATATACAACATCGCTTAATAGCGACGGTTTCATCAGCTTAATTTTTAATTATTATGAATACTCCGGCGGTGCACACGGAAATTATTCTTCATTCGGAATAAACATTAACACTCATACAGGAAACCTGATTTCTTTAGAAGAAGTTATCGATGAAAAATATTTTCCGGACTTAGCATTATTAATTGAAAAAAAACTGAAGGATAAATACAATGTTAATAATTTAACCGATGCAGGTTTCTTTGAAGACAAAATAACGATAGACCTGGAACGAAATTTTTACTTCACTCCTCATTCAATGGTCATTGGTTTTGATCCTTATGAAATTGCGCCCTACTCTATGGGTATGATTGAAGTTGAACTTTTGTTTTCTGAAATAGAACGATTTTTAGAAGCCTCCTTCCGGTTCATTCATAACTAAGGTAAAAATAAATGAGTATTATGAAAACAGATCCAAAATTATTAATCAGAAAAGCTGAAGAAAAAGATATCCCGATTATTCTGACTTTGATTAAAGAGCTTGCCGAGTATGAGAAATTAAGCGGCGAAGTAAAAGCAGATGAAAAAATTTTGAAAAATAGTTTATTCGGCAATAAAGCTTATGCGGAAGTTTTAATTGCCGAATACAATGGAAAGATTGCCGGTCAAGCTATTTACTTTTACAACTTTTCAACTTTTTTAGGTAAGCCGGGAATTTATTTAGAAGACTTATTCGTCCGACCGGCATTAAGGGGAAACGGAATTGGAAAAGCTTTGCTGATGCACCTTATCAGGTTGGCAAAAGAACAGGATTGCGGAAGGGTTGAGTGGGCAGTTTTAGATTGGAATGAACCGGCTATAAATTTCTATAAAAATTTATCTGCAGCAGCAATGGATGAATGGACAATTTTTAGAATAACAAGCGATAAGTTTGACGAAGCGTTAGGTAAGGCAGATTGACGTAATAATGATTTAGATTTTCTAAATAAAATTTAACAACGCAACGAAATAGAGCCATAAAATATTTATTTAAATCATTTCACAAAAGGCTATAAAAAAATATTACTCTATGTAATAAACGACATAAATCCCGAAGGGATGACATTATTATAGCAATGTATAATACAGAATATCACCCAAATCCCGAAGGGATGACATTATTTTTGTATCGACAATAAAATTAACTAAACCAATAATTTTTAGAGGATTACTTTTTAGAAATTTAAATATCGATTCATCTTGCTATTAGGCAAGCCGCGAAAATCGACACATCCTTAAGCAAACAAATAAATTTTCATTATTGCTAATTTGTATTTCAAAAAAGTGATTAAAATCGTAATTAACCCACCGTCACAAGTACAAATTTCACTTATAATAATTCTACGGATTTGTTTATCTTTGCACTCAAATTTTGACTTCCTTTAATCAAAAGCATTTAAACGTACGAGGAAATAAATGGCAAATAATAACAGACGAGTCGTTATAACAGGCATAGGTGCACTTACTCCGCTTGGGTTATCTGTAGAAGAATTTTGGAACAATATGTTAAAAGGAATCAGCGGCTGTGCCGTTATAAAAAGTTTTGATACTTCGCGGGTAGAAACAAAATTTGCCTGTGAGTTAAAAGGATTCGATGCGGGTAATTACATGGATAGGAAAACTGCACGAAGGTTGGATCCTTACGCACAATATGCACTTGCGTCGGTCTTTCAGTGCGTTAAAGACAGCGAACTTGACACCGATAAATTAACGTCCGAACAGAAGGCGCGCATTGGTGTAATATACGGCAGCGGTATAGGAGGAATACAGACTTTTTATAATCAAGCTATAGTAAATAACAATGAGGGACCAAACCGCATATCACCCTTTTTCATACCCATGCTTATTCCTGATATCGCCGCAGGTTACATATCAATTCATTATGGATTCAAAGGACCTAACTATTGTATAGTTTCGGCATGTGCCACTGCGAATAATAATTTGATCGATGCTTACTTATTAATTAAAAACGGTACAGCAGATGCCATGATTACAGGCGGAAGCGAAGCAGCGATTAACGAGATAGGTATTGGCGGCTTTAATGCTTCACGCGCACTCTCTACACGGAACGATGAGCCGGAAACTGCCAGCCGTCCTTTCGATGCAACACGCGACGGTTTTGTAATGGGTGAAGGAGCAGGTGCCTTACTGCTCGAAGAGCTTGAAAATGCTCGCAGCCGGGGTGCAAAAATTTACGCTGAAGTTGTTGGTGTCGGATTATCAGCCGATGCTTATCACATTACGGCACCTCATCCGGATGGTGATGGTGCTATTCTTGCAATGGAAATGGCAATTAAAGATGCTGAAATAAAGAAAGATGAAATTGATTATATCAACATGCACGGTACATCTACACCGTTAGGCGATATTGCCGAAACCAAAGCAATCAAAAAAGTTTTTGGCGATCATGCCTATAACATGAATGTCTCTTCTACAAAAAGTATGACAGGCCATCTCTTAGGTGCTGCCGGTGCCGTTGAGGCTATAGCTTCGATACTTGCTGCAAAAAATGATATTATACCTCCTACCATTAACTTTAAGAATCCCGACCCCGAGTGCGATTTAAACTATACTTTCAATGCGCCGCAGCAGAGAACTGTAAATTATGCGATTAGTAATGCATTCGGATTTGGGGGACATAATACATCGGTTATCTTCAAAAAATATGTTGAATAAGTATTTCAAAATCTTGTCGGTTGGCAATGGAATTTTCGGTGTATTGAATGCATAAAATCTTTTCTTTGCAGTGAATTCATTCCAAAATTAATCTCGCTTTTGAATAAACTGATAATTGATATTCGAACATCATGCTCAAACCAAAACTTTTTACTACTCTAAAAGATTATACTAAATCCAAACTTATTGCAGATTTAACTGCAGGAACTATTGTAGGAATAGTGGCACTTCCATTAGCAATAGCCTTTGCGATTGCTTCCGGGGTACCGCCTGAAAAAGGATTGATTACCGCAGTTATCGGCGGATTCATTATTTCTGCTTTAGGCGGCAGTAGAGTTCAAATCGGTGGTCCAACCGGTGCATTCGTGGTGATTGTGTATTCAATTGTCCAAAATTACGGTTTGCAAGGTTTGATGATTGCCACAATCATGGCTGGCTGCATACTTGTTATAATGGGGCTTGCACGATTTGGTTCTATAATTAAATTTATTCCTCATCCGGTTGTAGTTGGCTTCACAAGCGGTATAGCCGTTATTATTTTCTCTTCTCAAATCCGTGATTTATTAGGATTGAAGATGAAAGCTGTTCCCGCTGAATTCTTTGACAAATGGGTTGAATATGGTTCAGTAATTAATTCGATTAATTATTATGCGGTTGGCATTGCGGCAGTTTCACTATTCATAATGATTACCTGGCATAAGGTTTCACATAAGATCCCCGGCTCTTTGATTGCACTTATTGTTACAACATTAGCTGTGTCAATTTTCAATATGCCTGTAGAAACTATCGGAAGCAGATTTGGAGAAATCTCTGCGGAGATTCCCAAACCGGAAGCATTTGAATTTAATTTCAGCGTGATAAAAAATCTTATTCAACCGGCTACTACCATTGCAATTTTAGCGGCTATAGAATCACTGCTTTCCGCGGTTGTAGCAGACGGAATGATTGGAGGCAAACATCGCTCCAATATGGAGTTGATAGCACAAGGGGCTGCCAATATCATCACTCCTTTATTCGGCGGAATACCGGCAACGGGAGCTATTGCCCGAACGGCAACTAATATTAAAAACGGCGGAAGAACACCTGTCGCCGGAATAACCCACGCCGTTGTTCTTTTACTTATAATGCTTTTCTTCGGAAAGTGGGCTAAACTCATTCCCCTCTCAGCTCTTGCTGCCATTCTGATAATTGTTGCTTATAACATGAGCGAGTGGCGGACTTTCAGAAATGTTCTTCGAAGTCCCCGAAGCGATGTTGCAGTATTGTTAACCACATTCGGGCTTACTGTTATTATAGATCTTACAATAGCTATTGAAATAGGAATGGTGCTTGCAGTGTTTCTGTTTATGCGAAGAATGTCAATGGTAACCAATGTAGGAGTGATTACAAGAGAGCTAACCGATGAAGATGAGGCTGTTGATCCTATGGCAATTGATAAAAAAGATGTTCCTGACGGAGTAGAAGTTTATGAGATAAATGGTCCATTCTTTTTCGGTGCAGTTGAAAAATTTAAAGAATCCATTGGCATCATTGAAGATGCACCAAAAATTAGAATTATTAGAATGAGGAATGTTCCGGCTATTGATTCCACCGGTTTACACGTATTGGAAGAAGTTTTACATTCGTCAAGGAAGCAAGGTACGGAAGTTATCTTTTCAGGAGTCCACGCTCAGCCTTTAATGGCGTTTGAAAATTCGGGTCTGCTTAAAAAAATAGGTGAGGAAAATATTCACTCCAACATCGATGAAGCATTAAGGAGAGCAAGAGAAATTTTGACAGATAAATAACTACTGCGCAAAACATTACTTGAAGAAGTGAACAGATCGATTCTAAACTTTTTCATTTAAAGATGAATGAGTAACCCGGTTTTACTTAGGCTTATTAAGAGCTTACAATTTTTCTTGTTCGGTCATAACAAACTTTTTAATATCATAACCCTGTGCTTTCAGCACTTCAAATGCTTCATTTAATTTCTCCCCGGAAAGCTGAGGCGTTCTTGCAAGTATCCAGCCATATTTTCTTGAGGGTGTTCCTACTACTGCATATTCGTAATTATCATCAAGTCCCAAAATCCAGTAATCTCCCCAGAACAATTGAATCCCGAATATGCTTACGAAACTTACCTCCAGCTTTGAATTGGTTTTTAAATCAACAACTTTTGCTATTCCTTCTGCTTTATCAATTCCGCCATCTTCTTCAATACAGGAGTTAATTACATCGATCTTCTTATCGGCTCTGAGTTTGTATTCTGCTGTAACGTTTTTAGCGCAATGCTTTTGAAAACGGTTTGGCAGCTTGGCTATTTCGTACCATAGTCCGGAATATTTTACCAGGTCAACATAGTCAACCGTTTTAAGCCCACTCATAGAATTCTGTCCAAACAAAAACGCAGTGAGTAAAACAGTGACAATTAAAATACTTTTTATGATCATTTTATTGCCTTAAATTGTTATGCAAATATTACGAATTATTTTTGATATTAATTTCTGTTTTCATTTTTTTTTTCTGATAAAAAAGTTTTTCATAGTTGGAAATAATAGGGTAATAACCGGTGCATAAAATTTTATTAGTCATTTTACTTTGCTATATATCTCTTTACTCGCAGCAATTAGACGATAGCTGGAAGTTGTACGATGATTCGCACACAGCCCGGATTGACATTACCGTAAATCCGGAAATATTAAATTGGATTTACCATAACGTTGAAAGCGATTCTGAACATTATGCTGTAATGCACTTCAAAAATAGTTGGATTGACGAAACAGTGGATTCGATTGGTTTTAGACTTCGAGGAAATACTTCTCGCTATTCTGCAAAAAAATCATTTAAGATTTCTTTCAATACTTTTATTAAAGGACGAGAGTTTTACGGAGTAGATAAACTTAACCTAAACGGAGAGCATAACGATCCTTCAATTATAAGAAGCAAACTATGTTTTGATCACTTCAAGACAATCGGTTTAACCGCCAGCCGCGCAAATCATGTTGAAGTATATATCAATGGAAATTATTATGGTCTCTACATTTCAGTAGAGCATATTGACGACGAATTCCTTGAAAAGAATTTTGCGGACGATTCCGGTAATCTTTGGAAATGCTTGTATCCAGCCGACCTTGTTTACTTAGGCAGCAATCCGCAGCTTTATATAGATTTAAACATTAACGGCAGACCCGCTTACGAATTAAAAACTAATGAAGACATAATGGACTTCACCAAACTTGTTCGTTTGATAACAATATTGAACAGCACATCATCAAGCATCCTGCCAGATTCGTTAGAGTCTATTATTGATGTTCCCGGTGTGTTAAAATATTTTGCAATGAATATTTTAATGGGAAGCTGGGATGATTATTGGTCACTGATGAATAACTATTACCTTTATCACGAGCCGTCAAAAGATATATTTCATTTAATTCCTTACGATTATGATAACACTTACGGTATTGATTGGTTTAATATCGATTGGGCTTCGGCAAACCCCTACAACTTCCCTAAGGTCGTCGGCGGTTACCGTCCGCTTGCCGAAAGACTAATGGATAATGCTCAATACGGAAATTTGTATACACACTTTCTCGAGTTTTATAGAGAAAATGTGCTGATGCTTCATCATTGGGATGCACACATCGACAGCCTTAGACAAATGATTACTCCCTTTGTTTTACAGGATACTTACCGCACCCTTGATTGGGGTTTTACAATTCCTGATTTCTATAACTCTTATTCAGAATTCGGCTATTCGAATCAGCATGTTAAGTACGGATTAAAGCAATTCATTAATGCAAGGAACGAATCGCTGCCTGCGCAGTTATCCTATCTTGATGCAAAGCCAATTGTATATCAAATTGATTATGAGCCGAAATATCCTAATCCCGATGATTCAATTTATGTTTTTGCATCGACTTTCAGCAATAGCGGCATCACCGAAGTTTCAATTTATTTCATCGAAGAAGAATCGTTTCCGATGCAAATTATTCCAATGAATTATTCTCCGGTTCCAAATACAAAAAAGGTTGAAGAAGCCGATAGATACATCGGAGTAATTCCACCGTTAGGTGCAGGCAAAGCAGGCAGCTTCAAAATTTATGTGAAGGACACACAATCGCAATCGATGTTATATCCCCGTAAAGATGATGTTAAGATAAGGACAATTTCACCGATGGAAAACAATGTTGTTATCAATGAATTTTTAGCGGATAATTCCAAATCAACTCCCGACCCTGCCGGTGAATATGACGATTGGATTGAGCTTTACAATCCTACATCATCGCCCACTTTATTGACCGGCAGATATATGACAGACAATCCGAATAATCTTACCAAATGGAAAATTACGTACGACTCGCTCTACATTAATCCCGGCGAATATCTTGTTATTTGGTGCGATGATAATCTTGATCAACCCGGTATTCACGCAACTTTCAAACTGAGCAAAAGCGGTGAGTACATCGGCTTAATTGATATTGACGGTAAAACGATTATCGATTCAATTACTTTCGGTCAACAGCAAACTGATATTTCATACGGCAGATATCCCGATGGTTCAGAAAATTGGAGCTTTATGTTCCCTACACCCGGCAGCGGAAATATAATAACAAGTATTGAGGATAAAATATTACCGGTTGATTTTAAGATTTCTGCATATCCAAATCCATTCAATCCCGAAGTGAACATTCAGTATACTATTCCGGTAAATGCTGAAGTAAAGATTAAAATCTACGACCTGTTAGGTAAAGAAATCTGGACTAAAGAAGAAGGATATAAAACACCTGGCTCATATAAATTAAGATGGAACGGAGTGAACATAAACCAAACAACCGTGAGCACAGGAGTATATATACTTAGAGTATTTGCAAACGAGAAAATTTTAAGTTACAAATTAATGATGCTTAAATGAGATATTGCATGGAATGAGTAATTAGTAGAAGAATCACGTATGAAATGAATGTGGTGGATTCATTAATTCTCAAAATCAAAACAGCTATTAAATTTATAATCAGAGTTTTCAATGAATAAAAAAATCATCATAACCGGGGCAACCGGTTTCATCGGCTCGCGGCTATGCAGAGAATTACATAAAAAGAATTATTCATTAATAGTTTTTTCCCGCAATGCCGCTTCAGCTAAAAGTGAATTGTTTCTTGATGCCGAATTTGTAAATTGGGATTACCACAATCCTGCTGAGTGGGAGGAATACATTGAAGGAACTTATGCTGTAATACATCTTGCAGGCGAAAGTCTTGCAAGTAAGAGGTGGACAGAAAAGCAAAAAAGAAAAATCATCGAGAGTCGTGAGATTTCTACCCGATGCATTATTGAAGCGATTGGAAAGGCTGATAAAAAGCCCGAAACGTTTATATGTGCATCGGCAATAGGTTTCTATGGAAACGCAGGTGATGCAATTCTAACCGAAAATTCACCCAATGGAAAAGATTTCTTATCCGATGTGTGCTTCCGGTGGGAAAAGGAAGCCGAAGAAGCGGAAAAATTTGGTGTGCGTAGAGTCAGCATCAGAACAGGTTTGGCTTTAAGTCCCGAAGGCGGCGCATTCAAGAAGCTGCTTCTCCCTTACAAACTTTTTGCGGGCGGACCATTAGGAAGCGGAAAGCAATGGCTTTCATGGCTTCACATTAAAGACCTAATTCAAATATACATTTTTGCATTAGAGAACGCCGCGGTTAAAGGGGCAATTAATGCAACATCACCTAATCCAGTTACAAACAAAGAACTTGCAAATAGTTTAGGTAAAATATTGCATCGTCCATCGTTCTTCCGCGTTCCGGAGTTTGTGCTTAAAATGGTATTAGGTGAAATGTCGGAAACGGTTTTAAGCAGCCAAAAAGTTTATCCGGAAAGATTAAGCTTACTTGGTTATAAATTTTTATATCCGGAAATCACCAGGGCTTTGAAGGATTTATTGATTGAGTGAACTTAAAGCAAGAACGTTACTTATCCGTAAATATTGTGATGATTTTATATTGTCGTAATTCTTTAATTTGAATTTGGAATATGAGTTGTAAAATCATTTCAAAGATTTTTATCTCTGAAATGATTTAAGTTTGTTTTCCAATCAATTCAAAATGACTTTTTACTCTCAAGTATTTTTTTGACTTTATTGAGGTTCTTATCTCTCTTTTTGTAAAGTCCTTCTCAACAAATTCAATGACACTACCATTTGGTAATTCATCAATTAATGTTGAATCCCTCAATGCTTGCCTTAGAAAATCGAAGGTTAAACCGATGTTTCTCTCAACTGTGTCTCTGTTCGTCATTTAATTTGATTGTCAAATGAATAATTAACACTTTAGCTTAGATAAATAAAAACGGGCTAACTTTTCAGCAAGCCCGTCACTATAAAATCAATTTATAAATATCAATACCTGTAATAATCCGGTTTATACGGTCCTTCTACTTTGACGCCGATATACTTCGCCTGCTCTTCGGTCAGTGTATCAAGTTCGACACCTAATTTTTCCAAATGAAGTTTTGCAACTTTTTCATCCAACATTTTAGGCAGCACGTAAACTTTGTTTTCGTACTTACCGCTGTTTGTCCACAACTCAATTTGAGCAAGCACTTGATTAGTGAAAGAAGTAGACATAACAAATGAAGGATGCCCCGTTGCACAGCCAAGATTAACTAATCTGCCTTCTGCAAGAACAATGACATCTTTTCCGTCGATGGTATACTTATCCACCTGCGGTTTAATTGTGTCTTTAGTATGACCATAATTAGCATTAAGCCAAGCCATATCAATTTCATTATCGAAGTGTCCGATGTTGCAAACAATTGTTTTATCCTTCATCAAACGGAATTCTTTTTCTGTAATAATATCGCGGTTGCCCGTAGCAGTTACCACAATATCAGCATCGGGAATGGCATTGGCAATTTTCTTTACTTCATAACCGCTCATGGCAGCCTGCAGTGCACAGATTGGATCTATTTCAGTAACGATTACTCGCACACCTGCATTCTTCAACGATTCTGCTGAACCTTTTCCAACGTCACCAAAGCCGGCAACTACGGCAACTTTTCCAGCCATCATTAAGTCTGTCGCTCTTCGCAGCGCATCAACTAAAGACTCGCGACAGCCGTACTTATTATCAAATTTAGATTTAGTCACCGAATCGTTAACATTTATTGTTGGTATCGGTAAAGTGCCGTTTTGCATTCTATCGTAAAGCCGATGAACGCCGGTAGTAGTTTCTTCGGAAATACCTCTGATACCCGGAACAAGTTCGGGATATTTATCTAAAACCATGTTGGTTAAATCGCCGCCGTCATCAAGAATCATATTTAAAGGTTTTCTATCCTCACCGAAGAAAAGAGTCTGCTCAATACACCAATCGAACTCTTCAAGCGTCATTCCTTTCCAGGCATAAACTGAAATTCCTGCAGCGGCAATTGCAGCAGCGGCATGATCTTGAGTTGAAAATATATTGCAGGAAGACCACTTAACTTCGGCACCAAGTTCAATCAATGTTTCAATTAATACTGCGGTTTGTATAGTCATGTGTAAACAGCCTGCAATTCTTGCCCCTTTTAATGGCTTCTTTGGTCCATATTCTTTCCGCAGTGCCATCAATCCGGGCATTTCAGCTTCTGCAAGTTTGATTTCTTTTCTCCCCCACTCTGCAAGGGATATATCTTTTACTTTAGATTTGATATACTTTACATCAGGTTTTTCTATTACAGAACTCATTGTTTCCTCTTCCTATTTAATTAAAGATATTTCTTAAATAATGAAACCAGATCGAGTGCTTCCCAGGTAAACTCTTTTTCGTTTCTTCCGAAATGACCATAGGCGGCAGTTTTTTGATAAATCGGACGACGCAATTTCAGTCTGTCAATTATTCCTCGCGGAGTAAGATCAATTTCCTTTGCAACAATTTTACTTATTTCGGCGTCGGGAATTTTTCCGGTACCTTTCGTATCAACGTAGATTGAAACCGGCTCGGCAACGCCTATCGCATAAGCAAGCTGCACCAAACATTCTCTTGCCATTTTTGCAGCAACAATATTTTTAGCAATATGTCTGGCAGCATAAGTTGCACTGCGGTCAACTTTAGAAGGATCCTTTCCGGAAAAAGCTCCTCCGCCGTGCGGCGCCCAGCCGCCATAAGTATCAACAATAATTTTTCTTCCGGTTAATCCGCTGTCGCCGTGCGGTCCGCCTATTTCAAATCTACCTGTTGGATTAACGAAATATTTCGTCTTTTTATCAAGGTATTTCGCCGGTATAACATGAGAAATTACGTGCTCGATAACATCTTCTTTTATTTTCTTTTGCTTTGCATAACCGTCATGCTGTGTCGAAACTACTACTGCATCAACTCTAACCGGATTATGCATATCGTCGAACTCAACTGTTACTTGAGATTTTGCATCGGGACGAAGATAAGGCATTAGGTTGTTACTTTTTTTTCTGATATCGGCAAGCCTTTTAACCAATTTGTGGGCATACATAATCGGCATCGGCATAAGTTCCGGCGTTTGATCGCATGCATAACCGAACATTAATCCCTGATCACCCGCACCACCTTTATCAACACCCATAGCAATATCGGGCGATTGTGAATGAATGGCATTTAACACTGAACAAGAGTCGGCATCGAATTTATACTCTGCACTTGTATAACCAATTCTTCTTACAGTTTCTCTCACAACATCGGGCACTTCGATGTAGGCAGTGGTAGTTATTTCTCCTCCTACTAAAACTAATCCGGTAGTAACAAACGTTTCACATGCTACTCTTGCGTTTGGATCTTGCTTGTAAATTGCATCAAGAATAGCGTCGGAGATGGCATCACTGATTTTATCGGGATGTCCTTCGGAAACGGATTCGGAAGTGAAGAAATATGACATATATATTCTCTATCTATTTTTAATTTATTTACTCAAGTTGACCCCTTGAGTTTTTTATGAATCAAAAACCGTTTTATCCGAAGGATCCGATGGAACGGTTTCCATTTTAAACGGTCAACTTGAGTTATTTAATAATAATCTATTTCTGTAGAATCGCCGGAATTCAAGCGTTTAAAAGAACCTCTAATAACAGAGTTATTACCTATAATAGAATTTTCAAGAAGCGCCTGTGAAACCTGCGCATTAGAACCCACTATGGAGTTTCGAATAATACAATCGACAATTTTACAGCCTTTATCAATGGTTGCAAAAGGACCGATTACGGAATTTTCAATTTCCGCTTCATCGGCAATATAAACGGGTTCCTTGATTACAACCGATTCTATTTTCCTATTGCTGCTTTTCTGATTGAGCAGATGCCGATTAGTGGATAAAAGTGTTTCAGGCTTTCCGCAGTCATACCATCCTTCCACGTCGAATGTAGTCAGCTTTTCACCTTTGTCAATCATTATTTGAAGAGCGTCGGTTAACTGCAGCTCGCCTCGTGTTCTTAGATCTTTTTCTACTAATTGATTCAGACTATCTTTTAAAATTTTTGAATTTGCGATATAGTATAAGCCAACTAAGGCAAGATTAGATACGTTTGTTTGTGGTTTTTCAACCAGCTTTTTAATCCAGCCGTTTTCTGTTACCGCAACCCCAAATCGTCGCGGATCGTCAACGTGTTTTACACCAAGCGCAGATATCCGATCGTTAAATACGTTTTTAAGATTTACATCGAAAATCGTATCTCCCAAAATTATAAATATCTCATCGTCATCGAAGGTTGGTATTGCAGTGTAAATGGCGTGTCCTAATCCTTCCATTTCTTTCTGTTCCACGAAAACAGACTTCATCGACGGGTAATTAGTCTCTATATACTCCTTTATCATCTCACCGAGATGACCGATTACAAAAGTCGATTTGGTAATTCCTTCCTCTAACAATTTATCAAGTATATAACCGAGGATCGGTTTGCCTCCGACGTTCAATAATACTTTTGGAGTTGAATATGTATGGGGCTTTAACCGGCTGCCAATTCCGGCTACGGGGATAATAGCTCTCATTACTCTTGAATAAATTACAATTAAGTGCTCAAAATTACCTAATAGCTTAAAGAATAACAAATTATGAGCACCTCCTCGAGAATGAGGAAAGAAGAAAAAAGGCAAAGGGAAAAAAAGAAATTCGTCTGTTATAGCCGGTGAAAAATTGAAAGTATTTATAAATATTTATAATGATGTAAGGCTTGAGTTTAAATTAATATAGCCGCAAATTGGCAAAGCTTTTTTTAAATAATTTTTACGGGGAAATATCATGACTAATAAAATCAAAGTTATTCAATATGGAATTGGACCTATCGGGAATAAGGTAACTAATTATCTGCTTGAGAGAAAAAATATTGAAATTGTCGGTGCGGTGGATATTAATCCGGTAAAATTCGGTGTGGATTTGGGAAAAATTTCCGGTGCCGGGAAAGAATTAGGCATCCGTATAACAAACAATGCTAAAGAACTGTTCGAATCTACCCAAGCAGATGTTGTAGTAGTTACTACTACTTCGAGCCTGGAAAAAATTTATCCTCAGATAATAGAAATTTTAGAGTATGGTCTTCACATAGTATCAACTTGTGAAGAATTAACCTATCCATGGATTACAAATCCGGAACTTTCACACGAAATTAATCGCCTTGCCAAAGAGAAGAATGCTGCTGTTCTTTCTACGGGTGTTAATCCGGGATTTTTAATGGATTTTTTACCCGCTGCTCTTACTGCAATTTGTAAAGACGTAACGAAAGTAACCGTAGAGAGATTTCAGGATGCACAGTTCAGAAGAATTCCTTTCCAACAGAAAATTGGAGCGGGATTAAGCTTGTCGGAATTTCAAAAGAAGATTGAAGACGGTTCACTCCGTCATGTGGGACTAACCGAGTCCATTCACTTAATTGCATCAAAATTAGGATGGAAATTGGATAAGACGGAAGATATAATTGAACCTGTAATTGCTGAGCAGGAAGTTAAAACGGATTCGCTAACAATTAAAGCAGGAGATGCGTTGGGTGTTCAGCAAATAGGCATAGGTGAAAAAGACGGTAAAGAATTAATTCGTCTTGTATTCAAAGCATCCATAGGCGAGTCAAATCCGCGGGATAGAATAATTATCGACGGCGATCCTCAAATCGATTCTACGATTAAAAACGGAATAAACGGCGATATTGCTACATGTGCAATAACTGTTAATGCGGTTGCATCAATCGTTAAAGCAAAACCCGGACTTAGAACAATGGCAGATATCGAACCGATTTCTTGTTTTAGATAGACAAATAGTCATTATCCAATCAAACAGAGTAATCGGTAATAAAATTCGAAACGACATCATCAATATTTTTAGTTGAATCAAAGAAAGAAACTAATTTCTGAATTACTTCATCAACTACTGCATCGGGACATGAAGCCCCGCTGGTAAGGGCTATCTTTACCGGACGTTTTTTAGGAAGATAATCCTTTGTAATCTTTTCTGACTTAGAATGAATATCGAAATGACTGATTGATTGGTTCGATATTATTTTCTCTGACGATGAAATAAAATATGTTGTGAATTTTTCTTCGCACAGTTCAACTAAATGTGAAGTGTTGGAACTATTGTACCCTCCTACAACGATTGCAAAATCAGCATCATAATTTCGCAGAGCAAGTGCCGCATCTTGATTATCGTTTGTTGCATAACAAAGTGTATCCCGAGTATCGGCAAAATAATTCTTCAAATTCTCCTCGCCGTATTTTTGAATCATTATATTTTTTAGGTAATCTGCAATTGCCTGTGTTTCAGAGGCAAGCATAGTTGTTTGATTAACTACACCTACTCTGGTAAGATGTTTTCCAACTTCAAATCCGGGTGTATGTTTCCCTCTAAAAAAGGAATAAAATTCATCTTTGCTTCGTTCACCTAAAATCACTGAACCTAAAAACTTTGTTTCTTCAATATCTCGCACAATCAAAGCGTTTGCATCCGAAGCACCGTGTGAAAAGGTTGCTCTCGTTTCTTCATGATAATGCTTGCCATGAATTATTACCGTGTAATCTTGTGTGCCAAGCTGCTTTGATCTGTTCCAAACTTTTTCTACAAAGGGACAGGTTGTGTTGTATCTATAAGCGTTGATGCCAAGACTTTTTAATTCCGTTTCTATTTCAAGCGTAGTTCCGAATGCAGGTATTATTACAATATCATTTGGAGTTAATTTATTCCAATCGAAAAGTTTATTGCCGGAAGTGTCCATCAAAAAGCTTATGCCTCTATCGGACAAGTCGGAGTTAACTCCCGGATTGTGAATCATTTCACTAAGAAGGAAAATTCTTTTGCCGGGATTTTTTTCAATCGTTTTGTATGCTATTTCGATTGCATTTTCAACACCATAGCAGAACCCAAAATGACGTGCTATTAAAAAGCGGATAGGTCCAAAGTCTAATGCTGAAGGAGAATAGTCTTTCTTTTGTCGGTCACCTGATTCTCGAACTTCTTTGATTTTACCTATTATGCTGCTGCGATAAAAAAGCGGAATATCAAATTTCTTCATAAATAAGATTTTTATTTCGTAGTAATTAGCTGTAGTTATTCAGAGGTTTAAACTTACAATTCAAAACTTCGCTCTTCAAGGCTCAATCTGTTCACTTAAATTATAAGAAAGTTACATCCATGGCTGCTGTGCATTTTTATTGTTTTTGTTGAATGATACGAGTTATGATTTCTTCGGCAATTAGCAAAGTATCGCCCTCATTTCTGTTACTGAGAAAAATAACCGACAACTTTTCCGATGGAATTCTATAAATAATAGTTCTCCCGCCTATGGTGCTGCCTGTATGGTAAACTACTTCCCTTTCGAGAAATTTTTTCAATCTCCAGCCGTAACCGTAATCAATTAATTCGCCGGAACTAAGCTGCTTCCTTGTGAATGCTTTATTAAGCAAATCTAACGGGAGAATCTTATCGGTATACAATGCCTGATCCCACTTGAACATGTCTTCCACGGATGAATAAATTCCGCCGTCTCCCAAAACGGCACTGGTTAAACTTTGATCAGTTTTTACGAAACCGCTGTCTGTACGGCTGCTGCCGTATGCTCTGTTTTCAACTATTGTACTACCTTCTGTGTGAGCTACTGTGCGGTTCATTCCAAACGGATTGAAAATAATCTGATTTAAATAATCGTTAAATGAAAGACCCGAGATTTTTTCAATAATCATCTTCAGTAAAGCGTAAGCAGTATTGCTATATCTATATTGGCTGCCCGGCTCGAAGTAAGTAGAATCTTGTGTCATCATCATACTCAGCACATCATTATCGTAAACTTGTATTGTTGCAGTATCGGGAATTAAATCTTCATAGTCGATTAATCCGGAGGTATGTGTAAGCAAATGTTCTATAGTTATATTTTTTCCATAATCCGGGAACTCCGGATATAAATCATTAAGAGTATAATTGAAAGAAAGTTTATTTTCATTTATAAGATTTAGGATGCAAGCCGCAGTAAATTGCTTTGTAACGGATGCCAATCTGAAATTAGTTTCGGTTGTTACCGGCATATCTGTTTCGATATCAGCCAACCCATAAGCTTTTTTAAATAACACATCTCCATTTTTAATTACCATTACCGAGGCGCCGGGTTTGCTTCCGTCATAATCTGTAAGCAAAGAATCGATGAATGTAAATTTATCATCTACATTTTGGGTGAATGCAATGTTTGTCATAAATAAAATTCCGGAAATTAAAAGTATGTAATTCATTGTTTAACCAAATGTTTGTTTTTATCAAGTGATAATATCTTGAACTTATTTTAGTTTTTCAATTCGAACCAGTACTGTCCAAATTAATTTTGTTAAAGAAATTTTATTGTGAATAATTAAAATATTACATTGTTTTTACACTACAATGGAACTCATCCCTCAAATGAGTCCTTTGGACAACCCTTCTCTTATCCAAA
>JAGUYG010000011.1 GCA_020061465.1 Ignavibacteriales bacterium
TATGGAATTCGTTAGTTTAATATCAATATACTTTTACATTAAATATGTTAAATGGTAAAATTTTAGAGGTTTTGTGTGAGCGACCTTCTAAATAGTTTGACATGGTTTTTACCCCCCCCTCTGTTTTTTGAGGTAAGAAACGCGAAAAATACCATTTTACTCATTTCGCTTTCTTTTCTTATTTCTTTTCTTATTTCTTTTCATAATTTTTATTACTTTCCAAGTGGGTTTACGTAGCTTTGTAAAACGAAGCAACTTCAAAAAAAACATTTTAACGAAATTGAACTACACCGACTTGCTCTTGATGAAAGCACATGTTTTAATTTAAAATAAATTGACTTCGTATCATGATAAAATTTCTTATAAACTTTATAGTTTTTCTCTGTTATATGTTTAGTTATTATACCTACGCTCAAGTTTATATGAGAGGAGTTGCCCCATTAGAACCAGGTAATTTATGGAAATATTATGATATTGGCTGGCTTGGGGGTGAAATTACTTTTTATGTAACTGATTCTGTAAAAACAATAGGGAATATCACTTATAATATTGTTGAAACATACGAAGATAAATATCCAATAAGATTTAAGAATTATTTGGGATTTTTCTCAAATTATTATTTAAGATTTGATACGTATGCTGAAGATAATGTCCATAAGTATTATAAAAAAAATTCTCAGATTGGCGATTCATGGATACAAAAATTACCTGGCTTCTTCACTTTTTATTATTCTGTTATAGATACATTTACAATAAATGCCTGGGGAAAAACTCTTTTTTCAAGGGTTATAAAGATAACGGATTACTCACTACTAGTTGAAGTCTATCAAGTTTGGGCAGATAGTATTGGACTAATGGAAGAAAACAGCATCGGGCAATACCATATGGTTTTAAGAGGTTGTGTAATTAATGGGGTGGTTTACGGAGATACTACAACAGTAAATGTCAAAGGTGATTTCGAATTGCTTAGGACATATACACTTTTTCAAAACCACCCTAATCCTTTCAATCCAATAACGAGAATAACATTTTATCTTCCCTTCGGATCAGATGTCTCCTTAAAAGTTTACAATTTATTTGGTGAAGAGGCAAGAATGCTAGTAAACGAATATCGCTCAGCCGGAAGTTATACTGAAATATTCAATGGGCAGGGATTCCCGAGCGGTGTATATGTATATATTTTAAAAGTTGATAGTTATATTCAAGCAAAGAAGATGATACTTTTAAAATAAGGAAAATCTTCCGGTTAGTTGACCTACAATTAAAGCATTAAAATAAAGATTCAATCGCACTTTGATAAGTTTCTAACTTAGGGCCTGGTTTCATTTTTCTTTAGAAGAGATTGCCTCACTCAGCCAATTTAACTGTAAACCAGTATTCCATCGGCTGCATATCGAAGCCGGCGCCTCTTTCTCCTCTGCCACCCGGCATCCCTGCGAGTCTTTCACCTCTCGGTTGACGCATTCCCTCACCTGGTCTATCCTGCATACCGCTTCTAAACTCCCCAATCTCAAACTTGCCTGTGATGAAACCGGCTAAAAGTTCCATACCTGGCTTTGCCTTTAATCCGAATGCAGATGAATTTTTTTCTGTAAAAGGAATTCGCAGTTCATACACAAGCTGATTCATTGAATAACCAAGCTTTGCTTCGATCAACTTACTTGCGGGTAAATCAAAAGCGTGGGTTGCAATATCGCCGGCATTAACAATTATTAATTCTTTTTGATTTGCAATCAGATTATTAAAAATTTTTTCTTCGTCAAAAACTGTTCTTTGTTCCGGATCTTGCGTTCTCATATCTCTGAATGTTCCCGGTTCTAATCTTAGGGGAAACTTAATACCGATTTTATCATCGCTGCCTTCAGGGTCCAACCAGATCGTTAAACCTCTCGTTAAGATATTCATAATTTTTCTTCTATCGGATGTAACCATAACTATGTAAACATCTTTATCGTCATTCTTAACACTTACAGCAACATTCTCTCCTTCAATGCTATGCAGGCTTCCCTCCCAATCGTTAATGTTCCCGTCGATTGTTATTGCATTTTTGGTGAAGAAGCTTTGAATGCTTTTTGAACCGGAACATCCGTCTAAAATTAATGCAAGCAGCAAAGCCGATATAAAAAACAAAATTGAAAATGAATTTTTAATCATTCCATCACCTATTCGAATTATTAAAAAGCTCTTAGATTATAAATGAACGAAACCAGGAAATATCTTCCGATTACGTTTGAACTTGTATCCTGATAATAAACATCCGTTACATTTCTTGAGATGTTAGTATTCTGGCTAAGAACGTCGTAAGCGGTAAACCTAATTTCACCCTGATCTTTACTAAAAAGTTTTTTCCCGAAGCTGATATTCCAAAGCAATGCGTTTCTATTATACTCCTGCTGCAGACCGGTATCGTACTGATGATCAAGCTCATTCTGAAAAACTAAACCTTCCCAAAACAATAAAAAGAATTTAAGCCTGGTGTTTTGATTGAAGTAAGAATTATCATTGCTCTTGTTAACGCTGTTCCTTATCAAGCTGTAGCTGCTGCTGCTGCTTAAGGTGAAGTCCAGGTTTTCTCCCACGTTGCTGCTTAAAACAAATCCCAGATTGTAGTTTGTCGAGTTAGCATAATTTTTTACTTTATTTATAATGCCCGGTGTTCGGCTGAAATTTACACCGAGATTTAAGTTCAAATTTGATTTAACAAAAGCTACCGGCAGTCCGTAAGTGATGAATGAACGCAAATTGAAATAACCGTCGATATTTTCCGGTCTTGTAATCTGCGTTCCTCTGTAAAGAAATATTCCGTCGAAAACTGTTGTATCTTTTGATGCAATGATCGTATTGTTGCCTATGTAGTCCTGGGTAAAGGTTCCTCCTAACAAAATGAAAAATGAATGCAGGCTTTGCATATCCATCCGCGAATATCTTAGGTTAAAGGAGTGTCTGTAATCCTGCTCCAAGTTTGGATTGCCTATACGAAGCTGCACAGGATTCGAATTATTCAACACATTTTGTAATTGATCCATCGAGGGATCGTTGTTGTAAGTTCTGTAAAACAATCTGAAGTTTTGATCCCGGCTTATATTGTATCTGATCATTAAAGAAGGAAGAAGCGAATAAAATTTCTTTTCTATTGATGCGGTGAAAGGAAATGTCTGCTCGTTGCTTAACTGAGAGAGATTATAATTCAGATTAACCATTCCGAACAAACCTTCATATTGATAGCGATACCCTGTTCCGAAACTTTGAGTGGTATACTTCTTTTTGTAGAGATTGCTTAACGAAGTATCAAGATCAGAATACGACTTACTAAGCGATTCATAACCAAACGTTTCTTGATCGCTCTTATCATCCGAGTATGATATTCTCGAATTGAATTGAAGCAATCCGTTTTCGGTAAGCGGTTCGGTATAAACAATATTTGCCGAAGCACCTTTGCCGTCTTTTATCAAGTCTGAGATTTGATCAAGTGTATCCGAAAAAGCATAGTTGGTGTAATATAAATTCTCGGAGAAGAGTTTGCTGTCTCCTTCGTTTCTATTGTAGCTGCCCGTAAATCCAATGGAGAGAGTTCTGCCTGTGGCTGCAAATCTATATCGATATAATAACTCGGCTGATGAATTAAGTGCTGAAAGATTAGAACCGAATAAATTATTAATAGAATTTAAATCATCAACACCTGCTGTGGTTAAACCGCGAGTAAAACTAGAGCCGTCATTTTGCTGTAATGATATTCTTGGACGGAATATAATCGAATTAGAAGAATCTATTTGATAATTCAAGCGCATATTAAAACGATGATTAATATTTTTTGAAGAAGACAAACTTGATTCTAAATAGTTTTGGTCCGCCGGGTCATCAAGGAAATATTTTCTATCAATTGAAGACTGTGCTTCATTTCTTGTTTGATTGAAAAAGTAACTTCCGCTTAGATCTATCGATTCGCCCCATTTATCGGAGTAGTTCAAACCGAAAGCCTGAGTTTTTGAAAGTCCGTTTCTCGCATTGATCAAAAAATCAGAAACTCCGCCGCCGCCAAAACCGCCCGGATAAAATCCTCCACCTCCCCTGTCACCACCTCCCGGTCTGCCTCTAAACCCTCCCCGCATACCTCCGCCTCTCCCGCCAAACGAGCTTGCCATAACACCTAACAAATCTTCATCGGAAAAATTTTGTTCGTTGATATTATTTAACTGTCCGAGAATGGTGATACGTTGATCTTCATTAAAAATATTTAAGTTACCTCCCGCTTTATATTTTTCTTCGTTTCCGTATCCGGCTGTAAATTTACCGAAAGTACCCTGACGGATATTCATTCGCGTTACGATGTTCAATGCACGGATTGAACTTCCGTCGTCAAAACCGGTAAACTGTGCCTGTTCGCTTTGCTGATCGAATACTTGAATCTTATCAATAATTTCTGCCGGAATATTTCTTAACACCGCGCTCGGATCGTCGCCAAAAAATTGTCTTCCATCCACTAAAACTCTTCTAACATCTTCACCGCGTGCCTGCACTTTTCCATCCTGAACCGTAATGCCTGGCATCTTGCTAATAAGATCTTCGGCGCTTGCATCCTTATGAACTTTAAATGCCTCTGCGTTAAATTCTGTTGTGTCAACTTTCTCAACCACCGGCGGTATTTTTCCTATTATCTCAACTTCTTCGGTTTGAACTTTATCGAGTGAAAGGTAAATTCTGTCCAGTTCAATTGATCTGTTTTGAACTTGAAGATCGGTTTGGTAGGTTTTATATCCCATATAACTTACTTTCAAAATGTATTTGCCGTTTGTCACCTGCGGGATATGAAAATTTCCTTGCGTATCGGTCGCTGCCCCTCTTATTGCCGAATCGGGAAGTTGAATTAAAATCACGTTTGCACCGCTTAACGGCTGTTTGGAAGTTGAGTCGGCAACATACCCGGAAATGAAACGTGCTTGAGGAAAAATCATCACGCTTGAAATTATAAAGAAGAAAAGAAATGGTATAAATCTCATTGGAATTCCCATATAATTGTGCTAATATTAGTCAATTTTAAGTATAAAAAGGTTTAATAAATGAGACAATACTAAAAAATTTTGAATTCAGATTTTTGGTTTTGATTATTAGCAAAGCCCTAAATATTTTTTCTTCAAAAATGCCTTCTTTGATGTGCCTCGTAAATATAAAGATTTTTTTATGTGAAAAAGGATGGTAAAGCATTTTGAATAGTGCAGCTCATAGTTAAATCGTTGTTGCACTGTAAAAATTCAAGTGAAGACAAAATGCAAATCCTCGCCCGGTTACATGGTTGTAAAGACGGGGTATCAGCCTCGTCAAAGCCAAGACTGACAAGCGCCCCGATTTTAGATTTCAATAGTAGTAACATTTTGGATTTATTTAATACCCCCAGTTACACTTTTTCTTTTTTTAAGTTATAGCTGTAGGGATTAAATATGGTATAATTAAATTAAAACATGTGATTTGATAAAAATCTCGACCTAACATTCTTAGCGCAGCATAGCCGGTTTAGCAAAAGAAGTTTGGCAACAAAGGGATGTTAAAAGAATTGATACTTAACGGTTATTTTACACACCCCTCGCCCCTCTCAAGAGGGGACAGCATGCTTTTTATTGAAGAAGTTTTATTGTAAATGTTTTGCTAAATTTTTAGTAATATGTTTTAATTTTTCAAGTGTTCTTTTGTTACCTCAAAGATAGAGCGTTGTCCACTCCTCGTTCGAAGGACTCCATTGGAGGAGGGGAAAAAGTGGTGGGTTTATATCATTCTTGTGATACAATTTTAATATTAGTCTTAACTAAAAAGCAAAAATATTGTTTAGAATACTATTCAGTATATAAAAACATGTTCTCATAAAAACTCAAAAGAGATTTTCTTATTTTAATGCTGTAAAATTTTGGGGGTTATATGAAAATAGTAATAGCATCAGACCATGGCGGCTTTGAATTAAAAAATAAAATTGCCGCATGGCTCCATGATAAAAACCTTAATGTGGTTGACCTTGGCAGCTATCTATTTGACGCCGAGGATGATTACCCCGACTTTGCCAAAGCCGTCGCAGAAAAAATTTCTTCGGGAGAAGCAGGCAAAGGAATATTAATTTGCGGCAGCGGAGTGGGTGCCAGCATTGCTGCAAATAAATTTAAGGGAGTAAGGGCTAGTGTTTGCCATGACTGTTACTCCGCAAGGCAAGGTGTGGAGCATGACAGCATGAACGTCATCTGTCTTGGCGCCAGAATAATAGGCGAAGAATTAGCCCGGGAAGTAGCTTCAGCTTTTATTAGCGCAAAGTTTATCGAAGAGGAAAGATATATAAGAAGGTTGGAGAAAGTAATCAAATTTGAGGAAGCGCTTTAACGTTATTCCCATTTGCTGCCTTTTCCAATTTTCACTTCCTTTGCTTTTTCTGAATCTATAATCTGAAATTACATTTAAATTTTCCACCGATGTTAATTTATAAATTCAATTTAGGGAGAAATCATGTATCATCTTTTTAAGAAGCTTGAGGAATTAAAGCAAAGTGTGTGGCTTGACTTCATAAGCCGCGACATAATACACAACGGCAATTTGAAACAGCTGATTGATGATATTGGATTAAAAGGAGTAACGTCTAATCCCACTATCTTCCAAAAAGCAATCGCATCGGGCAGTGAGTATGATGAGCAGTTGAAATCCCTTCTTATCGAAAATACCAAATTAACAATGAAAGACTTATTTGAATTTATAGCTGTAAGAGATATTCAAAATGCAGCGGATATACTGCAGCATGTGTATGAAAGCTCGCTTATGAGAGACGGATATGTAAATCTCGAAGTCTCACCCGATTTAGCTTATGACACCGATGCAACAATTAAAGAAGCATTGAAATTATTTAAACGCGTAAACCGTCCGAATGTTATGATAAAAATACCCGCAACGCAAGTAGGCATACCCGCAATTAGAAAAATAATATACGAAGGTGTTAGTGTAAATGTAACATTAATTTTCTCCCCGGATGTTTATAAACAGGTTGTTGATGCTTACATAAGCGGACTTGAAGATAGATTAAGCACCGAAAAAGAAATAAATAAAATAGCTTCAGTAGCAAGCTTTTTCATCAGTAGAATTGATACTGCAGTTGATAAACTGTTAGAAGAAAAAAATGTGAATGACCTTTCAGGTAAAATTGCAATTGCTAATGCCAAAATTGTTTATCAAATCAGCAAAAAACTTTTTTCATCGGAAAGATTTTTAAGATTGAAAGAAAAGGGCGCTCAGGTTCAGAGATTATTGTGGGCAAGCACAAGCACGAAGAATCCAACCTATTCGCCGACTATTTATGTTGATGAGCTAATCGGGGCAAATACCGTAAACACTTTACCGCCCGAAACTATTGAGGCGTTTAAATCAAACGGAACGGCTGCCGATAAAATCGAAACAGAAATTGAAGAAGCTAATATGCAGATGATAAAGTTAAAAGAGCACGGAATCGATTTTGCAGAGGTAACACAATTGTTAACGATAGACGGTGTAAAAAAATTTGCAGATTCTTTTCATCAATTGCTCATGGAGATTGAAAGTAAAAAGAAGAAACTGTTAGAGGACGGTTCGATTGGAAAGACATTTTACATCAACGACAAAATCAATTCTTCATTGCAAAAGATGCTGAATGAGTGGGCATCAAACAAAATGAATGAAAGGATCTGGCAGAAGGATTATACCGTTTGGAAGGAAAAGAAAGAAGATGATGTGGAACTTTCGAACAGACTTGGCTGGCTTGAACTGCCGTACTCAATGCAAAAATCAATTAAAGAATTAGAAGAGTTTGCCGAAGAAATTAAAAGCAATTTCAAAAGAGTAGTTCTGCTGGGTATGGGTGGGAGCAGTTTAGCGCCCGAAGTATTCTTCAAAACGTTCGGTAATAAAGAAGGATATCCGGATTTAACTGTTTTAGATAGTACTCACCCTGCATCGGTGAAATACCTAATCGAAAATTATAATCTTCAAAAAACATTTTTTATTGCTGCAAGCAAATCCGGTGGTACGATTGAAACGATGTCATTCTTTTACACTTTTTTTGAAGCGCTAAAAAAACAAAGCAGCGAGCTAGGGAGAAATTTTGCTGCAATTACAGATGCAGGCACGAGCTTGGAAAAATTAGCAAAAGAAAAATCGTTCAGAAAAATATTTACAACTCCTGAGGATGTAGGCGGAAGATATTCGGTATTCACATATTTTGGTTTGCTTCCGGCTGCACTCATCGGTGTTGATTTGTCTTTACTGCTTCAGAGAGCAAGTGAATTTGCAGTACTGTGCGCAAATGATTTCTCTGCCGAAAACAATCCCACAGTTAGGCTTGGAGTTCTATTGGGTTTGTTAGCAGAAGATAATATAAATAAGCTTACACTTATTGCCTCTCCAAAAATTTCAGCATTTCCCGTTTGGATAGAACAATTGATAGCAGAAAGTACCGGCAAAGAAGGAAAAGGAATTCTTCCCATAGTTGACGAAGCATTAGCTGATTCTGACACTTATGGCAACGACCGCCTATTTGTTTATTTAAGAGTGGCTAATGACGAAAATCATTTAACCGATAAGAAAATTGAACGGTTGATAGCGGCAGGCTTTTCTGTAATCAAACTTGAATTACAAGATGAATACGATCTAGCAAAAGAATTTTATCGATGGGAATTGGCTACGGCAGCGGCGGGCGCAGTGTTAAAAATAAATCCTTTCGATCAGCCGAATGTTCAGCTTGCAAAAACTTTAGCGAATGAAAGCATTGCAGCATATATCAAAACAGGAAGTCTGCCTTCGGCTACTCCACTCATCAAAACAGAAAATATTTATCTTTACGGAAATATCAATGTATCATCAATTGATAATGCAATTTACGATTTGATGAATAATGCTTCTGAAGGATATTATGTTGCAATAATGGCATTCATTCATTTTTCAGATGAAGTAAACAATGCATTTGAACAATTAAGGACAAGAATAAGAGATAAATATAAAATTCCCGTTACGCTTGGTTATGGTCCGCGCTTTTTGCATTCAACAGGACAGCTTCACAAAGGGGACAATAACAATGGATTGTTTATTCAAATTACTTCTGAGATAAATGACGATATCGAAGTTTCCGGGAAAGGATATTCTTTCGGTACATTAATTTCAGCGCAGGCGCAAGGCGATTACAAAGCGCTGGTTAATTCTGGCAGAAAAGTTTTGAGATTTCATATCATCAATTCTAATATTGTAGAAGAAATTCTCAAGCTGAAAGTATAAGCACATGAACTCATACGCGGGTATCATTTAAAGCAGAGATATTTAAGCATTGAAATCAATTATGATTTTCATCATATAAAAAAAGACTGAAAAAAATTATCTTTAATCAGTAATTTTTATCAAGCCCAGCCTTAATTAAAAAGATGAGCAAAACATTTTCCTTAATCATCAATAGAAGTTAATGACCTTGAAGAGAAGAAATTTTATAAAAAAAGGATTATTTGCAGCGGCAAGCATTATTCTTTCGGCTCCGTTTGTTTCAAAAAAATATAATATTTTTGCACACCCGCCGGTTATACCCTCAGCTAAACCAAATCCCGAGGAATGGCAAGACGACGAAATAAATATTGCTTGGCTCGGTCATGCAACTGTACTTATTAATTTCTTTGGCTTAAAAATTATTACCGATCCTGTTTTATTTGATCGTGTAGGACTTTATTTCTTAGGGGTGACATTCGGACCTAACCGCTATACAATGCCTGCGCTTGAATTTGATGAGGTACCCAAACCCGATTTAATTCTTCTTTCTCATGCACACATGGATCACATGGATTACAAAACGCTTGTTAACTTCTCCGATGAATATCCGGGTGAAATTGACTGCATTACTGCATATAATACTCAAGATGTAATTAGTAATCTTAATTGGCGTTCTTTGAGAGAAATGGATTGGAATGATGAGCTAAAAATAACGGGGCTGCGCATCAAAGCTGTTGAAGTTAAACATTTCGGCTGGCGCTACCCATGGGAACGCGATCGATCCAAAGGTTTTATGGAAGACGGAAGAAGCTTTAATGCTTATCTGCTTGAAAGAAACGGCAGAAGAATCCTATTCGGAGGCGATACTGCTTTGACCGATAAATTTTTAGAATCGGGCATTAAGAACATTGATGTTGCCATAATGCCTATAGGTGTATACAATCCATGGCGAAGAAACCATTGCAATCCGGAAGAAGCATTACAAATGGCTTCCGAGCATCTTAACGCACGTTATTTTATACCCATTCACTGCAATACTTTTAAGCAAGGAATGGAGCCCATCGAAGAACCCCTTCGATGGCTTCAAGAATCTTCGGTAAATTATCGTATCAAGGTTGGACTGACAAAGATAGGCGATACTTTTTCGCTAAAAGGTTAATCGGTTTGATGAGTTTCTTAATTCTTCTTGACAAATAATTCTAAAAGAATTAATTAGAATGAGACCGCATATTACCGCTGTCCTTTGCAATAACGTAGCCGATGACAATAAAAAATGCCAGCACAACTACGCTTAATACGATAGTTAATGTTTCCGATAGCACAACCATCCGCTGACCTCTGATTTAAATTAGTGAGATAGAAAAAAAATTGAATCAGTCCATAAATAAATATGCGAAAAACCCGACCACTGAAAATAAAACAATGGATGCGAGAAGTACTAGTGCAATCGAGCCTGAAAATATTTCCATTTCCTCCTCCTCAAGTTCTACCTAATCACATTAAGTAAAACCTGTGCCAAAAAAGTCTTTATTTTCAGCACAAAAACTAAGGGGAAAATTATCTCATCGTGTGAGGTTGTTTTAAATTAAAAATTTTGTATCAAAGTAAGAAATAATAATAGATTGAAATGCTTAATTGGGTTATTATTGATCAGCAAAAAATAAAAAGGAAACCGTATGTCCAAATTAAAACGTGGATACATCCAAATTTATACCGGCAACGGAAAAGGAAAAACTACCGCTGCGCTCGGACTTGCATTGAGGGCTGCCGGTTACGGGCTTAAAACATATATCATTCAATTTATGAAAGAATATCCATACAACGAGCTTAACAGTCTTTGTTACTTATCCGATTGGATAAAAATTGAACAGTGCTGTAAAGATGATTTTGTCTATGAAAAAACACTCCCTGATATTGAGGAACGAAATAAAGCAAAGACCGCACTTAATAAAGCGGAGTCATTAATGCTCGACAGCAGTTATGATATTATAATCTTGGATGAAATTTTAGTATCCATTTACTTCAAACTAATAGAACTTGACGATGTAATTTCCTTCTTAGATGAAAAACCCGATGATGTTGAACTTATTTTAACCGGCAGATACTGTCCCGATGAATTAATTTCAAAAGCAGACCTTGTTACCGAAATGAAAGAAGTGAAGCATTATTATACAAAGGGGGTACTGGCTCGAGCAGGAATTGAATCCTGAAATTTGCATTCATAGAGAATTAATAGGCAAGAGAGATAGTTTTTCTACCAGACATCAATAAATGTTTGACTACTAAACATATTAACATTAATTTTTAACTGTTATTTAACAGAGAAAAATATGAAGGCAAGAATTATTATCTGGTTCAAAAGAGTAAATCCCGAAGCATTAGTATGGATTACCGGTTTAACCGCACTTGCTTTCATAAACTTAGAGAACACTTCTCACTTTACTATTTGTCCCGTAAATAATCTTGGATTAGATTATTGCCCCGGCTGCGGATTAGGCAAATCAATATCATATTTATTCTCACTTAAAATCGAGCAGTCATTTGCTGCACATCCGCTCGGAATTTTTGCTTTCATTATTTTACTTCACCGGATATTCTTTCTAATGCTCAAATCTTATAAGATTAATAAACCTAGCACTCATTACCTCACAAACCAAAAGGTCAAATAAAGATGACAAAACTTTACCAGCTAATGCCAAACCTTGAAGCAGATGAAATGAGTTACATTCAAAGTCTTACAAAAGAATTTGATGAAACACAGCTAAAGCAGTTTGCAACCATTTATTCTGCAAGAAGGAAAGACCCTCAAACCATTCTTCTGCTAACGCTCATTGGCTTTATCGGAGTTGCCGGTGTTCAGCGGTTTGTACTTGACCAAATCGGAATGGGTTTGCTTTATCTTTTTACTGCCGGATTGTGTTTCATAGGCACAATTATAGATTTAGTGAACTATAAACGCTTAGCATTTGAATACAACCAAAAAGTAGTTCACCAAACTATTGCGATAGTAAAAACTTGATTTCTTTGCCGTGAAAAATATTTTTTTGTTTGATGTTCTGGGTTTAGGCAATAACTATTAGTAAGAGTGATCGGACGATAAAGGTTATCCATAAACAAATTTTTAGTGATGCTTTGCATCTTAGAGTCTTTGTGGCAAATAAAATCTTTGTTGATTAAATAAGTCAAATATTTAGCTAAGATAACACAAAGTCACGAATTCTCACTAAGAATATTATGGACAATTCACTACAAATTATGTGGATTCGAATTAAAAAATAAATCGAAACTATTAGATAATATTGATTAAACAGTTTTTGTTTGCCATCATAAAACATTGTAGAAATGATTCAATTATAGGGGTGCGTATTGATCGAGTCGCTTAAAAATTTTTTTTATCCATCCTCAATCTGCATCGCAGGTGCTTCAACAAAAGAGAAAAGCATCGGTTATGAATTACTAAAAACTATTTTACACTACGGCTACACAGGAAAGATTTATCCCGTAAATCCTAAAACCGATGAAGTGTTGGGAATAAAATGCTTCAAAAAAATAAATGATATTAGCGAACACATCGATTTAGCAATTGTTGTAGTCCCTAAATTGTATGTGGAAGAAACTATCGACCGGCTCATCTCGAGGAATGTTAAATCAATAGTACTCATTACTGCAGGGTTTAAAGAAACGGGACTTGAAGGGGAAAGTGTTGAAAAAAGGATTACTGAAAAAATTAAAAATGCCGGCGGCAGACTTGTGGGACCTAACTGCATGGGAGTAATAAATACTTCCGATGCCATAAAACTGAACGCCACGTTTGTTGCAGAAAAACCCGAACATGGCACCATCGCATTTCTTTCGCAAAGCGGAGCTTTGGGTGCAGCGGTTCTAAATTCACTTCGCGAGACGGATATTCGCTTTGGGCATTTTATCAGCGTTGGGAATAAAGCAGACGTTTCCGAAAATGATCTGCTTGAGTTTTGGCAGAGTGATCCCTCAATTAAAACTATCTCCCTCTATCTTGAAAGTTTTAGTGACGGTGAGTCATTCATAAAAAATTTTGCCGATGGAAAGATTAACAAACCTGTTTTAATCTTAAAAGCAGGATGTACTGAAGCTGGAATGAAAGCTGCCGTTTCGCACACCGGTGCACTTGGCAGCAGCGATAGGGTGGTAACTGCAGTTATCAATCAATTTGGTATTTGCAGAACAAAAAACCTAACCGAACTTTTTAATTCCGCAAAAGGATTCGAATCATTTCCTTTGCCTGTCGGTAATAAAATTGTAGTGGTAACTAATGCAGGCGGTCCTGCGATTATTGCCGTAGATGCTCTCGAAAAGGAAGGCTTGCAGTTAGCAGAATTAAAGGAAGCTACAAAAATGAAATTGCGCGATATTGTTCATCCGGAAGGCAGCATTGAAAATCCGGTTGATTTGCTTCCAGGCGGAACAGCAGAGCAATTTAAATCTGTAAATCAACTTGTTGCCGACGACGATAATGTTGATGCTGTTGTTTCAATTTTTGTCGAGCCGGTAATGGTGCCTGCTTTTGAAGTTGTCGAGAATATAAATTCAGTAACTGCTGATAAACCAATTCTACAAGTTGTAATGCCTTTGCCGGAATTTTGGAATCAATACAGAATAAACTCTAAATATAAGACCCCGCTTTTCCGTCAACCGGAAGAGCCAGCAAAAGTATTAGTGAACATGCTTCGGTATAAAAACATTAATCGCACAGTAGAAAGATTAAAGCCATCCAAAAGCGTATTAGAATTAAAACCGGAAAACAGATTTCTTTCGCCTTCAGAAATAAACTTACTTGCTGAACATTATAAGCTGCCATTAATTAAAAGTTTTGTATTGAACGAAAGAGAGTTAGGTAAAGCTTCTTTCGAAATCGGTTTTCCCCTGGTTCTTAAAGGGCTTTCCTCCGAAGTGATTCACAAATCCGAAGCCGGCGCTGTTGCAGTAAATATTCGCAACTCTGAAGAATTAATTGAAGCATCAATAGAAATATCTAAAAGGTTTAACAGGCAGGGATTAGCGTTGGACGGATTTTTAATTCAGCCGTTCATTAAGGCGAAGCATGAAATATTAATCGGCGGATTCAGAGATCCATCATTCGGTCCGATGATAATGTTTGGCAGCGGAGGGAAATATGTTGAGGTATATAATGACACTGCGATTAAATCTGCTTTTCTATCGGAACAGGATATTGATGACATGATTTCATCAACCGCAATTGGAAAAATATTAGCCGGTGTTCGCGGCGAAAAGGAGATAAACATTTCCGCTTTGAAAGAAATTATAAAATCAACAGCGCAATTAATGCTTGACAGCGAAGAGATATCAGAACTAGATTTTAATCCGGTTATCGTTTCAAGCGAAGGCGAATTTTTTATTGTTGATGCGAGGGTGAAAGTTTGGTAGCAAACTGTTATTATATCGAAGCACATCGACGACTTTTTGCATTGGGAAAAAAACTTAATAAATACATTCCTGTATCAGAAGCTATGTGGAAAATGCTTTTAACTAGCAGATATGAACATTAATCTCATTCATTTACAATCTGATTTTCATTAAGAGCTTATAAATCATTGATGTTCAAAAAAGTATTTAATATGTTTAATAAGGTAAAATAAACAGCGGATAATGGATAACATTAAAAATAAAAGGTTAAGCGACCAAATTGTTGTAGAATTTACTTCACATTTAAAAAAAAGGTTAGGCGGGCAGCTCGAACAAACCATATTATTCGGCTCACGAGCAAGGGGAGATTTTTCAGTAAATTCTGATTATGATTTTTTGATCATTGTCGATAAAAAAGAAAATAAGCAAAAAAAAATTGTTTCCAACCTTTGCTATTATTTTTTAGATAAATATAATGTGTTAATATCTTTTCTATTATACGATAAGCAGGAGTGGCAGCGAAAGCAGAGATTCCCTATAGGATTAAATATTCTTAGAGAAGGTATTAGGATATGATTCAAGGCGATAACAGCGAAATAATAAAATTGATGCTGCAAAAAGCAGAAGAAAAATTGATTACTGCAGAAATCGATTTAAAAAATGAAAGATATGATGATTCAATATCGAGAGCTTATTACGCTGTATTCCATGCAATCTCCGCAATTCTTCTTTCCAAAGGCTTACATTATTCAACTCATTCTCAAGTGATTGGTAATTTTAACAAAGAGTTTGTGAAGACTAAAATATTTCCAAAATCGTATACTAAAATTATTCAACGGCTGTTTGAGGAAAGACAAATCGGAGATTATGATTTTGAATCCAAAATAACAAAAAATGAGGCAGAACAAAATTTCAACGACACTTCCAAAATAATCGATGCTGTTAAGAACTATTTGAATAAAGCTGGAATAAAGTTATAAAAACTCCCTATCCATTATGCTAATCAGAATATTTTTCTATCTCTAAAAGTAATTCTAAGTATTGAGACAGTAAGAGATTTGTAGTAAGTAATGAAATATCTCAAGATGCCTTTTTTTTCTTTCATTCAGAATTCCTAATCCGGAATTCTCCTCGTAAGATTCAACAGGAAAGACCAAAGGTTCTATTCTAAGGTAGATAATCTTCGATGCCATCCTTAAAGTTGCTACTAAAGTGTCGTCCACATCCTCTGAAATTGTACACACATCTATATCGCTCTCCTCTGAAAATGTACCCTTTGCATACGAACTGAAAAGGATAATTTTTTTAAGGTTTAAATCAGTTCTGAGATATTAAACGAAGTAACTTCAATAAGAGATCTCATAACATTTGGCTGATTTGTAATATCATTTACAAGATCCATATGTTATGGCTAGATTCATTATATGTGCTTGGTGCAGTTGGTTAACGACTAACCTTATAACCATAGAAAATCGTTTTTCTCAATAGGTAAAATTGTTTCTTTGCTATTATTCATGAGGCGTATCTAAAGAGGTCTTATCCAAAGGATCGTTCCGATTTGGAAATTTTGTATTTGAATATTCTTTCCAAAGGATCCTTCGGAAATAATCGAAACATTTTCTTGATGAAA
>JAGUYG010000080.1 GCA_020061465.1 Ignavibacteriales bacterium
AAAACGATTTTGCGCTAAAACAGCATCCTCACTCAAATATTGGTGATTTTTACTTAATACAAAAAGATGTCATCTCTTAACCGTGCGTAAGGTGAGTTAATAACTCACCTTACTCAAAACACTCGAGCTCATCCCCCTCACCCCTGCACAGCATCCTTCGGACTTCTCTTGCCAGCCTGGCCCGACTGAGTCGGTCAGGCGGGGAGAAGAGGGGCGGGGGATGTCCAAAGGATTGAGGCTGTGTAATCAGAATGATCCTTCGGAAAAGATTTCTCTCCCGACCATAGGTCCTCCGAGGATCCTTTGGACTTTGGAAAAACATTCGGGATCGAACTGACAACGGCACTTTTTACGCAGTCTCGATTCTTTGAGAGTTTATTGTAATTACTATAAACTCTGCGAAACGTGACTTAATAAAATTATGTTTTTTGTTTCTTCTTAGTAGCAGCGGGGAACAGAATGTTATTTAAAATCAATCTGTAGCCCGGTGAGTTTTTATACAGGTTTAAATCGGTCGGCGGATCGCCTACTGCATGTTGATAATCTTCCGGATCGTGTCCGCCGTAAAATGTAAAAGTACCCCTGCCAAAATTACCGTGGATATATTTTACCTGGTCAGTTCCCGGTCGTTCGGCTAATAAAATAACCGATTTCTTTATTAAAATTTTTCTGAACATAGTCGTCTGTCCCATAAACCCTCTTACTACATTAACATGGTTTTGAGTAAGCATTGTGGGAACCGGATCATATTTTGCTGAGAACTCAAACAATGTAAAGTAATCGTTGTTCTGATTTCCGATCTCCATCGGCTGAATATCAATATCACTGTATTCATATATATAGGGATTCATTTCGAGCTTAAAATTTTCGAAGGCAAGTGTTTTTGAGAAATCCAATTTTTGTTGTGCATCGGAATCAGCAGCATCTCCGTCGTACATTTGCGCGCAGATATCCACATTTTGTGCCGCAAGTGAAATATCGTAAGAATCGGTTGCCGAACACATGGCAAAAAGAAAACCTCCGTGCCCGACATAGTTCTTAATACCGATGGCAACATCTCTCATCATTTCGGATACTTTCTTATAACCGTTCCTTTTTGCATTTGTTTCGTATTGAATCTGCTGATCGATATACCATTGTGCATTACTGAAGCTCGCATAAAATTTTCCATATTGACCTGTAAAATCTTCGTGGTGAAGATGAAGCCAATCGTATTTTGAAAGGTCTCCTCTAAGGATTTCATCGTTCCAAATTTTATCATAGGGCACGTTAGCATATTCTAATGCAAGAGTAACGGCATCATCCCAGGGTGCAAAACCCGGCGGTACGAATACGGCTATCTTTGGCGCTTTCTCAAGCCGGATAACTTCCGTGTTATTATTTTCGCTTTGAACATTGGAGTAAATCTCCGCTGCTTGTGAAGCAGAAATTTCGTCGAATAAAACGCCTTCCACACGGCATTCAACCACAACCTTTTGGGAGTAATCAATTAAGAAAGAACCTCCTCTGTAGTTTAAAAGCCAGTCGGCTTTCATACCATCGATTAATGCATTAAAAGTAATTCCGTAGGCTTTCAGATGGTCGGTTTGCTTTAAATCCATATAGATTAAAATTTTCGCCTGTCCGAATAGGATATTTGAAAATAAAAAAATCGTGAATATTGTTAATCTGAACATCTTACATATTTTTATTTAAAAGAAAAGCGACCATTTGATCGCTTTTGAAAAATTAATTGATATTAAAATACTTAAGCAGATTTTCTGTCTTCAATAAACAGCGGTTCGGCTCCGGTTTCTATTACTTCTCTAGTAATAATACATTTGTTCACATTCTCCTTGTTAGGAAGTTCGAACATAACGTCTAACATAAAATCTTCCACAATAGCTCTCAAAGCACGGGCGCCTGTTTTTCTAATCATCGCTTTCTTCACGATGGCATCGATAGCGAACGGATCAAACTCAAGTTCAATACCTTCCATCATGAATAATTTTTTATATTGTTTTAAGATGGCGTTTTTAGGTTCGGTCAAAATACTCTTTAAGGCATCTTCACCTAAAGACTGAAGCGGGGCAATTACGGGTATTCGTCCGATTAATTCAGGGATCAATCCGTATCGAAGCAGGTCTTCAGGCTGAATATATGTTAAAAGTTCGTTGGTAGTGGGTTTCGCCTTTAAGTCGGATGAGAAACCCATTTTATTTTTGTTGATACGTGCTGCGATTATCTTATCTATACCTTCAAAAGCGCCGCCGACAATGAAAAGGATATTTTTAGTATTAACATTTATTAAACTTTGTTCGGGATGTTTTCTTCCGCCCTTCGGGGGAACGCCGGCTATTGTTCCCTCTAAAATTTTTAGTAAAGCCTGCTGCACTCCTTCACCCGAAACATCTCTTGTAATCGAAGCACTCTCGCTCTTACGTGCTATTTTATCTATTTCATCAATATAAACAATTCCTTTTTGTGCCCGCTCAAGATTATAATCGGCTGCCTGGAGTAAATGCACCAGCACAGTTTCAACATCATCGCCAACGTATCCTGCTTCGGTTAATGTAGTAGCATCCGCAATTGCAAAAGGAACATCGAGTATCTTTGCAAGCGTTTGGGCTAATAAAGTTTTACCTACACCAGTCGGACCAATAAGCATTATATTGCTTTTTTCTATTTCGACATCATCCAATTCGAAAAAAGCGTTTTTAGAATTTATTCTTTTATAGTGATTGTACACCGCAACAGCTAACACCTTTTTTGCTCTTTCCTGTCCGATTACGTACTCGTCGAGAGTATGTTTTAGAGTACTTGGTGTAAGTGTTTCGTGGCTTTTTGTTTTTTGGTTGCTGAAGGCAGCAAGATTATTTTTAAGAATATCAACGCTGGTACCTATGCAGATATCGCAGATATAAACATCCGGTCCGGCAATCATACTGCCTACTTCACTGCCGTCCCTGCCGCAAAATGAGCATTTTACTATTTTTTGATTTTGTTTCTTAGCCATTTTCTTTTTTAACTCTGCTTGTTCCTTAGTTTAATTATTTGCTCTCTTGCTTCATCCAGAAATAATGAATTCGGAAATTCGGCAAGAAGTTTTTCATAGATTTCAAGTGCTTTTGGGGTGTCTTTCAACCCAAACTCATAAATTTTACCTGACAAATATAAGGCTTTATCCGAATAGATGTTTTTTTCTTTCTGATCGGCAATATTTGACAATAAGCTCAGCGTATTAGAGAAATCATCTTCCGCAAGAAACATTTCCGCTTCGCGCAATTGAGCCAAGTTCTGCAGCATCAAACCGCTTTGTTTAGACGAAACCATTTGATACCTGGATGCTGCTTCTGAAAATTTTTTTTGCTCGGATAAAAACTCGGCTTCGGAAAAAAGCAGTATGTTAAGCGAATCATTCATCGAAGTATTTAATAATAATTGAAACTCAATGGCATCGTTGGCAAAATTATCTTTGAGATCTAATATAATTTTGGAAAGATGTCCTTTAGCAGCCGGAATATTTTTTTTATAAAATTCAACTTTAGCTAAGTTATAATTTGCGCTATTCTTTTTCGCAGGTAAAATTCTTGGATTTGTTAAAACATTTAAGGAATATTTTTTTGCCTGATCCAATTCTCCTTTTATGAGATAAATATTTCCAAGCTCTTCATTAGCTTCAGGTGCAAATTGCGAAAGCGGGGACTCCTCTACAATTATCATGAAATATTTCTCTGCTTCATCCAAATCATGCTGTTGATAAAGTTCCAGCTTGCCTGCTCTTAGAAATGATTCATACGCAACTTCGGAGCGAGGATAAATTCTTACCAACTCCATATACGCATTTATTATAGTCTCTACACGATCCGATTCATTCGGTCTGAATAAATAATAAGGTTTCCAGTTAGGTGTAACTTCGTTTAATTCTTCTAGCAAAGCCGCTTCCATTGTTTTTGCGTATCCAAGCTTTGCGGTTGATACGAAAGGAGAGGCAGGATAAGTTGAAACTATTTCATTGAATACTAAAGCAGCCGTCTTATATTCTTTTAGATTATATATTTTCTGACCAAAGTTGAAGAGTTCAGCACCCTGACTTCCTGCTTGAGCATCGATCTCTCTATATAACTGAAATGCTTTTTCATAGGCTTTATTTTCTACATGCAATGCTGCAAGAAGTTTTGCATAATTTATATTTTTTTTGTCCCTTCTTCTTTCGATTACTGAGATAGCTTGTTCAAGCGCATCCGGTCTTGTAACATAGGTTAGCATCCTCGATTCAACAAATTTTAATTGGTTCGGATCGCTCATTAGAATATCGCAGTACTCCTCTGCAGCTTCCCTGTATTGCATAGTCAAAGCGTAGATGTTAGCCAGATCGTATGAAAATATTTGAGGCTGATCCGTAAACGTCTTCCCCTTTTTCAGAATTTCAATTGCTTTTTCGAAGGCGCGTCTTTCGATAACAGCATTTGCTATAATTCTATAGTTCATCGGTGTAACAGGCTGGATGGAGAGAGCAGAGTCCCAAATTTCAAATGCTCTTTTTTCATCTCCTTTAAGGTAGTACGAGCTGCCCAATAATCCATAAAGATTTATATCCTGCGGTGAAGTTTCGATTCTTTTAGAAATCAGATTAATTGATTCATCATATTTTTTAAGTTGAAAATAAACCCGGTTTAAAGTTTGAAATATTTGATAATTATCCGGTTGGATTTTTATTAGGTCTTCGAGAATTGATTTAGCTTTTTCATACTCTCCGGCTTGTTCATAGTTTTGAGCCAAAAGCAGTCTATTTTGCCAATCACTGCTTATCTGTGCGCTTGTAAAAACTGTAAGCAAGAGTAAAATTATCATCGGTTTTAGCATGGGGCAAAAATAAGAATTATTCATTCCTCATCAAGGGCAAAACGGGGGTTGGATGGGTTGTTGGGGGTGGGTTGCATGGGGTGGGATTTTTTTAGTTAAGCTCAAGTGGCTTATGTGGCATACTAAAAACTTTCTTAAATCCTCAGTTAGAAAAATGCTTAGGGCATTTGTTTAAGAATATCCAATTTATTTTTTTAACCTGCCACTTAAGAAGCTGTGATTAAGTGTAGAGCGAAATTTATTTCGCTTAAAAGTGTTTCAATATGCTTTTAAACCATAATTAGCGAGATGAATCTCGCTCTACAAACATTATATTTTCAAAAAGTCTCGTGTGCCGTGGGTTTCTTAACTAAATGACCTCAATACTATTTGAGGTAAGCCATGGCAATTAGCTAAGCTTAAACAAAATGGGAATTACAACTTGAACTTTAACCGGTTTGCCGTCTTTAATGCCTGGCGTAAATTTGCTTTTTTCAATTGCAGAGACCGCAGCTTCATTCAATCCGGTTCCTATTCCTTTTAATATTTCTGTTCCAATCACATTGCCTTCTTCATCGATGTATGCTTTTACGATTACCTTTCCCTCGATGCCGGCACGCTTAGCGATTTCGGGATAAACAATTTTCGATTGAATTGCATACATTCCCCCCACAGGCATGGGCATCTCATCTGCCTCGGGAAGAAAGTCGCCGCCGATTAAATCTAATTTTGATTTACTATCGCCTGAAAGATTAAAATACCAGCGGTATTGCGCTTTCACTTCTTTGCCATCCTTAATTGCCGGTTTAAATAACCAATTAGCAAAATCTTTAACCGCAAAAGATGTTATTTTTTCATCGGGACTTTTTACCACCTCAACTTTTTTCACTCTTCCGGTTTCGTCGATCATCAAGTTAAAATCTATTACGAAATTTTCTTTTGAAGCAGATTTTTTCATTTCCGCATAAAGCTTTTCCGATAATCCCTTTTCATCCCCTTCAATAAGCTGAGGAGTTGAATCCACTTTATTTAACGGCAAATATATTTCATCGTAATTCGGAATCACTTCGATCGCATCTTTTTCTTTACATCCCGCAAAAAGACCAATAAACAAAAAAACAAAAAGCATTTTTTTCATTTTGAACTCCTAAAGATTTGTTTTAATTATTATTTCATTTTCCCAGCCGGCTTGCACTTCAACAGGCGGAAGCGAGCTGTTTATAAGCAGTTCAATAGTTTCGTTTTGAGTTTTCACAACATTAGTTATTATCTCTACTCTGGATTTGTAGTCCCTCAATTCTACAGAGAAAATATATACAAGAACAAAAAGTACAATCACAACCACTAAAGAAAATGCCGGAATCAAGTTCGTTCTGAAAAAAGAAAAAACGGAATTTTTATTTTCGGTTATTAATGAGCTAAGAATTCTTTCTTCAAGTTCGTAAGGGAACTCCTCAACGGCTGAATTAACTGACTTTTTTAGCTCGCTTAGTTGTCTAAAATAATTACGCGCCTCTTCATCTTGTGCTAACAAATTAAAAAGATGAGGTTCGCTGCTTTTTTCCAACTCGCCGTCAAAATATGTTTGAATGATGATGATAGTTTCGTCCATGTTAACGGTACTCCTTTTTGATTAATTAACCAGGCTTGAAAGTCTGCCGATTAATTTTTGCCGTGCTTTAAACAGCCTGCTCTTTACTAATCCTTCATTTATTTTTAATAGTGCTGAAATTTCTTTGTAAGAAAATCCGCTGTACTCTTTGAGTATGAAAACCTCTTTTTGTTCGTTCGGCATCTTATTCAGTTCTTGCATAATAATATTTTTCGTTTCGTTCAATTCTACTTGAGCAGAAATATCTTCTCCAGATTCCACTTCAAGTTCATCCGAATCTATTACATTAAATTGATCTGCTTTAACCTTCTTGCTGCGGATAAACATATACACTTCATTTCTTACCGCTGTAAATATCCAATAGCGGATACTGTTTTTATTTCTAATCGTGTCCATTCGTTCGAATAATTTTAAAAATACATTCTGAACAATATCTTCGGCTGTCATAGTATCGGAAATCATTTTAACCACGTAATTATATACTTGGGTTTTATACCGGTTAAAAAGCAAAGTGAACTCAACAACATCCTTTGCCGATTTGGTCAAACGCAATTACCCGCTTTGTTTAATGTTTAATTTATTCTACTGCTTTACTTATAAAATAGCATAATCCGGATTACTTTGAAAAATGAAGCTCCTCCTTAATCTGTTCGATTCTATTTTTAGCGAACTCCAGCATTACCCGATCTACAGAAGCTGAGTCCTTTACAAATTCATTATAATGTTTTAGTGCGATTGATTTATCGGCATAATATTCATCATAAGCAACTGCAAGGTTCAGTTTAGCAGTTTTTTTCATCGGATTTTCTTCAAGCGCTTTATTGTAATAGTAAACTGATTTTTCATAATCTTTTTTTGATTGATATGCCGTTCCAAGCTGCACATATATTTCGGACAAATACTCATTATTGAAAAGCTCTTTTGAACGAATAAGATATTTTATTGCGTCATCAAAATTATTATTCTCTCTAAAACTTACACCAAGATAGAATGCAGCCACAGCATCGCTTTGATCAAGTATCAAAGTCTCATTTAATGCAGAAATAGATGAATCGATATTATTTAGATAGTAATAGCTTATACCTAAATTTCTTAAAAGAATTGCAGTAGTATCCCTTAGGGTAAGAGTCTGTTGATAGCATTGCGATGACTTTTCGTATTCCTTCAGACGAAAATGTGCATCACCTTTACCGCGCCATAAGTCAGGCAATTGCGGATAAATCTGAAGTGCAGCATCAAAAACACGCAAAGCAGAGATCGGTCGTTCGCTGATAAAAAATAGATTTCCTAACCTTAGAATGGTTTGAATATTTCTCGGATTTAATCTATTAGCGATTTGAAGATTAACAATTGCATCGTCATATTCTTTCAGTGCCTCGTTGCATTTTGCAAGCTGTTCATAGTAGTTAGAAGTTGAATTGTTCATCGAAATTAATTTTTCGAATACGGCTTTTCCGTTTTTCCAGTCTTTCAATAATAAATGAACTCTGCCAAATTTTAGCAGCGCTTCAATATTTTCGTTAAAAACCACCGTATATTCTTCGTATGCTTTTTTTGCATCGATAAGTTGACACGATAAAAGGTAACCATTGGCTGTCATCCAAAGTATCTCCTTGTCTTCTGGATTTATTAAAGATGCTCTTTGCAGGATTTCAATGGCTTTTTCATACCTGTTTAACGAATTGTATAAAGAAGCTAATTTTTTAAATGATTGAATGTCTGTAGAATCATTAATTATTTGAGTTTCAATTCCTTCGATGGATTCACCCGGAATAATTAACTCGTTTATATTTGTTATGTCGGTTAAATTATTTTCTTGAGGATTAGCTGTAAAAGTAAAAGCTATAATAAATAGAAAAACGCCGGGAAATATTTGTTTTAACATCACGATGTTTCCTGTCTTTTTATTTAAAGATGCTTATCATCGGAAAAAGTTACCGCACAAGAAAAATTTTTTATAGCCGAAAACAGCGGGAATTAAATGCGGCTTAGTAACTCATAAAATTAATCGCCTGTATTGATGAATCGAACAAAAAGCTTATAATGATGAACCAATTCAAAATTTTTATAGAAACTCATAGCAAGACTAAAAGATAGATTGGACTAATTATGAACACTATGAGTACTAAAAATTAATGAAGAAGCTAAAAACCACATACGTACCATGCAACGGCTGCATATTATGCTGTCAGGGCGATGCGATAAGACTAAACGAAGAAGATAATCCGGAAGAATATTTAACCGAACCTCATCCATACATTCCCGGTGCATTGATGCTTTCACATAAACCGAATGGCGATTGTATTTATTTAGATGAAAACGGATGCAGCATTCACGGGCGTGCCCCTTCCCTCTGCAGAGTAGCCGACTGCCGTTCCATTGCGTTGAAATATAATTTTGAAACCGCTATGCAATTGCATCGCATGGGCAGGATTGATATTCGCGTATGGGATAAGGGAAATGAGCTTGTTGAAGAAATAAAAGCGAAGCGTAAACACAGCCGAGGGAAAAAGAGATAAATAAAAAGGGTGAATTTCCTGTTGTCCATTGCCGTATACTATTACTTCATCAGTACTGTCCAAATTAATTTTGTTAAAGTCAGAACGATCCTTTGGAAAAATTTATTGTGAATAATTAAAATATTACACTGTTTTTACACTACAATGGAACTCATCCCAACCCTTCTCTTATCCAAAGGAT
>JAGUYG010000120.1 GCA_020061465.1 Ignavibacteriales bacterium
TCTTTCGGAGAGATTACTTGCATGTCCTTTATAAAATCTTCCTGTTGAAATACTTTTTAAGATGTAGGTGTAATACATTTGGCGGAGAGTCAGGGATTCGAACCCCGGAAGGGCTTGCACCCTTAACGGTTTTCAAGACCGCCGCATTCAACCACTCTGCCAACTCTCCGGGTGTAAATTTTAATTTACGTCTTTAACAGTTTTTCCAAATGATTCCTCGGACAAAACCGCCGCATTTCCATTGGATCACTTCGTGACAACCACTTTTACCCTACTTCGTCTGAAGTTCGGACGAAGGCGGGCTGCCACCTCTCCTAAAAAAGCAGTGCAAATATAACCACATCAAATTATTGAGCCAAAAAATAAGCTGTCTAAAATCAAAAATTCTTTTTATCAATTACCATTTCTTAAAGATGAAAAAAGCCGCAGCAACAATGAATGTAAATCCAACTACATAATTCCATTTTAGTTCCTCTTTTAAGTACAGTACAGAGAAAACACTAAATATTACAAGCGTTATTATCTCTTGAATCGTCTTCAGTTCTGCGGCAGTAAATTGTCCATGCCCCATTCTATTTGCCGGCACCTGAAACATATATTCGAATAGTGCAATTCCCCAGCTAAGAAAAATAACTTTCCACAGGGAAAATTCTTTATAGTTTAGGTGCCCGTACCATGCGAACGTCATAAATATATTCGATACGACCAGCAGTGCTATTGTTTTCATATTCTTTATCGATAACTAATGGAATGAATTTTAAAATAAATTATTAAGTTGTAATTTTGGCGGGGAAAAATTTATAAACAAATCTTAAAAAATCGATGTCAAATTTAGCTGAATACAAATCATTTGCAAAACGTCTTGCTAATAAAAGCGGGGAGATAATTAAATCTTATTTCAGAACCGAAATGTCTGTTGATTCAAAATCCGACGATTCGCCGGTAACCATTGCGGATAAATTGGCTGAAGAAGTAATGCGCGGAATGATCATGAGCGAATATCCAAATCACGGCATATTAGGCGAAGAATATGGTGCGCATAAACCCGATGCCGAATATAAATGGATTCTTGATCCGATTGACGGGACAAAAAGTTTTATCTGCGGCTCGGTTATGTTCGGAACACTCATCGCTTTACTGAAAAACGGAAAACCGATAATTGGTGTAATAAATCAACCGGTTCTTAACGAGTTTCTAATCGGAGATAATGAAGTAGCGCTTCTTAACGGTAAAGAAGTGAAAGTTAGACAGTGCGTCGATATACGGGAAGCCGTGTTAGTAACAGGTGATCATCTGAATGTGATTAAATATCAAAATGGAAAGAAATTTAGTTCTCTAATTAAAAAAGTTAAGCTCTATAGAGGCTGGGGCGATTGTTATGCCTATTATTTATTAGCTGCCGGGTTTGTTGATATTGTGCTCGATCCAATAATGTCTCCATGGGATACTTTGGCTCTCATTCCAATTGTACAAGGTGCAAAAGGGTTTATAACTGACTACCAAGGAAATGATCCTGTAACCGGAAACAGTGTAATTGCTTCATCACCAGGTATTCACTCTAAAGTAATTGAAGAATTAAATTGAAGATTATCAACATCGTCAAAATCTTATCAATAGATAGATTAGGATAGTAAAGCAAGCCCCTGTAAGTGCAATAATTTTTCTTTGCCTCAACCTGAATGAAAGGATTGTTAGCAGAATCCATAAGATTAATAATGATATTGATTGAACATCGAACAGCTCAGTAATGGCAGGTACACGCATATTAAGAGCATCAAGCTCGAATGTTTTCTTTAACGGATTAACTGCCAGTGAATGCAGGAAAAAGAAAGCTGTAGTGAATAAAGCAAATTTCTTTATTTTATCTTCAGAACTGAAGTATTCCAATCCTGTTCTAATTGCTCCCAATAAACCAGCAAATAGGGTGAAGTAAAATAGAAAGGTTATCATACCGGGTACGGAACCCCAAAATGTTAACTCTACCGGCTTGCCTGAAGGAATTATATATTCATAACCTTTCCAGGCAATAACAGTTCTATATTCTATTTTTGTTAAAGCCTGCTGCGGGGGAATAGTTCCGATTAGAGCATCAATGCTTGATGACATCGGTACGAAATTCCACTGATGCGGATCCTCTTTTAGCCGCCATTGAAGCTCTGCTTTCAAGTCGGGTAAATCGGTTCGGATAATAAAGGTATACCCTTCCTTTGAATAAGCTTGCTTGTCGAATTTATAAGAAACTTTTTTCCCTTCAATTCCAATTGTTCCTGTTACAGGATAGGAATCATCTGTTGCACTATAAAAATATCCGGTTAGGAATGTCAGAATTAAACCGGCAATCCAGAGTATTATTTCTTGTTTTATTTTCATTGAATAAATCAGTTTATTCAAAATTACACATAAGGAAGCTTAATAAAAAAATTGCTTATTGATAAAACTTTACATCCGGCAACATAATATGATGATGATTAACAGTCTTAGCAAAGTCATCAGAGAGTTGTATAAATTATGCTTATCTTTGAATAGGGAAAGAAATTACACTTGTCAATTTTATTTTACTTTTTTATCAAACCAGATTGGGGGTGAAGATGAAAGCAGTAAATAGGCTTTATGAAATAAATACACGAGTATGGATTAAGCAATTCGGAAAATCAGCCCGTCTTAAAGATGTTCCCGAAGAATTTTTTGTAAATCTGCATGAAAAGGGAATCGATGCAATATGGTTGATGGGAATTTGGAAAACCTGCACAGGTCTTATCGATGAATGCTGCTTTACCGACGAGCTAGTATCTTCTTACGATAAAAGCTTGAAAGACTGGAAGCGCGAAGATGTGATCGGCTCTCCGTACGCAATTGATGTTTATCAAATTAATCCGGAATTAGGTTCAATAACCGAGCTTAAAAGCTTAAGAAAGAAACTTCATAAGTATGATATGAAACTTTTTCTGGACTTTATCCCTAACCATTTCGGTGCATGCACCAGATATCTCAAATCCCATCCTCAGATTTTCCTTCAGGCTGATGAAGAAATTTTGCAAAGAGATCCGTACACTTTTTTTAGAAGCCCGATTGCAGACAGAAAAATTTTTGCACATGGAAGAGACCCCTTATTTCCTGCCTGGAAGGATACGATTCAAATTAATTACTTCAGCGAAGAAGCCCGTACCGAAATGACCAAAATACTTCTTAAACTAACCGATCTTTGCGATGGAGTGCGCTGCGATATGGCAATGCTTCCATTAAATAATATATTTCAAAATACATGGTTAGGAGTAGTTAATAAAACTAACGTGGTTAAACCTGAAGAAGAATTTTGGGAGAAAGCAATTAAGTCAGTTAAAGCTAAAGCCCCCGATTTTTTATTTATAGCTGAAGCATACTGGGATTTGGAGTGGAATCTTCAGCTGCTTGGTTTTGATTATACGTATGACAAAAGATTAACCGATAGACTAGCAGCTACCGACACATGGGGAGTGAAAGCACACTTAACAGCAGAAGATTCGTTTCAGAAAAAATCTGTTAGATTTCTTGAAAACCATGATGAGCCGAGAGCTGCTACAAAATTCGGTAAATTGAAATCACTCGCGGCAGCCACCGTAATCTCTACGATTCAGGGTTTGAAGCTTTATTATGACGGACAATTTGAAGGCAGACAAATTAAGCTGCCGGTTCAGCTTGGCAGGGCACCTGAGGAGAGAGAATCTAACAGCGTGAAGAAGTATTATGATAAGCTAATGCAAATTACGAAAGACGAAATATTTATTAAAGGTAATTGGCAAATACTCGACCTTATTCTGGCGGCACCGGATAATTATACTTACGAAAACTTATTTACCTGGAAATGGACGCTGAATAATAAGATGAGATTTGTAGTTATAAATTTTTCCGATGTGACTTCACAGGCACGAATCAAGCTGGAAATCAACACAAATAAAGAACGAATTATTCTAACCGACTTGCTTAACAATGTCTGTTACCATCGCTCGGTTGAACAAATGAGCTCGGTAGGATTATTTATTGAGTTGAAAGGGTACCGCTCACATATTTTTGCAGTTGATGAATAAACCGTTCATCCACGGCAGCTCATTTCTGTAATAATCGATTCAGAGTTTTTATTAATTCACGTACATAATAAAAATTTCTTAAGCTGCTCCAGTGTTTCATAAAAACAATTCTCATTACAGAGAGATTTGCGTTCTGTGCATTGGTGTAATCCGGTAATATCCTTTTCACTAATGACGGAGGCAGCACAAATTTTGATAAAATGAATTCGGGATTTTTAGTTTCCACTGAGAGATGGTTATATAGCAATTCAGTGTTGGTGTTAACAGCCTTAACTGTCGATTCATCTGTATGTACATAAAAACAGTTTATATCCAAATCCGGTTGATTAAGATTTAGGAGGTATGGCGAAGTAGCTGCAAGCTGATAAAATTTTTTTGAAGAAGAAATTGACGAAAAAATTATTTTACCCAAACCGCCTGAATGCGGGGGAATTACTTTATAAGTTAGATAACATGCTGCCGCCATTGCACCGGGTCTCGAACCTTCGAGACTGAACATCCCGATATTTGGTTTATCGAGCTTGTGATAAGTGTACGGTGCAGTGTTCAATATCATATCTTTCAATTTTTCATTCTTATAAAGAACGGCTCCTGCGCCGTAAGAAATTAAACCAAGCTTATGGGGATCTATTGTTAATGAATCTGATTTTTCAATCGCCTTCAATTGTTCGTAAATATAATTATCAATTTCTTTAACATTTTTCTTCGGTATTATGTTAAACGACTTATCAAGAATTACCGAACGGGCAAATCCGCCGTAGGCAGCATCCAGATGTAAGTGAAAGCCGTATTTTTCTTTTAAATAAAGCAAATCAGTAATACTGTCCACACTTCCTGTTCCGGTTGAACCGAAATTAGCTGCTACAAACATTGTTCGCTTTTTCTTTAGCTTTTTTTCAAGATGGTTTAAATCAATTCTAAACCTTGCATCAACTTGAATTTCTTCAAAATTTTTTATTCTCAAAATGCTGCATATACGCTTCCATGAATAGTGAGATACTTCGGAGAAGAATACAGATCCTTCGGGATAAAAATCACGGGCTGCCCACAAAGCCTCCATGTTTGCAAGAGAACCTCCGCTTGCAAGATGCCCCCAGCCTTTTTTGTATCCGGTCATTTTTAATAATGTATCTATAACTTCCATCTCCATTTCGGTTGTTACGGGTCCGCCTTCATACGCGTGATTGTTAGGATTCGACATCATAAGCGCAAGATAGCCAAGAATGGTTGGTATAGCCGGGTCCTTCAGCATCTGTGCTGCATACCTTGGATGATGAAATGGAAGATTACTATGAATTCGTTTCATGAATTTTTTTAATTCATTTTCCAGGTTACGGTTATAAATTGCCGGTGTTTTGATTAAAGCAGGGTCATCCTCATAGAAAGATTTGCGCCACGCCGCATGATCGTCAATTACTTCATCCAATAATTTTTTAAGATACTTTATGTTTTCAGCTTTAGGTCCGATGAAATTATTCAGAATATTATTTGTCATTTAATTTCTACCACCTATAATTTTGAATTAAACATAATTTAAAATAATAATTATAAATGAACTTTTTATGGTGGGTGCGGTACTTAAAATTATTAAGTCATATTATGCACAGTTAACAGATGGCATCTCTTGGCAATAAATATCATTTCTAAATACTTGAATGTAAACGCTAATTTGATGCAAATTTGATTAAAAAGTTATAGCTGTCCTCTCTACGCTTTTAACGGCTATGCATAACGTGTGCTCTAAATAATAAAGTATAAAAAATAAAATATATGAACCGAATACTTTTAATAATCTTTTCCAAAGGATTCTACGAACAATCACTCAATGTGAGCGCAGCATAGCCGGTTTACCAACATAAGATTGGCAACCAAAGAATGTTAAAAGAATAGATATATAAAAGTAAGTAATATATAAGCATCATGTTAACAATGTTCTTACATTTCAAAATTGAAACGCTTAAAATTTTGAACCCACATCCTGCCGCTCGTCGATAGATTTATACTCCTTGCCGAAAAAATTGAAAAATTTTAGCTTCACTTGGGTTATAAACTTTACTCTCTGATATTGGTTTTGTAAGTTTTTGCCGTGTGATTCGACTTTAATTAATTAAAGTATGGGGAAAATGCTTAATAATTATTTTCAATTAGCGGAGGGCTAAAATGGATTTATTTTCTTTGATGGTATCTGCTATTTCAGTTACGGCAGGAGCCTTATTTTTATTGATTGGCGGTTCTTATATAGCTTATAGGATTAAGAAAAAAATGTAAGAATCCCCTCAATATTCATTTAATAAAAAGATTCGATATTTATCGAATCTTTTTATTTTTAAACTAATCTGATAAACCAATTGTTATGCATACAGATAAATTTGAATGGTGCGGAATATCTATCTCAACACCTTGTTGTCCTAAAAATTTTCACCTAAAATAATTTTAACAACCCGGTATTTTTTAATAACTTAGTGCAACCAAATCAATACTTATTCATCCTATATTCAAAAAATTTAACTATGGCACAAAAAAAACCAAAAATTCGTGAACGTCAAATTGGAAAACCAAAACCGGAGAAAAAACCGTTAATAAATCCCCGGTATAAAAGTACGTTTTGGACGGTGGTAGTAATTTCAATTTTAACCGTATTTTTTATTGTAAATAATACACGAAAGGAACCTGAAAGCGGACCATATCCGCCGTATTTCGATACATCTATTATTTCGAAAGTAGAAGCATCCGGAAGTCAGAATTCTAATACTGTCGAAACAATCGATTCAAGCATTATTCAAAATCATTAAGGAGAAGTAATGAAGAAAATAATTTTCGTACTGTTTATGTTTATTTCATCTATTGCAATGTTTGGCTGTCAAAAATCCGAATCGAGAGAAATCGCTGGAGAACCTGAGCAGTATAAACCGAAAAAAAGTGAGACCACGAAAGCGCCCGATTTTACACTTAAAACTACTGACGGTAAAGAATTAAAGTTAACCGATTATAAAGGTAAATTGGTTATATTGGATTTCTGGGCAACATGGTGCGGTCCTTGCCGCAGAGGGATCCCCGATTTAATAGAGATTCAGAAGGAGTATAAAGACGACATAGTTATAATTGGAATTTCTCTTGATAGATTAACCGGTACCGAGAAAGATCTGATTCCATTCATGAAAGAATTTAAGATTAATTATCCTGTGGTAATTGGTACAGAAAGCGTTACTAAAAGCTATGGCGGTATTCAATCAATTCCAACTTCGTTTGTGCTTGACCGTAAAGGAAATGTTATCGATTATCATGTAGGATTGGTTCCCAAAAGTACTTATATAAATGTTATTAAGAAAAATCTTTAAACCAATTTCATTATACAATAATTTAATCCCGCATTAATAAATACTGCGGGGATTTTGATTTTATCAACGTCTGAACAAAAAAATTATTAAACTGATTAGCAAGCTTAAAAGAATAAACGAAGTGATAGGGATATAAAGGCTGTAGTTCTCTTTCTTTATATGAATATCTCCCGGCAGCTTTCCGATAATCGGAATTTTATCACCCCACAAAAACAACACTCCGAGAATAAGTAGGAATAATCCTATAAAAATTAGTACTCTGCCAAAGCTGTGTAAATCATCAAGCATATTATCTCCGGAGTGAATTTACGTAATTACAAATAAAAATTCATGAGCCTGTTCGAAATAAGTATTCCAAATACCAAAACCCAAACAACAAATGAATATCAATCAATAAGGATTAATATTTTTAATTTGCTGCGGTCGTTGAAAGAGGTTTGAGATATTGAATTTGATCATTGGATCTTACAATGAGGATCATTCTGACTTCGCTACTGAGTAATGGTTTTTGGAATTTGCTTTTGGGTATTTAGTATCTTCATATCTGTCCAAAATAAATTTAACTCTCTCTGCCGAAGGCATCCCTTCGGGATAATCTCTCTCTTAAAAAGAGAGAGACTTATTGTCAATAAAACCTTATATGACTATGTTCTGATCTACCTGGCAGTAGACAGGCAGAATATTTAATACA
>JAGUYG010000093.1 GCA_020061465.1 Ignavibacteriales bacterium
AACTTGCGTTTCGGGCATATTTATTACCGATATTAAAGTTGCGCAAGATGCTTTTACTACTTCTGTGCAGTAATCGATGTTTAAGTTTTGCAGCAGATCGGTATTAGAATGATAATTCGGATTAAAGTCATGTTCCGAAAATTGAATTGTTGAATAACCGAAATATTGAAAACTGCCAGCATCACCTCCCCAATTTGGCCCATTATTTGGATTTAATTTTGAATATTTTTTTGTCAATAATTTGCAATAATCTCTATAAGAATTATCTGATTTCTGCGTACAAACATCAATAATACTAAATTCAACAATCGATGTTGTGTAGCCAATCATATCATGATTTATAAATATCTTTATTTCATCACCATTTTCTTTCGCTTTTTTTGCATAGTCTTGGGCCCCCGAAGGATGCCCGAATTCTTCCGCTGAAAAGGTTATAAACTTTATTGTGACTGTTGGGTTATAATTTTTTTTCTTCAACACACGTGCTATTTCAAGAACTGCAGCAGTACCACTTGCATTGTCATCTGCTCCTGGAGCGATAACAAAGGGGTTATTCTCATCATTAATTGAATCATAATGGCCCCCGATTATATGAATGTTATCGGGATGCAGTGTACCTGTTAATTCTGCAATAATATTTTTCTGTACTGAAACTACGCTGTCAGGAGTGTGTGGAAAAGCGGTTGTTAAAAATGAATCGACTTCTACTTTTATATAACCGAATTCTCTGAATTTGTTTTCAATCCATTTAACAACCAGATTTTTATTTTCCGCCAAGCCGAACCTTGTACCAAAATCCTGCAGCGATTGAATGTATGATGAAATGGAATCTGAATTAATTTCTCCCAGCATTTCATTAATTAATGAATCAGAAAAATCAGAGGTTTCAAATTCTATCTTATGTAATAAAGTTTGTGCAAATGAGGAGTTGACGTTAGCACTATTGTATTCGAAGATAAAAAAAAGGTAAAGAATTTTAATAATATGAAAATTCATAACTGCTCTCTTGAAACTTATTTTCCAGATGAGATTTATTTCATTAAGTTCCAATGCCATCCTAAAACAGGATCATAACACCAGCCATAACAATCTCCATTTAATTCACAAGAATTAACAGGATCTTTGCATACCTCACCTGCAGCAGATAAATCAACACATTCTCTGTATGATATTTCATAATCCTGTGTACAAGTAATTTGTCCCGGCTTTGGTCCATATATTTTCGTTTGAACTCCAGCAGATCGTGAGCAAGGATCTGGATATAGAACCATTCCATTATTGCAACATGGAAAAAGTGTTTCTGCAAATACATCTTTTTCAAACGCCAATTCGCTAAAACCGAAAATAACTGTTCCCAGCAGGAACACTAATAGAATTAAACCGGTTCGATTATTCATGATAAACCTCCTTTTTTATTTTTAGTAATAAATTACCTAACTAATACCATTCTTTTAACCGCACTATATTCTCCCGATTTTAACTCATCCGAATGAACCATTACACGATAAAAATAAATTCCGCTTGGCAAACTGCCTTTTACCGTAGAAGCATCGAAAATAATTTTATGTTGCCCGGCAGGCTTGTATTCATCAACTAAAGTCTTTATTTCTTTACCTAGAATATCAAATACCTTTATCTTTGTATAACCATCCTTTGGCTGCTGCCATTCGATAATCGTAGTTGAGTTGAAGGGATTTGGATAGTTGTGAAATAGGTTAAATTCCTTTGGAATTTTTTTTATGCTGTAATTACTTTCTTTTATCTCGGTTACTTCATTGAATTTATCAAGCATTATATATTGAACTAATTCTTTTGCCTGTTCCATTTGCATATAGTAAAGCGGAAAACTGAGAGTGATTACTTTATAATCATCCCCTAAGTATTCCACACCAACAGGCATCCCTTTCATACTGCCTTGAGAAGTCGTTGAATCATACTTCGTATCGTAATAATATATTTCATTTGCACCAAGAGAAGCTGAAATGCTTTCGACATTCGTTAAGTGATAGCCCATGGATGCTTGTGTCTTCGTCGAGTCGACAAATACATCGGAATAATTATTTCCGCTTGCAATTGCGCCAATGAATCTTGAACCGAATTTCCAATTACCCCGGCTTATCTTTAAATAATCATATATGAAATCTCCGTAAATAAATTCTGCCGGATAATTTATTATCCCGTGAAATTCTTTACATGGATAATATCCCGCATATAATAGTCTTCCGCCGTATTGCAGATATTTTATAATATCTTCTTTTATTGCAGCGGCTATACCGAATGATGAAACATTATTACTGTGCCATAGAACAGTTGAGAATGCGCCGATATCGGCTAATCTTATATCACCCTCTTTTATTAAATCATAATCTTTCTTATTAAATTCTTGAAGGAGATAATCAAAAAAAGAATCTACCTCTTCGTCTGTCGGATTCATTATTGTTCCGCTGCCATCTGCAGTTTGATCCACAACAAGTATTCCTTGATCTAATGAAACTACTCTTGACCTTATAATTTGATTGTTCTGACTTTCATTCCAATCATTATCAACAGCTTTTACGGTGTAATAATAATATATCCCGTTTTGTGCTGTATTGTCGAGATAAAAAGTATCTTTTATTGCAACAGAGTTAAGTTTAACCGGCGTTTCATCGGGCAGCAAAGAACGGTAAATGTTGTAGCCGGCTAAATCATATTCGCTGTTCTTATTCCAACTTAACTTCAGCTTATGCATCATCGGTTCATCAATTAGATTTGTGGGTGCTAAGGGAAGGCTTCGTGGTACGGCGGTTCTTTCTATAATGAAACTTTCAAAGCCTAATGAATCGAATGCAGTTATGCCGACATAATACAAACTGTCTTCTTGAAGGTTATTTATCAACAATGTAGTATCTGTAGTTACAAATGACGTGTCGTAAATTATCGATTCTTTACCTAAATAAATTTTATATCCTTTAACTTCAAAATCAGTGTTGGGTGACCAATTAATTAATAATGAAGTTCCGTTTCCGGCATCTTGGACGGTGAAATTATCAAC
>JAGUYG010000110.1 GCA_020061465.1 Ignavibacteriales bacterium
AATGAATGCCTTTTTTTCGGCGGTATGATTGTGAAGTGTAAACAGAATTATTTTGCGATAGAGAGGTATATTAGAATGCTCGAGGAAAATGTGTCACCCTTACGGGGCTTTGTTCTTTTGTGTATTTTAATCTACTAATGTTTCGCTGCTACGCTTTTTTTAGCCGCATAGCTGAGATATGTTAACAAAAATATTTTACTAAAGATATGCATCTTAGAATGATCGAAGAAAATGTGTCGCCCCTATGGGGCTTTGTTTTTTAGTTGGAATCTTTGTCTACTAATGTGTCGCTGCTATGCAGCTTACGACACAAATACGTGAAAGCTTTTTTTAGCCGCATAGCGGCGATATATTAGTAGTATAATATGGATGTAATGTTTTTAGCTCCAGAGGAGCGACATAAATTTGATTTATTCGAATAATGTTATAATTTCTCAAAGAAATTAACAACAAAAGGAAAACAAAATGGCAAACACATATACTCAATTATACGTACAAATAATATTTTCACCGTACGGCAGGCAAAATTTAATTCGCAATGAAATTAAATCAGATGTTTATAAATACATAGTAGGAATAATTAAAAACAAAAACCAGAAACCAATGATAATTAATGGTATGCCTGACCATATACACATTTTTCTTGGATTTTCTCCTGATATAGCTATATCCGATTTAGTAAGAGACATAAAATCAAACTCGACAAATTTTATTAATGAACAAAAACTTGTAGCTGGTAAGTTTGCCTGGCAGAGGGGATTTGGCGCATTCACATACAGTAAATCACAGGTACCAAGGGTAATAGAGTATATAAAAAGGCAGGAAGAACACCACAAAAAAATTACATTCCGGGAAGAGTATTTGGGATTTCTTAAAAAATTTAACATAGACTATAAAGATGAATATTTGTTTGAATGGTATGATTAGACAAAATGTACTTTCCATAACTGTCTGCGTTATTTGGTTCCCAAATTTAGCCGGTAATGTATCACCGCTATACGGTTAATTCATAAATTAAATTCTTAAGGTTCGTTCAATTTCAACAGTATAGCGGCGTAAGAATAATTTAGTAAAACACTTCTTTTCAAATCAAAAAAAAATCTATTTATCTAACGGTTAATTTTAATCAAGGTTCAATGATGTACCGTTACAAAAAATAAATTTCTTACACAACACCCTGGTCTATCATTGCATCTGCAACTTTAAGGAAGCCGCCTATGTTCGCACCGTTCACGTAATTGCCCGGGGTGCCGAATCGTTCTGCCATTTCAATACAGGTTTTATGAATTCCATGTATTATCATCCGAAGCCGCTGGTCTACTTCTTCGCGTGTCCACGGAAGCCTCATGCTGTTTTGTGTCATCTCTAAACCGGAAACTGCAACACCGCCTGCATTTGCTGCTTTACCGGGTCCGTATAGAATTTTTGCATCTAAAAAGATTTTTACTCCTTCCAAAGTTGTAGGCATATTAGCCCCTTCGCTTACAACATATACTCCGTTCCTTAACAAATTTTCTGCATCCTTCCCGTTTATCTCGTTTTGTGTGGCACTCGGGAAAGCACAATGCGCTTTGTGATCCCACAGAGGGCTGTAATCTGCATTAGGATCTAATACAGTATAAACGGCATGCTTATACCGATCTGTATATTCTTTGATTCTTCCTCTTCTTACATTCTTTAACTCTTTAATAAATTGAAGCTTTTCATAATCGATTCCCTTCTCATCATAAATATAGCCGTTTGAATCGGAGAGTGTAACAACTTTGGCTCCAAGCTCAAGTAATTTTTCTACTGTGTATTGAGCAACGTTACCACTGCCGGAAACCAAACATGTTTTACCTTCAAGAGTTTGATTCCTTGTGTTCAGCATTTCTGCAGCAAAGTAAACGGCACCGTAACCGGTAGCTTCGGGACGAATTAGCGAGCCGCCCCAATTTAATCCTTTCCCGGTAAGTACGCCGGTAAATTCATTACGAAGTTTTTTATACTGTCCAAATAAATAGCCTATTTCTCTTCCGCCTACTCCAATATCGCCTGCAGGGACATCCGTATTAGGACCGATGTGCCTAAATAGTTCATTCATAAATGCCTGGCAGAAACGCATAATTTTTAAATCGCTTTTTCCTTTAGGATCAAAGTCGGAACCGCCTTTACCTCCTCCCATTGGCAGAGTTGTAAGACTATTTTTAAATACTTGTTCAAAAGCTAAAAATTTTAATATGCCTAAAGTAACCGAAGGGTGAAATCTTAACCCGCCTTTATAAGGACCAATTGCACTGTTCATCTCTATCCGGTAACCCCGGTTTATATGTATTTCTCCCTGGTCATCCACCCAAGGCACACGGAAAGTAATGATGCGTTCCGGTTCAATAATTCTTTCAAGGATTTTGGCTGTGCGGTACTCGGGGTGTCTATCGAATACTAAGGAAAGAGATTCGGCAACTTCTTCAACAGCTTGATGAAATTCAGGTTCAGCAGGATTTTTTGTCCTTACTTCAGCCATTAAAGATTTCACATAATCTGACATGATAAGCCTCCTGTGTTAATGTTTTATTTGAAATGAAGTAACTGCAAACTTTTTTTTAGAGAAACTCAATTGTCAGTGATAACTTCAAAGGGTGAAGAGAATATGCAACAGGTTAATAGCAGGATTATTTACCCGGCTTTAAGATTACCCCTTTGTTTTGTCGTCCGTTTATTTTAACTGTGATCGATTCGGCGAATTGCAGATGCCTTGTATAATTTTTTTCTTCAATGGAATTTGCTTTCGACAACCAATCCCAATCGATAAATCCGTTGTTAATTGAAGAATCAACAGTAAAATATCCTATTCTGAATGAAGTAATATTTTGAAAGAAATGCGACCCTTGCGATGGCGTAACAGTTAAATCCTTAAAGTCGGATTCAACAATAACGGATGCGCCGGAAATCTGATCCCATGTTACCGGTATTCCCAGCCAGGGATCAAGGCTTCCCCAGCGCCCGACGCCGATTAAAATGTAAGGTCGTTTTTGATCTAACAATTTGGAATTTATTAAGCTAACTTCGGCAGCAACTTCACGGCTTTTCGAACGGTCAAATTTTTGGATGTCGACCACAACAATATCATGAATTCCGTCGATAGCACCATTGCCGAGTACTTGTTTGCTCTGACAAATTAAGTCTGCCGGTTCAACACTCTCTACGTCAAGCTCTTCAAGTTCGTAACTTATTACAAGAGGACGCATTTGAAGCATAGCAAATTCTTTTTTTTCACCCGGCGGTACTTTCATATTAACAGCAAATTCTATTTCGATAGGAACACCCATTCCCCAGGTTCCCATATCTAACAGCAAGTCGAGTATTTCCGGCAGGGGAAATACCTTGTGTTTAAGAATCGGAGCGAAAGTTACCACTCTTGTACCTTGACGCGAAACTCCGTCGTAAACCGCGTCATTTTCAAACGAGTAAGTCGATCCGACAAGATAGAGAGATTGATCTTCTTCGGCTGTGCTTAACCTGTATCGTTTAACAAATTCATCCGGTGTTTTGAATTCATCGCGGTTAAGTTTTTCATCCAAATCTAAGGCAAAAAATTCCTGCTGTGTGTTTCTGATTGTTTCCTTTGTTGAGAAAAATTGAAGCAGATGCTTCGGATATTTGGGACAGAAGCGTACGGAGTTTCCGCCGTCAACTACCCACTTGCCTAAACCTAATGCAACTAATGCTATTCCGTCAACCGATTTCTGTGGAGGGATGGGATAAAAGTTGTAAGATTTACCAACGCCCGCAAAATCGGGATAGAATCTATTTCCTCGTTTTGCACCAACTAAACGTTGAATAATTACCGCCATTTTTTCTTCTTCAAGTCTGTAAGAAGTCGCTTTCATGTAGTCTTTTGCTTTCTTGAAGAAAGTTGAAGCATAAACACACTTAATTGAAATCAGCAGCTCTTCTAAACGTACTTTAAGACTCGGATTATTGTTGGGAATCATGTAGGTGTTGTAAACGCCTGCAAGCGGTTGAAATTGAGAATCTTCTAAAAGGCTCGAAGATCTAACAGCGAGAGGTTCGTGAACTATATCTAAATACTCTTCAAGTTTCTTTAAAATATCTTTAGGAAATTTTTTTGCGCTTATAAATTTGCGGGTTATTTCGGTATCGTCGGTTTCATGCAAGGCAAACGATTCAAGTTTATTTTTACTTAAGAATTGGTCAAACACATCGGTGGTAATAACAACTGCGGATGGAACGGTAAGCTCAACACCCTCAAACTTGTTTCTTATTTTATTATGGTTGATCAGGATGTTGATGAACCCTAACCCTCGCGCTTTACCGCCCAGCGAACCGCTTCCGATTCTTGCGAAGCTGTTTTTCGGATCGAAAGTTTCTTTATTGAATTCGGTTATTATGCCGCGCTGTCTGTAGTCTAAATATTTTCTTATCGCATCTAAAAGACTGGATCTTAATTCGGAAGCCGATTTATAGTCGGTAACTTTTCTTGGTCTAAGTTTATGTGCAAGCCAAAATTCGGTTCTTGCTTTTAACCATTTGGAGAAATGATTTCCTTCGGCATGATATAGTAACGATTCATCGGGTACTATAGGCAGCATCTCTTCGAGAATTATTAAGTTGCTTGCACGACCAACTTCGGTTCCGTCTGGCAGTTGAAAAACGAAATCACCGAAACCGAAATTGTTCATTAGAAAGTCATGCAGCTCATGCAGCAAACGGGGTGAACCTTTTCTTAAAAAGGATGCCCCCGCTTCATGAGCTTTTTCGGCAAGCTCTGCATTGCTTGATTGCAGTAGTATCGGAATATCCCGATGTTTTGTTTTTACTTCGCGGGCAAAAAGCAAACCGGCTTCGGGGTCTTTAACTCCGTTCCGCCGGAAATTTATATCGGTAATAATACCGAGTATATACTCCTCGTACTTTTCGAAATAAGACCAGGCTTCCTCGTAAGTAGTGCAAAGCAGAATCTTTGGGCGTGCCCTCATCCTCAAGAATTTATGAGTAAGATTTATACCCTCGGAAATCAGCCGCTGCGACTGTCTTAATATTTCGGTATAAACAATCGGAAGATAGGATGAATAGAATTTAACATTATCTTCAACCAAAATAATTACCTGAACGCCGACGCTTGACGTATCGTTTTCGACGTTCATTTTATCTTCGACATATTTAATTATGCCGATTAAAAGTCTGTAATCACCCTGCCAAATAAATATTCTATCGAAAACAGAAGTATCGTAATTCGAAACCAGTTCTTTTCTTTCACGGTTATCGTAAGCTAATAGAATTATCGGAATAGTAATTCCTTCTTCCCTAACTTTTTGTGCGAACTTAACTACGTGCATATCCTCTATATGGAGAGTAGTAATAATTAGATCGAATTGCTTTTCCTTTTTAGCTAATTCGATTGCTTCCTCACCGGTTGTGCAATGTGTAATTTCGGGTGTCTGGCTCAAGTTAAGTATTTGATATTCCTGACGGATGAGTTCGTATAGTCTTCCGTCTTCCTCGAAAAGATAAAAATCATATAGGCTGGAGACGAGAAGAATTTCGCGGATCTTATACTTCATCAATTTCTGAAATCGCTTAATCCTGTTAGCGAAAATGTCTTCTAAATGAAATTGCTTAATCTTGCTCATTTTATGTTTTGCTGCGCTTATACATCGCAAAATTATGAAAGGACGGTAACTAAAACCACACTATAAAATATAAAGTTAATAGTTGTAAGCAAAATGATTGCAAAATTTCAAGATTAAAAGATTGCCAGATTGATTTCAAAATTTGGTTTTCCAAAAAATACAGTGGATTCTTGCCACGAAAATGTCAAGTCTCAGTTGTAGGAGCGAAACTCAGTTTCGCTCTACATTCTGGTCAGCCTCTAATTAACTTCAAATATCCCGTTCGTAAGTTGAAGTATGAGGGAAGATGTCTCTCTATTAACAAGAAATTTTTTCATAGTCTCGATCCTTGAGATAATCTTTCATTCGTTAGAAGTAAATCAAACCAATCCCTGGTCAATCATTGCATCCGCAACTTTAAGGAAGCCGGCAATGTTTGCACCGTTTACGTAATTACCAGGTGTGCCGAAACGTTCTGCAGTAGATACGCAAGTATCATGAATTTTTTTCATAATCTGCTGAAGACGTTCATCTACCTCTTCTTTCAGCCATGGAAGCCGCATACTGTTTTGAGTCATTTCAAGTCCGGAAACTGCTACGCCGCCTGCATTAGAAGCTTTGCCAGGAGCATAAAGAATTCCCGCTTGTGTAAAAACTTTATATGCTTCAATTGTGGTTGGCATGTTAGCACCTTCACATACGCAAACGCAGCCGTTTTTAATTAGCTCTTTTGCATCGTCTTCAAATATTTCGTTCTGAGTTGCGCATGGAAGTGCAACATCAACCTTAACGCTCCACGGACGTAAACCGGGGAAGAACTCAACTTTGAATTCATCCGCATAATCTTTTACGGTATCGTTCGCACTGGCTCTCATCTTTAGCATGAAATCAATTTTCTCACCTTTAATTCCGTCTTTGTCATAAATGAATCCGTCGGGACCCGAAAGAGTAACTACTTTACCGCCAAGCTGATTTATCTTTTTTACTGCGCCCCAAGCAACATTTCCAAAGCCGGAAACAGCAAAAGATTTTTCTTCTATATCCATACCTTTTGATTTAAGCATTTCACGGGCAAAATAAACTGTGCCGTAACCGGTAGCTTCCGGACGAATTAAAGATCCGCCCCAATTAAGTCCTTTACCTGTAAGAACGCCGGTGAATTCGTTTCTTAATCGTTTATATTGTCCGAAGAGATAGCCAATTTCTTTGGCGCCTACACCAATGTCGCCGGCTGGCACGTCCGTGTTTGCCCCGATGTGTCTGAAAAGTTCGGTCATAAAGCTTTGGCAAAAGCGCATAACTTCGCTGTCGCTTTTACCCTTTGGATCGAAATCAGAGCCGCCTTTACCGCCGCCCATCGGAAGGGTGGTTAAGCTGTTTTTGAAAACTTGTTCGAAGGCAAGGAATTTAAGTATACCAAGATTTACAGATGGGTGGAATCTTAATCCGCCTTTGTAGGGACCGATAGCGCTATTCATTTCAATTCTGAATCCGCGGTTTACATGAACTTCGCTCTGATCGTCCATCCAGGGAACTCTGAAAATTATTATACGCTCCGGTTCTACCATTCTTTCAAGTATTCTAGCAGAGCGGTATTCAGGGTGCATTTCAAGTACTATATCTAACGATTCTACTACTTCCTGCACTGCTTGGTGGAATTCCGGTTCATTTGGATTTTGTGCTCTTACTTTTGCTAATAAATTTTGTGTGTACTCGGACATAAAAACCTCATTTTGTTTTGTGTTTATTTCCTTTACGGATTTTAAAATAATTCTTGTAATAATTGTTAATCAGTAATGATGCACGAGTTCCGTTGACGCTGCCGCAACAAAGCCAAAATCTTTATTTGATTTATTTCTGCAGTAAAAATTAGGAAGTGTCATCGGAAGCTAACGCAATATAATTTACCATCGGTTTGAAAATACATAAAATAACTTTCCCCTTTAACCTATGAATCTGAAGAAGCGAATTATCTACTTCAAATATTCAGTTTAACAAAAATTACTACCACAAAATTAGTGAAAGCAATACTAAAAATCCGAAAAATCGACATCAGAGTAACTGGCTTTAACTTATTTGATAATAAAGAGTTAGGGTAAACATTCCAAACAGATAAACAAATAATGCAGGCAAAATGAAAGACAAAGTAATTTAAGTTTTATCAATACAATTCCTCAAATAATAAGGAATTGAAAATTTCGTTTTTGAAATCATTAAAATAATTTTTCGAACAAAACAAAATTATTTTTAACTTATCACAGTAAAAGTTCATAAATAAAAATCTATTTAAAACAATGAGGTGTATCATGTTAAACATGATATTAAAAGAAAAAGTTGAACAAGCAATAAAATTATTAAACGAAAAAAAAATAGATACCTGGCTTACTTATGTAAGAGAAAGCAGCATCAACCACGATCCAATGCTGGATTTAATAGGTGGACCGAACTGCACCTGGGAAACGGCTTTCATCATAAATAAAGACGGCGACAATACCGTTATTGCAGGGTCATTAGAACTTGAGAATTATCAGTCGTTAGGCATTTATAAAAATTATTTCGGCTACTTGAAATCGATAAAAGAATTATTAGTCGAAAACTTAGCAGCGAAAAATCCTTCTAATATTGCAATTAACTTTTCAAAAAATTCAGTGCTTGCAGACGGTTTAACTCATGGTATGTATTTAATATTAAACTCATATCTCGAAGGAACGGGACTTGAGGATAAATTAGTTTCCGCCGAGGAAATAATTTCCGCTTTAAGGGGAAGGAAATCGCAGACAGAATTATCAATTATGAAAGAAACAATTGCTGAAACCTTACGAATATTTGATGAAGTAACAGAATTTATTGCACCTGGAAAGAGTGAAATAGAGATAGCGAATTTTATTAAGTCAAAAGTAAATGAACGGGGATTTGGCTTAGCGTGGGATGAAGATCATTGCCCTGCCGTTTTTACCGGACCTGATACTCAAGGTGCACATTCCGGACCAACAGATAGAAAAGTAGAACGCGGTCATTTAATAAACATTGATTTTGGAATTATCTACAAAGGTTATTGTTCCGATATTCAACGAACGTGGTATGTATTAAGAGCAAATGAAGACAAGGCTCCCGAACCTGTGCAAAAAGGATTTGAAGTAATAAGAGATGCAATTAAAATGGTAGCAGACGCATTAAAACCGGGCGTTCAAGGCTGTGAGATGGATGATATTGCACGAAATTATATAACGTCACTAGGATACGAAGAATATCCGCACGGATTAGGTCATCAGGTAGGGAGGGCAGTGCATGACGGCGGCGGCGGTTTATTCCCGCGCTGGGAAAAGTACGGGAATGCGCCATATTTATTGGTTGAAGAAAATCAAGTTTATACTATTGAACCGAGGCTGACGGTTAAAGGCTATGGAACGTCAACACTTGAAGAAGAAGTTGTTGTAACAAAAAACGGCTGCGAATTTCTTTCTAAACCGCAAAAGGAGTTGATGCTGATAAAAGGGTGAAATCCTGTAGGTCAACTTGTCAAGTTGACCTACAAAAATTATACATCACTCAAAACCTCCGAGGTTTTCACAGCGTATTAGTCACGCCGCTAACCTCGGAGGTTTATAAATTTTATTATCGTATTAATATCATCTTCTTCGTTTCTACAAAACGACTGGCTTTTAGCTGGTAGAAATACACCCCGCTTGTCAGATTGCTTGCATCTCCAAAGGATCCTACGGAAAAATTAACGGTGTAAGTACCGGCGGGTTTTTCTTCGTTAACCAATGTTGCAATTTCTCTTCCTAAGATATCGTAAACCTTTATCTTTGTATGTCCTTCTTCTGGCTGCTGCCATTCAATTGTAGTAATTGGATTGAAGGGATTAGGATAATTTTGAAATAATTTATATCCTCTTTTTATTCCATTGGCTGTTCCTGTACTTTCTTCTACGTCGGTTACTTCATTGAATTTATCAAGCATTATATATTGAACTAATTCTTTTGCCTGCTCCATTTGCATATAGTAAAGCGGAAAGCTGAGAGTAATTACTTTATAATCATCACCAAGGTATTCAACACCCACCGGCATTCCTTTCATGCTGCCTTGCGATGTTGTTGAATCATACTTTGTATCGTAATAATAGATATCATTAGCATCGGAGGAAGCCGAAATGCTTTCAATATTTATTAAATGATATGCCGCAGATGCCCTGGTTTTTGATGAGTCAACAAATATTGTTGAATAATTATTTCCTTCTGCAATTGCACCAATAAATCTTGAACCGAATTTCCAATCGCCGCGGGTTATTTTTAAATAATCATGTATGAAATCTCCGCCAGTAAATTCTGCCGGATAATTTATTATCCCGTAGAACTCCTTACATGGATAATATCCCGCATATAATAGTCTGCCTCCAAGTTTAAAATATTTTATAATATCTTCTTTTATTGCAGCGGCTATACCGAAAGATGAAACATCATTACTGTGCCATAAAACTGTTGAGAATGCTCCTAAATCGGCTAATTTTATTTCACCCTCTTTTATTAAATCATAATCTTTCTTATTAAATTCTTGAAGAAGATAATCAAAAAAAGAATCTACCTCTTCGTCTGTCGGATTCATTATTGTTCCGCTGCCATCTGCAGTTTGATCAACTACAAGTATACCTTGATCTAAAGAAACCACCCTCGATTTAATTATTTGGTTGTTTGTGCTTTCATTTCCATCGTTATCAACAGCTTTCACAGTGTAGTAATAATAGATTCCATTCTGTGCGGTATCGTCAATAAAAAATGTATCTTTTATTGCAACAGAGTTAAGTTTAACCGGCGTTTCATCGGCTGACAAAGAACGGTAAATGTTGTAGCCGGCTAAATCATATTCGCTGTTCTTATTCCAATTTAACTTCAGCTTTTGCATCATCGGTTCATCAATTAGATTTGCGGGTGCTAATGGAATGCTTCGTGGTACGGCGGTTCTTTCTATAATGAAACTTTCGAAGCCTAATGAATCGAATGCAGTTATGCCGACATAATACAAACTGTCTTCTTGAAGATTGTTTATAACGAAAGCTGTATCTATTGTTACAAATGAGGTATCGTAAAGTATTGATTCTTTGCCTATATAAATTTTATATCCTTTAACTTCAAAATCAGTGTTGGGTGACCAATTAATTAATAATGAAGTTCCGTTTCCGGCATCTTGGACGGTGAAATTATCAAC
>JAGUYG010000016.1 GCA_020061465.1 Ignavibacteriales bacterium
CACATTTGACATACAAGTAAAAAATGATATAGAAGGATTGGGTTATGGTCAAATGAGAGTAAACGGCGAAATTATAGATATCGAAAATGATGAAGATGGGACACCGATTCAGACTCGTCCTTTTATTCAATATACTTTTGAAATTGTTGATGAGCTTTATGTTCTCAATAATAGTTATTATAAGTTTCGTAATTGGGAGAATGGTTCTTATGAACAAATAACAACCTTCAATTATGATTATTCAAATTTTGAATCTGACTTAAAGGTTTACAATTTTTACCGATTAACTCACCCTCTTACCGTAACCAACAACCTGGAAGGGGGTAGCAACACTAAATATAAAGTTAAATGGTTAGTAACCGGAGAAGAAGAAACAGTATTAACTAATAATCCTCCTTATTATGCATTTGATTTTATCGCTACTGGTGACAGATACGATATCACAGCTTTTCAGTCAATTGATGCATTAAATACAAACTGGCAATTCTTAAATTGGAATGATGGCACAAGTTCTTTAATCAGATCAGGAGAAGATATTACTTCAAATAATAATACCTTCACCGCCAACTACAAAGGCATAAACCGGTCCAATTATGCAGGTGCTTATGCAAACAACAGCCAGAGAAAATTTGTAAGAACTTCAAATGGTCATTTACACCAGGTTTATGAAAGCTTAGGGAGGGTATGGTATGAAAGAAGTACCGATAATGGTACAACCTGGGAAATAATGAATGGCGGAGGACCATTGGATAATGGTCAAGGTAAATTACCTTCAATCGATTATAGAGGTGATGCCGTCGGAATAGTATGGCAAGAAAACGATGAGGGTGTATTAAAAATTCAGCTTGCATATTTTTTTAATGGAATAATGGATAATGATTATCCACAGAACGTGTTTTGGGACGTATCTCAATCTTACGATAATAATACAAATCCGGTGATAGGGTGGGAATACAATTACCGTGCAATCGTTGCCTGGGAGAATAAATCGAGTGATGTATATCCGGTAGGAATTGTTTGTAAATATGGCTCATTTAGTTCCTCCGGTGTAAATTGGTTTGATACTGAAAATATATCTACAAGTATTAATGCTATCAATCCTACAATAGCGGCTAATAAAATAGATAATTTAGATAGAATCTTTTATCTGGCATGGCAGCAATCAAACGAAATCAAATACTGCAAAATAAACGGCGATAGTTATAATCAAATAATACTATCTGCAGTTGAAACTCCATCAAGTGGAAATGGCTATTCAATAAATATCAAACCTAGTATAGCATTCTATTACACAAGCTTTTATCCTACAATAATCTGGTTGGTAGAAGAACCGATTACCTATATTCAAAAAGTTCAGCTTAGAATAAAATATGGAACTAATTGGAGCCAGTTTTGGACTTGGGCTTACGGAGGAGGTAACGATATCCTTAGTGCAAACATAAATAATAATTCAAGCGGAAAGTTTGTATTAGCTTGGGGAGGAGATCTAAATGATAAATATTTAACAAGCCAATCAACAACGCAAACGTACAACTTAACAACTCAAGGCGATGTTCAGGTATCGAATGCCGGTTCAACCATGGGTGATATGAAGATAATGTCATTTGATAAATGGAATGTCCCTCATGCATTCACGGCATCACCGGTTACACAAGGATTGTATAAAACAAATGGCAGTGAGATAGTAAGCAAGGGATTTTGCTTAACAAAAGAAGAAGAGGTGTATGCATTTGATATCGGTGGCATTGAAGCTGACGGGATTAGAATTCTGTTCACTGATTCATTTGATGAAGATACAACAGAAGCAGAAAACAGAATAGAGAGCGAAGCATTTTTATTAACCAATAACTCTAACTTTAGCTTAAAGATGGATTATTATTCTGTAGCGAAAGAGAAGGCTAAACCGTCTGAAGTGGTTTTTAAGGTTAAACTGGTAGATGCAAAAAGCGGAGAGGTATTAGGAGTTCTGAAAGAGGAGAATAAACAAAATGAGCATTATAAAAATAGCGGTTTAAAAATTAGTACTGAAGGAATAGGAAACCGGGAAGTAAAACTATTGCTGGAATTTTTCTCCGAAGGTTACAGCGCAGTAAAATATATTTCTGTAATCACAGACTCCTCAAAGCTTGATAAACAAAATTATCAAACTATCGATTATACCGGCGATGAAGTCATTAAGGATTATGTTTTACTTCAAAACTATCCCAATCCCTTTAACCCGGTAACAACAATTAGTTACCAATTACCGTCAGATGGAATGGTAAAATTAGTTGTTTATGATATGCTCGGAAAAGAAGTGGAAACGCTTATAAATAAATATCAAAGCAAAGGAAAATACGAGGTCAAATTTAATACAGAGTCCACAGCAAGCGGATTGGCAAGCGGAATGTACCTGTATCGGTTAACCGCTGGAGATGTAATAATAACTAAGAAAATGTTGTTGTTGAAATAACGACATTTTATAAAATAAGTTGAGTCAAAGTTCTAATTTGTAAAATAGTGAATGTTTAAAGATGACATCTTTTAGCGCCCGATTTCGCATGTAAAGATGTCATCTTTTACCATTATCTTTAACCAGGAAGCTTGAATGGCAAAATTTAAACTTTTAATAGAATATGAGGGTACTCGTTACAGCGGCTGGCAGATGCAGCAAAACGCTAAAACCATTCAAGGAAAACTCTACGAAGCAGCCGAAAAAATATTTAAAGGAGAAAAGGTTGATATACAAGGTTCCGGCAGAACCGATGCCGGAGTTCATGCACTTTTTCAGGCTGCACATCTCGATGTAAAAACAATGCTTGCCACGGAAATTATTAAATTTAAGTTTAATGACCTCCTTCCTTCAGATATAAATATTTTAGCAGTTGAAAAAGCCGATAAAAATTTTCATGCGAGACACAGTGCTGTGAGCAGAAGTTATATATATCAAATCTCGCGCAGACGGACTGCCTTCGGTAAAAATTTTGTGTGGTGGATTAAAGACAAACTTGATGTAAACAAAATAAGCAGCGCTGCGGAGTTATTTATCGGCTTGCATGATTTTGCTTCTTTTGCCGATCAAGACCCGGAAGAAAAATCAACTAAGGTTATGATAAGTGACATCCAAATAAAAGAGCATGGAGAATTATTGTTAATCAGAATTATAGGCTCACACTTTCTATGGAAAATGGTAAGAAGAATGGTGGGAATCTTAGTTGAAATCGGAAGAGGCAACAAATCAGCCGAAGATATTCTTTTTTATTTAGCTGATAAATCTAAAGAGCCGGCAAAATTTACTGCGCCTCCAAGCGGATTATTTTTGGAACATATATCTTATAATAAAGATGACTCACCCGGCGAACTTTTGCCGGTTCTAAACCTAAGAACCTTTCCAAATCGATTCCGGGGAAAATGATTAAAACTAATACAAACTTCTGATATTATTTTTTTTATTCTTTCTTCAATACTTCTCTTATAAATTCAAAATCTTCATCGGTTAATGGTTTGTCTTTTCCGGCAAGATTTGCTTTTACCTGCTTCAAATTTCTAAAACCCGGAATTACTGCGCCTACCACTTTATAATGCAGAATATATTGCAAAGCCATTCTTGCAAGCTGATCTACGCTGCTTCCGAATCTGCTTTGCATCTTAGCTAATTTGGGTTCAAGCCTTTCGAGATTTTCTTTAGTAAATCTTTGAGAATTTACTCTATGATCACCGGGTTCAAATTTTGGTGGATTGTTTTTATCATATTTATCAAGAAGCAAACCCTGCTCTAATGGGCCAAAGGCGATGAAAGATATCTGATGCTCTTTCAATAATTTTCTTGTAGGTGATCTTTCTTGAAGAAATTTATCATCCATTGCGCTGGCAAAACCCTGAATTGCGTCCGGTTTAACTCTTGGAATAAGCCGAACAAAATCTTCGTGTGAATAAGCCGATTGTCCTATCAATCTAATCTTTCCTTCTTCTTTTAAGCGGTACATTACCTCAACCGCATCGTCAAGGTATTCGTCATTATCACCGAAGTTGCCGTGATGGAAATAATATAAATCAATATAATCACGTTTAAGATTGATTAACGATTGCTCGCATTGATGCCTGATATGCTGCGGTTCATAAGCATGATGTGCTGTACCGGGGAACCATCCTACTTTAGTTGCGATAATGAAGTTATTGGTTCTTTTATCAAGAATTCTTCCGAGCATTCTTTCAGCACGTCCGTTGCCGTAAACATCTGCATTATCAAAATGGTTTACTCCTTGATCAATTGCATAGTTGATTGCTTCGGCAACTTCATTTTCATCAACATTAGCCCAGCCGTTGGGCACTCCATCAACCCAATTCAGCCCGCCCATCGTCCAGCAACCTAAACTTATTTCTGAAATTTCTACATCCGATTTACCGATTTTTCTGTAATTCATTTTTTCTTCCAAAAAATATTTGTTGGTCTATTAGTTTGTAAATTTCGTGCGGAATGACCGATTAATTAATTATGAATTAGTTCCCTAACATTAATGTTCAAAAATTATAGAGATGACATCTTTTGATTCATAATCCCGCTGCGAAAGATGTCATCTCTATTTTCTCTGTACATTTTCAAATTCCAATATTCTGTCACGCCGGTTAAAATATTTCCTCCAGAGTTTGATATTTTGTATGCATGTCTTCTACTGCATCTGGAATTTGAGAATTGTCGTTTCCATCCAAAAGCTTTGCAAGTTCCTTAACCGCTTCAAAAAGTTCGTTAGCTGCTTCGTTATATTTTTCAGTTTTAGCTTCGAGCCGTTTGGGTAGCGCTGCTTTGGTTACGGCTTCAGCCGTCTGAAGCATATCGTCTTTCACAGACCTTATGCTGTCAAAATCATCCTCCGGTAAATAGTAGTGATAGATTACGTACAAAATTTTGTGGAACTCGTCAACCTCTATGAGCACCGGTCTGATAATTCTAACAAGCATTTCATACTTGGTATGCAGTTCCTCAGCCGCCTTTAATAAAGCAGCATCGTCCTCACCCGCAGCTTTTTCGTTATAATCTATAACAGATTTTTTAAATGCTTCAATCCCTTCATCCCATTTTTGTTTTTTATCACGAAGTATGCCGGGAAGTTCAGCGGAATAAATATCTTCTGCAAGTGCGTTCACTTCATCAACATAGCTTCGCAGAGCGGCATAATCTTTATCGGGATAAGCGGTATGCCAGATAGGATACATCACCTCGTGAAAAACCGATAACTCGGGAACATTGCTTTCGGTTTCACCCGGCTGATGTGTTTCCTGAGCTGTTAGATTAATTGTAAATGCAAAACAGACTGATAAAAAGATGTTAAATAGTGATTTGTTCATTTTATCCCCTCTCATAATTATTATGAAAAATTTTTACGGATATAATTTAATAAATAAAAAATTCATGCGGTAGGAAAATCATAATCTATCAAGCTGCTGCCTCTCCGATTTTTTTAGTCCAATAACAACAAGTTCATATGAATGATCAATCCATTTATAAATCAGCTTGTCAGGAACTGAATTATCTATTATTACGGTATTCCAATGCGTTTTATTCATGTGGTAGCCAGGGGTTACCGCGTCATACCTTTCTCTTAATTCTACAGCTTTTTCCGGATCGCATTTTAAGTTTATGCTTACCGGCGGAGTAAGATTTGCAATTAAAAAAATCTTGCTCATTACTTTATATACAGGAGATTCTTCGTCAAACGGAGTGCTTTCAGCTACTCCTCTTTTCTTTAAACAGTAATTTCGAATTAGCTCTAAGTTCATAGATTTCAACTTACAGGTTACCTTACACAATAGAGTATAAAACCTCCGGGGTTTTGTTAATTAATATGTTCTTAAACTTGTTTTTTAGTTTATAATCAAAATTATTTACGTAGAACCAATCATTAAAACCTCGGAGGTTTGGCATTATGCGTAACGTGAGTTATAGGATATAACAACTTGTTTACCGCTTAATTGATAGATTGATCATTTGCTCTTATCCAGCCATGTTGCTGCTTCTTTTGCGAAGTAAGTAAGAATCATATCCGCGCCGGCTCGTTTAATTGCGATTAGGGATTCGATCATTACACGCTCTTCATCAATCCAATTATTTCTGCCGGCAGCTTTAATCATGGCATACTCACCGCTTACCTGATATGCTGCTGTAGGTAAACCGAATTTTTGTTTTACTCGATAGATAATATCGAGATAAGGTCCAGCTGGTTTAACCATAACCATATCAGCTCCTTCTTCAATGTCTGTTTCAACTTCGCGTAGAGCCTCATTAGCGTTTCCGATATCCATTTGATGCGAACGTCTATCTCCAAATGCAGGGGTAGATTCGGCTGCATCCCTGAAGGGTCCGTAATAACCAGATGCATATTTTGCCGCATAGCTAAGAATCGGAATTTTTGTAAAGCCCTTTTCATCAAGAGCTTTTCTAATGGCGGCTACTCTCCCGTCCATCATATCGGAAGGTGCTATTATATCGGCGCCCGCCTCTGCGTGGGTTACTGCTTCTTTTGCAAGCAGTTCGATAGTTTCGTCATTCAAAATTTCTTCGCCTTCTAAAACACCGCAGTGACCATGAGAAGTGTATTCACACATGCAAACATCAGTAATAACTACTAAATCTTTTACTTCAGATTTGATTGCTCTAACGGCTCTTTGAATTATTCCGTTCGGCTCGTAGGCTTCTGAACCTTTTTCATCTTTGTGCTCAGGTATGCCGAATAATATCACTGCAGGAATTCCTAATGCAGAAACCTCCTTACATTCTTTAACAAGATTGTCTATCGATAATTGATAAACTCCCGGCATTGATTTTACTTCATTTTTAATTTTTTCACCAGGCACAACAAACAAGGGATAGATAAAATCATTCTTCGATAACTCGGTTTCACGCACCATATCGCGTATAATAGGATTGTATCTTAATCTTCTTAATCTTTTTGTAGGAAAAACAGACATGATTACTCCAATTTAAAATTTGAAAGTACAATTATAGTTACGTGGTTTTTATAATTTTAGCTTATAGCTTATGAACAATTGCCGCCGCATTTTTTATGCAATCACCCACAGAAATTCCGCCGCGGTAATTGCCGCTTAAAATAATTCCGGGATTTCTCTTTTCAAATTCGTCAAAATAGTTTTCGTGTTCAATATAACCTAAATTGTATTGAGGAATAGCTTTAGCCCAATACCTATGGGCAGAATATATCGGGGAGCTTTTAATTTCCATTATCTCATTAAATTCTGTCAGAACTTTTTTAATCAATAACTCAACATCAGAATTATCAATTTCAGGATTTCTTGCACCTCCAATGAACAGTGTAAATGCAGCTTTATCGTCCGGTGATCTGCCGGGAAAAATGATAGAACTCCATATTGCACCTAAAAAGGATTTATTTTCCCTAGAAGGAATTAAAAACCCGAATCCGTCAAGCGCCCGAGAAATATCCTTCTTTGCATATACAACATATAAAACTAAAACAGGCGGATAATAAATTTCCATTAAACGCTTAGCTGCTTCCTCATCAAAGTGTTTAATGATATTTGCAGCAATGTATGCAGGCAGCGTGCTTATAACAGAATCGCATTCAAGAGAATATCGTTCACCCCTCTTTGTGTAACTTACGATGTATCCGTTTCCTTTTGTCGTTACCTGATCAACTTCGGAATTATATAATACTCTTTCACCAAGATGTTTAGCTAATGCGAGGGGTAAAACCTGCATACCATCTTTAAATGACAACATCTTTGCGCTTTGCTTCGATTTTTCATCGCGTCTTTTCCTCTCTTTAATACTTTTGATTGTTCCCACAATTAAACCGCCGTAAATTTCTTCCAATGCGTATAATTTTGGAAATGCAGACTTAACGCTTAATTCCTCCGGTCTACCCGCATAAACACCGGCAACAAACGGATTAATTGCATAATCAAGAAATTCCTTTCCCAATCTTCGCGTAACAAACTCTGCGACACTTTGGTAGTAACCGTCTTTTGATTTAGCGATAAAAGGTTCGGCAAACAATCGCAATTTTGCTTTTGTGGAAAATAAGCCGGTCTTTAAAAAAGCGATAGGATTCATCGGCAAAGAATGTATTCGATTGTTTCTCAGAATATATCTTTTGTTTGCTGCTTTATTAGCATACACCAATTGGTCATGCAGATTCAATTCATCAATAAGTTTGGATATAACCGGTGTCGTTTCAAGTGCGCTATTTGGTCCTCTGTCAAATAAGTATCCGTTTTCTTTAACCGTTTCAATCGAACCGCCCGGCTCAGATTTTTTTTCAATTACAGTAACATCGTATCCTTTTTGAGCTAATAAATAAGCAGTAACCAATCCCGAGATTCCTGCACCGAGAACTATGATTTTCTTTTTATTCATTTAAAATTTTCATTAAAGATTTTTTATTACTATTTCTTTGAGAGCATCCACGAATAATTCGGAATCATTGAGTCCGGGCATAACCACATAATTTACAATTCCGGCATTTTCGGCAACGTGTCTGTATTCAATATCCAATTCGAATAAGGTTTCTATATGATCTGAAACGAAACTAATTGGAATAATTAGAAGATTCTTTTTTCCTTTTGCGGCAAGGTTTTCAATCATCTTATCAGTGGCAGGCTCAAGCCACTTTGCAGGACCAACCTTACTTTGATAACAAATATGATATTCGTGTGAATAATCCCTTAATTTCATCACAGCTTCAATTGTTTTTTTGATTTGCTCGCTGTAAGGATCTCCTTTTTTTACATAACTAACCGGAGTCCCGTGGGCACTAAACACCAATTGAATTTCGTTCCTTATCTTTTCGGGGAATTTTAATATAGCTTCATCAATTCGATGATTTATTGCCTTGATATATAAAGGATGATCAAAGTAATCATTTATATAAATTACGTTATTGCTGTTACCGTCGAAAACTCGTTTCCACTCATTAAATGATGAGCCGGTTGTCGAAATTGAATATTGCGGATAAAGTGGAAGTAAAATAATTTTATCATAATTTTTTTCTGCAACTATTGCGGCAGTTTCATGCGTAAGGGGTTTCCAATATCTCATAGCAATGTAGCAGTCAACGTCAAATGATTCATCGCGCAATTTTTGTTCTAACATTTTCCTTTGTAATTCAGTCCACATTCCTATCGGTGATTTGCCGCCTATTAGTTTATATTCTTCCTGAACTTTAGGTGCTCTTTTTTTCGAAATAAATCGAGCAAGAGTTTTTTGAAATGGGAGCTTAAAAATATCCGGGTCATTAAATAAATTTTCCAGGAATGGCTGCACAGCATCGAGCGAATCCGGACCTCCGAGATTTAACAACACTACTGCACTTTTTCTCACTAATTATTCCATTGTTTTCTTTAACGTTGCGCAAATTTAAACATTTTTAAGCTGGGAATTAATTTTATAACTGTCAAAAATAAAAAGAACTAACTCTGCGATAGGCATCCTCATAGGATAATGGGGCTGACAAAAAACTGATTTAAAAGCTTGTTCAGATTAAAATTATCTGTAGGAGTGAAATTCCATTTCGCCCTTCATATTTATATTCCTCATTGTTCAAAAGATTCCTTAGAATGGATCGGTTTCATTGTTATAAAAAAATATTATAGTATTTTAATTAATAAAAATAAATTCCCTGTTAGGGAATTATTTTAGCTACCACTGTACTGATCATCAATTGAGTGATTGATTTTTTCTTATTAAAAATAAAAAATTATATTTATAACAAAGCATTATTTTAATGTAAACGGAAACGAGAGCAGAAAATGTTAAGTTTCCAGGTATCCGTATTAATAGAATGAAGGAGAGTATTTTAGATGAAACTAATTAATTCAAGGATGTTTTTTTTCAAAGTCTTTCTCTTCTCATTTACCCTAACTGCGATTCAGTCCAATTCCGCTCATGCAGCATCACAAGCAAAATTGAGTGAGATAATTTCCGCCTTAATAATAGCTGATAGTATTAAGGAGATTAATGCCAACATTCATCCATTCATCGATTCAAACAAAACATTTTCAGGAAGAGAGCTTTATGATTCTTCTGTTCAAACAATACCATCTGATTTAACTGCCGAAATGGTTATAGAGAGATATTTGTCTGCGTTGGGAGGAAGAGAAAATTTCGAGAAGATTAATGATCGAATAACAAAAATAACAGGATCAATGTCGGGTATTAATTTCGAAATGACCATCTACCAAAAAGAACCTAATAAGCTTAAGCAAATCATTAAAGCGGGAGACGTAAATCAAAAGATTGTTTATGACGGAACTAACGGTTATTCTTCGATGAACGGAAATAAAATGGAAATTTCTGCTGCCGAACTTGAAAAATTAAAATATGAATCGATATTTAAACTTCTATTGTATCTTAATGAATACGCAGTGAGGCTGAACTTAATCGGTATTGAGGAAATTAACGGTATGAATGCTTATGAGATAGAATTACTTCTCCCCGGTGAAATAAAATGGATTCAGTATTATGATACAACAACAGGTTTAAAAATTAAAGAAAAAAAGTTCATCATTCTGCCGCACGGAACGTTTACTCAGGAAACTTATTTCGATGATTTTCGTGAGATTGATGGAATAAAATATCCATTCTTAATTAAGCAGACGTTAGGATCGCAATCAATGGAATTTAATGTGAAGTCAATAGAAATTAATAAAGGATTGATAGACAGAGAATTTGAGGGAGATGAATAATAAAACCGAAACGACTTAATTACGTATGTTTGTCAAAAATAATTTTAAAACAGAGAAGCCACTAATTAACACGAATTACGATAATTGGTTTAAAAATAATTCGTGGATATTAGTGTTAATTCGTGGCTGTTTTTTCACGGTTTAATAGAGCTATTAACTTAGATATATACTTTTAATTATGTCAACCTAAAGTTGTTAGAGTAATATGAATTCAAAAAAATATTCCGTTATAGTATTCGATCTCGGTAATGTATTAATACCTTTCGATTACAACTTAATGTTAGACAAGCTTAATCAAAAGCAATCCGGGTTGGGGAAAAAATTTCATAACTATTATAAAGACAATTATGAAATTCACCGCGACTTTGAAAGAGGTAAAATAGCAGAAAAAGATTTTCTTTCCCGGATGCTCGGCGTATTAAATAGCTATGTAAGCGAAGAAGAGTTTTGCAATTATTACTCAAAAATATTTTCTGTTAATGAAGATGTGGCTTCTCTACTGCCGGTGTTAAAAGAAAAATATATTCTTGTGTTATTATCGAATACGAATTCAATTCACCGGAAGTATGGATGGGATGATTACTCATTTCTTAAATATTTCGATAAGCTCATCTTATCGTATGAAGTGGGTGCAGTAAAGCCTGAGAATAAAATCTATTTAGCCGTAGAAGAGTTTACCCAAAAACCATCAGGCGAACATCTCTTCATAGATGATATTAAAGAGTATGTTCAAGGTGCAAAAAATATTGGCTGGGATGCAGTACACTTCACAGGTTATCAAAAACTATTGGAAGAACTTAAAGGAAGAAAAATATTATAGATACATTATGCCGCATTGAATTCAATTATATATTGAATGCATTAGGCTGCTTAAAAAGTTGATATTATCGAACTCAAATATCATTTTCGCTTCATGCAGTTATGCAGCCTTAATTCCATTATCTTTTTTTGATTTTTTTTTGATGGATTAATAAATACAAAGTAATTATACATCTAAGAACAGCCGCACAAGATACAATTTTAGCTAAGATGCAAAAAAATCAGTGACTCAACCAACAGCTTACCTCTGCATACCCCAATTTTACATTAGATTGAAAGCCTGTAATTCGTATATTCGACATCATTAAAAAAATTAGGTGCAATATGAAGTTACTTAAATATTTTACTGTTCTTCTCTTTTCAATTTCACTTTTCAACTGCCAATCACAAAAAGAAGAAACATCTACTATGGATCAAAATGGGGAATTCAAGTACCAAACCGAACAATTTGCCGATCTTGCCATTTTACGATACAAGGTGCCCGACTTTGAAGAGCTTACTCTCAAAGAAAAAGAATTATTGTATTATTTATCGCAAGCCGCATTATCCGGAAGAGATATTTTCTACGATCAAAATTATAAGCACAATTTAAAAATACGCCGTACGCTTGAGGCAATAGTAAACAGCTATTCAGGTGATAGAAGCGATGAAGATTTTCAAAAGTTTATGGTTTATACAAAGAGAGTGTGGTTCTCTAATGGGATTCATCATCATTATTCTACGGATAAAATTTTACCGGAGTTTTCAAGCGAGTATTTCACGCACTTGATTAGTAATTCAGACAAAAATCTTCTTCCGCTCGATAAAGAGGAAACAGTGGAAACACTAATTACAAAGTTGACACCTATTATTTTCGATCCGGATGCCGATGCTAAGCGGATTAATCTTAATCCCGATGATGATTTGATAGTAACCTCTGCCAATAATTATTACGAAGGCGTAACGCAGAAAGAAGCCGAAGAATTTTATAACAGGATGATTATTAAAAGTGACCCCACACCAATCTGGTACGGATTGAATTCAAAATTAGTAAAGGAAAACGGCGTAATTAAGGAAAAAGTATGGAAGGTTGGTGGGATGTATTCTGCCGCTATCGAAAAAATTGTTTACTGGCTTGAGAAAGCAGTAACAGTCGCAGAAAATGATTTGCAGAAAAAAACCCTCGAAAAATTAATTGAGTATTATAAGACAGGCGATTTGAGAAAGTTTGACGAATATAATATTCTTTGGGTGCAGGATACTCTTTCAGGAATTGATGCGGTTAACGGATTTATCGAAGTTTACGGAGACCCATTAGGACGCAAAGGGGCGTACGAATCTGTTGTATCGATGAAAGACCTTGATGCAACAAAAAGAATTGATGCAATCGGAAAGCAGGCACAGTGGTTTGAAGATAACTCTCCCATTCATCCCGAATATAAAAAGAAAAACGTCGTCGGTATTTCCGCTAAAGTCATCACGGTTTTAACGGAAGCCGGCGATGCTTCACCCTCTACTCCGATAGGAATAAATCTTCCAAACACCAATTGGATTAGACAGCAGCACGGTTCAAAATCTGTTTCGCTCGGAAATATTATTGAGTCATACGACAAAGCAGCTTCCGAAGGCGTAATCCAGGAGTTTGCTTTTGATGAAGAAGAAATTCGTTTGGCAAAAGAGTATGGACCTTTAGCCGGCAAATTGAATACAGATTTGCACGAGGTAATCGGACACGCTTCAGGACAAATTAAACCGGGAGTTGCAGCGCCCAAACAAACCCTGAAGAACTATGCATCTGCGAGCGAAGAAACAAGAGCAGACCTGGTTGCTCTTTATTATATCATGGATCAAAAGATGATTGACATAGGCGTTATGCCAACACTTGATGCTGCAAAAGCTGAATATAATGCCTATCTACGCAACGGCTTGATGCTTCAACTTAGAAGAATTCAACCCGGCAATAACATCGAACAAGCACACATGCGAAACAGACAGGCAATTTCCAAATGGGTCTATGAAAAAGGAAAAGCCGATAAAATTATTGAAAAGAAAGTTAATGATGGTAAAACGTTCTTTGTAATTAATGATCACCCAAAATTAAGATCGTTATTCGGTGTACTGCTGCGGGAAATTCAGCGTATTACCTCAGAAGGAGATTATGAGGCGGCTAAAAACTTTATCGAAACTTACGGTGTGAAGGCAGATCAAGATTTACTAAAGGAGGTTCATAAGCGGCATGAAAAATTGAACATCGCTCCTTATAAAGGATTTATTAATCCAAAATTAATTCCGGTTTATGAGAACAATATGATTGTCGATGTGAAAATTGAATACCCCGATGACTTTACAACTCAAATGCTCGAATATGCAAAAGAATATTCCTTCCTTCCGAATTATAATTAGCGGAAATAAAAAACCCGGTTTCTAATTTGAAGCCGGGTTTTTCAATAAATATATTTTATTCAGATCGAATTAATTACCCTGATACAATCCGATTGTATTTCCTTCGGGATCATGTATTAAAGCATAATAACCCATTGCCGGTATTGTTGTTTTACCGCGGTAAACTCTTCCGCCTAATTCGTCGGCTTTTTTTAATTTCTCCTCAATATTATCAACGCGGACATGGAAGATGGTTGTGTCACCGGAGTTGATTTTTTCAGCCTTCCTTAAGCCGATAGTAAAGCCTTTGTGAGTATTGTATAGAAGATAATCTTTTCCAAATGGCTTAAACTCCCAATCAAAAAGTTGTTTATAAAATTCTGAGGTGCTATCTAAATGTGTCGTAGGAATTTCAACATGAGCTATTAAATTTGTAGACATAATTAAACCTTACTGTTTTTATGATTTAATATCGTCCGCCAAATTGGAACCGGCGGGATTTATTAGAAGAATTCGATGTAAATTTCCTAATAAAATTTATTTAAGTAAAGAGGAATTTTAATTATTCGTTTCTTCTGCCTTTTTTTTCTTCCCGGGCAGCACAAATACAAAACCAATTAACGCCCCGTACGTGGTGCTAATGTAAGGATTACTTTGGATAGGACAGGTTCCACTGTAGCAGCCTATGTAGTAATAATATGCATATCCAATCAATGCACCTGCTAAAACCGGAAGAGTTTTCTTTAAGTATTTTAGGAATGTTTTTTTCATACAAGAATATTCATTTTAAATTTGAACGTAAGATGAGAAAATAAGAGGAAAGATTCAGGGCAATTCAGGGATACTAAAATGCATGTTTGCTATCGCTGCTAAGTTGTTAAGAGTTTGAAATCGATCAACTAAATTATCAAATCTGACATCCTTCTATTTCAACTAATGTGCCTTCCGAGAAACTTTTTCAATGCCATATTAACCTTCTCCGGATTTTCAACCGGAGTCAAATGACCCGCTTGCGGAATCAAGACAAATTCTGAATTTGGAATTTGTGCACCCAAGCTTTTCATTACATCGGGTGGAGTTAAAGTATCATCTTCGCCGCAGATTAAAAGCACGGGAATTTTAATCTTAGCTAAGTATGAGGTTGTATCGGTTCTTGCCGCCATAGCAAGTAAGCAGCCCTTTAATCCGGTGGGATTATTCGTTAATGACCTGTTCAAAATCTCAATAAAAACTTCAGGTTTATTTTTGATAGTCTTAGGTGAAAAGCAGCCGGTTACAAAATCCCTCACAAATTTTTCTGCTCCATCGGAATTAATTGATTTAATTCCCGCGGCTCTTTTTAACTTTGCTTCATCATTATCGGCAGCGGATTTAGTATCGCACAGAATGAGTGCGCTAAACTTATTCTCAAATCTTTCAACTGCTCTCAAAGCAATATATCCGCCCATCGATAGTCCGCAAATAATAGGTTTCACTAAATCAAGCTCATCGATCAAATCTTCAAGGTCATCGGCAAACATATCGATAGTAAATTGTCCGTCGCCGGGTGCCGAATTTCCCAATCCTCTGATGTCATAGGTAACGCAAAAGAATTTCTTCTGCAAATAAATGACCTGATGCCTCCACATCTCATGATCGAAAGGAAAGCCATGGATGAAAATGATCGGGCTGTTGTTTTTATTTCCCGAAGTAAAATATGCAATCTGATTTTTTAGTAAATTCATGCCCTATAATTCCCACATTATATATATCTAAAATTAAGGATAATAATATGAAATATAAATTTGCGGTATTTGCATTCATCATTCTATTTTGTAATACGTATTTTGCGCAAAGCGATACTTCTAAAGCAAATAAATGGATATCCACTGCAGTAATCGGTTTAAATATCAGCCAATTAGCCTTAAGCAATTGGACTCAAGGCGGGGATAATTCACTTACATGGACACTTGTGGGGCGCGGCGGCTTAAATTATGCTGGAGAATATTGGTCAAGCAGAAACAATCTTAAAATTGCTTTCGGCAGAACAAAATTAGGCAGCGAAGATTTTAGGACCAACGATAATGAGTTATACCTCGAAAATGTTATTTCACGTAAAATAGGATGGGCTATTGATCCTTATTTCAGCAATACTGTGAGGACTGCTTTGACAACAGGATATAAATATACAAAGGATGACCGCACAGCAATTGCAGACTTCTTTGACCCGGGCTACGTTACTCAAAGCCTTGGTTTTACTTATGACAGAATCCCCGGATTTAAAACAAGACTTGGCTTTGCAGTTCAAGAAGTTTTTACTAACAAATTTAGACAGTACAGCGATGATACCTCAACCGCTAAATTAGAAACATTTAAGCTCGAAACAGGACTGGAATCGGTTACCTCGGCAGAGTATGAAGTCTTCGAAAATATTTTGGCTAAGAGCAGCCTCCGCTTATTCTCTAGATATGAAAGCCTTGATGTTTGGGATGTAAGATGGGACAACTCAATCGTAGCAAAAGTAAATAACTTTTTAAATGTAAATTTCACCTTCCTTTTGGTGTATGAAAAAGCACAATCATTAACAGCTCAAATGAAGCAAGCACTGCAGCTTGGGTTTGTTTATACAATATTTTAATTCAAAACAGGATCAACTTGAAAATTGTATTTGTTTCTTCCGAAGTATTTCCGTTTTCAAAAACCGGCGGTTTAGCCGACGTAACAGGTGCACTGCCTAAAGCGCTTTCAAGCTTAGGATGCGAAGTGAAAATCTTTACTCCGAAATATTCCTCGATCGATGAGGATAAATTCGGATTAAAATATAATTGGAAGATTGGCGAAATGCCGATTAGAGTAAATTCGATTATTCGTTCGGCGCATCTTCATCAGGCATTATTGCCGGACTCAAATGTAGAAGTAAATTTTATTGACTGCCCGCATTATTTTTTTAGAGGGCAAATTTACACCGAGCATCCCGACGAAGACGAAAGGTTCATTCTGTTTTCCAAAGCTGTTTTGGAAACACTCCAACGTTTCAATTGGGCGCCGGATGTTATTCATTGCAATGATTGGCAAACCGGTTTGCTGCCCCTTTTCTTAAGAGATAATTATAATTGGGATAAGCTTTTTGAAAACACAGCTACGCTTTATACAATTCATAACATGGGATATCAGGGGAAATTTTCAACTTCTACTCTACTAAGTGCAGAGATTAGGAGTGGTTTTTACTTTCCCGGAGGTCCTGTTGAGTTTGAAGATAGCGTTTCATTCATGAAAACAGGAATATTATTTTCCGATATTATAAATACAGTAAGCAAAACCTATGCACAGGAAATTCTAACACCCGAATATGGCGCCGGTTTAGACGGAGTGCTTAGGGAACGGAAAGATGATCTTTACGGAATCTTAAACGGTGCAGATTACTCAACTTGGGATCCGGCACACGATAAACATTTACCTTACCATTACTCAAGCAATGATCTGTCCGGCAAATTAAAAAACAAAAAATTTTTGTTGGAGCATCTCAAATTACCTTTTGCGGAAGATATCCCTTTGATAGGAATTATTTCAAGGATGGTTCACCAAAAAGGATTTGATATCGTTACCGGCGCTTCAACCGATTTGATGAATCTTGATGCGCAATGGGTTATTTTAGGTAATGGCTTAAGTGAGTTTGAAAATTTAATTAGGTCGTTAAGCAAAAAGTATCCCGGTAAGGTTTCGGCTTACATAGGTTATAACAATGAACTTGCACATTTAATTGAAGCCGGAGCAGATATATTCCTGATGCCTTCAAAATATGAACCATGCGGTTTGAACCAAATTTACAGCCTGCGTTACGGTACAGTTCCGGTTGTAAGAAAAACAGGCGGGCTTGCAGATACGGTGCACGATTGGCATCATTTAAAATCGTTGGGCGATGAAAGCGGAACCGGATTCACATTCGATGATTATTCTTCTTACACATTATACACAACCGTAAAACGCTCTGTAGAAACTTTCCCTGATAAATCCACCTGGCATAAAATTCAAATGAACGGAATGAAGAAAGAATATTCCTGGGAAACTTCAGCAAAGGAATATCTGAAGCTGTATCAAAAAGCTGTTGAAAAACGCAGAAATATTTAGCATGTGGAATTCAAAAAGAATTAAATGAAATTTAATCGCATGATGATTAAGAGTTATGTACTAAAATAAAACCAATTGCTAAAGTCTTAATAATGGTATAAATTATGAGCGTAATTATGACAAATAAAGGACTCAAAAAAATGAAAAATATATCAGTTACAAACGATATAATTCCGGTCGGTCAATTCAAATCAAGTTTAGCCAAATATCTTAAAGAGATTCAAGAAAAGAAAAATTCTTTAATAATTACACAAAATGGAAAGCCTGCCGGGGTACTAATATCACCTTCAGAATTTGATGAATTGCGGCAGACTAAATTGTTTATCGATTCAATCTCACGTGGTTTAGCGGATTCGGAAAAAGGTGAAACGTATACAACATCTCAATTGAAAAAAGAATTAAAGGCAGCCCGGTCAAAAAGAAAGATATGAGATTATCTTGGACGAAAGAAGCTTTAAATCGCCTTCAAGGAATTGAAGAATATATCGCCCGGGATAATTCACAAATTGCAATTCAATTTGTTGATAAAATAATCTCAGTTGCAGAGACAATCACTGCCAATCCGGAAAAGGGGAGAATGGTTCCGGAACTTTCCATTGAGCAAATTAGAGAGTTATTATTTAAAAATTATAGAATAGTTTATTATCGAAAGAAAACAATAATTGAAATCTTAACAGTTTTCGAAGGACATCAACTATTAAAGAAAGAAGAATTGCTTCGAGTTATTCAAAAGTAAAAACACATAAAAAGCGGTTCAACCCGACAGCCCGTCCTGGCTAGGCTTTAGAATTAAATTAGAATAATACTTCTTAATTGTGTACTTGTATAAATTTATTAAATAAAATCAGAAGCAAAGCCGGCGGGCAAGTTGGGTGGCAGCTTAGGCACAACCCCGTTAGATGAAGGAATTAAAATGAATAATAAACGCCCATCATGGGATGAATATTTTCTTAAGCTTGCAATGCTTGCATCGGAGAGGTCAACCTGTCCGAGAATGCACTGCGGTTGTGTACTCGTTAAGAATAGATTCGTTTTAGCGACTGGTTATAACGGTTCATTGCCGGGTCAGCCGCACTGTAACGATGTAGGCTGCCTTATTGTGGATAATCACTGTGTAAGAACAAATCATGCCGAAATAAATGCGCTGGTTCAAGCGGCTATACACGGAGTGAGCGTAAAAGGAAGTACGGCGTACATAACAAATATGTCGTGCACTACTTGTGCTAAAGCGCTTATTGCCGCAGGGATTGTGAGGGTCGTAGTTTTTTCTGAATTCCACGATACGCTTGCCACACAGTTTTATACTGATTCGGGTGTTGAAATAGTTAAGCTTAAAATGCCGGTTAGAAAAATTAATTACGACTTGAAGAATTACTCATCGGCACGTAAAACCAATAACTCAAAGTAGCATCCTTAATAAGTGTGAAAGCGATAGCGTTAATTTACTGGAAGCCTCTGCTGGCAGTTACGTTGTGGGGGGCATCTTTCATAGCCACAAAATATGCACTGTCCGAACTTAATCCATTAACTGTTATTCTGCTCAGATTATTTTTAGGAATTGTACTGCTTAGCACTTTAGCTGTTTATGCAAGAAAAGATTTTTCGATAAGCATAAAAAATCATCGCGGCATTTTGTTGCTTGCGTTGATTGCCGTTTTTCATTTGTGGATTCAGGTGACGGGCTTACAATTTACTACCGCATCGAATACCGGCTGGATAATCGGATTTACACCGGTATTTATGGCGCTGCTTGCGGTATTTGTTTTCAAAGAAAAAATTACAATTATTAAAACTGTGGGAATTTTAATTGCCTTTTTTGGCTTATTACTTTTAATGAGCAAGGGTGATTTGTCATCGATAGATTTAATTTCAAACAAAGGTGATTTCCTTGTCCTTGCAAGTGCCTTAACGTGGAGCGTTTACTCAATGGTTAATAAAAAAGTATCCGTTAGTTATTCACCATTGATGACCATTCTTTATCTTTTCATAATGATGGCGGTTGTCCTGCTTCCATTCACCGTTAACGCTAAAAATTTCGATTTGGTACTTAACCTTTCAGGAGTCGGATGGGTATCAATTCTATTTCTCGGAATATTTTGCTCGGGTGTTGCTTATGTTTTGTGGGCACAGGCACTGCAAGAGATGGAATCATCAAAGGTTGGTGCATTTCTGTACTTCGAACCATTTGTTACGGTATTTGCCGCATGGCTGCTGCTTAAAGAAGAAATTACTTTGCTGATAATTTTAAGCGGTGTGATTATTACATTTGGTGTTTTGCTTGTAAATATTGAAAGTCATCTAAAATTTTATTTGAAAAACTTTAGAAAATAATTTTTAGTAGAGAATAGAAGATGAATTACATTTTAATTTTTGTCTTGTTCACAGGGTTAACATTTACTCAGGAACTTTCAATCGGTGCGGGTCCGATTTTCTCAGCAAAAAATAAGTCAGTAAATTCAAGCATCGGAGCTAACGGTTATATTCATTACCGCTTTAATGAAATATTTTCTTTGCGTTCTGTCTATGGTTATTATTCTTCCTCCTTTTCTAATTCGATTAAGCGCGCGGCAGAGGATACTTATTCGCTAAATTGGATTGAGGCAAACTTGCTTTTTCATATTCCGGTTTCAAAAACAATTTTCTATCTCGGCAGTGGGATAGGATATTTTTTCCCAAAGCGCAGTATATTTCAACATGGGACATTAGGAACTACCATAAAAGATATTGAACGGGGACCAAGTTATGCTTTAATACTTGGGAGTAATGTAATAACTGTAAAAAGCCTGTCACTAAATATTGAAGCGGAATATTTTTTATTTAATTCTAAAATGAAAGGATATTATTGGGCTGATGAAAAAATTCCTTTTTCAGAATCCGTTAACCTGAATACTTTTTTGATCAAGCTCATTTTTGAGTATCGTTTTGTGTTATGAATTTCAGCTATTGAAAAAATTAAGATTTTGGCTTTGGTTAGCACATAATCTTCTTTTATTAGGTATCATCCGATTTAGCTTTGTAGATTGATGCCGAGAGATCAATTTAATGTAGAGGCAATTTAGCCACGAATTATCACTAATAAAGAGCCGGAGCTAATAACTTTTAAGTGTTTAATACAAATCGCCTTTCTCTTATTTATCACCAAAACATTCATTCATCTTCTAAGAACCCTACGGACACTCATGCACTCTTGCTCAAATAATCTTGCGAAAAATCATGCGTTCATTCAACCATTCAATCATGCATTCATTCAGCCATTCATTAAGGCGTTTGTCGATTAGCAATATCACTCGATTTCTAATCGGCTTTCGTCAATCATGAATCTTGCGGCAAAATTAGTTATTTTTTCCGCAAAGAAATGAAGACTCATGAACAAAACAGTTAAAAAGATTGGCGTTAGTTTACTGCTGGTTATATTGCTTCCACTATTAATCTTTGTTGTTCTTGAAATAAGTTCGCTCAAAGAAAATGAAAAAGTTATAGAAAGAATTTACGAAAACCAGTTAGACGCGATTTTATTTTCGGTTAATCAATATTCGGAAGACATTGCAGGAAGCTGGCGCGGCAGAATAAATTCTTCGATTGCATTAAATGAACCGGAGACATCAGCATTCAGGGAAGTAACAAAAAATTTCCTAAATGAAAATCCGTCAATTCTTACCATCATTATTTCCGATGAAAAGGGAAATAGCATTACTATTTTTAATAACGATAATGCTAATCAGATAGAGAAGACAGATACCAAAGCAATTAAAAATTTTTTTACAAACAACAGCGATAAAATCAATCGTTTATTCTTGTACGAGAAAAGCGGCTATCTGAAAATAGAACCCGTAGAAGAAAAACTTCTTCCCGGTTCTTCAACGCTGCTCTTTTTGTTAGATGCCATAAACAACGAGTCAAAATATTGTGTAATGTTAATTGATGCGGAGAGTTTCATTCGACTGGTTCTTTCACGCAAAATTCTTTCGGTTGCACAGGACGAATTTGCCGTGTTCGTTTATAACAGCGATATAAAAATCGGATTCAACGCACCGGCTAATTTAAAAACGGACGATGTTAAGATAGAAAAGGCACTATGGCTTTTACCCGAATATAAGCTCGGCATAACATTAAAGAGCGGGACAATTGAAAGTTTGGTTAAAGAAAGAACGGTAACGAACTTTATTTTAATTCTCGTTCTTACTCTCGTTTTAATTGCGGGATTAATAATTGTTTTCCGAAATATTAAAAAAGAAGTGGAACTTGCTCAAATAAAATCCGATTTTGTTTCGAATGTTTCGCACGAGCTTAGAACTCCTCTCTCACTAATCAGTATGTTTGCGGAAACTCTTGAGCTTGGAAGAGTTAAATCCGACGAGAAGCGGCAGGAATATTATAAAATCATCAGCAGTGAAACTTCGCGCCTAGGCGGCATCGTGAATAAAATATTAAACTTCTCTCAAATAGAAGCCGGTAAAAGAAAGTATCATATTGAAAAAGTAAATATTAATGACTTAGCCGAGAACGTAGTTAATACTTACCGGTTTCATCTGCAAAGTAAGGGATTTAAATTTTCTTACGAACTGGAGGATAAACTGCCTTCAATTAAGGCAGACGGTGAAGCTGTATCAGAGGCAGTAATAAATTTGATAGATAATGCAGTAAAGTACAGTTTGTATCGTAAAGAAATATTGCTTAAAACAGGCATAACCAATGGCAAAGTTTTTATTGAAGTGCGGGATAAAGGAATTGGAATAAGCGAAGAAAACCGGCAAAAAATATTCGAAAAATTTTTCAGAGTAACATCCGGCAATTTACACAACACAAAAGGTACGGGATTGGGGTTAACAATTGTTAAACACATAATGGATGCTCACGGCGGAGAAGTTACGCTCGAAAGCAAAGCCGGTGCGGGCAGCAGCTTCAAATTAAATTTTAATTTAAAGGATGAAAAATGATAAAAATTCTCATTATTGAAGATGAACCCAATATGCGACTCGGATTAAAGGATAATTTAGAGTTCGAAAGTTATGAGGTTGAATCAGCCGATGACGGTGAAACCGGACTTCAAAAAATATTAGACGATAACTTCAATCTCGTTCTGCTCGATGTGATGCTTCCAAAATTATCCGGCTTTGAAGTTTGTAAGGCAGTAAGAAAAAAGGGATTAACCGTTCCGATAATTTTATTAACCGCAAAAGGAGAGGAAATAGATAAAGTACTTGGACTGGAATTAGGTGCCGATGACTATGTTACCAAACCCTTCAGTATTAGAGAATTGCTTGCAAGAATTAAAGCAGTGTTACGACGCGGCGAAAATTTTGTAAGTTCACTGTCTTCAGAAAACAAAATAAAAATAGGATTGCTGCAGGTAAACTTCGATTCGTATAACGCTTTTTCGGATGATGAGCCTGTGCAAATGTCGCACAAGGAATTTGAAATTTTATACTACCTGTGGAAACATCGCAATAGAACCGTAAGCAGAGATGACCTTCTGCAGGAAATATGGGGCTATGAAGAATCACCCACTACAAGAACCGTTGATAATTTTATTCTTAAGCTTCGCCAAAAAATTGAAAAAGAACCAAATCATCCGCAGATTATTTTAACGGTACATGGCATCGGTTATAAACTGGTGGATTAAAATCGTTTGCTTTCGGCGGTGTCCAAAATAATTTTTTAGATAAAGTTAATTGTAAAAAAATATAGCATTCTTCTCCAAAGGATCGTTCCGACGAACGATCTTTTGGGAATGTTTTTTATTATAAGGGAACTCATCCCAACGAGGGTGACCAAAAAGTAATTTTTACCGTATGAATTTTCATGAAAATGAATATGAAAGATATATGTATTGGTTAGATTGTTTTTAAAATAATTGAACTCTATCCAACCTTTCCCTTATCCAATGGATCCATAGGACAAAGGGAAAGGCTTATTTGCTGTAATGACATATTATAATCTTCTTAACTTTTTATTTGCATCGAAAAAATCGGTTTACTCAATAATGAACTGATAAGGAAGGATAAGAATAGGTTTTATTGACAATCTAAAGATCCTACGGACAAGTCTCTCTCCTCTTAGGAGAGAGATTATCCCGAAGGGATGCCTTCGGCAGAGTGAGGTCAATTTATTTTGAATAGATATCTTTATCATCCATTTTTAGGATGAATGGTTTTAAGCAGCACCTGGAAATTTTTATTTTTGTTCAAAAAAAATCTGCTCAATAATTAGAGGGAATAAATGAATGCTTTAGAAGTTCACAACCTCAGGAAAACATTCGGCAGTATAAAAGCAGTCGATAATATTTCCTTTGGTGTACCGGAAGGATCGGTATTTGGATTAATCGGCAGAAACGGTGCCGGCAAAACTACTACCATCAGAATGATAATGAATATTTATCTCCCCGATTCGGGTGAAGTTATTTTTAGGGGAGCAAAAATAGGACAGGACTTTCGAGACAAAGTGGGTTACTTACCTGAAGAGCGAGGGTTGTATAAAAAATTAAAAGTGATGGAAACTCTGCTTTACTTTGCCGAACTTAAAGGCAAAACAGGAAAAGAAATTGAAAACAAAGCTTATAAATACTTAAATAAATTTGAATTGTATGACAGAAGAAACTCTAAGCTTGAAGACCTGTCAAAAGGAAATCAGCAAAAAGTTCAATTTCTTACTACCATACTTCACTCACCTGACTTCCTTATACTTGATGAACCATTTGCCGGTCTTGATCCGATAAATACAAACCTGCTTAAAGAAATTATTCTCGAACTGAAGAGCCAGGGAAAGGTTATAATCTTTTCAACTCACTTGATGGATTTTGCCGAAAAGATGTGCGATCATCTTGCAATGATTGATCGCGGTAAAATTATTCTTAACGGTTCCTTGAGTGAGATTAAAAGCAAATATGCTCAGCGGAATGTAAGCCTTAATTATTCGGGAGATATTTCCTTCTTGAGGAATCATCCTTTCGTTGAGAAGATTGAAGACTACGGCAACTCAACAGGAATTCGGGTTAAAGACAATTCATACATACAACAGCTTTTGCGCCTTCTGATCGATAATAATGTTACAATAAATAAATTCAGTGCGAACGAAATTTCTCTGCACGAAATTTTTATTGAGCTTGCCGGAAAAGATGATACCAATATCTTAAGTAAGGAGGTTAATAATGTTTAACAGAAGAACATTAGCAGTTGTAAAGCGCGAGTTAAGAACAAGGCTCTTAAGCAAATCTTTTATTTTGATGACAACACTTATACCCGTATTCCTTTTCGGTGTTATCGCTGTTCAAACATTTATTTATAAATACGAAGGCGATGAAAAAGCAGTTCTTCATGTAATATCCGAATCTGAAGAAATTATTTCGGACTTAAAATCAGCTTTTGAAGAGAGCGATTATGTGAAATCTGGAAGCATAAAAGTTTCATTCAATGCTTCCGGCAGAGAATTGATAATGGATTACGTTAATTCAATAAAGAAAGATTTGTTAGACGATAAAATCACCGGAATTGTCTTTATCCCGAAGGATGCGCTTAAAGATAAAAAGCTTGAATACTATTCAAAGAATCCGAACAACAACTCGTTATTCAATAAAATCCGGGAAACGATAAATAAAGTTTTAATGGATGAATATTTTGCAGGCAGACAGCTATCGAACGAAGAAATTTTATTCGCAAAGAAGAATGTTGATTTCAGCGGATTCAGGGTATCGAAAGAAGATAAAGTTGAAGAAGAGGGAGTAGGAAACCAAATAGTATCGTTTCTATTTACATTCCTTTTATACTTCAGCTTAATCTTTATAGGAACCATAATAATGCGTGCGGTTGTTGAAGAGAAAAACAATAAGATTGTCGAGGTGCTGCTTTCATCGCTTGACGCAAAAGAATTAATGACAGGGAAAATTTTGGGCATGTCGATTATGGGTGTAATTCAGATGACAATCTGGCTTCTGCCTGTAATTGTGCTCATATCTTCTACATGGTTTATGCTGCCGCCGGAATTCACACTAACTATTAGTCTCGGTCATGTTGGATACTTACTGATAAACTTTTTTATCGGCTTGGTTACATATTTAGGATTATTTGCCGCAGTGGGCGCTATGTTCGATAACGACCAGGATGCGCAGTCGGGTGTTTGGCCTATCATGATTTTGATAATGATACCGTTTTTTATTTCTATTGCAATGCAGTCAAATCCGGAAAATCAAATTGCTAAAATTACCTCGATGGTTCCGTTCTTTTCGCTTATTGTTATGCCCGCACGAATGACCATAATTGATGTACCAGCCTGGCAGTTCATTTTATCATTTGCGGTAAACATTGCAACAATGCTGCTCATCTTTCCAATAGCAGGGAAGATATACCGGGTCGGAATACTTAGGACCGGAAAGAAACCATCGCTGGGTGAAATAATTATGTGGTTGAAATATAAGTATTGATTAATAGGGGAGAGTATATCCAAACCTCTGAGGTTTCCACATGAAGCTAATCTGCCTAAAACCCCGGAGGTTTACAAGTGAATCTATTTACTCAATACAATCTTTTTCGTTAACACACTTTGCAGGCTTACAAAGTAAGAATACGAACATAAACACCGGAATTAACTTCTCTTTCTTCTAATCTTGTTGATTTATTGTGAATGATAACAGCCATTCTATTAGTTGAAACAATATAATAACAACAATAGCCTAATAAATTCCGATGGTGGTTTATTTCATTTAAAAAACCTCTGCCTCTCATCGATAAAAATCAGCCGCCTGCCGAATTATAGTGTAAGTCGCCTTTTACTTCTTTTCAACACTTGATCGATTTAGTATGTTTGGCACGGAGTCATTAGAGATAGTCTTTTGAGGAAAGGATTGCCGAAGGATTAAATCAATTCTTTCTCTCAATTTTAAAAATTGCTTAATAACTAATTTTTATAATTTTTCGGGAGGGTTGAAATAATGTCTCTTTACGCGTTAATAGTTACATCAATTCTCATTTTTGCGGGATCGATGGTTTTGCTTATAGGCGGGTCATATATCGCTTATAGAATCAAGAGGCGATCCCCTTATGAGATTAATTCTTAGTGAGATTAAGTTCAATAACGCTGCGGGCAGATTAAGTAAATCCGTCAGTTTTACTTTACCAATAAAGATTCTCCGGCAATAATCGATTCAGCTAAAATTAGCATGCGGTATAGGCAAGGGACAAAGGAAAATTATATTACTTGGAGGGCGAAATGGATGTTTATTCAAGATTAATTCCATTACTTATCGGATCTATAGGTATCTTTTTTATTATTGTTGTAATTTCTTATTTGCTGTATAAGATACGTAAAAAAATCAGCGGAAATATCCGTTAGACCGAACAAAAATATTTTTACCGATACGAACCAATATTGAACAAAACCCGGGAGGTAAAGGTGCTACCCCCCACCGCAAATTCTTCCGGGCAGTTCAACCCCTCCTAATTTCCGATTCTCATCTGTTTTTATTTTCAAAATAATTTTTTGTTTCGGCGGCAACAACTCCGCCTAAGCCTAACAAACCAATTAAATTTGGCAAAGCCATTAGCCCATTCATGATATCGGCAAAGCTCCAAACCATATCCAATTGTGAAATAGCTCCGATAAATACTGCTATTACAAACAGCACTCTGTAAGGTTTTACGGCTTTAACACCAAGCAGAAACTCAAGTGATTTTTCACCGTAATAACACCAGCCAAGAATAGTGGAATAAGCAAAAAGAATAATACCGATTGATACTATTATTCCTCCCCATTCTCCCGGCAGTGCAGTTGTAAATGCCATTGAAGTCAACGGAACACCATTCGCTCCCGAAGTCCATACTTCGCTTACGAGTATAGCAAATCCGGTGAAAGAACAAACTACGATAGTATCGATAAATGTTTGAGTCATCGATACCAAAGCCTGTGTAACGGGATGTTTTGTTTGAGCGGCAGCAGCAGCTATCGGTGCGCTTCCTAATCCTGATTCGTTTGAAAAAACTCCGCGGGCAACTCCTATTCTAATTGTAAGCATTATGGTAGCGCCTGTAAAACCGCCCGCTGCTGCAGTGCCTGTAAATGCTTCGGTTAATACTAAAACAATTACCGATGGAACATGCTCAATGTGAATAAAAACCACTAATAGTGCAGCAAGCATATAAAAACAAACCATTACCGGAACAAGAACTTGCGTAACTCTGCCGATGCTTTTTATTCCGCCGAGAATAACTAATCCGGTTGCAGCAGCTAATATGATTCCAGTCATGTAAACGGGGATATCAAAAGAGTGCCGCACAGCATCGGCAACAGAATTTGATTGAACCATATTTCCAATTCCGAAGGCTGCTATTGATGCGAATACGGCGAAGAGAACGCCAAGCCACTTCATCTTCAAGCCTTTGGAGATGTAGTACATTGGACCGCCGCTCATTTCACCCTTTTCATCCTGCTCTCTGTATTTTACTGCTAAAACAGCTTCGGCATATTTTGTTGCCATACCGAAAAGTCCTGTTATCCACATCCAAAAAAGTGCACCGGGTCCGCCGATAGCAATCGCTGTGGCAACGCCCGCAATATTTCCTGTGCCGACCGTTGCCGCTAATGCGGTCATCAATGCCTGAAAATGTGAAATGTCTCCGGGATTATCGCCTTCATCCTTTCTTTTGATTAATGCTAACCATAAAGAATGAAGTAAGGTTCTAAACTGCAATCCTTTTAACAAAAAAGTTAAATATATACCTGTCCCCACTAAAAGAATAAGCATGGGTGGTCCCCATACGAAATTTGATACTTCAGTAAGAAAAGATTGAATTTGTTCCTCCATTGTATCTCCTCGATTAATTTTGGATTGTAAAATTAAATGAGAGTATTAAGAATGATCGAATCGATTTGTTCAACAGCTTGATGCAATACTTGATAGCATTATTGTTTTATTTTTCGGAGTAGAATATCAGAAAAGAAATGACAAAAATCTATTCTGCGGAAAATTTATTTGCGCTTAATCCCAGATATTAAATCGCATTTGTAAAAATCGCCTCAACAAAAATTGCGTCACCATAAATAGTGACGCTAACCGAAGAAAGCCTGATAAATCAGGCGGAAAGGAAAATTATAAAAAGTGGTTATTCTTAGTTTTAAAATAATTATTAACTTTACAACAACAGATTAATTCCCGAATAAATTTTTTCCTGCTTTATAAAAGTTACAAGGAATGTAACCATGATAACTGATTCGATAGTGAAATTATCTATTTCCACTGTTTGCATAATTGTTCTGTTCTTAACCGTGCTTTCTCCTTTGTCATTCGGCGGAAATGAGCGGCAAAACAAAAAAGAGCTTGCCGATTCGGTAAAAAAAGAATTTCTTCATGCGTGGAACGGTTATAAAAAATATGCATGGGGGTTTGATGCCCTTAAGCCTTTGAGCAAATCCGGGCACAATTGGTACAGCGAATCTCTTTTAATGACACCCATCGACGCATTCGATACAATGATTCTAATGGACTTAAAAGATGAAGCCGCTGAAGCAAAGGAATTAATTTTAAATAATCTTTCCTTTGATAAAGATATTTTTGTTCAAAATTTTGAAATAACTATTCGTCTGTTGGGCGGACTGCTTTCATGCTACCAATTAGATGGCGATGAACGATTTCTTCAGTTTGCCAAAGATCTTGGCAATCGGCTTCTTCCGGTATTTAATTCACCAACCGGAATGCCTTATGTGATGGTTAATCTTAAAACAGGTGAAACACGCGGAAAAATAAACAATCCTGCAGAGATTGGTACATTGATGATTGAATTCGGAGTACTAAGCAAACTTACTTCAAATAATGTTTATTACGATAAAGCGAAGAAAGCCATTTCCGCACTGTTTGAAAGAAGATCGGCAATTGACCTTGTGGGAACAACCATAAATGTAGAGACCGGCGAGTGGCAAAATAAAGAAAGTCATTTAAGCGGTATGATTGATTCTTACTACGAATATCTGCTTAAAAGCTGGCTGCTGTTTGACGACAGTAATTTTAAAGAAATGTACGAAATAAGTATCGCTGCTGTAAAAAAATATTTGACCGATAACCGGGATACAGGATTATGGTTCGGGCGAGCTGATATGAATACGGGTGAAAGAACAGCCACTAAATTCGGTGCGCTCGATGCTTTCTTTCCTGCAGTGCTTGCTTTGGGAGGCGATATAACAACCGCTGAAGAGCTTCAGAAATCTTGTTTTAAAATGTGGAATCTTTACGATATCGAACCCGAACAAATTGACTATGCAAGTATGAATGTACTTTATGCTTCCTATGTACTAAGACCCGAAATAATTGAATCTGCTTACTACCTGTATAGTTTAACAAAAAATGATAAATACTTACACATGGGAAAGAAGATGTTTGGGGATATCGTAAAGCATTGCAGAACCGAGTCGGGTTATGCCGCTCTAAAAAGCGTGATAACAAAAGAAAAAGATGATTCGATGGAGAGTTTTTTTCTTGCCGAAACGTTAAAGTATTTTTATTTGTTATTTGCGCCTTCGGATAAAATCGATTTAAGCATGGTAATATTTAATACCGAAGCTCACCCGATGTTTAAGAGTTTTATTATAAAAAAATGATTCTAGATTTATCTGCAACTTTTGTAAGTTATTGATGGGTAAATAAGAACGATTATTTTTTGCTGCGTAAATTACCATCGTTTATTTTACTAGCGGTGAATTGATAAACTAATCAATCAGATTGTATTGAATGAAATTTAGAATTCAAAAGATATTTTTTATTACAGCAGCTATCATCTTTTTAATGGGTAAGATATATTCACAGCAGCAAGATTCTGCAAGCGTTGAGTATGATAAGCCGCCCTTATTTAACAGTGAAACTCCTCCCTCTGCAATAAATATTGATTATGACGAATTTGAAATAATATTAGACTTAAGCCTTCTCAAATCAGGCATCTTCATTTCAGACAAACTATTTAACAGCAGTCCATTCACTTCATTCGGACTATTATCGGACTTCAACTCATTTGGTGAAATGAATGAATCGCAAATAAATTTCACGAATCCTTTGATGTTTCAATATCAAAAAGAACAAAAGATTTCAGGTATAAGATTTTTTTTTGGTGCAATGCAAACTGCCGCTGTCGGATATCTTGCATATAAGCACATTAAAAAGTACGGGCTATTTAAATAACAGATAAACTGCTCTGATTTACAATTCTTATTTATGTCCTTCAGCCAGCTTAATTTTCATTCTGAAACGAGATTCATATCTCACTTTTTTACTTATAAAAAAAATTGGTTGCATCTGAGTATCTCAATAAGCAATTTCCGATTGCTTTTTCGGGCGCATAAATTAATTGCTTTCATTCGGTAACTCATAAAATAACAGTCCAGACTTTGTATCAAAAAAAAGCGTGGTCTAATTTTTCCTCTTCTCATAGTATTAATAAATAATCAATTATAATAAAAGGAGCTCATCATGAGAAATACTTCCTTTCTGTTCATCGTGCTACTACGTAAAAAAATGTTGTAATTTTAACAAACTTTTCCGAAGGATCAGTCTGATTTGTTACTTTTCCAAAGGATCAATCTGATAATTTTCCCGGTACTTAAACTCTCTCTGCCGAAGGCATCCCTTCGGGATAATCTCTCTCTTAAAAAAAGAGAGACTTATTATCAGTGCTAACTTTGTATTTGTATTTCTGTCAGAACTGCGAATAAAAAGAAATCACTATTAATAAACCCTTCTCTTGTTCCTATGGATCCTTTGGATAAGAGAAGGGTAGGGTTGAGTTCTACTTTTCCGATCGAAGATTCCTTTGGAAAGGATCAGCCTGATTGTTTGTAGCTTTCTGCTACGCTGTGCTACTTTTTGTCCTGGTTTTACTAAACAAAACCATGTACTCTCAAGCTCAAACGGGGAATGCTGTAGTTATAACAACTTTGGAACTCAACTTGGACTCGGGCGGAACTATAGCAGAGTTTGATTCATTAAGTGCTCTTTATACAGAGAAAGTAATAAAGAGGAATGAGCACATTCTCAGTCATCGCACAGTAAGACATTGGTGGGGGCATAATAATCGTGATTTTTTAGTGATCTATGAGGTAAAAGGCTGGGAAGATATTCCAAAAGCCAATCAACGGAATAATGAATTGTTTAGGGAATCCTGGGAAACCCCTGAAGAAAGAAAACAATTTAATGATGCGTACAATAAATATTTTACAGGTAATCACTCTGACGAGATTTATCAAGAGGTAAAGAGCGGAAGAAAATAACCGGTAAGAAGTAAATAATAATTTCAACTACCGCCATAAAGTTTTAGCTAATGATTTAATCTGACATTTTTTTATGGCGGTATGTTTTTGTGTAAATGAGGTGTCGAGTCGGAGACTCGACCTACAATTTTAATTCATTATTGCCAAACAGTTTAATTAGCCTATATGCACCATAGCTAAAAAAGGGAGCTGCAATTACATCCACAGTGTAGTGCACATGCTGAATTAATAACGCTGCGCCAACCGCAATTGATGCTAATAAAAACACCATCTTAATTCCTTTTTTATCCACTATTAAAAGCAATAAAAATAATGTGGCTGTGTGTCCCGAAAAGAATAAGTCTTTTGTAAGAAGCTTCCCTGTTCCGAAATATTCGACGAACGGATCGGCTAATGGAATCATAAACTGCGGCGGTTCTAACGGAAGAGAGTACATCGCTGCAATTCTAAATAAAATCATAACAACATACGATTGAATTGCAGAAAGTAATAATGCCGGTTTATTCATGAGGTAAATAATTGCATAACCAAGCGAAAGATAAATGACTCCGAATGTAAACCATGTTAAATCAACAGGATTAAAAAGCTTGAGAAAGGGATCGGGTAATTGAACTCCATTTCGTAGCTCGATATAGTTTAAAAATTGAGTAAGACAGGGAAGGGTTATTACTAGCGATATAACTGTGATTGTAAGTTCTATCTTAAATTTTGAATCACGAAGAAGAGGTTTCCATGTGCGGAGAAATTTCAAGTTCATTCATTCCCTAATGGAATTCTTAATATCGATAAGATTTTATCATTGAACAACTATAACAAAATTGAATCGGCATAGAGAATTAATCTTCAACACTTACTCTACTGTTCTTTATCTTTCAATTATATCATGCAAGGAAGTTATTAAGTCTTTTTTAGTAAAAGGTTTTATAAGAAACTTATTCGCACCGGCATCATAAAACTCTTGAATTTTTTCTTCCAGATATTCACTCGAAAGGATAAGGATAGGTCTTTTATAAGGATCGTTAGATTTAATTTGACGGCAAAGAGATAATCCCTCTTTCCAGGAATTTTGATTTACATCGAAAATTATTACGGTATATTTTTTATCATTCAGCAATTCGGTATTGAAAGAATCATGATCGAAATTTTGAATTAAGAATTGATTTTTTAGAAAGGCTCTCAATAAATTATTTGATTCATTAGATTCATCAATCATGAGTGCATGCTGCAGCTCTTCCTTCTTTTCAGATTCTTTTTGAAAGCCGTGCTTTAAATGTTTAGCGGACAAAGGTAATGTGAATGTAAAAGTGGAGCCAACCCCTTTGATACTATCAACCACCAATGAGCCGCCCATTTTTTCGATATAACGTTTCACCAAAGCAAGCCCTAATCCATTCCCTTCGTAATTTCTGCCGATATGCAAATCCTCCTGACTGAATGGCTGAAAGAGGTGTTCCATATAGTCCGCAGAAATGCCTATACCGGAATCTCTGATTTTACAGACTGCAAGCTCTTTCTCTACAAGAATATCTGTCTCTATTTCAATAAAGCCCTGCCTAGTGAATTTTATAGCGTTGTTCAGAAGATTATTCACTGCATTCTCTACGCTTTGATAATCAACATCCACAAAAATTTTTCCCCTCGAAAATTGCGTTTTAATTTTTAAATGTTTTTCTTCCGCGTTCTTTCTAATTGAATTAATACACGTTGACAACAGTGAAATTAAATCAATCGTCTCAATGTTCAGGCTATAAATACCGGATTCGATTTGCGCAAAGTCAAGCATCTGCGTAATACTATTGAATAATCTTTCGCTGCCGGATTTAAGGTTTTCGATGTAAACTTTTTCCTCTTCGCTTAATTTTCCTTCAAGGGTTTCACGAAGAATGGAAGCGTATCCGAGCACGATATTCAAAGGAGTGCGTAATTCATGTGAAAGAACATTCAAAAAATTATTTTTTAATCTCTCTGCTTCCTTATTTATGTCTCTTGCACGTTTAACTTCTTCTTCGGCTAAAATTATTTCGGTTTGATCTTCATGAAAAAACAACGCATAATTTTCTTCTTCGATTGTGATGTGAAAGATATTTGTTCTGAATATGGGATATGCAGTATCTCTGTTTTTTAACAGCGTATCTATGTAATTGTTCACGACAGCGAAATTCTTGTTTTGAAATACCTGTTTAATTACTGTCAGAATCCCCAATCTGATTAATTCGGAATCTTCAAAGACAGAATATTCTTTCAATTCCGAAAGTCCGAAGCCCCATTGCACTCTGAAAGCCTGGTTCACATAAACGATATTACCGTTTTCGTCAATTACATTTATTGGGAAAGGGAGAAGATCATACGCTTTCGAAAGGTATTTTTCTGTTGATGGATTCATTCTTTAATTTACAGGGAAAGAGATTTGAACAGCGGCGCCTGCCGGTTTATCTAATATCTTAATGCTGCCGTTATGACGGTCTATTATGCTCTTGCACAAAAATAGTCCGTAGCCTTTTCTATGAGGCGAAGGAAACTCAAAGAAAGAATCCGGATTATCGGTTTTAAACCCGGGTCCATCGTCATGAACCTCAATGATTATTTGTCCGTTTTCAAAATAGGATTTAACCAGAATGTTTATGTTAGGTTTTGCTTCGGCTGAATTTGAGAAAAGATGAACAAGAAGATGCTGTATTTGTTCCGAATCATAATTACACATAGGAAGATTCTTTAGTTCGGTATTAAAAATAACTTTTTGAAATTTTTTCATTGGAGATATGTAACGAATAACGGATTGGATTGTTTTGTTCAGATCCTCATTTCCTCTATTCATATTCATTAATGAAGTTTCAAGCAGTATTTGCGCATACTTCTGTATGTTTCTAATGCTGTCAACTGCGACTTTTGATTTTAGCTTTATCCGGTCGAACAAAAAGGATTGAGAATCATCAAACTTGCTTTCAATTTCTTTTTGTGCTTTTTCGATAATTCTTAAAAGGCTTTCAGTTTCGAGCAGAGCAAAATGAACCAAACCTTGCAGCGCCTGTCCAAGCTCTGCATCGATGCTTGATTTGAGTGCTTTTCTTTCCGCTTGAATAAGCTGTGTATTAGCTTCTTGCAAGGCATTATAAGCACTTACCTGGTTATTGAAGAGTTGTGCGTTACGGATTGCAATAGCAGCCTGTCCGGCTAATATTTCAAACGTATCGGTTATTTCGCGTATCTTTATTTTATGCAGGTGTTTGCTGTCTACGTAAATTACACCGATGTTTCTTTCGTGGGTTAGAAGCGACGAACATAATATTGTTTGAAGCTCGAGTTTGAGTATGCTTCTGCTCGGATCGTGTTCGGTATCGCTTTGCGCGCCTTCAATAAATTTCGATTGACCGGTGTAAAACACATCTTCAACAACTGTCATGCTAACTTGAAATGACGATTCGGGAAGTATATTCGCTTTGTCGTCCAAGCCGAGTTTATATTCAAGTTTTCCTTCATTGTTGCGAAGAACGATGAATCCCCTGTCGGAGCCGGTTAATTGAATTGCATTTTTCAGGACAAGTTCAAGAACGTCCTCAAGAATTAGTGATCGGTTAATGCTCTTGGTGACGTCTAAAATAAATTCAAGATTTCTTATTCTACCGACAGGTTCTTCTGCAGCCTTGTCAGCTTTTTCTTCCTTATCAAGTTTTGATTTAAAGTCAGAGAATTTCATTTTTTAAGAATCGAATTCCTATCTTTTTAGTCAATATGTTTTTACTTCTACAACTATGATACGCAAAATTAATACAAATTTCAGAATATAAAAGAGCTATAGGATAAGCCAAGCGTTTATAACTTCGGTTAACAACATATCTAAAATATTTTCCACGATTAAAACATAAGGAGAGCGCAATTACGCGCTCTCCAAATTTGCAGCGATAGGTGAAACGGCATACATAATTAGAGAGGTATAATGTTAAGCGATCGGCACTTTATTATTGAAGAACAAACAAAGCCCAATCACATCAAAAACCGCTCTTTCCGGGAAAAGCCGCTTCATGAACTCAACTGCTGTCTAAGTAAGCTTTGATTCTGGAAACATCCTGCGATGCACCAATCTTATTATAATAAGAAAGTGCATTCTTGAAATGCTTCCGGGCATCATCTTTCTTTTTAAGCTCGAGGTAAAGCAGTCCCAGCTCAAATGAAGTTTCGGCATGATTCAAGTAATTTTTGTATTCTTTGTTCATTCGGAGGCTGGTTAAAAGATAATTCTCCGATTCTTTGTAGTTTTTTCTTTTCCTGGCAATAATTCCTTTGATTTTATATCCGTCAGCCAGCGATAGTCTGTCATTAAGCTGTTGACCTAACTCCAATCCCTTTTCGGCATAGGCGTTAGCCAGCTCCAGGTCATTAAGCTCGGAATAAATATAACCCTTGCTCAAATAGGAAACAGTTACCGTTGGCAAATAACGGGCTTCGATAGAAACATTTATGCTAGAATCAAATTCTTTTATTGCCGAAGAATACTCCTTTCTGTGAGTAAACAACATGCCTAAATTATGCCTTACTTCAGCGACCTTTCTCCAGTCCCCAATTTCTTCGAACTGCATCAGCGCTCTTCTGTAATGAGTGTAAGCGAGATCCAAATTACCCTGGATATTATTAATAATGCCAAGATTTATATCAATCATGCTCATTATTACTTTATCCTTTTTAGGATTAAGATAAGCCTGACTCTTTTCAAAGTGCGCTTTGGCTCTTTTCAGTTCACCTTTATCGCCATAGATTGTTCCCATCAAGTTCTGACACATGGCGGAGCCTTTCAGGTCTTTTTGTTTGCTGAACAGTTCCCCGGCTTGGTTTATGTATCTAAGGCTTTCTTTCCACATTGCCTGCCTGCTGAAGATTTCGCCGAGCGCTAAAATGCCATAGGCAGCAATGTTCCCGAAGCGTTCATCGTCTTTAGCTTTTGAAATTATTTCAGTATGAATTTCCGAAGCCAAAGAGAATTCGCCTTGCGTAATAGCAAGCTTGCCCAGGCTCAGCAAGAAGTCTAAATATTTTTCTTTACTGAGCCTTTTTTGGGCAAAAGTGATTAATCGGTCGGCCTGGTGACGAATATTCTCAGACGTCACCGGGCCAAGCTGAAAGTCCCTTTGTTTCTTTAAACCGGGTTTCTTTTGTTTTTCGGGAAAAGGTTTTTGCCGGATTTCATTTAGGAATTCTTCTGCCTGTTTTGAGTCGAAGAATTTTTCCAGCACATCTCTAATCCCTTCTAAAATACCATTAAGGTATTTTTTGCCTCGTTTCATTTCATTCCATTTTATTTGATAAATGCATAACGAGAAAAATGAGTTAAGACAGCTTTATTGACCGATAAATTACCTGAAGCTGCATCTACCTTTAGATTTTCCTTCTGAACAGGCTGGAATTGATTTTCACCGGCAATATACGCAAAATCTACAGAATTTGCGGATACGCTCGATAAATCAATCCCTCCGTATGAGAGGTCTAAAGATAGAGGAACATCGAATTGCATAGACGGCAGTAACTCAACTGCTGCTAGTGCGTCCTCAAATGTTACCGAGATATCTTTCGTGCCTTGAAAGGCTCCGGCAGGTACGGTTAATACAGCACTAATTGAAACCGAACCGCTGCCCGAAGGGTACTCGGCATTCAGAACAACGCTTCCTCCAACTTGACCATCGATGGTTTCAACAGCAGTAAACTGCGCTTCTACAGCAAGCGACGATCTTGAAGGAATCTTAACAATTTCCTTTTTAGCACCCTGAGAATTGGGGCTTTCGGGGAAATCGCTGTTTGTCCCTATATCGGAGCATCCCGCCAAAAGTAAGAACGAGAGACCGATAGAAAACAGTAGTTTCTTCATAACACCCTCTAAAAATAGTTATTAGTTATTATTCCCCAGCGCTGGGATAACTTTTAATGCAACGTTAATGCCATTAAAAAACTCTTGTTTTTAATATTTTTTTGCGGTTGAAAAAATTCAACACGGTAATTTTTACTTACGGAATAGAATAAAAATTTACATGTGTAATATTTTTTTACAACCAGTGTAATGACTTTTTAGTTAAGAAGTTATGTTACACAAAAAGTTCAGTATTAAAAGTAAATATCAGCTTAATTGAAACAGGATTATGAAAAATTATTGAGTTGATAATGAAAAATTATTTTTAATTCTGAACGTAAAGACGGGGCATGCCCCGTCTCTACAACTTAATAACAAATAACCAATTATATAGTTTGATAATTATTTCAAACATTTGTTTGGAGATTTGCGTAAGGTGAGTTGATAAATCATATTACCAGGATTATTTCATAAGAGAGCTTGTTAAGAATCTATTTTAAAAAATCAGTGGGACTCTGATTTTCTAAGTTGTTCACTGTGTAACTACCGCTTTTAATAATTACACAGAGTTTCAGAGTGCAGAGACGAGAGGAACAGAGGTATTAACCGCAAGACAAAATACTTCACATAAAACTACAAATTTCCGCATCAGCATAAACGGTGACGCTGATTGAAAAAAGATTAATAACTCAGTCCATTTGGTAGTTTAGATTAATCTCTCAATAACCTATCTAACTTTGGGCGTGAAATTCCGAGTGTTTTTGCAGTTTGGGATTTATTCCCGTCGAATTTTTGCAGGACTTCCTTAACGTATAATTTTTCCAGGTCGCTTAAATCTGTGGATTTATAATTAACTTCCAAACGAAGGTTGTTTGGAGCCAGATGACCATTGTTATCAATTTTCTTTTCGGCAGGTTTGCTTACTAAATTTTCAAAATATTTTAAACGGAGAGTGCTATCTTGTGTAAGCAGCACCGCTCGCTCTAAGCTGTTGCGTAGCTGTCTAATATTCCCGGGCCAATCATAAGATCGAATGAAATCTAAAACATCGTTTTCAATTTTGTTAATCTTTTTTTGAAAGAGTCGGCAAAAATCTTCAACAAAATATTCGGTAAGAATGAGTAAATCTTCGCCGCGCTCCCTGAGCGGCGGCAGGGTAATGGTAAGGGCATTCAGCCGGTAATAGAGATCATTACGAAAGAGCTTATCTTGAACCATCTTTTCAAGATTCTGATTTGTAGCAGCTATGATTCTTGTATTTAACGGAATATCATACACACCTCCTAATCGCCTTATTACTTTCTTCTCGATTACTCTTAATAATTTAGATTGAAGGTTTAAGCTTAAGTCACCTATTTCATCTAAAAAGAGAGTGCCGTTTTCTGCCAGCTCAAACAAGCCAAGTTTCTTATTTGTTGCATTTGTAAAGGCGCCTTTTTCATAACCGAATAGTTCCGATTCAAGCAGCGTTTCGGGTATTGCAGTGCATAAAACATCTATGAACGGAGCGGGCTTTTCATTTGCAGCATTGTGAATTGATTTTGCCAGCACTCCTTTACCGGTACCGGTTTCACCTAAAATTAAAATATTTAAGGAAGTACTTGCCGCTACACTTTCAGCCAGTTCAATGGCTTTTATTACCGGTTTGGATTTACCTATAAAAGACGAAAAGCTGTCTTTCTTGGAAATGTTTGATAGGTTTAGTCTGTTAATTCTTCTTAGGTTTACTCTCTCCAACGTTTCTTTAATAAAAGTAGTAAACTTAAAAACTTCATACGGGAAGACGTATATATCCGTAAATCCGAGTTTGGCAACCGTGCTAACTACTAACGGATTTCCGTTGTTTACTACACATACCGCAATGCTGCCTAAATTACTTTTCAATTCAATTAGACCGGTAAGGATTGGAGAATCCAAATCGTCTATCTGTACGATAATAATATCATCGGGAGCCGCTTCTATGTTTTGAGACGGTTCAATACTGATCTCATAATTAGGGAAATCCACTTTGCTTAGAGCAGATTCGATTGCAAGCACATCGTTGGAATCGGAAAAAATTTTTATTAAAAGTTTGTTGTTCAAATTATTCGTTTATTTTTTGTTCTAAAAATTCCAATCTTTCTAAAGCTGCTTTTCTTTCGCTTTTTTGTAAGTATTTTTGCTGCAGTACCGGATTGGTTATCCTGCCGGCTAAAAAATGAATAAGCGATTTAGCGTATCCCGAAAAATCTTTTACTCTTCCCGGGTTGCCTCTTTCATAAAAAAGATTTGCCATTGCTAACAGCACTTTCCATGTTACCTCCGAAATTTGTTCGTTCTGTAAAATCTCAAATGCTTCCTCAAAGAACGAAGCCGGTGACGGAAGATTCAGATGCCTGTTAATTAGCGAAATTTTTCCTAAAAGTAAATTTCTTTCCGCTTTAAAAAACGGGTTTTGATTTGAAAAAGCAACAAAGTTTTCATCCTCTAATTCTTTAAGGGCAGTTGGGTAGGCTTCTAAATTCATTAAAACATCGGAAAGAACAAAGCTTGCTTTGATAAAATTATTTTTATCATCTTTTTTTCTATACTCATCCCGTATGTCTGTTAAATCCTTCCAAACATTTGTACGGTACGAGCGCTGCACAAAATTTAAAATTTCCAGAAACTTGAAATTTGTTTTTTGTTTATCGGTCAATTGATGGTTTTTGAGCAGCTTTTCGAAATCAGCAATAACTTCGTTCATCCCATGTTCATCTCCGATATCATAATAAAACTTACCTAACATGAATAATACTTCAACTTCTTCACCTGGATTTGATAATTCCCTAAAAAATTTTTTTGAATCGGTAAGAGAATCATACGCTTTTTGATATTCGCAAATTGTGTGGTATACTTCGCCTAAATTCGAAAGCACAAGACCCTGGCTGTGTTTGTCTCCCAAACTTCTAAATATCGAATGAGCGCGCGTGTAATGCTCGATTGATTTTTCAAAATTTAAATGATCGAAATAATATATACCGTAGTTAAAAACTGTTTTAGATTCCTGTTCAATATTTCCGATAGAAAGATTTGTTTCCAGAGAATTATTCCAATATTGCTCGGCATTTTCATAATCGCCTTTGATGTTATAGATGTTGCCTATATTCACCTCTATACCGGCTGCCTGCATTGCAAGATTGGATTCTTTATAAAGCTCGAGCGCTTTTTTAAATCCGGTAATTGCACCGCCAAGGTTTTCATCCTGGTAAAACTCAATCAATCCTTCGAGATTATAAGCTTTGGCAGCAATTTCTTTATCTGAATCTTTGCTTTCGATTATTTGCCTGCAAATTTTTTCTGCCGATGAAAAATCATTTAAATCAAAATAAATATTTGCTATTTCTATTAAAATGCGCTGCTTTTTGTTGTCGTCATTAATTATTGGAAATAATTTGAGCAGCAATTCTTTACCGTAGTTCAGTTCGCCGGTACCGATTAAACAAAGGCTCTTTTGAAAAGTAAGTTCGTGTAAAATTTCTTTATCTAAATTTTCCGGCAAAAGCTCTTCGGTTAAGGCTAAACATAATTTTTTCTCGCCTATTCTGAACAGAACCTTACTTAATCTGAATTTTACATAAAACTTATCTTCATCATCCAACGGAAATTCAATCAGATGCTCCAAAATTTTTCTTTCGTAGGTGGAAGCAGACATTTGCTCTGCACGCTGCAATTCTTTTTTATATATATTGAAGCTTAACCGGTACTCTCCGGCTAACTCAAATTGACGGGCAATTTCCGCAGGATAAAATTCCGGAAAATGGTTTAGAATATGCTTTGCAGCAAATAGATGAATTGGTTTTTTATTTTCTATCCTTTCGTAAATGAATTGTTTAATGCTTTCAGAAATAAATTTAGGTTGAAGGCTGAGATTAATCGGCTGCAAAATATTTTTCTCCCGCAGCCCGGAAATAATACCGGTAACAGCCGCAGCAGGAAAAGAGACAAGTAAAGCCAACAGATTCTCATCGATGCCTGTTTGAAATAATGCTAAAAGTTGTACCGCTTTGGTTTCATTCTCGTCTAAGTCTTTTAATCTTAGAATAAAAATATCTTCTTGTGAACTTTTTAATAATTTTTCTGAGTCTTTGTCATAATTCAGAAATGCACCGTCGCGGTTAAATGAAAGTAGTTCTAGTAGGATCAAATCTTTAATGAATGAAGCAATATTCCCGGGAAGAAGATCGGCATACAATAAGATAAGTTTCTTTATTTCACCGCGTGGAAATTTATCCCAATAATTTATTTCCAGATATTCATTTACATTTGCTTCGGTAAACGGAGTAAGGTTTAATGTAAGTACGTTCTGAAACGAATTTGAAATGTAAGGTAAACCCGTATCCTCTGCGGTGATAATTCTGATATTGTTCACCAATAAAATTGGAAATAATTGTTCAAATAAATCGAGAGTAAAAGAATCATATCGATTAAAGTCGTCAAGCAGAATAATGAATTTAGCTGTAAGAGAAATCCTGGCTATAAGCGACTTTAATTTGTCGATCTCTATCGGAGCGCTGTCTTCAAGAAGATTAAGTATTTCATTAATCAACTGACTGTCTGCTTTTTTATAAACGGCTTCATTAAAAATTATATTACGAAGTAATCTTTTCCAGAGATGCTCCTCTGCCGCATCGGATAGGTGAATGATTATAGCATTAGGATTTTCAAAGTACAGCTTTTGTAGCAGCATTGATTTTCCCGCACCTTCAGTTCCGCGAATCGAAAGTAAATTACCGCCTGCATCTGACGATACGTAAGAATTAACTACCGCAAAAACGTCCTTCCGGTTGCAAAATATTTTAGCGGGAGTCCATTCTTGCTTGAGCGATTGGGTTGTCGGAATATTTAAGTCATCCAAAATTTCTAATGAGTTTTGGTATCTGTTTTCCGGTTCTTTTACGAGCAGCCGTTTAACAACCGAAGTTAGTACGGCAGAATAATTGTTTTCAGGAAATTCAAAATCTTTTTCGAGATGAGCCTTAAGTGTGTCTAAGGCGGTAGTTACGGCAAACGGAAATTTGTGATAAATAATTCTGTACAAAATTATACCAAGCGAGTAAAGATCTGCCCGATGATCCGCTTGTCCGGCTAACAACATTTCCGGAGCGATATATTCTAAAGTTCCGCGGGGAGTAAATTCAAACTCCGAATCTTTACGGTGAGTAAAACCAAAATCAATGAACTTTATTACAGGATGTTTGCCATCTTTATGAATAAGAATGTTCTCGGGTTTTACATCGAAATGAATGAAGTTCGATTGATGTAAATAAAACAACACCGAACAAATCTGCTTTATGATTTCGCGGATTTTCTCTTCATCGTCAATCGAGGGATAATCGTAAAGTGAAGTCCCTTCAAAATAATCTAAAGTAATGAATGTGCTGCCCTGCTGAAGGTTGAATTCATTTTGGTTATCGATGTGCAGGAGTGTACCAAAGTTGTGTGCCGCAATTATATTCCGATGATTAAAACTTTTTAACAGCAGAAACTCATTCCTAAAAGTTTCTTTTTCTTCAATGCTGCTGTTTTCGGCTAAAACTTTAATTGCGTACATCGAACCCGAAATTAGTAAATCTTCAGCAAGGAAAACAACGCTGCGCCCTTCTCCGATTTTTTTGATAAGCCTATATCGTTTATTGATGATCATGATTTTAATAGCGGATTGTAGTAAGCGCTCAGCTTTCTTGCAATATTATTCGCTGCAAAAAGAGTAATAAATAATGCGAAGCCCGGTGGAAAGATCATCCACCATGCTTTTGTTAGATATTGTTGTCCGGAGTCGATCATTGCACCCCATGACGGATACATACCGCCGGTGCCAAGTCCTAAATAACTTAGGGCTGATTCGGCAAGTATTACATTGCCGTACTGAAATATCAAGTTAACCAAAACAGGTGCTGCAATTACGGGCATAATTTCCTTAAATAATAAATTTCTTTTTGGCAGTCCTAACATTTGCGCAGTTATAAAGTAATCTCTGTTTTTTATCGATATAACTTCACTTCGAACAATTTTGAATAAGCTCATCCAGCCCGAATATCCAAGAACTAAAATTACCGCAAAGAGAGAATTACCGAACAATGCAAGAATCAGAATAATAAGAAAAACAATCGGGAATGCCATTAGCATATCGGCAATCCGGTTTAATGCAGAATCGATTATACCTCCGAAATAACCGGCTAAAAATCCTAAGAACAAACCGAAAATTAAGGTAATAGCAACACTTCCAAAGCCGACAAACAAAGATATTCGCGCTCCGAAAATTAATCTTGTAAAAACATCTCTGCCATATTCATCCGTTCCGAATAAAAATACTCTTTTCTCGAATAATTTTCCGTCAGCTTCTTGAAGAAGTTCACGTTTAATATGAAACTCTTTTTCTTTTTGATAATAAATTATCGAATCGTTTTCCTTAAGACTGTCTGCAAAAATTATTTGTTCATCGAAAGAACGTTTTACCACTTTATTTTTTTGATATAAAAATTTTGTTTTCATATCGGCAGCAGCATCCGGCTCTTTGAGTTTAAGCATATAAACCCGACTTAAGGGAGGAAGTAATTTTGTAACACCGATATTCTTCTGGAAGTCAGGATTTGTATCTGTTATTAGTGGCGCATAGATAAAGATGAATGTTAAAATTGTAATAGTTCCGGAAGGAAAACTTACCTCTAGTTGAGGTAGACGGAATTTGTTTCTTGCAATAATTATCAGAACAGGCAGCAATAGAATTGTAATCGTCGAGAAAAAATAATCTGCTAATTGCAAATTGAGTTGATTGAAAGCCCAGGTAAAATCCTTAAACAGAAGTAAGAAAAATTTTGTAAATAACACTACCGATTCATAAATGAGAGAAAACCTTGTTGTGATTAAAAGCAGAGACAATAACAAAATCATGTGCCATATTTTAATATGCTTACTCATTTAATTAAGCATTCCCTTCGCTAACCGTTTATCAATTTTTGCTTTCAACAAGTCGGCGGCAAGATTACTGATTATAACAAATACCCCTGCGGTGAATGCACAGCCTATCACCAGCGGAAAGTCGCGCGACAGTATTGCTTGAACCGTTAACCTTCCCATGCCCGGCAGACCGAAAATAACTTCGGTAATAAGCGCCCCGCTGAAGAGCATCCCTATTTCAACTCCTGCAACGGAAATTAATGGATTAACAGCATTCGGAAGCACATGTTTTAAGGTAATTGTTTTTTCGGAATAACCGTGTGCACGCAAATTCAGAACAAATGTTTGATCGTAAATATTTTCAAGATTTTCCCTTAGGTATTTATAATAGACTGCAATACCACCTAATGTAATAGTTGCAAGCGGAAGGATTAAGTGATTTATGTAATCTGCAAGCTGTAAATGAAGCGGCAGTTTTTCTATGCCGAAAGATTTTAATCCTGAAGTAGGCAGCAGCCCAAGCTTCTCTGCAAAGATGTAAATGAGCAAAACTCCGATTACGAAAGACGGAGTTGAATACAACATTAAAGTAAATCTTGATAAAAATTTATCTAATTTCCCGTTAATCCGTTTGACGGCAGTCAATGCGAGTATGATTGACAAGCAGATTTGAATAATGATTGCCGTAGAAAATAAAAACAGAGTGAAAGGGAAAAACTCTTTTATTACAGAAAGAACGGGCTGTCTGTAAGTATATGAAATTCCAAGCTCGCCCTTCGATAGGTTAATTAAAAAAGTTTTATACTGTGTAATGATCGGTTTGTCAAGGTTAAAAGATTTTTCAATTTGATGAATTAGTTCGGGTGAAAAATTTGGAGAGATATATTTTTGAGCCGGGTTTCCGGGTGAAATCCGTAAAAGTACGAACAGAAAGCTTACCAGCAGAAACAACGCTAAAAAAGAAACCGCAATTCTTTTAATTAGCAGCGTTAAAATTTCATTGCTCATAAGTAATTATCATTCTACTTTCCATTTCCAGCAGTTACTTATTATGCCAAGCGGACTATTCACTACATTTTTTATTCTCCCGTTATAAGCAGTAATATTATCCACCCAGTATAAAAAAGTAACCGGCTCATCTTCGTGAATTATTTTTTGAAATTCTTTGTATAACATATTCCGGGTGCCTTCGTTCACGCTCTTTTCAATATCTAACAAAATTTTATCTACTTTTTTGTTTTGATAGCTGACCAAATTCAAAGGGGTAATGTTGAGGTCGGAATACCAGAATGATTTTAGATCGATTGGAATAGAAACAAACCAGCTTGCAAGCCAGGCATCAAGCTTTTTGCCGTATAAATTTTCAATTAAAATGCCTATTTCAACTGTTTGCACTTTCATATCGATGCCTGCTGCTTTCAAATTATTTCTGATTACTGTTGCGGCAAATTCGCGACGAGGATTTCCGCCCGGAATATATAGAATAAAAGAAAAATTAATTCCGTTTTTATCAAGTATGCCGTCGTTGTTCCGATCTTTCCAACCCTCGCTTGCTAAAAGCTCTTTTGCCTTGTTTAAATCGAAAGGATAAGGTACAACTTCCGAATTCATTGCATCACTGAAAATCAGAGTTACCGGACTGTAAGCTATTTGACCGTAATTGCCTAAATACTCTTCTAACAACTCTTCCCTATTTATTGCTAAAGTTAAAGCCCTTCTTACGGCAGCATTGCCAAATAGTTTATTAGGACTTATTGTTTTATTCTTTGCATATAAATCCGGATCGATATTATTCCAGCCAAGGTATTCATACTCTCTTCCCTTTAACGGAAGGATGTTAAGATGATTTAGGTTTTTCAATTCAACAACGTCATCGGTTTTAATATCTTCTATCATATCAATTTCACCGCGTTTCAACTGCGTTAGACGCGAAGTGTAATCGGGGATAATTTTAAAAATAATTTCTTTAATGTTGTCAGGTTCATTGAGGAACGATTCAGGATTTGACTTTATTATAATCGATTGATTCTTCTCCCACTTCGATAGTAAAAATGCACTGTTTGTAACCGGTGCGGAATTAAATAGAGCAGAAGCTATATCTTGCCTTGGGATTTTTTCTAGAATATGCTTGGGTATTAGAGGAAAATCCAAATTAAAAAGCGATGGTACTGTACCCGGTTTGAAATGAATAATAAATTCAAAGGGTGAGATTACCTCAAAAGTCTTTTCAATATCAATCTTCTGTTTCTCATCGATATAAAATACTTCAAAGCTTCCGTAAAGCTTACTGCCCACCTCCGGGTCGGAGTAAGCGTCAAACGAGAAGATGACATCCTCAACAGTGCAAATTATACCATCCGTCCATTTTACATCATCTCTTAAAAAAAATCGAATCGAACTTTTATTATCTTTCCACTCCCATTGTTCGGCAAGCATCGGGATGGCTTCGATTAATTCTTTTCCCGGATTCCATACATGCTTTAAGAGAGGGAGAAAAAGCAGCTCGGTGATATATCCTTCATTTATTCCGAAAGCATACAGCGGATTTAGCGATTCAATATCGCCGGATATTCCGATCACGATGCGCGATTCGTCGATCAGGCGGTCGGTTTTACAGCTTGATAGCAGCAGCGCAACTGTAAAGAGTATAAAACACTTCTGAAAAGTTTTTATCATTAAACAATCTTATGAAATATTGCTAAGAATTTTCCTCTTAATTTATTATTTTGTTTGACAAATACAAAAATCATAATTTCCGATGTTAAAAGTAAATATTAAAAAGGTTGAATTGACTTCAAATTCTGACAGCAAAATTATTTTGAAGAATATAAATTTTGTTATTGAACCTCAAAGAATATTCACAATAATCGGTGCTAACGGCAGTGGAAAAACTACTTTAATTAAAGCAATTACAGGATTGTTAGATGACAGAATTTTTTCGGTTGACGGGGAAGTATTTTTTCAGGGGAAGGATGTTCTAAAATTATCGGATGATGAACTAACTAATCTTCGGATAAAAGAAATTAAGTATGTTTTTCAAGATCCTATAAACAGCTTCGATCCGCTTAAAAGATTAAGCTATTATTTTGAATCAAGTATATTTAAACAAGAGAAGATATCGGAAGTCTTTAACAAGCTTATGCTTCCGCGAAAAGAAATGATGTTAAAGTTATATCCGTTTGAGGTTAGCGGAGGTATGGCGCAAAGGCTTAGTCTTGCTCTTGCACTTTTGTATGAACCTTCTTTACTTATTCTCGATGAACCGACTTCGGGAATAGACACGGCAAATTCTAATTTGCTGCTGTTAATGCTGAAAGAATTTATTCAGAAGGAAAACCGCGCGGTGCTGCTTGTAACTCACGACTTAAATTTTGCCGAAGCAGCCAGCAGCAAAGCTGCTTTATTATCTGATTCCAAATTATCTGAATTTTATGACCGGGAATTCTTCTTTAAAAATGTTTTAACGGCATCTGAATAGAAGCATAATTTATTAAACGCAAATAAGATGCATATCGTAATTGAAATAAATAATGTATCATACTTCGTAACGGAAAAAATCGGTATTTGGAGTAAGCCGAAACGTAAGTATATCCTTAAAAATATTAATTTAAGTTTGTCAAAGAAGGAAATACTTGGCATTGCCGGCGAATCCGGAAGCGGTAAAACTACTCTTGCTAAAATTATCGCCGGAATTATCGAACCATCCGAAGGAAATCTAACCTATAATTTCACAACGTATAGAAGCAAAGCAAATCCGGTTCAAATTCTTTTTCAGAATAACAGCGATCTGCTCAATCCGTACAGAGTTGTGGGTGAAATGTTGGATGAAGCCATTAGGCTGAATAAAAACAAAATTATACCACCACCTTCAATTGAAGTCCTTCTTTCTCTTGTTGGGCTGCCGGTTGAAGTAATTACAAAAAGATGTTTTGAATTAAGCGGTGGTGAAAGGCAGCGGGTTGCGCTTGCACGACTAATAGCAATTATGCCGCAATTATTAATTCTTGATGAACCGTTTTCCGCTCAGGACAATGTATCGAAAGAGAATTTGATAAATCTATTTTCAGTATTAAGAGAAAAGTACGGCATAACAATTCTCTGTATTTCTCACGATCTTGATTCACTAAGAAATTTATGTGAAAGAGCTATTATTCTATACAAGGGAGAAATTGTTGAACAAGGTAAAATTGAAACGGTACTGAAAAATCCCGAACACCCTTATACAAAATTTTTAATTAGAGCAGAAGAATTTAACTTAAGCTATGATGAAATTATGAGAGAGATTGACTTGTTGTAAGTGTTGTATTATTTACGTTAAATCTGAGAGGAGAATTTACCATAAAAGTTTAACACAGCATATCCGGTTAATCAATTATTCAACAGATTGCGTTAACGCAGATTTTGTCTGCTAAACTAATATTATCAACTATGCTGAAATCAGAGGTGGTAAATTACCCGTTAAATCTGGTTTAATGATTCCATATCTGTCCGAGGCAAATGAACTCTCTATAATGAGAATGACGCGGAAGAAATTTCCACTTGTGATATTTTGTGTTTTTGTGGCATAAAGAATATTTATTTTTATTCAAAAAATTAGCAATTGCCACCAAGACACAAGGGCACTAAATTCCTCAAAGAACATTTGTATAATCTCAAAGGAATGAATTTAGTATTACCTAAAGAAATTGAAATATTTTATTTATTCTCAACAAAATCTTGATGTCAAATTTAATTAAGTAAACAGTGAATGGATCAATTTCTTATACAGAACTTTCATTTATAAGTGCTATTCAATATATTTATGCTCAAAATTATTAGGAGAAAAAATGGCTAAAGCAATCGGATTTGCCGATAAATTAAAGGCAAAAAAGAAAGATTCACACGTTAACGTAAAACTTATCAAGGCTGTAAAATCTGCAAAAGGAACCATTAAGTTTAACGAAAAATTTGTGCGGCTTGACGACATAAGCAAAGTGGTTGACATTAAATAAAGCGGCGTTCGACCGCTTTTTTTTGCTCTTTCAGCATATTATCGCATAATATAGCCTCCCGCCCTTGATTTAATCAGTAAAAATTTTATATTGCGTCTTACTGCGGTACTGATAAAGCCGTCTTCAATTACATCTTACATACAAGTTGACGCGATTTGAATTTATCACTTTCGGATCGTGGAGATTATTTTGTCCAACAAAAGGAGATGCTGCAATGATAACACCAAGAAAAATGAAATTTTACAGTGCGAAGGATATCGACAAAATCCCGCAGCTAAAAAAGCTTGATGAAGAACAATTATTTGCTCTTCGGGTTGTTTCGGAAGTGCTGCCATTCAGAACCAACAATTATGTTGTTGAAGAGTTAATTGATTGGAATAACATTCCGGACGATCCTATTTATCAACTTACCTTCCTCCAAAAAGATATGCTCGCAGAAGAACAATACAATCGAATAGCTGAAGCAATAATAAGAAGCGGCGATAAGGAGGATATAAAAAATGTTGCAAACGAAATAAGATTGGAATTGAATCCGCATCCCTCTGCGCAGCTTACTGTTAACGTTCCGCAGATGGACGATGAACCCGTGCCCGGTGTTCAACATAAATACAAAGAGACTGTATTAATTTTCCCTTCAAGCGGACAAACATGCCATGCATACTGTACCTTCTGTTTCCGATGGGCACAGTTTGTTGGAATGAACGATTTAAAATTAGCCACCGACGAATCAAAAAGATTTCAGAAATATTTATTGCAGCATAAAGAAGTTACCGATGTTCTTTTAACCGGCGGTGACCCGATGATAATGGGATTAAAGAACTTGAAAGCATATATAGAACCCTTACTTCAACCGGGATTCGACCATATCAGAACGATAAGAATAGGAACCAAAGCCGTTGCTTATTGGCCCTTTAAATTTGTTACAGATAAGGAAGCAGACGGTGTTCTTCGTTTGTTCGAGAAGGTAATAAAATCAGGCAAACACCTTGCAATAATGGGGCATTATAATCACTGGAAGGAGTTAACTACTGAAGTATCGCACGAAGCAATAAAAAGAATTAGAAATACGGGAGCTCAGATCCGAACTCAATCTCCCCTGGTAAAACATATTAACGACGATCCGAATGTATGGTCAAAATTGTGGCAAATGCAGGTAGAACTTGGCTGCATTCCTTATTACTTCTTTGTAGAAAGAAATACGGGAGCAAAAAATTATTTTATGATTCCTTTAGTACGTGCTTATGAAATATTCAAAGAAGCATATAGAAACGTTTCCGGTTTAGCGCGAACAGTTCGAGGTCCATCTATGTCTGCTTTACCCGGGAAGGTAGCAATTGACGGAATAGCAGAGATTAAAGGTGAAAAAGTTTTTGTCTTGAAGTTCATTCAAGGCAGGAATCCCGAATGGTGCAAAAAACCTTTCTTTGCCAAGTATGATGAAAAAGCGAGATGGCTTACGGACCTTAAACCGGCATTTGGCGAAGAAAAATTCTACTATCAAGATGAGCTTAATGAAATAATTAGACGCAGCAACGGGCAGTTATATTTCGGAACCGGTGTAAGGGAAGAAGAGGAAGTAGCCGACAATGTTGTTGAATTTTGATGGAATTCTGTGAAGCAAAAAAATGAAAATTTAATTTCTATAAAATATTTTCTTTTTGCGGTTACCAAAATTCTATTTATGTTTTGGGAGAGGTGATATTAGGTATGAAGAAAATATTTTTATTAGCAGTTATTTTCATTGCTGCAAATTTACATGGGCAATTTAAGTATTCGGTTAAGTTTGAGCCTTTCGCTGTAATCAATAACGGCGGTGGAAAATATGAATTCATGCAGTTTTATAATTTTAAATTTTCCATAAAAGATAACAGCGACTCAGTTTTCTTTTATGAAATTGAACCAGCCATAATGTTTAATCAACTCTCTCCTAATATAACCTTATCAATTGGTGCTACAGTTACAAATGTATATTTCAGATTGGGGATTTGGTATCTTGTCGATATCGCCGGTGGAGGACACTTAGGTCCATCTATAAGCACAAGCTTTCTTCCTTTGTTAAGCTCCGGGGTTTATGTACACAAAAATATTTTTATTGAAGCAAATTATTTGTTAGGACTCATATCGTTAGGCGTGGGGATGACTCTATGAAAGAATCTTCATCCAAAAATATCCATGCTCAAACTTCCTTCAAGTTCAAGTAATTTTTCTTTTACCGATATTCCGCCGGTGTAACCGCCCAATCCTCCGCCCGTATTTATTACACGATGGCATGGAATAACTATCGAGATGGGATTTGTACTTACCGCTTTACCGACGGCTCTAACGTATTTCTCATTAAATAATTTTTCAGCTATGAATTTGTAGCTTACTGTTTTCCCGAACGGAATTTTCATCAACTCCTTCCATACTTTTTTTTGAAAATCGGTCCCCTGCAAATCCAACGGTATACTGAATTTTTTTCGCTGGCGGTTAAAGTACTCTTTAAGCTGATTGAAGACATCAAACATGTATGGATCATCGAAGTGAAGTTTGGTGGGATTCAAAAATTTTAAAATGCTTTGTGCTTCGTTAATAATAATCTTCCGTATTCCGTTTTCAGAAGAAATTACTTTGAATTTTATGCCTGCAATTTCGGCTGCGGCAAAAAAGAGATTTTCTAAGTTTTTCATTTTAACAACATGGTATCAAAACTTTCAATGGCTAATTTATGAAAAAAGAATAAAAAAAGGGGAAGAAATCGTTCGATTTCTTCCCCGCAGTATTCGGAAAAAAATTATTTATGCCGCTACTACCTGGATAGCGGGATTTATATCTCTTCTCAATAATCCTTCTATTGCCAACAACGTTCCATTTATTGAACTTGGGCAGCTTCCGCAGGCACCTTGATATCGTATTTTAACTGTAAAGCCTTCGATTCCAATAACTTGTAAACCACCTCCGTCGCCTGCTAAAGCCGGACGAACTCTGTTTTCAAGCAGTTCATTTATTTGTCTAAGCAATTCACCGGCATTTTCATCTAAGCCTTTAACTTCTTTTTCTTCAGGGATTAAATTTTTATCGAATGTTTTAAGAAAATTAATAAAAGGCTTTTGAATTTGTCCCCAATTGCTCTCTTCCGATTTTTCAATAGCTACAAATTTATCCATATAAAAAACTGATACGACACCGTCGATTTCAAAAATTCCTTTTGCGAACGGATCGGTCTCGGCTTCTTCCTTATTCGAATATTGTCTTGTCTCAAGTTTCAATAATCGTTCGTTAAGAATAAATTTTAATGCGTGAGGATTTGGCGTTAAATCTACATCTTGAACGTACAGCATCTTAGCTCCTTAATTATTTTTGATCAAAAATAAACTTATTTTTCGACTGCTTCAAGGTAATTAACCTTGAAAGTAAAGAAACGGCTGATAAAAAAGTAAGCTTCCATAAAGAATTTAAAAATAAAACTTTGGCTGACAACATGAAAAAAATATTAATTGTTTTTACCGGCGGTACGTTTTCAATGATGATAGACAAGAAAACCGGCGGGGCTGTTCCATGGTATTCCGGCGAAGAACTTTTAGGCATGATACCCGAAGCTGCGAAGCTGGCTGATATAACATGTTATGATTTTGGCAAATATCCCGGTCCGCACATGACACCCGAACTTATGTTTGATCTATCTAAAAAGATTAAACAACAATTGGTAGAAAAAGAATACGATGGTGTTATTGTTACTCACGGAACAGATACGCTTGAAGAAACTGCTTACCTGCTCGACCTTACTATAAATACTGAAAAACCTATTGTGGTAATCGGCTCTATGAAAAATAGTTCTGAGCCTGATTGGGATGGTCCACGAAATCTAATAGATGCAATTCACATTTGCCTTAATGAAAATTCAAAAAATATGGGAGTGCTTGTTTGTCTCAACGGCGAAATAAATGCCGCAAGCGAGGTAACAAAAACGTACACCGAAGAGATCGACAGCTTTCACAGCTTAGATTTCGGCTCACTCGGTTTTGTTCAAAAGGGAAGAGTGGTATTTAATCGTTTGCCAAGACTGCTTGAAACTTTAGATGCGGAAAAAATTGTTACAAATGTTGATATGTTAACAGCTTATGCTGGAATGAATGACAAGTTCTTCAAATTTACGACTGACAGCGGTACCGAGGGAATTGTGGTAGAAGCACTGGGTGTCGGAAACGTTCCGCCGCCTGCATTCGAAGGAATAAAATATGCGGTTAACAAAGGAATTCCTGTAGTTTTAGTATCGCGCTGCCCCGCAGGCGAAACGCTTGATATTTACAGTTATCCCGGCGCCGGAAAACACCTCCACAATATCGGTGTAATATTTGCCGAATACTTAAACGGACAAAAAGCAAGAATTAAATTGATGCTTGCATTGGGAGTCACTAAAGACCAAACCAGGGTTAAAGAGATTTTCGAAAAATAAAGCTCGTAGTTCCCTTCTTGCCTGTCCGTCCGAAACGAAGTGAAGGCTGAAGAAGAGATGTGTTGAAAATCTCTAATTACAAATTTTATTTATAAAAGCCAGACTCTTTAGAAGATAAAAAGCATTCAAAGTTGAACACACCCCTCGCCCCTCTCGAGAGGGGACAATACCCTTATTAAAGGGTGAAATGATTTCATATCTTGCATTATAAAAAAAAGGCGCAGTGACCCCTTATTGCCTGTCCGTCCGAAACGAAGTGAAGGCGGAAGAAGGGACGAAGGGATGTGCTAAAAATTAAGAAATGAGTTGTAGCTATCTTAACGGAATAAGCATATTTAAGAAGAATATTTCTTTGCGGTCTTTAAACTTAAATAGTTGTAAAAAAGTTATTAATTTTAGTTTATAACTTCTAAATATTTCCAGGTCACAATTATAATTTTAAATCGAGGCAGAAAAATTAGCCATCGTAATTATTAAAGGGACTAATTTACAATTTGCCGGATGAGCTATTAATCATTTTCTCTAAGATTTCTTTGAGGTAAACTAATTCCATTTTTGTTGATTCCTTAATGCCTGCAGGAGGATTTTCGGTAATAGATGTATTCAACGAATCAAAAATCCTTTGAGCAGCCACGGCGAATGTATGCCGGTAGTGATCACGTTTCCATTCATCGTCTTTATTCTTGTCTGCGATTAACGATAAATCATCCTTTAACTTTTCGATCCAATAATCGAGTGATTGTTTTAGTTTGTTGTGCATGTTAAATTACTCATAATTAAAGTATTCAAACACTAAGCGTCTCTAATTCAACCTTATAGACGTCAGTAATAGGTTTGCCGAGAAATAATTCGGCTATTTCTTTGAACTTTAACGGAATATCGCTTACGTAAAATGTCTGATTACCGGGTGAATGACTGTTTGTATTTAAATCTATTCTATCTAATTCTCTTTTTACGGCTACGGCAGAGGCAACACCCGAATCGATTAAAGTAACTCCGTTCCCCATCACTTCACTAATCACATCGGCTAAAATAGGATAGTGAGTACATCCAAGCACCAAAGTATCAATTTCAAATTCTCTTAATTCTTTCAGATAATCTTCAGCGGCTGCATAAGTTGCTTTGTGCTTGGTCCATCCTTCTTCGGCTAAAGGAACAAAAAGCGGACATGCTTTTTCCATTATCTCTACTTCAGCATCGAGTTTTTTAATCTCCTTTGAATATGCTTTATTGCTTATCGTAGCTCTTGTTCCGATTACACCGACTCTTTTGTTTTTGGTTGTGCTTACTGCATGTCGGGTTCCGGGTTCAATCATACCAATAATGGGTACATCGAATTGTTTTCTGAGTTCCTCCATAGCAATTGAAGAAGCCGTATTGCAGGCAACAACAATTGCTTTCACATTCTTTCCTATTAAAAATTTGGCATTTTGCAGGGAGTATTCAATCACGGTTGAATTAGATTTTGATCCGTAAGGAACCCGCGCAGTATCACCGAAATAAATTATATTTTCCATAGGCAGCACTGAAGTAATCCTTTTAACAACAGTTAATCCGCCGATACCGGAATCGAATACGCCTACGGGCTTTTCTTTTTCCATAAAGTTCATTGAGTGAACCTACAACATTTCATTCATTGTTTCAGTCAATTCTGTCTTAATTAGTTCGTAATCGTTCGGGGATATTTTTCTACCGTTTCTATCTAAGACATAAAACGAGTCAACAATGTCATCTCCTTTTGTGGATATTTTAGCGAAGTAAATAATCAAGCCAAGCTCATTCATTTTTTTTGTTACCTGGTACAAAAAGCCCAGCCTGTCGGGTGAAAATACATCAATTATAGTATACTTCTCATGATCTTCAAAAGCAACGTTTACTTTTCCCGAACGTTTAAAGAATTTACTTTCAATCCTCCACCATTTCGATTTCATCTTTGCGAATTCCTGATTTAGCCGCAGCAAACCGGATACAACGTCAACCAAATCCCTTTTGATTTTAGGATAACGTTCCGGATTAATTTTTTTGTGCGTTCTGAAATCGGTTACGTTAAACGAGTCTATTATAATTTTATCTTTTCGCGTAAATATTTTGGCATCGTGGATGTTGGCATCGTTAATAGAAAGAACCCCGCAAATTTTTGAAAGCAATGAAGGGAAATCTTTTGTAATGACAGTAATATTTGTGAACTCATTCAATTCGGTAAACAGAGCTGAAAGAGTAACTCCTTTTTGAATTTCCTCAACATGCCTGGCTATTTCTTTATCCGAGAATTGATGTGCATAAGCAATATCGTTTATCGAGTCTATATGTTCCCTAACATGGGATTCGGATATGTGCGGAGAATGTTTGCTGATCTCTTTTGGAACGAGGTAAGTAGTTGAAACTAACAGCTCTTCGCCGGTGATTTGTTCTTCCAGCATTGATTTAGTTTTTCGATATAATTCGGAAAGAAGATCGCTCTTCCATGATGTCCAAACAACAGGATTAACGGCGGATAGGTCGGCATAAGTAACAAGATAAAGCAAATCAAGCTCTCTTGTCGAGGTGAATCTCGAAGTAAAGCTGTTCAAGGTTTCAGGATCATTTAAGTTTCTTCTGAAAGCAATCTGCTCCATTATTAGATGATTTTTTACGAGAAAAATAACCTGTTCGGTTTCTTCTTCGCTGTAGCCTAAACGGTGCATTATGGAGGAAGCCATTTCAGCGCCGATTATTTCATGACCCGAAATATTAATCGGCTTTGCAATATCATGAAACAAAAACGCCAGGTAAAGTATTTCTTTGTCTTTTATGCCGTTAAATATTTTTCCAAGTGTAGATTTATCTTTTTCAAGCTTTTCGATATTTTGAATTGTCATCAAGGTATGTTCATCTGCCGTATAGCAATGATATACGCCGTGCTGTAAAAACCCAACCAGCTCTTTAAATTCAGATAAGAAGGCAGAAAGCACTCCGAGTTCATTCATTACAGCTAAAGTTTGTCCAACATTTTTTGGAAGCTTTAATATTTCTCTAAAGAAAACCGATGATTCCGGTTCCTGCTGGTTCACTTCATCATAATTCTCAACTATTTCGACTATAAGCGAGCGTAGATTTTCATCGAAGTGAGCGCCGTATAATCCGCGGTAATAGAATGCACGTAAAATATCTGACAGAGCCAACTGTCTTTTATTGATCAATGAAATTGTTTTACCTTTTAAAATAAAATCTTCGTCAAGTTCGATTCCCAGAGAATCGGGAAGGGGCAGTGTAATTTCCTCCTGGAATTTTTTTATCATGGATTTGGAAAACCGGTTTATAACGTTTGAAGCCTGAAAATACCTTTGCATGAATACAGCAAGTGCATCTTTTGAATGATAGAACATGTGAGAGATTTTATTTTGTGCAGAAAATTCGAATCGATCATTTTTTTGACGTGAATGCAGGTGAAGCAGATTTCGAACGGCAAGAACAGTGCTGTAGCTTTGAAGCAGCCTTCCGCATTCATTTGGAGTAGTGTAATCGTTTTCACGAAGAAGTTCTATAAAATTTTCAGCTTGAGTTCTTTCGTTTTGCTTATTTAACAGGGTTTTGTTTTTTAGGATATACATCCATTCGATAGCTTGAAAATCCCTCAATCCCCCGGCTGAAAGTTTAACATTGGGTTCAAGCACTTTAGGACTTTCTCCGTATTTAGCATACCTGTCATTTATATCTTCGAACATCTCCCGGAGCAGCTTTACCTCAACTTCTTCATTAAGCAATGAGAACAAGATTTTATTCCACTCCGCATAAATTTTTTCCGAGCCTAAAAGAAATCTTGTTTCGAAGAATTGAGTAAAGGTATGTAAATCGGAATTAAGGAATTTTTTTATGTCGCTGAATTCTCTAACGGTATGCGAAACCTCTAATCCGCTGTCCCACAAGGCTGTAACAAGCCAGCTAATTTCAGAATCGTTTTCGGTTATTGATTTTGCAATAAACATTAAATCAATATCGGAATAGGGAGAGAGTTCGCGCCGGCTAAAGCTGCCCGCCGAAGTCAAAGCGAAGTTATATTTCGTCCCGGATGCTACAGCTCTGATGTGTTCTTCCACAAGGATGCTGTATTCCATGCTGAACTTAAGTGGGTTTTCCTGGCGGGAATTTTTACTGAACAGGTTATCTCTTCTTCTGATAAAATCTTTCTTAAGCTCTTTTGCTTCTGCCATAAAAATAACTTGCCTGTGTTAAATCGTTTCCAAAAAATCTTTTTGTTTGTATTCTGCTTTAATAATGGAGCTAATTCCGCCGCGCACATTAAACTTTGCGGTAATTTTCATAAAACGAGGCTGGCAAACTTCAACAAGGTCATCTAATATTTTGTTTGTCACGCTTTCAAAGTAGATACCATCATTGCGGTATGAGTTTAAATAAAACTTAAGAGATTTTAACTCTACACAAAGTTTATCAGGAATGTATTCCATCGTGATCTCGGCAAAATCCGGCTGACCGGTTTTAGGACAAAGCGAAGTAAATTCCGGTGCGATGTGTGTAATTAAATAATTCCTTTCCGAATTGGTATTAGGAAAAGTTTCTAGGAGATTGAGTTTCGGGGTCATAAGTCAACCTTAAATTTTTCTTTACCGGAATTAAATTTTACAATTTTTTCCCAATGAATCATTCCATCTACACAAAAGACTTTAACAAACTGCTGGGTGAAAATGTTTATTTGCCTTGCATATTCTCTTTCATATTCCTGGTTTCTTTCTTTTGCTTTGTATGCTAATGGGTCTATTATTTCCGTGTATAAATCTGAATTACCGGAAATCAACTCCCAAAATACTTGTCCGGCTATTTTTTGATATTCACCCTTATCAGTTTTGATAACCCTTCCATAACAGCAACCATTTATAGCTTCAACGGACATTCTTTTAGCATTTGTTCTAAGTCTTTGCCTTGCTTTCCGAAAGTTTTCTTTCATCTTTGCAATCTGCGAAGAATTTCCCCAATTTGTTCCAGATTTAACTGCGACTATATATATTACATTATCTTTAACAAATTCAAGATCTAATCCCTCAGCAGCAGACTTTTTTCCACCATAGGCTTTACTACAAACAAAGATTGCTAGTCTTTCAAGAAAACCACCAAACATTGTCTCCTCTTGTGATGATATATGGGCATTTACTAAGCTTCTTACAAAACTCTCTGCTGTAAGTATATTCTTTGCCTTAAATAAATACGGATTTTTCGCAAGAAGAATCTTGGAAAGCTTTAAATCTTGTAAGCCCTTCTCTCTCGCCTCGTGAAAATCACCTATATTTTCCTCAATGTACCTTTTTACTTCGTTTAATTTTAGTTTTGTCATAACTATCCTTTGGTTCTGCGACAAATAAATTTTGACGTAATTGATTATCCGCTAAGTCAAAATATTCCTTTACAATCTCAATTCCTAAGCCGATCCTTCCCATGTTATTGGCTACAATAACAGTTGTTCCGGAACCCATAAAAGGATCAAGCACCACCTCACCTTCCTTAGTAAAAAGTTTAATGAACCATTCAGGGAGTTCATCAGGAAAAGCTGCGCTGTGATTTTTATTGCTGCATTCAGTAGCAAGATGAAGAACATTTGTTGGGTAAACATAATTACGTCCTAACCAATTGGATACATTCTTTCCAAATCCGCTCAAGTTCTTTGCATTATCGCGAATTTTATCTGTCTCACTAAGTTTTTTTAATCTTCCGTTTGCCCAGTCACCTATTGGAATCATTACTTCCTCTTGGTACATATTGAATGAGCGAGTCTTATTAAATTGATAAAGATGCTCCCATGAATCTCTAAACCTGTTCGGCCACTTTCCAGGATAAGAATTCTTCTTATGCCAAATGAATTCTTCAGTCCATAACCAACCCTGTCTCTTTAATGCTAGTACTAATTCGATAACATAAGTATGTCTTTCTCCCCTATCCGCTTTTTCCTTAATATTTAGTATAAATGTGCCGCTTGGTTTTAATACGCGAAAAAGCTGTTGACCAATGGGCAAAAACCAATCAACATAATCCTCCGGTTTAATTCCACCGTAAGTATTTTTTCTTCTGTCTGCATAAGGCGGCGATGTGAATATTAAATCGACCGAATTTGACTCAAAATCTTTTAGTACTTCTTTCGCATCGCCAAGATATATTTTTGTTTTGTTATTCATATTCCTCCGCCTCAAACGCATCATTCGTGGCCATTTCAATTTTATCAATCACGAAATTGAATTTCTCTTTTTCCTTTTTAGTATAACTCGGAAACCCACCGCCTAAGGCGGTGGTTATGTTCTTTTGGCTATGCCGTAAAATAGTCCCGCATGCCTACCTGTGCAACAGGTGCGTGTCCGCCTGCCTGCTGCAGGCAGGCGGCACTGTAGTATTCTGAATTAGCCCTTTGGGCTGAACCTTCAAGCCACCGCCTTTGGCGGTGGTAATTGACTAATAAATAAATCGTAAGTACCAATACCTCCTATAAAATCCCAGAATTCTCTACCAATCATAACAACACTATCCTCTTTCATATTAAACCATCGAAGTGGAAATGACCAAGAATAATTTTCTTTTTTACCAAAAGGATTGTAAGGTAATACATAGTAAGCTTTGTCAATTTCTCGAGGTTCCATGCTGTAAAGCTTGAACAATTTCTCTTTGCTAACTTTTGTAATATCACTATTTGGGAGGGGGGATTTTAATTCAAAAGCGTATTTTTTATTATTGATAGTATCCTCGGCATAAACGTCACATTCTACTGTGGTCGGCAACAATTCTCCTCCACCTTTTAAAATATATTTAAGTTCAAATTCCCAATCTGGTTTTATTCTTTTCTTGCCTTCCTCAGGATGTTCTAATCTGGCTAGTATTTCATAAATTCTTCTAAGTCTTTCTTGAGGAATATTCCCCGATATTTTTTTATGGGTTTCTGAATAACCCAGCCCAAATTCTGCTGAAAGTTTTGCAAGTTTTTCCCAAACATTTCCAAAAGGTGTCACAAATCTTCTCTCAAAATGCGAACCTTTGAAAATCTCATCCGGAACTAATGCTGCATATAAAGGTTTGTGTGCCCTAAAGTTTTCTATGATAAAAGGATCTTCTTGTAAAACTCTTATCATAACTCGTTCCATTAATTCTTTTATTAAATCTTTGATGCCCTCTGCAATCATTTTATTCTTGTTCATTTATTCTCCTTTAAATGAAAAATGCTTTCTGAATACGCCCCTTTATCTTTCTCGGTTCTATTCAAAACCGGTCTTTTAAATTGCTGAACTATTCTCATTCCAGCTTTTTCAGCAATAGTCGGATAAAAATTATATTTATCGTTAGCAACAAGAAAGACATTATAATCTTCAGCTAAAAAGTTTTTACAATTATTCAAAACTTTAGTAATTCCCTCAACATAAGATTCTTTAGCTTCACGGCTCTGTCCTTTGGAGAGCGGACCAATTTCCAATTCGTCATGCCGTTCAAATCCGAACAAACTATATGCATACTCATGCTGTTCGTGGTAATTTATCAAGCCGACATACGGCGGACTCGAAAATATTCCAGCTATTTTTTGTTTCTTCAACTGTTTTTCAAAATCCGGATTGATTTTTTCTACGGCATCAAACAGATCAATCGTTCTGCCGTCGCCGGTATAGCAATGTTGATAAGTTTGAGTTCTCAAGGAATTAAATTCTGTTACTCTCTTTAAAGTATCTTTTGAATATCTGTCCCACCAACTTAAAATAGAAAACAGAGGTTTGCATATTTTTCCATGTTTTGAGCAATAGTAAGTTGTTGAAATTGGTTCAATCAACGTAGCAAGATCAGAGTGTGTTGTGGCACGGCACGAACGAATTGTACGGCTAAGAATAATGGTAGCAATTTTTTTCGTTGTCTGGTTTTTAATCTTTTTTATTAATCCAAAAACAAAGTCTATCTCTGTCCGAACATGTTTTAGATACCATCTATCTAAAAAACTATCCGATTTCTCTTGCTTTAATTCAATCCCGTATTCATTTATTAACTTTTTATATACCGGCAAGTATTCTTTTTCTTTCTCCGCTCCATATTGATCTTCATTGATAGTCCCGAACCGGACTTTTCTCTTAAAATCCGGTGAAGGGAAATATTCATTGTTAAATTTTGATAGCTCTTCAAGAAGTTTCTGTTCAAATTTCACTGTATTGGAACCTACTATAAATTGTCTAAGAGCTTCCGAAATTTTCTTCAGCTCATTGTTCAAATCGTACAGATCATATTTACCAACTTTAACATTGCTTATCAGGGAATTAAAAGCCGAAATGTCTATTCCAATTGCGTGCATACCAAGTTCATTGGATTGAACAAGTGTTGTTCCGCTGCCGCAGAAAGGGTCGAGAATTATGTCTCCTTTTTTAAAGTAAATTTCTTTTTTGAATTCGTCGGTATGGCTGTTTAAAAAATATTCAACTAGCTGCGGAATGAATTTCCCTTTATAGGGATGTAGCCGGTGAACATGTTTAGTTGTTTCTGCCTCTTTATATTGCTCAAATGACAAATGCCAGTCAATATTATCACCAAGTTTTTCTTTCCAGTTTAATTGTCGATTACCATAAAAAGATTTATAATAATTAAGCAATTCAGATTTATTTACATAAGTATTTCCGTTATCCGCGTATTTTTTGATCCTTCCATAATTCACCAAATATGCAATATTCGAAGACGTAACTTTTCGTTTCAGTTCAACACTGATCCATTCACTCGCTTCTTTTATGGTTATTAATTCACTTTGCATTTTGAACCTAAATATACTTCGGTTTTACCTTATAAGGAATCACATCCTCCACCCCCGCCTGCTGAAACCCTCTCAATCTCAATGCGCAGCTATCGCATACCCCGCAGGCTTCGTCTTCATTTTGATAGCACGACCATGTAAGATGCAATGGTGCGTTTAGTTCAATTCCTTTTTTGACAATTTCCGATTTCGAATAATGTATTATCGGTGTTACAATTTTTATCTTTGTTTCCGGCTTAGTGCCTGCTTTGATTGCATTCTCAAATGCTTCAAAAAATTCAGGACGGCAGTCAGGGTAACCGGATGAATCTTCAAAAACAGCTCCGACAAAAACAGCTTCGGCATTTAATACTTCAGCCCAGCTTACGCATACAGATAATATGTTTGCGTTTCTAAACGGAACATAAGACGTAGGAATTTTCTTTGACGATAAATTTGCAAGAGAAATATTTATACTCGCATCAGTGAGCGATGAACCGCCGATTTGAGCGAGATGTTTGAGATCAACAATTAATCGCTTCTCAATATTATAATAATCGGCGATATCGTTGAATGCCTTCAGTTCTCTCCTCTCGGTTTTTTGCCCGTAATTAATATGAACAGCCGCCAGCGAGTAATCTTTTGCTGCAATTGCTGCTGTAACACAGCTATCCATTCCGCCGCTCATTGCAACTACGGCTATTTTATTTTTTCTATTCAAATTATATCGGTTTAATATTGTGTATGTTAAAATAATAAATTCATCTATGCGAATAAATTATTATCAGTAATTGGAGTAGTAAGCGGCATCCACTATTTTTGGAAACCTATTTACATTTTAATCTTATTTATTGAGGGAAACAATGCGAAAAAAAGTTATAACCGGTAATTGGAAGATGAATAACGACCTTGGCGAAACACAAAATTTAATATCAAAACTTATCAACGGCTTAAGTAATGAAACCCTTAGCTGCGACGTGATTATCTGTCCTCCTTTTACTTCCCTTCAAGAAGCAGGCTTATTGATAAAAAACACTCCTATAAAATTAGGTGCACAAAATATGCATCAAGAGGGTAACGGTGCCTATACCGGCGAAATATCTGCTGGCATGCTAAAAAATGTTGGCTGTGAGTATGTAATATTAGGACATTCGGAACGCAGAACAATTTTTGGAGAGAAAGATGAATTAATTAATCTGAAAATAAAAAAAGCTTTAGAAAGCGAGCTAAAACCTATCTTTTGTGTAGGCGAAACCCTTGAGGAGAGGGAAAAAGATGCTACGACAAAAGTTGTCGAAAGGCAAATAACTGTAGGATTAAAGAATATTTCTTCAGATGAAATTAAAAATTTGATAATTGCCTATGAACCTGTTTGGGCAATAGGTACCGGAAGAACCGCCACCCCCGAACAGGCTCAGGAAGTTCATGCGTATATACGCCTATTAATTAATAGATTATTTGACGTCCAAACTGCTGAAAATTTAGTTATTCAGTACGGGGGCAGCGTAAAACCTGATAATGCAGGCGAGCTTCTGTCTCAAAAAGATATCGACGGAGCTTTGGTAGGCGGCGCCTGTTTGAAAGCCGATTCATTCATCGGGATTATAAGATCTGCTTAACTTCTTAATTTTTAAATATTTAAAGCGGGTTGACTATGCAGTCAACCCCGCTCTAACTTCATCCCTCTTAATTGATTTCCCCTCGCTTCTTTAGTATATTTGCACGCTTCTTTTACAAAAGTTAGGACAATTTTTCGGATGGGATTTCCCAAAAACACCTTCATTTTTACGTTTTTTTTGCTTTGCAGTTTAACCTCTCTCATTACCGGGCAGGTAATATTTAAGGAAATCCCGAAATATCAAGCAAAAACGGGCGATTCTTTGTTTTTTAATATTACCGATACAAGAAGCATCGCCATGCTTAATGGATCGTGGTATGTTTATTATACGAGTGATAAAGAAAAAAACAAAGTTCGGGTAAATATTCCTTCAATCTTTCAAGGTGAGGCTGACCTAACATTTGAAAAATCTTTTAAGTTAACTGCATCTCAAATCGACAAACATAGATTCCGTCTAATATTTTTAGGATTAAACTACGCCGCAGATATTTCTATTAATGGAAGAATTATTTACCGACACACTGGAGGTGAATTCCCTTTCTATGTTAATTTGCCAAAAGATATTCTATTAAGCGTCGCTGAAAATTTATTATCGATAAAACTTGTTTATGCTCTTGACTCGGAAAATACTATTCCTCTTAAACAGCGTTATCTTTTCCCGCAAAGTTTCGGAGGAATATTCAGAGACGTATACATTCATTTCATCCCCAACATTTCTGTTTCGCATTTAGACCACAGCTTTTCTACCGAACCGGCATCAAAAAGAACAACGTTAAAAGTTGATTGTATCATAGAAAACCAGGAATTCAAAGCAGCCTATGACTCACCCGGTCAAAAGGATGATTATATATTCAGAACAATTTTATCCTTACCGGGCTACGGTATTGTTAGCTCATCTGAATCGGTGTTAAAGCTTAAAAAAAATACAGAAGAATACCTCAGCCAAAATTTAGATATTGTCAGCACTGTCTATTGGCATCCTCAGTCGCCAAAGTTTTATTTCCTTCGCGCTGAGATTTGGAAAGACGGAAATCTTATCGATAGAACAATACGCCGTATCAATTTTTATTCGCTGCAGAATGATAAAGACAAGCTTCTTCTAAACGGTGAAGAATTTCAACTACGAGGGGTTGCATATATTCCCTCTTTTGATGAGTTAGGGAGCTTGGCTTCATACGAACAGATGGAAAAGGATATTAAAAAGATTAGAGAGACAGGGTTTAATGCAGTTCGATTTGCAAAGAACGTACCCCATCCGTATTATCTTACTCTTTGCGAAAACTACGGACTGCTTTCTTTCATTGAGCTTCCATTAAATGGAGTACCCGAAACGCTTTCGAGAAATCCAAATTTTATTGTTAGAAGTAAGAACTATCTAACAAATTTTATTAAAGGATATTCCGGCTATGGTTCATTTTCGGCACTTGGTCTTGGCGGGTCGTATCTGCCAAACTCTGATGTGCATAAAGCTTATCTGAACGAATTGATTAAAACAGCATCCGAAAAACCGAACGTATTAAGGTATGCCTCGTTCTATGGAAATCAAGTAGAAGTTATACCCGGCTTGGATTTTTTGGGCATTGATATACTTAACACACCTACAGAAGCATTTAATACTTGGCTAACCGATCTAATCAACGAAAAGGAAAAAGGAAAATTTTTTATCAGCGAAGCTTCATATACGGTCAATACAGGGCATACCGATGGTTATGTAAATGAAGGCTCTTACGAAGCGCAAGCAAAATTTTTTGAAGATTTAATTAAGTTTTCTATCGACAACAAAATTTCCGGTTTTTTTATTAACTCAATGTTTGATTTTAGAGGCGATTATGCTTCGCTTTTAGCAGGTTACGACCAATCAAACTTATACCGGCTGGGGATCCTTCGAGAAGATAGAGACATTAATATTTTAACTTATAAAGTGATTTATTCAAAGCTGAATAACACAGAAGCAGTTACAATTCCCATCGGCAGTAAAACCGACCGCGCTCCTATGGTCTTTATAATATTTGGTTTGTTGCTTGCAATAGTAATGGGTGTTCTGGTAAATTCAGGCAGAAAATTTCGTGAAGATGCTTCCAGAGCTCTTTTAAGACCCTACAACTTTTTCGCCGATGTACGCGATCAGAGAATTATGTCAACGATTCATTCAAGCATGCTGTCGTTAATTATTGCAGGCACTTTTGCGCTTCTTAAGGCTAACTTGCTTTTTTACTTTAAAACCGATCTGGTTCTTGAAAAAATACTTTTGGCATTCGGCAGCCGGAGTTTAATGACTTCGATAAGTTATCTTGCCTGGCATCCGCTTAATGCTCTTTTAATTTTATCCATTGCATTCATTTTTTTGATGGCTCTCCTAGTACTCATTATTAAAACCGCATCTTTTTTTGTTAAGACAAGAGTTTATCTATCGAGCGTGTACTTCACGGTTGTGTGGTCTTTCCTTCCGTACGTGCTGCTTATCCCCGTCGGTATCATCCTCTTTCGCGTCCTAAATGCAGAAGTAGCCAATTTATATATTTATTTGTCAATCATATTATTTACTATCTGGATTTATTACCGCTTAATGAAAGGCATATATGTAATTTTCGACGTTAATCCGGGTGGCGTTTATTTTTACAGCATGCTGTTCCTGCTATTAGTTTTTGGCGGCTTTCTTCTTTATTATGAATTGGCTAATTCTTTTTTTGACTATCTTCAGCTTGCACTTAAACAGCATAACATAATCGGGTAATCATAAAAATTGTATCTATCAAAGCTCGAAATATTTGGTTTCAAGTCTTTTGCCAATAAGACGGTAATAAATTTCAACGAGGGCATAACCTCGATTGTCGGACCTAACGGCTGCGGAAAGACTAACATTGTTGATGCTATCCGGTGGTGTCTTGGCGAACAAAGAAGCGGAGCCCTTAGAAGCGATAAAATGGAAAACGTTATTTTTAACGGCACCAAAACAAAAAAACCGATGGGCATGGCAGAAGTTTCATTAACTATCGAAAATACTAAAGGTGTTTTACCAACCGAATATACTGATGTTACCATTACAAGAAGAATTTTCCGTTCCGGTGAAAGCGAATATCTTCTCAATAAAAATTTATGCAGACTAAAGGATATTACTAATTTATTTCTCGATACCGGCATTGGGGCAAATGCTTATTCGGTTATCGAACTAAAAATGGTGGAAACAATACTCAGCAGCAAAGCTGAGGAACGACGTACTATGTTCGAAGAAGCTGCCGGTGTTAATAAATATAAGCTGAGAAGGCGGCTTGCATTAAGAAAACTCGATGAGGTAAAATCGGATTTAGTTCGGGTTAACGATATTGTATCCGAAGTAGAGAAGAAAGTGAATTCGCTTGAAAGACAGGCAAAAAAAGCAGACAGGTATAATAAGATAACTGCTTCTCTGCGCGAACTAGAACTTGAACTTGCCGAAAGAGAATTAGCATTATTCCATCTTCACAAAGAGCAGGCATTATTTGAAAAAGATAACAGCTTCAAACAAAAGGTGCTTCTCGAATCCCGCTCTTCGCAAATAGAAGATGAAATAAGAGTAATTAAAGAAGAGCTAACCGAAATTGAGAATCAGTTAAAGCAAAAACGTTTCGAGGTATCATTATTAGTTGAGAAAATTTATAACAATCAAAAAAGTGTTTCGGTATCGGAAGAAAGAAAAAAATCTCTCGGAAAAAACATCGACAGATATTCTTCCGAATTGAATGAATTGAATGCACAACTGGAAGAGACAAAAAAATCTATTGCCGATGCCGCCGTTTATCTTACTCAAACGGATCAGAAGATTTCGGCAAAGCAAAAAGATAAAGAAGAATTTGAAGAATCAATTAGCAGAATTAAAGATGAACTGGAAAAGCGAAACACTTCATTAAAATTATTGTCCGATAACCTGCTTGAACTATTTAAAGAAATTACGAACAAAGAAAACGAGCTTTCGAATATTGAAAACTCGTTGATTGCTAAGAACGGTTTAATTAATAAGCTGAATGAAAAAATTCAATCGTTAACCGGAAACATTGCAAAGACTGTTGGATTTATAGAGCAGTTAAATGAAGAAAAAAGAGAAGCCGAAGAAAAACTAAGTCAGGCTGAATCGATATACCTAAGGAAGCAGCAGGAAAAGGAAAACCTTGAAAAAGAATTAACTGCTCTGAAAGAAGCAGAGCTTGAAAAGAAGAGCGTGCTTAATGCAATAAGAGATAAAATAAATTTCGTACAAACGCTGATTGACAATCTTGAAGGAGTGTCTAAAGGTGCAAAAGCCCTGCTTGAAGATAACTCGTGGACAAAAGCCGATAAAACTCTATTGGCTCATATAGGTAATACAAAAGAAGAATACAAATTTGCAATTGAGGCGGCGCTAAAGAATAATTTAAATAATATTCTTATAGAATCCTTAGACGATATTAAGAACGGAATAGAATATTTAAACGCTCATAATATTGGTAAAGCATCATTCTTTCTTGTTAATCATATTAACAGTAAAAGAAAAACTTTAATAAAGAAGTATCAAGAATATCAACTGAAGAAAAAATTAAAATCCTTAAAGGGGCAAAAAGGGGTTGTAGGCGTAGCTGCCAATTTTATTGAAACACAAACCAAGTGGCGCCATTATTTTGACCGGCTTCTTTCAAAGACAATTTTAGTCGACGAATTAAGTACGGCTTTTAAGCTTTACGAAAAATTTCCTCAGTTTAATTATGCAACTCTTAACGGTGATTTCATCGATAGGAGCGGAGTTATTGAAGCGGGTGCGACACCCAGGCTCGACGATACCTTTTTTGGAAGAAAGCAGCTTCTGGAAAATTTAAAATCGGATTTCCCTCACAAAGAAAAAGAACTGGCAAAACTCAAAAAGCTGATTGCTGAAAAGGAAGAAAAACTTAACTCCATTAATCTAAAAGTGCTGTCGGAGCGAGGAAGAATGTTAGTGAACGACCTCGCAAATGTTGAAAAACAAATCGCTCAGTTTGAGTACGAAAAAAATAAAGCCGTTGATGAGATTGAAAAAATCCGGCAGGAAATTCAAGAGCTTGCCGAAGATTTTAACAAGCTCGATAATCAAAGAGCTTCTCTTTCCGCAAACTTATCTGCACTTAAAGCCGACAAACAAAAAGCCGATGAGGATCATGAAAGTTTCGAGAAAGAATTCAATTCGATAAATGAAGAATTCAATCTGCGCAAGAATAATCTAAACAGCATTAATCTTGAATTGGAAAGACTCTCAGGTGAAAAGAAAAATACTTTGAACGCTAAGAAACGATCGGAAGATTCGATTGAATTGATTAACAAAACCATTTCCAAAAGGATGCAGGATATTTCCTCAGCTCAGGAAGAGTTAGAATCCATATCAAATTTTCTGAAAGAAAAACAGCTTGAATATCAAAAGCTTGAAGAGGAAAGGGAAAATCTGATAAATCAGGAGGCTGAGATTGATTCAAGATATAAAGCAGTTAAAACGCTTATTACCGAAAAAGAAATTAATCTAAACGGTATTAGAAAAGAAAAAGAAGCTAAAGTCAACGAGATTCATACGGCTGAAATGAGAATAAATGAGTATGATATTAAAGTAGCCAATCTCAAAACAAATATAAGCGAAAGTTATTCTGTTCATCTTCAGCTAAAGAAATTCGACGATCTTGATTCATTCGATTTCAGCCGGCGTTCGGAAGAAGTGCATTCTCTTAAACAGCGTATAAAAAATTTGGGACCCATCAATCTTCTTGCATACTCCGAATATGAAGTAGAAAAGGAAAGGCTCGACTTTTTGACAAAGCAGAGAAACGACTTGACTGATTCCGAAAAGGATATAGTTAAAACTATCGAAGAGATTAATAGCACAGCTCAAGCGCAATTCATGGAGACTTTCGAAAAAATTCGTGCCCATTTCGTCAATATATTCAGGGGGCTTTTTAATCCCGGAGATGAGGCGGATTTAAAATTAGAGGAAAACGCCGATCCGCTTGAAGCTAAAATTGAAATAATTGCTAAACCTAAAGGGAAAAGACCCACATCAATAGAACTTTTGTCAGGCGGTGAAAAAACTCTAACGGCAATTGCACTTCTATTTGCCATTTATCTTGTTAAGCCGAGTCCTTTCTGTATTCTTGATGAAATTGACGCTCCGCTGGACGATGCAAACATTGATAGGTTTACAAAAATAATAAATGATTTCAGTAAGGATACTCAATTTGTAGTTGTTACACACAATAAACGAACAATGGAAGCGGCTGATACTCTCTACGGTGTTACAATGCAGGAGGAAGGCATTTCCAAATTGGTAGGGGTAAGATTTAACGAGGATCTGAATCTTGTTTCGTAATTTAATTTATTTTGATGCCATATCGGGGCTGTATCATAACTGTCATTTCGACGAACTAAGTGAGGAGAAATCTTTTCCGAAGGATCTTTCTGAGTTCTCAATTCAAAATAAGATTTCTCCCTTCGGTCGAAATGACAATCAGCCGCGGCGGTTAGACTTTTTGAGATACCATCTGCCCATAACTCTACTATTGATTATAGCGGCTGTAATTCTTTTTTGTCCCGCAGTGTTTACTCAGTGGGTAAGTAATCCTTCAGCTAATACTAAAGTAGTGGCAAATGTAATAAACCCGATTAATATTTCGTCGGTAGAAGATAAAAAGGGCGGAGCGTTCATTTTTTGGGAAGACAACAAAAGCAGCTTTCAAAACGATATCTACTTTATTCATATCGACGGGAACGGAAAAGTCAGCTTCCGCGCCGATGGTAAAAAGGTATCCGAATTTCCGGGAGTAAAAATCAATCCGGTTTCTTCAAGTTATTCGCCCGGTTCGGCGTTAGTTCTATGGAAAGATTTTTCAAGAAATAAAATTGGCGATCTGTTTATTCAACGTGTGCTTTTCAACGGAAGTTTATTGTGGACTAATACGGGTGTTAAAATAACTTCCTCCCGGAACGACCCGGCGGCTGATTATGAAATAGAAGACTTCTCGCTGTCGGTTAATGCCGAAAGGAATGCTTTTGTTGCTTATATATTGAAAGAAGCAGGCATCGGGAAAGAATCAAGATTATGTTTACAAAAAATTTCCGAGAGCGGTAAACTGATGTTTTCTGCCGATAGTTTGGTGATTCACAAGTCTGTATTCAAAAAAACCTCTCCGGCAATTGTTCCCGATAGTCATGGCGGAGCTTCTGTATTTTGGATTGAATATCAGAATAACAAAAGTTCAATTTTTATGCATCAGATTGATTCAGCGGGTAAGATTACTCAGCGTAAAAAACCGTTGCTGATTTCGGGAACAAAAGATAATGTTATTACATTTTCTGCTCATGCGGCACCAAATGATTTTATTTATATCGCATGGCAATTACAAAAACCGGAAAAAGAAATTCATCATCAGTTGATAAATAAAGAAGGCAAATTGCTTTGGGGTGCCGGAGGTAAGTCTTCAACATCATTGAAAGGAAGTCAGTTTAATCCGCAAGTTCTAATTGCCGATTCATTGATATTTCTATCATGGTCTAATGAATATAACAAAGACAAAGATATCTACATTCAAAAATATAAGTTAAACGGAAGAGCGCAATGGAAGGAGAAGGGAATTCCTGTTATTGAATATCCAGGCGATCAATTTGGTCAGAAAATTATAAGCGATGGCAAATCAGGTGCACTCGTAACATGGTTTGATAGAAGAGTCGATACAATTAAAGCCAATATTTATTCACAACGGATAAACGCCTCCGGTGCACTGTTGTGGAATCTGACAGGCATTGAAACTTCTATAAATTACAATACGGAAAAAAGTTATTTGAATGTAGTGTCCGATCAGCGCGGCGGAGTTATTTCAATATTTAAAAATAACCGCGATGGCAGAGGGGAAATTTACGCTCAAAAGATTTTCAACTCCGGCACCTACGTATCGCAAATTATAGGGCTTAATGCCGAACGAGCTAATGATTCGGTAAAAGTTTCATGGTACTCCGCAAATGAAACCGGAGCAGTTGAGTACGATATTGAAAGAACTACAAATTCGGATACAAGCAGCTCAAAATGGATCGTTATCGGAACGGTAGCATCTAACGATCAAAACGGAATTAAGTATTATGAGTTTTTCGATAAACCTGAAGACAGCGGAACTTTGTATTACCGCGTCGTTCAAAAAGACCTTTCGGGAAATTTTCAGCCGTCGGATGTAATTAGAATAAACTATTTCGACTCGGCAAATAATATTACCGTTGCACAAAACATTCCGAATCCTTTTAACGGCTCTACAACTATTAGTTTTTATTTACCTGCCGCTGCAGAAGTAAAGATAGAATTTTTTAACAGCCAGGTCGAAAAAATTTCGGAAATAAAACAAAAATATTTTGCAGGCGAAAATGAAGTAACTTTTTCATCCGAAAGTCTAACTCCGGGAATTTATTTTTACCGTTTTCAAGCAAAAGATTTTGTCGATGTAAAGAAAATGGTTGTTTCAGATTGAAAGCCGGGAAAAATTCAGTTAATGATTAATAAGAAAGTATGACACAGAAGAAATTTAAAATATTCATTGATTTTGACGGAACAATTTCAAAAATAGATATTGGCGAAGCTGTCTTTGAACAGTTTGGCGATAAAGAAAAAGTTGACCGCATAATTAAAAATCTGTTAGAAGATAAAATTACTGCAAAGGAATGCTGGATTGCTCTTTGTGAAACCGCACAAATACCGAATAAAGCAGCATTAGATAATTTTATCGACTCTATTGAAATAGACAGGACTTTTCATAATCTCATAAATTATTGCAAAGAAAATAATTTTGATTACTACGTTCTAAGCGACGGATTCGATTATTACATAGATAGAATTTTTTTACGGGAAAACTTAACCCACATTCCTTACTTTTCTAATAAACTCACTATAGATGAGGACATCCGGTTAATTCCCTTCTTTCCGTATATTGATGAAAATTGCTTAAGCTCGGCTAATTGCAAACGGAATCATGTCATCAACCACAGCGGCGATGATGATTTTACAGTTTATATCGGCGACGGCAATTCCGATAAAAGCACCGTTGAATTTTGCGATTTTATCTTTGCTAAACACGATTTATTGAGATACTGCGAAAAGGAACGGATAACTTTTTTCCCTTATAACAATTTCGATGACGTAATAACCCGGCTTGAAACTTTAAAAACAAAAAAAAGATTAAAGAAAAGACACCGTGCTGAATTAAAAAGACGCGAAGCTTATTTGGTTGAGTAGCAGCGGACAATGTGTAAACAAAAAAAATAATTATGATGACGGAAAGATATCGGTAATGTCAAAAATTGCTTCAAAAATATTTAAGTATAGAAGCTATACCCCAATCCCGTTTTTGTTGTTGATGCTGCTATATGAAAATGCAAACGTATGGAGCTTAATAGCGGGATTCATCACTGCTGCTGCTGGTGAAACCTTGCGGCTGTGGGGAGTTAGCTGGGCAGGGAGTGAAACTCGAACTACCGGTACAGTAGGTGGTACATTTCTGATTGTAAGCGGTCCTTTCGCGTATGTTCGCAATCCGCTCTACTTAGGAAATTTGTTGATGTATCTCGGGTTTGGCATAATGTCTTATTCTCTATTTCCATATTTGCAAATAATTGCGCTGTTGTTCTTTTATTTTCAATATCATTTTATCGTAAAAGAAGAGGAAAAATATTTGGCTGAAACTTTCGGAAGCGCCTATCAAGATTACAGCAAAAAAGTTCCTCGCTTCATTCCTCGCTTTACGCGATATAAAGCTGAAGGCGTAGAACAGCCTCCGTTCAATCTAAAAGCAGGTTTAAGATCAGAAAAAAGAACAATGCAGGCTTTTGCATTTGTATCAATTACGATCTTTCTTTTGTGGTTTATAGGCAGGTTATGACTTGCGGGAAATCTTAAATGAATGAGAAAAAGAATCTTATGATAATAGCAGGCGAAGCATCGGGTGATTTGCATGGAGCGATGTTAATATCTGAATTATTAGCTCTGGATAAAGAGATAAAAATTTACGGCATCGGCGGCGATAGGATGATTAAAGCCGGTATGGAAATTCTTTACCATATTAAAAAGATGTCTTTTTTGGGATTTACCGAAGTAATTATGCATCTTCTGTTTATAAGAAAGGTTCAGAATGATTTACTTCGCCTAATAAAAGAAAAAGAAATTAAAAACGTTGTGCTCATAGATTATCCCGGCTTTAATCTGAATTTTGCAAAAAAATTAAAGCAGCTTGGAGTTAAGATTATCTATTACATATCTCCGCAAATTTGGGCTTGGGGCGGACGAAGAATTAATAAGATAAAGAAGCTGATAAATAAAATGCTTGTCGTTTTCCCCTTTGAGGAGGAAATGTACAGAAATGCAGGAGTAGATGTTGAGTTTGTCGGTCATCCTCTTTTAGAACAAATAAATGCTTATAACTTTTTAAGCAAAGATGAACTTTATACAAAATACAGTTTACAGCAAGAGAAAGATTTACTGCTGCTCTTGCCTGGAAGCAGGCAGCACGAAGTTATTAAAATTTTTCCCGAGAGCATCGATGCAGCCTTAACATTGGCGGACGAGTTTAACATGCAGGTCGTTGTTGCGGCTTCTGATAATATAAATAATGAATTATTTGAAGGTATTAAAGCAGCCGATCATTATAAAATAGTTAACGGCAATACTTATGAACTAATGAAGTATGCCAAAATAGGAATCATCAAGTCCGGAACATCAACTTTGGAAGCTGCTCTTTTTGAGCTTCCGATGGTAGTGGTTTATAATACAAGCTTCATTACTTATTTAATTGCAAGGATGATGGTGAAACTAAAAAATATTGCTATGGCTAATATTCTTGCCGGCGAAAACATCGTAACGGAATTAATACAAAATGATGCGGTAAAAAATAAAATAACCGACGAGTGCCGCAAGATTCTTTCGGACCGGAATTTATACGATTCGATGAAAAAAAAATTGAAGAAGATAAAAGAAAAACTCGGTTCGAATGGAGCTTCGGTAAGAGCAGCGCATTCAATTTTTAATTGGCTGAATGAAACTAAAAAAAATTAAACAGACTTTATTAAGATTTATAGGACACTTCGTTCTTTCGTCATCCGTAAATGTTCTTTGCAAGACTTTAAGAATTACTCTAATAAATGAAAATGCTGTTAGTGTATTAAAGAAAAAAAGAATTCCATTTATACTTGCTTTTTGGCACAGCACAATGTTTTTGCCGTGGTACTTACACCGGAACGAAAAATTTACGGCACTTACAAGCAAAAGTAAAGACGGCGATCTGTTAGCCAGGCTGCTTACAAAATGGAAATATAATGTAATCAGAGGCTCCAGTAGTTCCGGAGGAGACTACGCATTGAATTTATTGATTGAAAACGCAAAAAGCGGTAGTGCAGTTTCAATTACACCCGATGGACCGAGGGGTCCCGTTTTCCAAATGAAAGCCGGAGCCGTAATTACAGCAAAGAAAAGTGGTGTGCCTTTAGTGCTGCTTGGTATTGGTTATCAAAAAAAGAAAATACTGAATAGCTGGGATAAGTTTGAAATTCCAAAACCGTTTTCAAACGTGAAAGCAGTTTATTCCGATCCAATTTATGTAAGTCAGGATTTATCGTATGAGCAAACGTTTGAAGTTATAAAAAATTGCGAACTAAAATTAAATGAGCTGCAACACGAAGCACAAATATTTTAGAATAAGCTGAAGATGAAATTCTTAAGATACATACTCTTTCCGCTGGTACCGGTTTACTCGGTTATTATTTCTATCCGGAATAAGCTTTTTGATAGAAAGATATTCAAATCGCACGCAGTGGCGGCTAAAGTTGTATCGGTTGGTAACATTACGATAGGAGGTTCCGGTAAAACCCCGATGGTAATTTACCTTGCCAACCTGCTTAAAAGCAAAGGGAAAAAAGTAGGTGTACTTAGCAGAGGTTATGGTCGAACGACAAAAGGTTATCTGCTTGTCTCGGATGGCGAGAAGATTTTTACTACGGTAAATCAATGCGGCGATGAAATCTTTCAAACAGTTGAAGAATGTAATGTTCCTGCAGCAGTAGCAGAACGTCGTGTTGCAGGTGCGCAAAAATTTATTTCAGATACCGGTGTAAAAATCATTATTCTGGATGATGCATTTCAGCATAGATGGATTGAAAGGAATCTCGACCTCTTAATATTTGAACAGCGATTTTTGTTCAGACCCGATGCATTTAGCCACATGATGCTGCCAGCCGGTTTAATGCGCGAACCTTTTGATTCAACCAAAAGAGCCGATGCAATTATTATTAATCGAAAATTTTCAGATGCAGCCGATATTCCCGATTGGCTGAAAAAATATTTCCGGAATAAAAATATATTTACCGCACATTATAGTGCCATAGGTTTTGTAGATGTAGTTAGAAAAACTTTTTACGACATTGAAGAATTCAAAGAGCAAAAAAGCCTTGTGGTATCCGGCATTGCTAATCCGCATTCATTCTTGAATGCACTTAAGAAAACTAAAGTGGATACCGAAAACAGAATTATATTCAGAGACCATAAGCATTATACATTAAAAGAAGTGCAGAAAATCAGAAAAGAATTTTATGCTACTAATTCTTATTCGGTAGTAACTACTCACAAAGATGCAGTTAAACTAAGCGAATATTCAAAAGAGCTGGATGACATAGATATATTCTATCTTAAAATTAAATTGGAAATGGATAACGAAGAATCATTTAAGAAGTTTTTATTGGAGAGAATTGACTAATAATTCATATAGTATCGAAATTTTCGTTCTGTGAAAAACTCATCCCATTCAGAGGATGATCAATTAGAAAAGATGTTAATTCAGTTACGTCGTAAAGAAGGGGCATGCCCCGTCTCTACATAATCAATTGTAATTTAAATTTTGTTATGTTATAAAAAAATTTCAATAATCAGGGTAATCGTTAAATAGAATACTAAAAATTCAAACGGTTAACTGAAAGGGCATGGAGCCCGGAAAGACAAACTAAATGTTAAACACAAATAAATCAGATATAAATCTTTGGAGGAAAAGAAAAAATGGGTAAGCAAAAAAAATATGTTTATTTCTTCGGCGGAAAAAAAGCAGATGGCAAAGCAGATATGAAAGGTCTGCTTGGCGGTAAAGGTGCAAACCTTGCCGAAATGGTTAATATAGGTTTACCGGTACCTGCCGGATTTACAATAACAACCGAAGTTTGCACATACTATTACGCGAATAAGAAAAAATATCCTAAGGAATTGAAAGCCCAGGTGCTCGCTGCTCTTAAGAAAGTAGAAGATCACATGGGCGCTAAATTCGGCGATCCTAAAAATCCGCTGCTCCTTTCGGTACGAAGCGGAGCCAGAGCTTCTATGCCCGGTATGATGGATACCGTACTTAATCTTGGCTTAAACGACGTTACTGTTCAAGCGCTTATTGAAAAGACAAACAATCCGCGCTTTGCTTATGATTCTTACCGGCGCTTCGTTCAAATGTATGGTGATGTAGTGCTCGGATTAAAACCCGTCGATAAACACGATGAAGACCCTTTCGAGGTTATTCTGGATAATAAAAAACGTCAGCATGGTTTTAAGCTTGATACCGAACTTACTGCCGAACATTTCAAAGAATTGGTGGAAGAATTCAAAACGGCAATAAAAGAAAAAACCGGTTCTGATTTTCCTGATGATCCAATGGAACAGCTTTGGGGTTCAGTCGGTGCAGTATTCGGTTCATGGATGAATGAGCGTGCTATTATCTACAGAAAATTGAATCGCATACCTGAAGATTGGGGCACAGCCGTTAATGTACAGGCAATGGTTTTCGGTAATATGGGAGAGGATTCCGGAACAGGAGTTGCATTTACCCGCGATCCGGCAACGGGCGAAAATGTTTTTTACGGCGAGTATCTATTCAACGCTCAAGGCGAAGACGTTGTTGCCGGTACCCGTACGCCGCTGCCAATTTCCAAATTGGCAGAAGATGAACCGCAAATTTATAAGCAGCTTGATCAGTACAGAAAAATTCTTGACAAGCACTATAAAGAAATGATGGATATTGAATTCACCATCCAGCAGGGAAAGCTTTGGATGCTTCAGTGCAGGGTAGGTAAACGAACCGGTTTTGCTGCAATTAGAATGGCAGTTGATATGGTTAAAGAAAAACTTATCACCAAAGAAGAAGCTATTCTTCGCATCGAACCCAATCAATTAAATCAATTGCTTCGTCCCATATTCGATGTTGAAGAAAAGCGAAAGGCAATTGAAGGAGGTAAATTATTAGCAAAAGGATTGAATGCAGGCCCCGGTGCTGCATCCGGTAAAGTTGCATTGAGCGCACATGATGCGGAAATTATGGCTGCTTCGGGCGATCCGGTTATCTTAGTAAGAATCGAAACTTCTCCTGAAGATATTAAAGGAATGGACGCTTCAGAAGGCATTCTTACCGCAAGAGGCGGAATGACCTCGCATGCTGCTCTTGTTGCACGTCAAATGGGAAAAGTTTGTGTGGCAGGCTGCGGTACGCTTCAAATAAATTATAGAGAAAGAAAGATTACAGTTGAAGATAAAGATGGTATTACTATCAATGAAGGCGATTATATTTCGATTGACGGTTCTACAGGCGAAGTTATCATGGGTAAACTCGAAACGAAACCTTCTGAAGTAGTTCAGGTTTTAATTACGAAAACTTTAAAGGAAGAAGAATCTCCTATCTATCAAACTTATAGGAGTTTAATGGGCTGGGCAGATAAGCTTAGAAAACTTAAAGTAAGAACCAATGCGGATCAACCCGATCAAGCTGCCAATGCAATTGCCTTTGGTGCCGAAGGAATCGGTTTATGCCGTACCGAACATATGTTCTTCGGCGGAGATAGAATTATGTCCGTTAGGAAGATGATTGTATCGGATACGTTAGAAGAGAGAAAGGCAGCTCTTGATGAACTTCTTCCTCTGCAACGAGAGGACTTTGAAGGAATCTTTGAAGCTATGAACGGTTTTCCTGTTACTATAAGAACATTAGACCCCCCGCTGCATGAATTCCTGCCACATTCACAAAAAGAAGTAGAAGAATTAGCTGCAGCTTTAAACATCTCCGTTGAAAAATTAAAATCCAAAATTGAAAGCCTGCATGAGTTTAACCCGATGCTCGGTTTCAGAGGATGCCGTCTGGGTATTCTTTATCCCGAAATTACTGAGATGCAGGCACGCGCTATCTTCGAAGCGGCTTGCAATGTTTCAGCAAAAGGAATAAAAGTTAAACCAGAAATTATGATTCCGCTTGTCGGTGACGTGAATGAATTTAAGCTGCAGGAAGATATAGTCCGAAAAGCAGCTTCAGAAGTAACAAAAGAAAAAGGAGTGAAGCTGAATTATCTTGTAGGTACAATGATTGAATTGCCGCGTGCGGCGGTTACTGCCGATGAGATAGCTTCGCGTGCAGAATTTTTCAGCTTTGGAACTAACGACCTTACTCAAACTACATTCGGATTATCAAGAGACGATGCAGGCAAATTCCTTCCGCTTTATGTTCAGAATGAAATCATACCAAACGATCCGTTTGAAGTGCTCGACCGGAAAGGAGTAGGTGAATTAGTAAAGATGGGAACAGAAAAAGGACGAAGTGCCCGTCCTAATCTAAAAGTTGGAATATGCGGCGAGCACGGCGGCGAACCCTCTTCGGTTGAATTCTGCCACAGCATAGAAATGGATTATGTTAGCTGCTCGCCGTTTAGAGTTGCTATTGCAAGGTTAGCTGCAGCAAGAGCTGTTGTAAAAGAAACGAACTCAAAAAAGAAATCCGTTAAAAAAGCGAAATCAAAAAAATCTTCAAAGAAGAAATAACTTAATTAACATTTATCGGCGGGAGCTAAAAAAATTCCCGCCGGTAACTTTAAATTTAATTTAATGAGGTAATGAAGAATGAAATTATCAGACTTCAAGTATAATTTGCCTAAAACGGCAATTGCCAAGTATCCTGTCTCCCCAAGAGACAAAGCAAAATTAATGGTGCTGAACAGAGAAACACAAGAGATCGGAAATAAGAGGTTTAGCGATATTGCAGATTATATGTCAAAAGGAGACGTTTTAGTTGTTAATGAAACACGCGTGTTTCAAGCAAGACTTTATGGTAAAAAGGAAAAAACAAATGCTAAGATCGAAGTCTTTTTACTGCGCGAACTTAATACGGAAGAATGTATATGGGATGTAATAGTTGACCCGGCGAGAAAAGTTCGTATAGGAAACAAAATTTATTTTAACGATAAGCTATGGTGCGAAGTGATCGATAATACCACTTCGAGGGGTAGAACGGTACGGTTTAACCAGCCAGGGAATGTGTATAAAGCCATAGAAAAACTCGGATTAACTCCCCTCCCTCCCTACATAAAAAGAGAGCCCGAACCATCCGATAAAGAAAATTATCAAACCGTTTACGCACGTGTTGACGGCTCGGTTGCTGCACCCACTGCTGGTTTGCACTTTACCCCAAAGCTTATTCAAAAAATTGAGAAAAAGGGAATTCAAATTGTACCGGTGGTTTTGCACATTGGCTTGGGTACATTCAGACCCGTTGAGGTTGAAGACCTTACTAAACATAAAATGGATTCTGAATTTTATGAGGTGCCTGCCAAATCTTCCGAAGTTATTAATAAGGCAATTAACTCCAAGCATAATGTTATTGTAGTTGGCACAAGTGCTGCAAGGGCTTTGGAAACCAGCGTTACTGCCGACGCATTCGTTAAACCGAGCAGGGGATGGACAGATAAATTTATCTATCCGCTATACGACTTTAAAATTGTCGATAAATTAATTACGAACTTTCACATGCCGGAATCAACTCTGCTTATGTTGGTTTGTGCATTTGCTGAAACCGAGTTTGTAATGAAAACATACAAGAAAGCGCTGAAAGACAAATACAGATTCTTAAGTTACGGCGATGCCATGATGATATTATGAAAATGTTTGCAATAATTCCTGCCGGCGGTAAAGGATTACGGAGCGGTTTTCGGATTCCGAAACAGTACCTTAGAATTAATGGCAGGGAGCTTATAGTCTATACATTGGAAGTTTTTCAGAAGAATAATAATATCGATGCTATATACATTCCTGCAGAGACAAAATATTTTAATCTGCTTGAAAAGCTTAAAATAAAGTATAACTTAACCAAAGTGCAAAAGCTGATTAAAGGCGGGAAGGAAAGACAGAACTCGGTTCTTAATGCTCTTACTTCCCTGCCTGCTTCCGGTCATGATCTTGTTGTTGTTCACGATGCTGCCCGCCCGCTCCTTCCGCAGAATGTTCTTACAAATGCAATTTTGAAAGCAAAAGAAAAGGGAAATGCGGTAGTTTGTATTAAGGCGAAGGACACGATGATTAAAGGGAAAAAATATGTTCAAGAATATATCAACAGGTCGTTCATTTATAACGTTCAAACGCCGCAGATTTTTAAGTTCGGCGATTTATACAGGGCAATGCAAAAAGCAAATGAAGAAAATTTTATTGGAACGGATGAATCGATGGTTGTAAGTAGAACGGGAAAGAAAATATATATTGTTGAAGGCTCTCCGTTAAATTTTAAGATAACCTCACCGGAGGACGTCGAATTATTTAAAAAATTAATTGAGAATTAAATAGAAATCGGCATCTCATTCATGGTATAACCGAACGTTTTAATTCACAAGTAAATTGATTGTATCATTGAATTTTTAAGTTATAATAGTTAGTTTACTCCTCAGTTAGAATAAAGGTAAAGATTAAATGTATCTTTTAGCAACAATTATAATATTATCGTACTTAATCGGTTCTATTCCGACAAGCATCATCGTAAGTAAAGCTGTAAAAGGAATAGATATTCGTGAGCACGGCAGCGGAAATGCAGGCGGCACAAATGTAATGCGTGTTTTAGGCTGGAAGCACGGCTTATTAGTAATAATCCTTGATGCATTGAAAGGTGTTTTAGCAGTAGTTGTGGTAGCACGTCTCCATTATGGTTCAATGCCTTTTTCTAATATTACTCCTTTTGATGATTTTACTTTAGTTCAGATAATTGCGGGCATCGCCGCAGTTATCGGACATATTTGGACTGTGTTTGCCGGGTTCAGAGGCGGAAAAGGAATTGCCACGGCTCTCGGTATGCTGCTTATGATTATCACAGTTGATATGCTAGTAGCAATAGGAGTTTTTATTCTTGTTGTTAGCATTTCAAGATACGTTTCTTTAGGTTCAATCCTTGCCGCAGCAGCGGTACCTGTAACATTGGTTGTTCGGGAAAATATATTCCATGTTAACATTCCCGGTTACGATACTCTATTACCTTTTGTGATTGCAGTTTCCACGCTGGTTATTTTTACTCATAGGAAAAACCTTATCAGAATTTTTAACGGCAGTGAAAACAAAGTTAGATTTTCAAAGAAGAAAACAGAGAATTAATGAAAATATCTGTTTTAGGGGCAGGCGGCTGGGGAACTACTCTTGCTATTCTGCTTCATTATAACGGGCACAAAGTAACTCTTTGGGAATATAAAAAGAGTTACGCAAAAGCACTTCTTAAGCAAAGAGAAAACAAACGATACCTCCCCGGGATAGAAATTCCAAAAGAAATAAACATATCCTGCGATTTGGAAGAGTCAAGCGAAAATCAGAATATGCTTGTACTCGCCGTTCCTTCACAATTTTTAAGAAGCGTTGTAGACAAAATCAAATACTCTTCAATAAAGAATACCATCTTTGTAAATGTGGCAAAGGGAATAGAGATAAAAACTTTGATGACCATGTCACAGATGCTTCAGGATGTATTTCCTTCTTTAGATGAAGAACAAATTGGTGTTCTATCTGGTCCAAGCCATGCTGAAGAAGTAAGCAGGAGAATTCCTACCGCTGTAATTTCTGCTTCTAAAAGTAAAGCTACTTCAAAGTCTGTACAGGCTGCTTTCATTACTTCATATTTCAGAGTTTATGGTTCGTTAGACATTCTTGGTGTTGAATTAGGCGGGGCTTTCAAAAACGTAATAGCCATTGGTGCCGGAATTGTTGACGGTGCAAAGTTTGGCGACAATACTAAAGCGGCAATAATGACGAGAGGTATTGCCGAAATTTCAAGACTTGGTATTGCGATGGGTGCACAGGCAGAAACTTTTGCAGGCTTATCAGGAATGGGCGATCTCATTGTAACCTGTATGAGCAGACACAGCCGCAACCGTTATGTAGGCGAACAAATTGGTGCCGGCAAGAAATTAAAAGCCGTCCTTAAATCAATGGAGATGGTTGCCGAAGGAGTTGAAACCAGCAGATCGGCATGGAGGCTTGCCGAAAAGCATCACGTAGAAACACCAATCACACATGAAGTATACAAAATTTTATTCGAAGACAAAGATCCGGTGAAAGCTACTACCGACCTGATGAACCGCGACATGAAAATGGAATTAGCAGAGTTTTAACATGTAATCATCAGTAGCAATTATTAAATTCAACATAACCTTTGTTCTAAATACAAAAAGATCAATCATTCACTCCATTCATTGGTAGTTATTAAGCAATCGTCATCCCCTGACTTTATTGTAATTTCATTTCTCAAAAGTTATTTTTCATTCAATGAAAACAAAAGACGAGCATATACTCGATCAGTCGGTTCAATTTCTAAAATCAGTAGGACCAAAACGAGCCGAGTTATTCAGAAAAGTAGGGATTGAATCGATTAAAGATATGCTGATGTATTTCCCTTCCCGTCACTTAGACCGAAGCAGTACACTAACCGCAGCAAAAGCGTACGGTTATGTTATGAACGGTTATGAAGGCGAGATTACTGTAATAGGAAAAGTATTCGATAAAGAAAAGCGTACCTTCGGAAGAAAAGATGTACTCAAAGTAAGTTTCCGCGATGAGGGTGGCTTCTTTGAATGCGTCTGGTTTCATGGCATAAAATATTTTTATGATGTTTTTGATGAAGGGGACATTTTTGCCCTTTCCGGCAAGCCCTCCATTTCAAAATTCGGACAACTTCAATTCGTTCATCCTGATTTTGACAGAATTACGGAGGACGAGTCGCAAAACTTTTTAAATACAGGGAAGATCATTCCGTTTTACCGCATACCAAAAGAATTAAAAGAAAAAAACGTCGGGGAATTCAGCTTAAGAAGAATTATCAGCAATGCGGTTGAACTTTACGCCGATTATTTCGAAGAAAGTCTTCCCGCGGAAATAATATCTGCACATAACTTAATGCCGTTGAAAGATGCAGTTAAGAATATGCACTTCCCCGCATCAAAGCAGAAGTACGAAGCCGCACTTCAAAGGTTCAAGTTTGAAGAAATATTTTACCTCGAAATCCTCATCGCTTTACGTAAGCATAATTATAAGACAAAGCTTGCCGGTCATTCGATGCTAATAAAATCAAAGCTCATAAAAGAATTTTTAAAAACTCTGCCATTCGATCTAACGGCAGCGCAGCTAAAAGTTCTAAGCGAGATTCGAAAAAATATGGAAGCACCTGAACCTATGAATAGATTACTGCAAGGAGACGTGGGCTGTGGTAAAACTATAGTTGCATTAATTGCTATGCTAATTGCAATTGACAACGGATTTCAGGCGGCTTTAATGGCTCCCACCGAAATTTTAGCAGACCAGCACGCGAAAAATATCTCAAGCATGATAAGCCGGATTAGCAGCAAAAAAATAAAAGTTGCGCTCTTGGTTGGTGGACAGAGTAAATCCGAAAGAGAAAAATATTTGGAAGAAATTGAATTGCAGGAAGCCGATATCATAATCGGAACACACGCATTGTTTGAAGAAAAAGTAAAATTTAGAAATCTTGCTTTAATTGTAATAGACGAGCAGCAAAGGTTTGGTGTTGAGCAAAGGGCAAAATTAATTGGAAAAGGCATCACTCCCGATGTGCTTGTAATGAGTGCTACGCCTATTCCGCGAACTCTGTCTCTTACCGTTTACGGCGATCTTGACATTTCTATAATTGATGAAATGCCTAAGAACAGAATTCCGATTAAAACGTATTTGAGAAAAGAAAAGAAATTACCGGAGATATATGAGTTTATTAAGCAAAAGACAAAAGAAAATTACCAGGCTTTTATCGTTTATCCTTTAGTAGCCGAATCTGACAAGCTTGAGCTTAAAGCAGCCGAAACATATTACAATGAACTAAAGGAATCCTACTTTAAAGAGTTGAATGTAGGTTTGCTTCACGGGCGGATGAGCTGGCAGGAGAAAGAAGCGATAATGTTTCAATTCCTGCAAAAAAAATTCGAAGTTTTAATAGCAACAACGGTAATTGAGGTTGGCATCGATATTCCCGATGCAAACATTATGCTTATCAACGATGCACAGCGATTCGGACTTTCGCAGCTCCATCAGCTTAGGGGAAGGATTGGACGCACATTCAAGCAGGCTTATTGTATTTTAGTTACTAAAGATGAATTAGCCGAAGCGAACAACAAAAATAAATTCAACTTAGAGTACCTCTCTCCATCTCAGTTAGAGCAGTACAAAGCTGCTATTCGTCTTCATACTATGGTTAAATATAATGACGGATTTAAAATTGCGGAGATCGATTTAAAGCTTAGAGGACCCGGCGACATATTCGGAACTAAGCAAAGCGGATTTCCAGAATTGAAATTTATAGATCTTATTAGAGACGTGAACATAATCGTCAATGCTAAGAAAGCCGCATTTAAAATTATTGAAACAGATCCGAAGCTTGAAAGCAATTCAAACAAACCAATCAGAAAAAATTTGCTTGAACATTACTCAGGCAGTTTCAAGTACGCGAAGATTGCGTAAAGATTTTTTTTGTTGTGACTCACTTCGTTCGTCACTCGCAAGCAAAATTTTTTTTTATCATAAACATCTATTAAGTTTGATTAGTGATTTTAAAAATAATTTTAAAATTAATTTTTACGTTCTGAAAAATTAATGATTCAATGAGTGATGATCTTGTAAGACCTGCCTGACTACGTTAGTCAGGCAAGGAAGAATCAAAAAAAATTTTCGCGTGATTCAAAACTTGTTGACTTAAAAATTTTATTAGTTATATTTGCTAAAAAATTTTTGAAAAAATTTTTACAAGGAGAAATTATTTTATCTTCCTTCATTGATGCACGATTGAATGTTGCACTCACATTCAATGTTAAACCTGAAAGTGAAACTTTCCTCGAAGATTTATCCCCAATTCAAAACATCAGTCCTCTTCAAGCAGAAGCTTCTGTTGATACGTACGCCGAATGGGATACCTGGGATACAATCACAGCAGTAAAGAATGCAATCGAGCGGTTTCACAATGTTATTCTTATTGAAGCAAATGAAGATGCACTAAACAAACTGAAGGAATCAAAGCCCGACATTGTGTTCAATATAGCAGAAGGCTTTTATGGATTAAGCAGAGAAGCACAGATACCTGCCATACTTGATATGTTGAACATACCTTACACAGGTTCCGACCCGCTTACGCTTGCAACATGCCTGGATAAAGCCCGCACTAAAGAAATTCTTTCTTACTATAAAATTCCAAATGCAAAATTTATTATAGTTGATCATACAAACCGATTTGGTGAAATTAGTTTAAAATATCCGTTAATAGTCAAGCCGGTTTCCGAAGGTTCGAGCAAAGGAATTTTTTCTTCATCATTTGTAAAAAACAAAAAAGAGCTTAATGCCGAAATCGAAAGAATCGTTAAAGAATATAATCAGCCCGCTTTAGTTGAAGAATTTCTTCCCGGAAGAGAATTCACTGCTGCAGTGCTTGGCAATGGAAGCGAAGCAGAGGTGCTTCCTATAGTTGAAATTAAATACGAAGATTTCCCCGAAGATTTTATTCCGATATATTCTTATGAAGCAAAATGGATATTGGACACAAAAGAAAATCCGCTGAATGTGTTTTCATGTCCGGCTGATATCGATTCGCAGTTAGAAGCACAGATTAAAGAGACGGTTTTAAGAGCATACAATGTATTAAGATGTAAAGATTGGAGCCGGATTGATATTCGATTAGACAAGAATTTAATTCCAAACATCATAGAAGTTAATCCACTGCCGGGTATTCTGCCGGACCCGGATGAAAATTCCTGTTTTCCCAAAGCAGCAAGAACAGCCGGTTTATCGTACGAAGGAATGATAAACAAAGTTCTTTACGAAGCTGCTAAAAGATACAAGCTGGTATGAAAACTAACGCAAAAATTTTAATCTGTTATAATTCTCCGGTCAGCATCTTCAAGTTTTATAACGGGAAACCTTCTAAAAAAGGTACTCTTCTCAACGACCTTTCAGAGAGTGGATTTTCTAAAGAAATCGATTCGATCCGGGAAAATCTGCAGCAGCACTTTACCATCGTTCAATCCTTAGCAGTAGATAGAAACGTTGAAACGGTAATTAACCGTATTAATGAATTTTCTCCCGACATCATTTTCAATTTCGTTGAATCTATTGAGGGGATTGCTCAGTATGAATATTGCATGGCAGGCTTGTTTGAATTGTTAGGTTATCAGTTTACCGGAAATTATCCTGCCACACTTGGTAATTGCCTCAACAAAGCCAGGACAAAAAACATTTTAAATTCTTATGGTATTAATACGCCTAAATATATCACGATTAAGCCGGAGGAAAAGCTGCTCGCCTCAAAATTCAAATTGAGATTTCCGGTTATCTTAAAATTATTAAACGAGGATGCCAGCATCGGCATATCTGAACTTTCTGTTGTAGATAATTTTAATGCCTTACGCAAACAATTAAGATTCCTAAAACAAACATACCGGCAAGAAGTAATCATAGAAGAATATATAGAAGGGCGTGAACTAAACGTTGCAGTTTTAGGTACCGAGATACTTCCGATATCCGAAATAGAATTCAAGGGACTGCCCCAAGGTCTACCCAAAATAGTTACTTACGACGGCAAGTGGATAGCAGAGAGTATCTACTATGAAAATACAAAACCCAAGTGTCCTGCAAAGCTTAATAAATCTGTACAAAAAAAGATTGAAAAAACAGCATTGCTTGCTTTTGAAGCAATGAATTGCAGAGACTATGCGCGCATTGATATCAGACTTGACGGCAGCAATACTCCTTACGTAATTGAGGTTAATCCAAACCCTGATATTTCGAACGATTCAGGTTTTGCAAGAGCAGCGGCTGCTGCAGGAATAAATCACTCGGAGCTATTATTTAAAATTGCAAATTTCGCACTATATAGAAAAAAGAATGATACGAAAAATAAAGCAGGCTGATAAAGAAAAAATTGAGGAAATATTAAACAGGATACCCAACTTTACGAAAAATGAAATTGATGTTGCAATGGAATTGGTTTCTATTGCCGCATCAAATGCCGAACAGGATGACTATCATATTTACGTTTATGAAAAGGGGGAAAAAGTATTAGGATATCATTGCACCGGCAAGCGACCTTTGACCGATGCTGTGTATGATCTTTATTGGATAGCTGCTGATCCCGATACAGAAGTGAAAGGCGTAGGGAAAATGCTTCTTGAGCATGCTGAAAAATTTGTAAGCGAGAAAAAAGGAAGATGGATCTTAGCGGAAACATCTTCGAAAGAAATTTACAGCAGGACAAGAAATTTTTATTTGAGAAATAACTATTCAATAGTTGCACAGATTAATGATTTTTATTCAATGGGTGATAACCTAATAGTTTTTGGTAAGTATTTAAAACAAACAGAGGGTTAGTCATGGAACTGTGGCAGCAAATGATAAGAGACAGCGTTCATTCGGTTGACCAGCTTGTAGAAAAATTCGGGCTTGACAGAAAAGTAGCCGAGGACCTTGACGAATTTTTCCAGGCGCGCATCAACCCATACTACATGAGCCTGATTCGGTACCCGGGGGATCCTATCTGGCTTCAGTGTGTGCCGCATAAAGCCGAGCTCGAGGATATGGATGCCGAAGAAGACCCGCTCATGGAAGATGCAATGAGCCCTGTTCCCAACATTACTCACCGTTACCCGGATAGAGCGCTATTTCTGGTTACAAGCCAATGTGGCTTATACTGCCGATTCTGTACACGCAAAAGAAAAGTGGGGGACTATGAAAAAATCTCTATGAAAGGGCTTGAGAGCGCTTTCAATTATTTGGAAGAGCATAAGGAAATTAGAGATGTTATCCTTTCGGGCGGCGATCCATTAATGCTTACGGACACTATGCTCGAGAAAATTTTGAAGCGATTAAGAGAGATTCCTCATATTGAAATAATTCGTATTGGAAGCAAAATGCCTTGTGTTTTGCCGCAGCGTATTACTCAAAGCCTTTGCAATATGCTGAAAAAATATCATCCGATATACTTGAACACGCATTTTAATCATCCATGGGAAATAACCCCCGAAAGTTCTAAAGCGTGTGAAATGCTTGCAGATGCAGGCATACCAGTCGGCAATCAGATGGTGTTGATGAAAGGAGTTAATGACGATCCTGCCGTAGTAAAAGAATTAATGCAAAAGCTCCTGAGAATCCGCGTTAGACCTTACTACATGTACATGGCAGATGAAACAAAGGGCGCGAATCATTTTAGAACTTCAATTGAAACCGGCTTGAATATTGTCGAGAATCTGCGCGGGCATACAAGCGGATTGGCAATACCACACTTTGTTATTGATGCACCCGGCGGCGGAGGGAAAATTCCGATTCTGCCAAATTATGTTCTACACTATGACGAAGATAGAATTATTCTTCGCAACTACGAAAATAAAATTTATGCTTATAGAAACTATAAGGATAAAAATAATCCCGCCCGCCCGGCAGCTAAGAAAGAGAAAGCTGTTTCGAACGGAAGAAACGGTAAATCAAAAGTGAAAGTGCTGGGAGAAGATAAAATCGAACTGCCGGTACTGGAAGAGGTTGAAGTTTAAATCTTCTTACTATTAAGAGGGATCCGGAGTTAAAATCGGGTCCCTAATTTTTAATAATATTTATCAAATCAATTTCTAATGTCTCTTGGGGTGCTTCGACTATCCTTCCGATCTCTTCTCCTTCTCTATAGATAATAAACGTCGGTACAAATTCTATTTCCAAATCATCAATTTCATTTCCCGGTAGTTGCTTGTTTCTGTCAACTGCAAGCAGCGATATCTTTTCCGCAGGAAATTTTAGCGCATCCAAAATTTTAAAGAACGCAGGAACTTCGCGCCTGCTGTCGCTGCACCACGTTCCTAACACAATTGTAATGCTGATGTTTTCTAATTTAGCGCTGTCCAATTCGTAAATATTTTCATCAACCTCATAATTTTCATAGCCCGAGTTGTACCACCATCCGAAATTCGAGTCGGTTAAAGCATCCCGCGAGCAAACACCGATTAACATCGGCTTATCCGATCGTTCGTCAATTACAATATTTTTTATTTCCTGTCCAAGAATATCAGTGCTGCAGTAAAGCAAAATCAGAACAACTAATAATTTCATGATTGAATACCTTTATTTATCCAAAAAGTTCTTCCGCAGGTCTATTCCCCACATTAATTTATTTCTCAAAGTTTCGAAGTAAGTAGTTAAAGATGTATGGACAAGCTTAAGCGGTCTTTCGCTTTTAGTTATTTTAATTTTAAGCGGAGGTGGAAATAAAAAAACCCTTTGTCCGTCGCAGCTAACCTGTACTGAAGAGTGAAGCGAAGATGCCTCGACGATTATTTTTTGGCTGCCGGGTAAAACTATTGGTCTCACTGTTAAACTATGCGGCGAAATAGGAGAGAGCGTAATAACATCGGCTTTAGGACTTACGATCGGTCCTCCGCTTGAAATCGAATAGCCTGTTGAACCGGTGGGTGTAGAAATTATAAGTCCATCGGCAGCAAAGGTAGTAACATATTCATCGTCTACAGTCAAGCTTAGTTCAATCATTTTTGGCCAGCCGCCTTTTTCAATTACGATGTCGTTTATTCCGTATAATTTTTCTACTTTGTGGTTAAGGCATTTTCCTTCTATCACCATTCGTTCATCAATAATGTAATTGCCGGTCAAAATTTCTTCGATGAATTGATCCATCTGGTTTATGTTAACTTCTACTAAGAAACCTAACTTTCCGAAATTCACACCGAGCACAGGCTTATCGAATTTGTGGGCATGAAAAGCCGTAGCTAACATTGTCCCGTCGCCGCCGATCGAAATAATGATATCACTCCGTTTACAAAGCGTATCTGTTGCAGCGAATTTAGCCTTGCTTACTTTCGCATCAAGGGAACTTCTCTGATTGTACAGCGGTTTGTCTAACAGATAATTCAATCCCTTCGAGCTTAATTTTTTAATCAGTCCGGTAATAATATCGAAGACATTTTCTTTTTTAGTATTGGCTATTATTCCCAGTGTCATCCTTCACCCCGATAAAATGTCATAAAAACTTATGATATGCTTTAGGCATCATCATCCGAAAGTATTGTAGAAAATTTTCACAACGATACGGAAGACTTAATAAAAAGATCATTTACTTCTTATTTAATTCTTCTATATAATTTAATTTTAATTCTTTAATAACTTCATTCAAATATTTTTCCTCATATTCGGAAAGGTTACCTTTAGTTTTTTCCGCAAGCATATCGAGAGTATCGATGGTAATTTTAGAAAGCTCAAGGTTTTTTTCAACTGTATCCGATACAGGATTTTTTAACTTTCCCATCGTCATTAATGCAATCTGCTGGTTTTGCATTATCAATTGAATGAAGAGAAGATCATGTGAGTTCTTTTCCATTTTTTTTGCCTCTCTTAGTTAATTCCCAAAGTTTCGCATATTTAGTAAAAACATAAGCCGAAGAAAAAACCGCAAGAATAAATCCTTGTATTCCATCCATAAAACCTCTCCGTATAAAATACATTTTAAAGAACACCGCCGCAGGTCTAATAATTAAGCTCCACACTGAAAATTTTTTATTTTTAATTTTTAATTCTTCGGCGGCGAGCGAAGTATAATGATTAAACTTCTTAAAATAATGCTTTATCGAAGGATCGGTATAGTGTTCAATATCTTTCGTCAGTTCACCCACACTGCCGTTAACTACTAAATGTTCGTGAACATAATTTTGTGAAAACTTTGCTTTATTCTTGTTGAACAATCTGATAACCCTGCCCGGATACCAGCCGCTGTGTTTAATCCACTTCCCTAAAAAAATTGCTTTGCGCGGAATTGAATAAGCTGCATAAGGCGGTGCGGAAGATTTGAAGGAGAGCAATTCCTGTTTCAACTCGGGAGAGATTCTTTCATCTGCATCAAGCCAAAGGACCCACTCGTATTTTGTTTTTTCAAGTCCTTCTATTTTTGTAGCTGAATAACCTTTCCATTTAATCTTTTCACATCTTACGTTGTAATAACCGGAAATTATCTCTTCGGTATTATCGGTTGATGTATCATCGATTAAGACTAATAGATCATCAATAAATCCCAATTGGCTTTCCAGGCACCGAGCTATATTCGCCGATTCATTTTTGGCGATGACAAGCGAGGATAGCTTAATTTTTTCAGAGGTCATTTTATTTAATCAACATTCAATTTTATACACGTTAAAATTAAAGAATATTTCCAAATAAGTAATTATAAAAGAGTTCGTTTTTTCATATATTCACTGAGGCTTCTACGCTAAATTAACACTTTTATGCTTGATTAAAACTTTGCTATGAAGATTAATCTTAGAACTGTAAATTTTATCTTATCCCGATTCACACACCAAAACTTATCAGAAATTCTTTGGGTAATAGCCGGACAAATCCTAACCGTCGCATTTAATTTTGTTATTATAAAATTACTATCAAGAATGGGAACTGTCGAATTCGGTAAATATGCACTTATAATAACAATTGTTGTTTTGCTTGATTCGGTTCTTTACGGTCCGATTACTCAAGGATTTATTAGATTTTTTTATCCCTACTCCGATAAAGGAAACCGCATCACTTATACATCTATAATGTATTTATTTGTTCTAATTACATCGGTTGTAGTTTTAGCAGGTGGTTTTGCCGGACTGTTAATCGGCTCTTTTTTTGAGATTGTCAAATATTCACCTTTATTTATTGCCGGAATTTTGTTCGTAACATTTTTAAAGTCTAACGAATTTTTTAGTCTTTCATTGAATATTCTTCGCAGAAGAAAGGAGAATTCTTTTCTTCAAGCGGGAGAAAAAATTATTATGATCTTAATTCTGCTGCTGCTAATTAAAGAAGATGCTCTTACGCTTCCCGCAGCGTTATTTTTTTTCAGCGGAATTTTATTCACCTTCACCTTATTAAAATATTTTTTCTTTAAGACGAAAGCATCCCAGGTTCAAAACTTTGAAAAAAAAATCGATAAGCAAGTTTCAAAGGAGATAATTTCAAATATTCTAACGTATGCTGCTCCATTTTTTATTTGGGGAATTTCAGGATGGCTGCAGCTTAATGGAGAAAAGTGGATAATAGCAAAACTGCTTTTGACTTCTGATGTGGGAATTTATGCAGTTATGATGACGATGGTAAATGCCTTGATTATCCTTCCAAATAATATGCTAAGTCAATTTGGAATCCCGATTATATTTCAAAAATTCAGCAATCCGGCTCATAAAGAAAATGTAAATGAGGGGATCGGATATATCAATGGCATTGTTGTCCTAACATTGTGCATTACGGCAGCAGCTTCGGTTGTTACATATTTCTTCGGCGAAGGTTTGATTCTGCTCATCAGCAATAAAAATTTTACTGCTTACTGGTATCTGCTGCCGCTCTTTGCATTAGGAACAGGTTTGTTTTACTCGGGACAGGCGATGACAAACCTGGGACTTGCTGTAAATCAACCTAAGAAATATCTTGCGCCAAAGATTTCAACAGGAATAGTGTCCGTTTTATTAAATGTTTTTATGATTTATTTCTATGGCTTGAACGGTTTAGCATTCTCCATTATTCTTATTGGAATTTTTTACATACTTTACATTTATATAATAAACAAAAAATTAAAAATGAATTTAAATTTCATTCAAGAGAGTTTGTGATAAATGAAAAACAACATTAAAGCGCTTGCCGTGCTGATGCAATACGATTACGGAGTGAAGGAAAGAGGACCATCATTCGAGTTTGTTAATATCTACCTTCCTCTTTGCGATATTTTAGGAAAAGAGAATGTTCTTCTGTTCGATTTTTACGACGAGTATAAGAAGAACGGAAAGGAAGCAATGAATAAAAAATTATTAAGGTTTGCATCGTCAGAAAAGCCCGATATTTCTATTGTTTGTTTATTTGAAAACGAATTTTATGAAAAGACTATTTTAGAACTAAAAAATTACGGTAAAACACTCGCTTACTTTTTTGATGATCCCTGGCGTAGGGATTATGTAATGAAATGGCTAAAGCATTTCGATTACTTTACTACTTCCGATTATTATATGCTAAGGCAGTACGAATTAGAAAACATTCAGAATGTGATCTTTTGTCCGTTCGGATTTAATGCTTCAATATATCATAAAAAAGAATTACCGCTAAAGTACGACGTTTCTTTTGTGGGTGGATTTAGTCCTTACAGAAAATGGATAATCGAAAAACTCAAGAAGGAAGGTGTTAAGGTAAACATTTTCGGTCGGGGCTGGGGGGGGGAAAATAATTGGATATCAATGGAGCAAATGGTGGATGTATTCAATCAATCGGCAGTTAACTTGAATTTATCCAACGGAATTTATTGGGACCCTAACTACCTGTTTACTGCACTCAAATCAATAAAAGCTTTAAAGC
>JAGUYG010000034.1 GCA_020061465.1 Ignavibacteriales bacterium
ACCGGGAAAATTATCAGATTGATCCTTTGGAAAAGCAACAAAAATGTTTGCTGAAAAAACAAACTTTTTTAACGTATTAGCACTAAGAAATTATTCTAAAGAAGTCTTCGGACAAATATTTTTAGTTAACTTTTTAAATTCATCATTTCTTATTGGGTTGTATGCTTAAGGAATTTAATAAAATAAATAATCTATCTGGCGTATTAACATTACCGGGTGATAAATCAATTTCTCACCGTGCAGTAATGTTCTCGTCAATGGCTGCAGGGGAATCATTCATTCAAAATTTATCGAACGGTGAGGATGTTAAATCAACCATAAACTGTTTTAAACAGTTAGGAGTTGAATTTATTACAGCTAAAGAAGGATTGAGAGTTCTTGGAAAAGGATTTAAAAATTTTAAAGCTCCGGGAAAAAATCTTGATGCCGGAAATTCCGGCACTACTGCAAGATTAATTAGTGGAATATTAGCCGCACAAAATTTTGAATCAGTTATAACAGGGGATGATTCTCTCTCAAAACGTCCGATGCAGCGAATCATCTATCCTTTAACTAAAATGGGTGCGAATATTATCGCTTCAGAAAATTCTACTCTTCCGATTAAAATTATTCCAGCAAAAAAAATTCAGGCTATAGATTATGAACTGCCAGTCGCAAGTGCACAGGTAAAAAGTGCGGTTCTTTTAGCCGGCTTACATGCAGAAGAGATTACAAGTGTGAAAGAAAAATATCCGACAAGGGATCATACCGAAAGAATGCTTGGGCTTAAAACCGAATTGTTTAGTGATGGAAAGATTAGTTATTCATCAAAATTAAATTATCCGCTGCCGAAAGAATATTTCATTCCTTCGGATATATCTACCGCTTCCTTTTTTATTGTATTGGCTTTACTGCTCCCAGGTTCAAAATTGTTGGTTAAGAATGTTTCTTTAAATCCTTCAAGAACAGGTATTCTGGATGTATTAAAAAATATGGGCGGTAAGATTGAAAAGGTAAACACAAAAGAATCATCCGGCGAGCCTTTCGGCGATCTAATTATAACGGGAAGCTCCTTATCTAACATTAGAATAGATGAGAAAATAATTCCGAATATCATTGATGAAATTCCGGTTTTATCTGTGGCTGGAGTTTTTGCCGAAGGAGAATTTATTATAAGACATGCAGAAGAACTTCGAAGTAAAGAATCCGACAGAATACATGCGCTCTGTTACAACTATAAGGCTGCCGGTCTTGATGTAGAAGAATTCAAAGATGGTTTTTCAATTAAAGGTTTGCCAAAAATAAATTCACCGGTGCTTGAAAGTTTTCACGATCACCGGATTGCGATGGCGTTTGCCATATTTTCTTTAGTTTCTAAATCTGGTGGAAAAGTAAATAATTTTGATTGCGTATCTATTTCTAATCCAAATTTTATTGAGCAAATAAAATCAATCGCATAGTCATCATGAACGGCTACAGTTTAATTATTTGATGTTCAAAGATATTAATTTCAAGCTGATTAAAGATAGAATCGATAACTCCCAATCCATACTTATTCGCAAAGTAAATGAAATTTAACTCACGTTCCTGCATATTTCCGTTTGGAAATACCGATGCGGCAACTTTATCAATTTGCCGTAATGTGGTTTCATATTTTTTCATTTGAGCTTCTACCACTTTACCTTTTAGCTCCTCAATATAATTTTTCACTTTAGTTTCGTATTTACCTGCTGAATCGCTCATTGTTTTATCTATTTGAAAAAGTCTTTCCCTTAATCGATCAAAAGTTAATTCGATTTCTCTCAGCGTTTCTTTAAAAATATTATCGACAGAATTTGAGGCCGAAGAATTAATTACTTTCGATTTAAGGTTTTCAATATCGATAAATATGTCGAGTAAGGTTAAATCATATTTATCAATAATTGCGTCGATGTTTTTTTCAATAATCGTAGCAGAAGATCTCGGGTAAAGAATAGGAGACTCAACATTGAATAAAGGGTAAAGCGGCATTACCTGTGCAAAGTATGCAATCTCCGATGGTCCGCCAACGTAAAATGCGGTAGGAAAAAGAAAATCCTGACAAATCGGACGAAGCAACACATTCGGACTAAAAGCTTCAGGCGTATCATTTATTAAAGCTAATAATTCTTCTTTGCTAAATTTTTTCCTTTTTCGCCGAAGCCTGAATTCATTTTCAACCGGTTCGATTGCAAATCTACCTTCATCATAAGAGTAAAAAAGATTTACCGGACGCACTTTAACCTGAGCATGGTACAGTTCTTCGAGGGTGGCACTTACATGAACTATTTTTTCTGTATGAATTCTAAAGTCATTTATTTCTTTGATGAAAATTGGTTTTAGTAATTGCTTTACTCGAGCGTCTTGAGGATCGAATAAGATAAGTCCGTATCGATCGAATAGTTCAAATAACAGTTTTGCAAATGATTCTTTAAAAGTTTTTCCACAACTATAAATAGAGGATAATTTTTCGAGTAATGGTTGTTTAAATTCAGTATCTCGAAGCATATCGGTTAGTTGAAGAAAAAGTTGATTGATCGTTTCTTTAAATTTAATCGAACCGACACTGCCGCGGTTTTCTTCAATATTCTCTCCGTCGTCATAGCAAATAGATTTTATCCCATTATTCTGATCAAGTATTTTTATTTCTCTTACTTCATCAAAATCGTGGTCATCGCTCTCAAGCCAAAAAACAGGAACAAAATTGTAATCGTCATAACGCTCCGAAAGATAATGACAAAGCTTAATGGCAGAAATAATTTTATAGAGTGTATACATCGGTCCGCTCAGCATTCCTAACTGTTGCCCTGTAACCACAGCTAAAGTCTTTTTTCCCCTCAAAGCATCTATATTATTAATTGTTTTATCAGAAGGTGTAAAAAGTTTATATTGCTGATGCAGAATTTCGGTAATCTCTCGGCGAAATTTTGTATTATCTTCCGAAACGATTTTAATTTTCTTTATGTACTCGTCTTTATCTCTAAAATTGTTCTTGTAAAATCTTCGTACGTTTTCGAATTCGTATAAATAGTCTAAGAATAAATTTTGATGGGAAGGGATATCGCTATAATTTATATACATTAGATCTCCGATAAGTTTGGAATTTCACTGATAAAAGTAAGAAAAAGATACATGCTGAACAATAATCAGTTTAATGTCAATATTCCTAAAGCTACAACCGATTAATCGTATATGGATCAGAATCTCCCTCTTAGAAAGCTAAGTTGGATAAATAGAAAACAAATAATTTTTTTCTTTATTCGTACTGCAATTGCGGCAGGATTCTTAATATACTTAATCTCTTTTATCCGGCTTGACAAAATTGTTAATACCGCCAAAGAAGCTAACTTGATATACCTGGCATAGCGGCAATGATGTTAATTCCGAATCTTTATCTTCAGTTCGTCAAATGGAAAATCACTTGCGATTATTTCCTTGACGAGAGGCAAAATAAGAATATTGCTGTTTCATTATTCCAAGGTTTTACAGCAGCTCCTTTTACTCCTTATCGAATAGGAGAGTATTTTGGTCGTGCTATAATATTTAAAGAAAAACCGATACTGTAAATAGCCGCAGCAACCTTTGTGGATAAGTTTTTTAACCTTCTGGCAGTTTCATTTTTCGGAAGTGTTACAACAATAATATTCATTCATTATTATTACAAAATTAATGGATTCATTACATGAAGTCTTTTAACCGTTGTTATTGCTTTATTTTACGTTTTAATCCAACTCTTACTAAATGAAAAATTATGGCAAAATGTTTTTACCGAACGGATTAAAAAGGTTATTCGATATCGATCAATTTTGGAACTCATTAAGTCTTTAAAAAAATTGGATAAAAAGTATTTAAAGTTGATGAGCATCATCTCTGTTCTTTTCTACTTCTGTTACATAAATCAATTTATTCTTCTAATCTCTGCATTTTCCAACAATGGAAATTATTTAATCTTTATGTGGGCAGCAGTAATGGTAATGTTTGTCAAAGCGTTCATTCCATCATTTACGTTGGGAGAGTTAGGTGTAAGAGAAGCAGCAGCAGTTTACTTCTTAGGTATACTCACAGGCGAAGGCACTGCCGGATTTAATGCTTCTATGTCATTATATATAATAAATGTTCTGGTTCCATCGTTAATAGGATTACTTTTAATAACAAAGAAGTATGAGCATTAATATAATTCTTATATCGGCAGCGCTGATTCTATTAGGTCACTATGTTTATTTCCTTTTGGAAATATTAATTGGTATAAAAAAGCTTAAACCTTGTACGAACAACGGTAAAGCACTTGTTCATATCTCTGTAATAATTCCTTTCAGAAATGAATCTGAAAATGTATTGTCCTGTTTAAGAAGTTTAGAGAATCAGAATTACCCGCATGATAAATATGAAATAATATTTATTGATGATTCATCAACCGATGACACGTCCGATAAATTAAAAAATGCAATCACAAAGAAAGAAACAGCCGTATTCACTTTAAGCGAAAAAAACAGTAGTTCTGCTCATAAGAAAAATGCTATTAGCTATGGAATTGAAAAATCCAAAGGTGAGATAATTTTTACTACCGATGCCGATTGTATTCATAGTCCGGATTGGTTAAACAGCGTGATGAAATGTTTTGATGAACAGACAGGATTTGTGTCAGGTCCGGTTGAGTTAAATGAAACAAAAAATCTTTTCGGTAAATTGCAGAAGATTGAATTTGCAGGATTGATAGCAGCAGGTGCTGGTTTAATCGGAGCGGGAAAACCGACAATATGCAATGGAGCTAATATCGCCTACAGGAAAAGCGCCTATTCCCAGGTTAATGGGTATGAGGGAACATTGAAATTTTCTTCAGGTGATGATGAATCTCTCATGCAAAAAATTTTTCAAAGAACAAGTTATCGGGTCAAATTCTGTTTGAACCAGGAATCGATAGTTTTTACACATGCCGCTTCAACTATAAGGGAATTTTATCAGCAAAGAAAAAGGTGGGCAAGCAAGGGATTGTTTTATGCGAATAAGTTATTTGTATTCCGGTTAAATTTAATTTATCTATTTTTTTTAACCTTTTTAATTATTGCCTTCTACGGTTTGATTAGCGAAACCAAATTTCTGCCTATTGCAGGTGTAATCCTTTTAATAAAAATCTTTGCTGATTTCATTGTAATTACTTCAGCAAAAAAATTATTCCTCCCCGATCTTAAATTAGATATTTTTTTGTTAGCAGAAATTCTACACATTCCTTACTTAATAATTACTGCCGCCTCCGGTGCATTGGGAAGCTACGAATGGAAAGGTAGAACTATAAAAAGATAATTCTCTGTCCGCGTCTGCCTCACTTGTCTAAATATGTAATTGATTTTGTTTAGAATATAGTACGTTTATCATCCCTTCGCTTTGTTTCACCTCCAAAAACTAATAATAAAAATGGCATAATGGTTGAAACATAAGAATTGAAACTGAATGAAAGTGAGGTGCAAAATGAAAAAGATTCTTTTAATTGCAGCAATTTTAATCGTTACCGCTGCAGGCATATCAGAAGCACACAACTCAAAGAATTATGCTATGCACGGATATTTTTATGCTTATCTCTCGCCCTATGGCACCTGGATAGAGATTGAACCGGGATTTGTTGTTTGGCGTCCAACTATCATGAAAAGAACTTGGACTCCGTACAGAGAAGGAAGATGGTTATATACTTCTGCCGGCTGGTACTGGGATTCATACGAACCATTCGGCATCATCACTTATCATTATGGAAGATGGTACTACGATGATTATTACGGCTGGATTTGGATTCTGGATTATGAGTGGGCTCCTGCATGGGTTGAATGGCGCTATGACGATGTTTATGTCGGATGGGCACCGCTGCCGCCTTATGCTGTATTTTCTATAAACATTGGTATTCGATTTACTATCAGCTTCTTTACTCCTTATTATCATTGGCACTTTGTTAAATATCGATACTTCTATGATCCGTATGTTTACAATTATTATATCCCGGCTACGTATGTAAATAAAATTTATTCAAAGACAAAATATCGCACCAATTACAGCTACGTTGACGGAAGAGTCCTTAACAGGGGTGTTGATATAAGTTATATAAGAAATAGAACCGGAGAGAATATTAGAGAGCGACAGATAGAAGCAGTTCGCGATCCAAATGCCATAACTGATAGAAAACGGGATACCGATGTTATTAGAACCTTTATTCCTTCAAGAGAAGAAATGACAAGGACTGATTTACGAAGCGAAGAAATTAAGAAAGGTGATAAAAGATCTTCACTTGAAATCTCAAAGATTGAATTAGGTAATCGAACAAATTTAGAAAGTAGAAACGATTTAGGAAATCCGCTAGCAAAGGACCGTTCTTCAGAAGTAGAGCGAACAAAGCCGGTAACAACTAATGAACGGGAACGTATATTGAATGAAAATACTCAAAAGCAAAGAGAGACTTTTGAACAAAGCAAAACAATTTCTGGAAAAAGAGAGAGTGAAAAACCGGAACAAAAAACGTTCAATAATGAAGTAAAAGAAACCAAGCCCCAAAGAAATGTAGAGAGAAAAGTAGAAAGTAATGTAAGAAAGACTGAAAGTTCAAGCAATAATCGGATTGAGACTTCAAAACCTCAAGTTGAACAAAATAAGCGAGGCTCGGAGAACACAAGAGTAAATCCCACGGTTCGAGAAGATAAAAGAAGCGAATTCGATTCAAGGAAAAGAGTAGAAATAAAGACACTGAGTCGGGAGATATCAAGAGATAAACCTGTGATCGAAAAAAAACCGGTTAATAACGAACCTGTGAAAAGAGAACAATCTAAAGATTCAAAGGAAATTAAACGCAGATAAGTTTTTCCCATCACCTCCGTACTTATGAATGCGGCGCTGAATAAGCGCCGTTTTTATTGTTAATTATAAACTATTCTCAAATTCCACTATTCGTTTTTTTCATTTTCAAGAATAAATTTAACAAATCAAAAGCTTCTTATTAGAATAATCCTTTAGAAGTGTAAAATGAAGCTTATTATATTGGATATGTTTATTAATTTGCTGGCATAGTTTATGGAAAAGACGGTAGTCAAAAAAGAACCATCATGCACATTTAAGAAATTAAATTAATTTTAATATCAAACAAATAACAAATAAATGAAAAGAGTTAAAAAATGAAAATTTTATCCGAAGAAGCATTAGCCTATCATAGTGAAGGAAGAAAAGGAAAAATTGAGGTTATTGCTACCAAACCCTGTCTGACCTCAAGAGATCTTTCCTTAGCATACAGCCCCGGTGTAGCCGAACCATGCCGGGTGATCGCAAAAAATGAAGATGATGTTTATAAATATACTGCCAAAGGGAACCTTGTTGCAGTCATTTCTAATGGTACTGCTGTATTAGGTTTAGGGGACATAGGACCATCGGCAGGAAAACCTGTTATGGAGGGAAAAGGTGTTCTGTTTAAAAGATTTGCCGATATCGATGTCTTCGATATTGAATTGAAAAGTAAAGACCCGAAAGAAATTATTAAAGCAGTACAAATGCTCGAGCCTACTTTTGGAGGAATAAATCTTGAAGATATAAAAGCGCCCGAGTGTTTTGAAATAGAGGAAACCTTAATTGAAACGATGAACATTCCCGTCTTTCATGATGACCAGCATGGTACCGCAATAATTTCCTGTGCTGCTTTGAAAAATGCGGTAGAAATAACAGGTAAAGAATTAAATCAAATTAAGATTGTAGTTAATGGTGCAGGTGCTTCGGCTATTTCGTGCTGTAAGCTTTATGTTAGAGCCGGGGTCAAAAAAGAAAATATTGTAATGTTCGATTCAAAAGGGTGTATAAATAAAAAAAGAACGGATCTCAACAAATACAAATTGGAATTTGCTGTTGATAAAGAATTTGCTTCATTAGCAGAAGGAATGAAAGGAGCCGATGTATTTGTAGGCTTATCGGTCGGAGGAGTTGTTTCAAAAGAAATGGTAAAAAGTATGGCAAAGAACGCTATAGTTTTTGCTATGGCTAATCCCGATCCTGAAATTAGTTATGAAGACGCAACTTCCGTTAGGGATGATATCATCATGGCAACCGGCAGAAGCGATTATCCAAATCAGGTTAACAACGTGCTGGGATTTCCTTTCATTTTCCGGGGTGCATTAGACGTTCGGGCAACTAAAATAAATGAAGAAATGAAAATTGCAGCCGTAAAAGCTCTTGCTGATCTTGCCAAACAAAAAGTTCCCGAAATGGTTATCAATGCTTACGGCGGTGTTGATTTTTCATTCGGAAAAGAATATATAATTCCCAAGCCGTTTGATCCGCGGGTATTGTGGCATGTAGCTCCAGCCGTTGCCAGAGCTGCTATGGAGACAGGCGTCGCAAAATTGAAGATTGAGAATTGGGAAGTTTATGAAGAAGAATTAAAAGAGAGATTGGGTTTATCGAAAGAAATTATCCGCGTGATGATTCATAAAGCTCAGAAAAGCCCGAAGCGTGTTGTTTATCCTGAAGGCGAAGAGGAAAAAATTATTCGTGCTGCCCATGTTGTGTCGGACGATGATATTGCCCGACCAATACTCGTTGGAAATGAAGCCAAGATAAGGGCGATGATTGAACAATTAGGTTATAACCAAAGTGAATTTACGATTGAAGACCCGAACACCTGCGATAGACTGGAAGATTATACGATAGAATTTTATAAAAAACGACAACGAAAAGGTGTCACTCTTACTCAGGCTAAAATTCTACTTCGCGATCCAATTTACTACGGTTCTATGATGGTAGATATGGGGGATGCCGATGCATTAATAAGCGGTTTAACTACACATTATCCGAATACAATTAAACCGGCTCTACAGTGTGTTGGAGTAAGACCCGGCTTCAAGGTTGTTTCGGGTTTATATATAGTTGTAACAAAAAAGGAAGTTTATTTCTTTGCCGATACAACCGTCAACGTCAACCCTACCTCTGATGAATTGGCAGAGATAGCAATCTCCGCTGCCGATGCTGTTACTGAATTTGATGTTGTGCCAAAAATTGCGATGCTCTCCTTCAGCAACTTTGGAAGCGCTAAATATCCTGAATCACTAAAGGTTCAAGAAGCAGTAAAAAAAGTTAGGCAGCTTCGCCCTGAATTAATTGTGGACGGTGAAATGCAAGCCGATACGGCTGTAGTTCCTCAGATTTTAGATAATGATTTCCCATTTAGTAATATTAAAGGCGGCGCTAACGTTCTAATTTTCCCTGATCTCAACTCCGGAAATATTGCTTATAAGCTGATGGCAAGAATTGGACAAGCTACTGTAATCGGTCCCGTTTTAATGGGAATGAAAAAACCTATCCACGTACTTCAGAGAGGCGCAACGGTTGAAGACATAGTTCATATGACGGCTATCGCAGTTGTCGATGCTCATAAAAAAGGTAGGTAAAGTTTTTATCCTTTAGTTCGAAAATTTTACTAATTTTAGGCGGTATAGTTTTGTTGAAGACTATACCGTTTTTTTATTAATCAATTCACAATTTTTGATTTTTTATGAAAGACAAAAAAAACCGCTTGTTTTATATACTTGGTTCATTCTTTATTGCTAATGCATTGTTAGCAGAATTTATCGGAGTTAAAATTTTTTCATTGGAAAAAAGTATAGGAATTCTTCCGGTGGATTTAACGATTTTTGGCATCAGCAACCTTTCTTTTAACTTAACTGCCGGTGTTTTATTATGGCCCGTGGTTTTTATTATGACCGACATAATTAATGAATATTATGGACGGAAGGGCGTTCGTTTCCTTTCTTTTACCGCCGCCGGATTAATTCTTTACGCTTTCTTGATGGTTTATTTTGCTATGCAATTATACCCGGCGGATTTCTGGACTGAAAGATCTACTCCAAACGGACCGCTGAATATGGATGTAGCATTCAATGTAATATTCGGGCAGGGATTATGGATTATCGTCGGCTCTTTAACAGCATTTTTAATCGGGCAATTAGTCGATGTAACGGTTTTTCACTTTGTTAAGAGAAGAACAGGCAATCCCAAAATTTGGCTTCGTGCAACCGGCTCAACTGTTGTATCGCAATTCATTGACAGTTTCGTGGTGTTGTTTATTGCCTTTTACATCGGTGCAGGGTGGGATTTGAAATTAGTTCTTGTTATAGGATTAGTAAATTATATTTATAAATTTATTGTAGCGGTTTCGCTCACTCCAATTTTATACGTAATTCATTTCTTCATCGATCTTTATTTGGGTAAAGATGTTGCGGAACAATTGATGAAGGAAGCTGCTGATAAATAATATCCTGGGATGTTTAATTTTTTTGATTGTAGAGACGCTCTGCTGGGGCGTCTTTTTCATTTATAACAAAAAAGTGGTAAAATTTTTATGAAAGATTAGTCTTCACTAAAAACAAAAAAAAGGTAAATACATATAGACACCCTGCCGGACATCTCCAATTTTTTTCGATCAAAATTCATTTCATTCTTACTCTATCTACATTGTTTACAATTATGACAAATGAGAATAAAAAATTTTCCTCTTTATGTCGATTTTAATTGACAAAGTCGAGATTTATTTTTAAGTTAAATCAGACAAAATAATCCGATATTGAAATTCTGCTAAATCCAAAACAAAAAGAGCATTAGTTTTGGGAAGACTGATTGAAATCCAATATTATCTTTAATTGACGTAAATTGGATTATGATTGCTTTAATTAGAATTATAACCAGATATTGACTTGTGCCTGATTAATATGAACCAAACATAATTAAGTTATAAAATAAAATCAGATAAAATAGTCTGAAAAGGAGAAAAATAATGACAAAAAAACTTTTTGGAACAGTAGTTATCGCAGCTTTTATACTTGTAATCGGATGCGGTCAGAACACTGATTCGCCAGAAGCGGATAAAACTTCAACCAAAACAGAGAACGGATTATCTGCCTTCGAAGTTGAGAATGGAATCGGTCCTGTCGATGCTAAACTGCAGCTTGGAGCATTAGACAAAACCTTAGCTGCAAGCGGAGAAAAGATTTTTGTGGAAAAGTGTTCTGCTTGCCACAAATTAGATGAAAGATACGTTGGACCGGCACAGCGAGATATATTGCAGAGAAGAACTCCCGAATATGTAATAAATATGATTCTCAATCCTGATGAAATGTTAAAACGGCATCCTGAAGCAAAAAAAATGCTTGCTGAGTATTTAACGCCTATGACCAATCAAAACATCAGCATGGATGATGCGAGAGCGTTATTAGAATATTTCCGCTCATTAAACAAATAAATTTAATCACTAACATTAAGGGTTAAGCAATGAGAACATTTAACAAAAAACAACTGATAGCGATGGCTTCTATCATAATACTTGTCGGTGCTCTCTATGTTGGCTGCAATGATAAAAAAGAAATTTTTCAAGGCGATGCAGCCGCTCATGTATATGTAGCGCCTGGCTCTCATGATGAATTTTACGGCTTCTTGTCCGGTGGTTATAACGGTCAAATAGGGGTTTATGGACTTCCATCCGGGCGACATTTATTTACCATTCCGGTCTTTTCTCAAACTCCGGTTAGTGGTTACGGCTATACCGAAGAATCTAAAGCTATGTTCAATACTTCTTATGGTTTTATTCCATGGGGAGATGCACATCATCCAAAAATTTCTCAAACCGATGGAGTACCCGACGGCAGATGGATTTTTATTAACGAGAATAATACTCCAAGAATTGCAAGAATCAATTTGAAGACATTTAAAACTGTTGAAATAATTGAAATCCCCAACTCAGCCGGTAATCATGCTTCTTCATTTGTTACAGAAAATACCGAATATGTTTCTGCTGCAACACGATTTAGCATTCCGATTACGACTGAGAAGGATGTTTCCATAAGCTCTTACAAAGAAAATTTTCAGGGAACAATCTCGTTTGTTAAAGTAGATAAAGAACAAGAGAAAATGAGTTTGGATTTTCAAATTTTAGTTCCGGGTTTCAATTACGACATTGCTCATGCCGGGAAGGGTCCATCAGCCGGGTGGGCATTTTTTACTTCCTATAACAGTGAAGAAGCCAACACTCTGCTTGAAATTAATGCATCTAAAAATGATAAAGACTTTATAGCCGCAGTGAATTGGAAGCGAGCGGCTGAATTTGCTAAGCAGGGAAAAGGCAAGATAATCGATGGGCAGCATTATCGTAATTACTACGATTCGAAAACTCATATCTCAAAAAGCGATGTTATAGAAAAAGTCAGAATACTTGATCCGAAAGAGCTTCCGGGTATTTTGTATTTTTTACCTACGCCTAAATCACCTCATGGCGTAGATGTTAGTCCCGACGGAAAACTTATTGTAGCCGGCGGTAAGCTTGCAACGGTTATTCCGGTTCATTCATTTGAGAAAATGGTTAAGGCTATTGAGGAAAAAAATTTTGAAGGTGAAGTTTCAGGCATTCCGGTGTTAAAGTATGATGCCATAATTGCAGGTGAAGTACAAAATCCGGGATTGGGTCCGCTGCATACAGAATTTGACGGAAAAGGATATGCTTACACAACCTCATTTATATCATCTGAAATAGTTAAATGGTCACTCGAAACTTTTCAAGTGGTTGACAGAATTCAAACGTACTACTCTCCGGGTCATTTAATGATTCCAGGCGGTGATAGCAGGAAGCCTTGGGGGAAATATTTAGTTGCACTAAACAAAATAACTAAAGATCGTTACTTACCAACGGGTCCTGAGTTATTTCATTCCGCTCAATTAATTGACATATCCGGCGCTAAAATGAAATTGCTGCTCGATTTTCCAACCGAAGGTGAACCGCATTATGCTCAAGGAATTGCCGCTGAGGTCATTAAGGATAATCAAATTCGTTTCTATAAGATTGAGGATAATCATCATCCGTATGTAACAAAAAGTGAGCGCGATGCAAAAGTTGTTCGAGAGGGAAATGTAGTGAGAGTCTATATGACGAGCATACGAAGCCATTTTAATCCCGATAACATTGAAGGAATAAAAGTTGGTGACGAGGTTTATTTCCATGTAACAAATCTTGAACAGGATTGGGATTTGCCGCATGGTTTTGCAGTGCTCGGAGCGAACAATGCTGAATTATTAATTATGCCCGGCGAAACTCAAACTATGAGATGGATTCCGAAAAAAGCCGGGATTTATCCATTCTACTGTTCCGATTTCTGTTCAGCACTTCATCAGGAAATGCAAGGTTACATAAGAGTATCACCCGCCGGTTCCAATGTTGCCATAAAATACGGAACTGGCAATTAATATTCGGGGCAGTGCGGGCATCCACCTGCACTGCCTGAAATTTTCTAAATTATTTTTGGTTAGCGAAGAGATGATATCTTCAAGATTACTTAACTCTTCTAAGGATGCCATCTCTCTTAAAATTTAAGAATTGTGATGAACAAAAAATCGAGACTTATTTTAATGATCGCTTCAGTAATATTGATTGGAGTATACTTCCAACCGATATGGATGATAAGATTAGAAGCACCGCAGTACCCTGAAGGAATTGGTCTGAATATCTGGGTCAATAAAATTACGGGTCAACAGCCTCAGGATCTTCAAAATATAAATGGGTTAAATCATTATATTGGAATGAAACCAATCACACCAGATTCTATTCCCGAATTAAAAATAATCCCGCCTGTAATTGGTTTCTTCATTTTGTCCGGTTTGCTTGTCGCATTCAGTGGGAATAAAAAATTGTTAATAACCTGGGTAGTAATATTTGTAATAATTGCTATAAGCGGTTTGGTAGATTTCTATCTGTGGGAATATGATTATGGACATGATCTCAATCCGAACGCACCGATTAAAGTTCCCGGAATGAGCTACCAGCCGCCGCTTTTTGGTGCGAAAAAAATGTTGAATATTACCGCTACTTCCTTACCTCATATCGGTGGAATTATTGTAGCTGTTTCACTCATGCTGGGTTTCATATCAATTTATTTATCAAAATCAGAAAAAGGAAATTGAAAAATCTACGAATCATAAATGCTGTCAGTTTAATTGCAATTACATTTTTTGCAGCTAACATCGGCTGTCAAGGGCAGCCCGAACCGATAAATTACGGATCCGACGAATGCGCATATTGCAGAATGCTAATTAGCGATGAACGTTACGGTACTGAGCTGATTTCCTCAAAAGGCAAAATTTTTAAGTTCGATTCAATCGAATGCCTAACTGCATACTATATAAAACTGGAAGATAAAAGTGAAAACAATGTTGTTGTTACAGACTTTGATAGACCATCCGATTTTCTCAGCGTTGAAAGGGTAGTCTTTGTGCAAAGTTCTCGGCTGCGAAGTCCGATGGGATTGTATCTATCATCTCACAGTGATGAAAAAGGAGCCGAAAATTTAATTGAAATGTTCGGTGGTAAAATTCTTGATTGGGAGGCTGTTCAAAATCTTGTAAAAGAGAAATGGCTGGAAAAAGGTGACCGGAAAATGATGCTTCAGCATTAATAACTCAGCTTACGCAACTAAACCTTCGAGGTCGCTGACTAAGACCTCGAAGGTTACTAATTGCGTTTCTACGTAAGGTTAGTTAATAAATTTTTTCAAAAAGAACAAACTATAATTAAATGCTAACGGCTCTTAAAATATTTTTCTTCTGTTTCTTTTTCTTATTTGCAAACCTGAACTATGTTTTTGCTAAAGATATATTCGTAGGAAAAGGTGAAAAACATTTAACCGCAGCCTCGGCTTTGAAAGCCGCCGAAGATGGTGATAGAATTTTTATTAAGGGCGGATATTATTCGGAATGCCCGATAATTATCGATAAATCTGTTTCAATCATCGGGATTGATAACCCGGTATTCGATGCACTTAGTAAAGATGAAGGATTTATTATACGTGCTGATAATGTTACTATAAAAGGAATTACAATTCAAAATTCAGGAATAAGCTATATTGAGGATAAAGCCGCCGTTAAATTAGAATCGGTAAGCAACTGCGTTATCGAAGAGAATATACTTCTAAATAATTTTTTCGGTATTTACCTTTCAAAAGTTTCAAATTCTGCTGTAAAGAAAAATCGAATTAAAGCTTCTAATTTAAAAGAAACCGCTTCCGGCAATGGCATTCATCTGTGGAACAGCAATAATATTATTATCGAAAATAATTCTATTGAAGGTCATAGGGACGGAATTTATTTCGAGTTCGTTAAAAAAGGAGAAATAAAATCGAATATAAGCTATAAAAATTTGCGTTACGGTTTGCATTTTATGTTTTCAGATAGCTGCTATTATGCCGGAAATACATTCAAAGAAAACGGTGCGGGTGTTGCGGTGATGTATACGAAAAAAGTTACGATGACCGATAATTTGTTCGTTGATAATTGGGGCTCGGCTTCTTACGGATTGCTGTTGAAAGAAATTAGCGATAGTGAAGTTTATGGAAATAAATTCACAAGAAATACTATTGGTCTTTATTCGGAAGGTTCGAACAGAGTAAAGATTTACAGAAATGATTTTAATCAAAACGGCTGGGCAGTAAGGCTAATGGCTAATTCGGTAGATAACGTTTTTTCCAAAAATAATTTTATAGGAAATTCTTTTGATGTAGCTACTAACAGCCAGCAGCACTATAATAAATTCATCAACAATTACTGGGATAACTATAAAGGATACGATCTTAACAAAGACGGCAAGGGAGATATTCCGTTTCGTCCGGTTCGCCTTTATTCGATGATAGTTGCTAATACGCCAACCGCACTGATTTTCCTAAGAAGTCTTTTTGTAGATGTATTAGATGTTGCAGAAAGAGCATTGCCTTCGATTACTCCAAAAACTTTGACTGATGAAGCACCATTGATGAGAAAGAGATTATGATCGAAATCAATAATCTGCATAAAAATTTCGGAAAGCTGAAAGCTTTATCGGATATCGATGTCACATTTAAGAAAGGTGATATAACTGCAATAGTGGGTCCTAATGGGTCAGGTAAAACCACACTTATAAAAATTATACTTGGATTAGTAAGACGTACTTCAGGAACAATTAGATATAACGGAAAGGATATTAATGGCTGCTCATATAGAAGCGATATCGGTTATATGCCGCAGTCGCCTAATTATCCCGATAATCTTAACGCAGCCGAGTTGATCGAAATGCTAAAGGATATCCGGGGAAAAAAGGAAAGTCTTGACCTCGAATTGATTGAATTATTTCAATTAAGTGGTGAGATGAAAAAGTCAATTAGGAATCTTTCCGGCGGCACAAAACAAAAAATTAATGCTGCAATTGCCTTTTTATTCAATCCGGCATTACTAATTCTCGATGAACCTACTGCGGCACTCGATCCTATTTCGAGCAGTTATTTGAAAGATAAAATTCTTAAAGAAAATCATAACGGGAAAGCTGTTATACTAACTTCACATAATATGTACGACATTCAAGAGCTTTCAAACGACATAGTATTTTTAATGGAGGGTAAAATATTTTTTAGAGGAAGCCCTAATCAGTTAATGAATAGAAACGGGTACGAGAATTTAGAAAGAGCAGTAGCCGGTTTAATGAAAGAGTTATTTGATGGAAACGATTCTAAAAATAATTAAATATCAGCTAAGAGATGTTTTAAGAAGCAAATGGCTTATTGCCTATCTACTTTTTTTCCTGCTTTTGACTTACGGATTATTCCGATTTGCCGGAGACGATTCGAGAGTAATTATAAGCTTGATGAACGTTGTGCTTATAATTATTCCTCTGGTAAGCTGCATCTATGGAACGATATATTTTTACAATTCTAAAGAGTTCATTTTGTTCATGTTGTCGCAGCCCATCGAAAGATCTACACTTTATACCGGAATGTGGTTAAGTATCGCAATCTCACTTTCCGTTAGTTTTATAATTGGTATTACTGTTCCTTACTTATTATTAGGTCAGGTCAACGTTCAAAATCTCTATACTTTTGCGCTGCTTGCTGCTTCGGGAATTCTGTTAACTTTTATTTTTTCTTCCGCAGCTTTTTTAGTAGCTGTTACAAATTCAGATAAAGCACGCGGATTCGGGATTTCATTACTGCTCTGGTTGTTTTACGCTGTTGTATTTGACGGAATAATTTTATTTACCATGATATCATTCAATGATTATCCGTTAGAAACTCCCGCATTAATTGCTACTTTACTCAATCCTATAGATTCTGCAAGAGTACTTATTCTCTTAAAGCTTGATATTTCAGCCTTGATGGGATATACGGGTGCAGTGTTCCAAAAATTCTTCGGTAATATGCTGGGAATATTAATTGCAATATTTTCATTAATTCTTTGGATTGCTCTTCCGTTTGTAACCGGATTAAAATTGTTTAAGGGAAAAGACTTATAAACATCAATCCGCCTTGTCTTTAACTTGGTTCGAAAGTTCAACGGCAGAGATTTCTTATCGATTAAATAACTATATTCGTGTTAATTAGTGTTAATTGGTGGCTTCCCCTTCCAACGTTCAAATACGAATACTGAATAATCAAGTAATTGCTTTCAATCATCTTACCCAACTCTATTACGAGAACCATTTTATTTATAAACAAACGACAACGCAACAATCCATTCGGATATTTTCGGTGAATGAATTACGTTAAATATGAAGACATTGCTAACTGTTACTCCGGTTTGAAATGACCAAAATGTAGATTTGACATCACTAAAAGACCGAAGAGCCGGACTATATTCCGGCAGAATTTCTTCATTATAGAATAATCCTAGAACAGGATTTGTAATAACAGAAAAACTAATCTCACTAAAAATTTTATATAACTGAATTGCTCTAAATCCTACATGGTTTAGCTTTCCCGGTATCATCTCAATTCCTTGATCAAGATAAACATAAAACATAGTTATATCGGAGTTTCTGTAATCGTCGGTTATGCTCATCAACTGAGTCTGTCTCAGTTTGCTGTTTTCCCGCAGAGCTGCGCTGCTTATAAATATTCCTTGACTCATACCGATTGCAGCCGGTTTAACAAAAAGATTGTTTCCCCCCCAAAAAATTCCACCTAATTGAAAATCGTAATTTTCTTTGTGTTTCCAGATGAAGAAAGCACTCGGTAATCCATCGGGACGGAATGGGGCATAGCGTCCAACAGCAAGCGTTCGGACATTTTCTTTATGTTCGGTGCTCTTAATATATCCTCCAAGGAAAAAAGTATTGTAAGGACCCTCAATTATTCCGGCTAAACCAAAACGATTATTAATTCTTTCGTCAATTCTTCCTCTGCCTGCGAGCGCAACAAGTGAGAATGCACTTATGGAAAATTTTCCAACCGCATAATAGGAATTAAGAACAGTCTTTTTAAATAAAGATGAACCGCTCGGAATAAATCCGTCAAAGTATTCATAACCAACTCTAAACCATAAATTAGGTTGCGGTCTAAGTGTGATTCTTGAGAACACAGATTTCTCATGCAGTGAAGTATCTTTTATTACATCGTATGTTCCGCCTATGTCAAGCTGATATCTATCGTCATCATTGATAGGAAATAGCACCGCTCCGCCGGTTGCCTCTTTTACACGCAGCTCGTTTCTATTATTAAGACCATTGTTGGCAATCTTAAAAAACAATGTCTTGTTTCGCTGGTCTTTTCTGTAAAAATTAAATAACGAAATGTTTTCCGAATCTTCTTTTAGATAAGACAATTGAAATTCCCAAACAGCAGGACGCGGAGGACCGAAAACAGAGTAGCGTATATCTTCATTCAATTTTTTTGGAGTGTGTTCATCCTGTGAAAAAATAAATGTTGAAAGAGATATAAATAGGAGTGGTAGTATATAAAAAGTTTTCATATCAAAAAGTTTTCAAGCGGTAAAATCCGTTTTGTATTTTCGATTTATTCTTTAGGCTGACCAAATTGTAGAAGGTGACTAATAAATTCTTTGTAAAACTTCGTGAATTTGAGTCTTATGCCGAAGGCATCCCTTTGGGAGTGGCTACTGATTCTATTTCGTTTGAAAAATCCAAAGTTTGAAATGCCACAAAGACACCAATCCACAAAGGAACACAAATAGAATATTCTTCAAGTCACCCTCTAAAAAAGAACTTGCAAAAAATCAATCACTAACAAACAAATTGATTATTCTTTAGGACCAATATTCAATGAAGAGATATCCATCAAGTAAGGCTTTATCTTCATCTTCTCTTCGGGTGAAGCGCCGCGGTTCGATGCGAACTGCAGCAGTTTTCCATCCGGTGAAATCGATGGCAGTCCGTCAAATCCTTCGTAATAAGTCAAGCGGGTTTGTTTACCTGTTTTCAGACTCATCAAATAAATTTCATAATTGCGCGGCTGTAAAAATTTCACGAATACGAAATGTTCTTTATCAGGTGAAGGATATGGTGCCCAATTTGTCCCGTCATCATGCGTAATCCGCTTTACTTCCGAACCGTCTTTTTTCATGGTGTAAATTGACATTGGCATAGGACGTGTACCTTGTACCTTTCTTTCCCATGCTCTATAAATGATGGTTTCATTATCAATAAAGAACGCACCGCCTTCCTGCCAATCTTCCGTAAATGTTATTTGGTGTTCATCGCTCCCGTCAGGACGCATAAGCCATAAATCCATTTTACCTTCAGTTTGCCTACCGAATAAAATCCATTCACCGTCCGGTGATACAGAGACCTCTGCATCATAATATTCGTTGTTCGTTAACCGCTTAACATTGCTTCCGTCTAAGTCGCATATATAAAGTTCTGCACCTTGCGGATAATCATTAGCGTTTGACCAATCGCCTTTCGGTAAATCGGGATGATCTTTTGTTGAAGTGTATACCAATCTTTTTCCGTCGGGGAAATAATATGAACATGCATCTTCTCCTTTATCATTAATTCTCAAGATGTCCGTTCCATCAATCTTAAAAGTGTAAACTTGATGAGTTGGGTCATCTTCGAATTTCGCATTGCCTATCAGACTTTCACCATCGGGCGAAAAATAGAACTCGGCACCTTCATCAATGTTTGGTATTGCCCAAACTTCAAATTCTTCTTGTTCTTGCTTTTGTACCTGGTTCTGTTTGGAAAACCAGCCGAATGTTATAAATACTACCGCTGCGAGTAATAACATAAAGAGTGCTTCTAAGGTAATTTTATTCTTCAAACTTCTCTCCTTTCGATTATTTGTGAATAAATTGAAATCAAGTTTTACCTTTCTATTAATTCGATTGAAGTTTTATTTTCTTTTCCATCCCGCAAATAAATTAATTCAACAACATCGCCGGGCTTGAAATTTTTCAAGGCTTCTGAGTAATCGCTTAGTTTAGTTACCTTGAACTCACCTAATTTGATTATCACATCTCCTTTTTGCAATCCAGCTTTTGCAGCGGGAGAATCTTCTGATAAATCCGCTAAACGAACACCTTCACCGGAAAAAGTAAAATCGGGCATGCTACCGGTAGTAACTCTTCGTTCACCTGTTGTTTGAGGTTTTTTCTCTTCAGAAGCTGTTTGTCCTTGAAAAGTTAAAGGCTCTTCTCTATCGGCTAAATAGAGAAGGGCTTCGCGGGCAAACGTGGCAACTTTAACTAAACCTGCTGCGTCAATTTTATCAGCCGTGTCAGTCGGTTTATGGTAATCTTCGTGCGGCGTTGTGAAGAATTGAACAGCAGGAACTCCAACATCAATAAAGCTCTTTTGATCGCTTGCGTCAAGGTCTTGAGTTACCATTTCGGCTTCCACTCCGGTAACATAACCGGCGCCCATAAAAATAAATCTCCATTCTCTGGCGCTCGAACTATTCAACACCAACAGTTTCTTCTCACCCAACCGTCCTACCGTATCGAAGTTGAGTACGCCGATTGCTTTTTTGGCGGGGAAGTGTTTCATATTATTTACGTAATACTTCGAACCCTTTAATCCGCTTTCTTCAGAAGTAAAGGCTGTAAAAACAACTGTGCGTTGTGGTTTAAATGATTTGCCTAATAGTTGAGCCAACTCAAGCATTACAGAAACACCGCTTGCATTGTCATCGGCACCGTAGTGTATTTTCCCTATATTTTGTTTGCTTGCACCGGGCCATCCTAAACCGATATGATCATAATGCGCGCAAACTATAACCGATTCATCTTTCAAATCAGGATTTGAACCGGGAATAATTCCGATAATATTTTTAACAGGTGCTTTATTACCTTCAGCGTCAATCACTTCATCCCAGATTTGAAAATAACTACCGTCATCAGCACCGGGAAGTAAACCGGCTGACTTGAATTGCTCTACAATAAAGTCAGCAGCTTTGTCTATTCCAATAGAACCGGGAGCGCGTCCGGCTAATTCTTCGCTTGCTAAATATTCAACGGTCTTCATCATTCTTTCGGCAGAAAAAACCGGTGCAAGTTTTGCTAACGCTTCTCTTCGTGGTGAAGAAGTAACTGCTTCGGGCTTAACCGATTCGTTAAGCCAATTTGTTGAAGCACTCAGAGGTGAATTGACCGCTTCCCATTCACCCTTAGCAATATTTGCCGGTTCTTCTCCCTCAAAAACCAGGTAGCTGTATTTTCCGTAGTGAGGAAGTTTCCGTGCTAATCCTTGAGCCGCATTCTTATTATCGGTTGATAAAAAAACTAAAACGGCATCCGGATTTTCAGAATGACGAACCGAAATTACAAAGCTGTTCTTCTCTGCTTCAAAAGATGTTTTGCCGAAACGAATCGATTCATCCGTTAAATCAGCATCGTAATCTTTTAGTGATTCTTTTACTAAAGATGCAAATTTATTTTCACGTCCAAATATCCAAATGCTAACATCAGCGGGAAGTTCTTTTATCTCGCTATCCGATTTCACCTCAATTTTTTTTGTCGGATCGTTTGCCCATGTGGCTGCAAGTTCTTTATAATATTCCAGGCGATTAGTTTCTGCCTTTGATGGTAAAAGAATTAATATTTTTTCAGAGCCGAAAATTTTTGAGAGGGAAGGGGGAATCTCATTATAATGAAGCTTTCGAAAAACATTGAATTTGGGATCAACTTGAATCATGAGCGGATGATCGGCTAATTCAAATTCAAAGCTTTGTTCTCTTTCAGCCATTTCGACTTTTTTTATTTCAACTTTATCCTCGAATGAAACAGCGATTGGAACATCCAAAACGAAGACATCATAATCCTGAATTTGAGTTAAAGTAAAACTGAGGGAATATTTATCTTTGACTTTTTTTAATGCAGCGTCATTCATTTTTAATTCAGGAGCGCCTTTACGATTTACCCATTGATCAAAAAACAATTTTAGATCTTTACCTTTAACAGATTCAAACGCAAGGCGAATATCATCGAATGATGCTGCTTTGAATTTATTATCGCGATAAAATTTTTGAAATCCCTTTACGAATTGTTCATCGCCAACTTTTTCGCGAAGCATATTCATTACCATCATGGTTTTACCGTAACCAATAGCTTCTGAAGGAGCATTGTAACGCGAGATAAATTTGCTTAAAGGAAAATCGTTTGAAGGAATGACATAATCTGTGAATTTTTGAAGAGTTGTTCGTCGATATTCATCACCTTGACCGCGTTGTTCAGCTATTAAATGATCTGCCATATAAGAAGTTAATCCTTCGCACCAGTTGCCGGTTTTAAAATCCACATACACACTGTTGCCCCAATAATTATGCAATAGTTCATGCGGGTAAGACGAGTGAAGAATAAAGGGAAACCGGATAATTTGTTCGCCTAATAGCGTAAAGGAGGGCATTCCGTAGCCGGTTTCCCAAAAATTTTCAACCAAAGCAAATTTAGTGAAAGGATATGGTCCAACAAGCTTTCGATACATTTCTAAATATTGAGCCGTGGTCTCTAAATATTTGTTCGCAAGTGTTTCGTCCGGTGTTCTTAAAAAAGCCAAAACATCCGTTGCGCCGGAAGTTGTGTGGTATTCATTGAACTGAGCAGCTATTAAATAAATTTCTTCCATCGGCTCGGGAGAAATCCATGTAATTATTTGCTCGCCGTCTTTAGATTCATTTAAGGTTCGTTTTCCCTGGCTAACTACACTCCATGAATCGGGTACGATTGCAGTCAATTCGAAACTTATATGTTCATCTTTTTCTGATGATTGGTTTGTAAATCCTGGAATCCATTGTGTGGAGCCTGCTAAATAAACTCCTCTCTCATCGATTATTCCCGGAGTAACGCTGAAACCGCGTGCGTATTCTTCTCCCATTTGCTTAATTGGGTAATGAATCTTTCCATTGAATTTTAAAGTAACTGTTATATCATTATCAATTATATCATCGAATGAGAGAGAATATTTATTTTGAGCTATTTGAGAAATAAGCGCAAAGTCTTCTCTGTCCATCCCTACATTTTCTGCCTTTACATTACTCTCAACTAATTTAAGCGTAACGCCCGGAGACCCGGCTGATACATTTAAATTGCTGTTTAGAAGAAAATGTAAAACAGATTGTGAGTACTTCGATGGAATGGTGATTTCATCTATCGCATCAAGATAATGGTTCGAGGGGTCTATCCGAACAGTTATCTTATGATGTATTAATGAATTTGCATAAAGCACCGAAGTGGAAATGATAAGTACAAGTATAAATATGGTTTTCTTGAACATTTAATTCTCCTTTAAAAACATCATCATTTAATATTAAGTGTTATTCATTATTGATTGTGCATGCCGACTATTTAAAGTATTCGCCATTCAGCTTTTACCGCACAATTACCAACACCGGATTTTTTATATTCAAGTATTTTTTAGCAGCATCTTTTACATCCGACAACTTTACGTTCTTTAATTTTTCATGAAAGTTTTTGTCGTAATTGAAATCACCATGAAAGTATAAAGAGCTGCCTAAATAAAAAGCCTGGTTAATGCTTGAAAGCCGCCTAAACATCATTCTGCCAAGATACATATTGATTGATTTTTCCAATTCGTCTTCGGTTAATTCGTTAATTAATTTCTTTCCGAAGAAGCCGGGATATTGTGAAACGAGCGTGTCAACATTTTGGGGACGCGTCCCTTGGTTTATATAGAACAACGCTTTGTCGTCAATTATTTCGATGCCTGCGCTCATGTGATAAGCCATTCCTTGCTTTTCGCGAATATCAAATACAATATTGTCGGAAAGAATTAATGAAAGAGCCTGCAGCGGCGGTGCATCAGCCGGATCAATCTGAGCTGTGAATCCCCAGAACAAATAGGAACGCTCGCCTTTACCGTCTTTTTCAATCTCAGCAGCGTTCTCCTGAAGTAATAATGATTTTCTATAAACAGGAAGTTTTTCTGTTGTCGAAGTACTTCGGAATTGACTAAATAACGCCTTAACAGAATCGCATGAAGCAGGTGACACAAGAGAAATTATCATATTAGCCGGTTGAAAATATTCCTTAGCGAAAGCTTTTAGATTGTCATACGATAATGCAGGCTTATCGCCGGTATACGGCTCAGGTTCATAAATGAGTGGTTTGTATGTATCGTCGAATAATTTTTTGGCTTTATCACCGCCCATCTGCATCATTTCAATTCCTTTAAATTTTTCTACAGCTTTATTGAATTCATCTTCGGTCGGAATAAAATCTTTAAATTGTGAATTCAAAAAATTAATTGCACCATCTAATTCATCTGCCAAGCCTTCTGCTCTGATGTATCCGAAATCGGGATGTAAATAAATATCATCCATCGGGATATACGGATTATCATTGAATACAAACGTAAATCCAAATTGACTGCTCTTTTTTTGATTCTCATCCGACTTCATGCGCTGTTCTAAGCAGTCATGTAAAATTTTTGCCGCATCCTTCCCGTACTTTGATTCATAAGATGCTTTATGTTTTATTAGATAATGGACCGCTAAAAGATTACTCAATTGGTTTTGAACAACAATTAGTGTTTTTCCGGCTTCTTCCTCATCAAAAAATTTTATCTCGCTTATTGATTCGATATCTTCGGCTTCAGCCTTAACTGAAGGAGATTGAATAATAATTAATTCCGGAGTGCTCAACTTAACGGCATCTAAGTCTCTTACCGCTGTGTAATATTTACTTCCGGTATATGATTCTAAAACCGATTCTAAACCATTAGTAACGATCTCGTGTGAATTATATATTCCGAACATGTGCGGCTTTTCGATATTCTTCAGAAACTCAGTGCGTGCTTTTGTTACTTCCGACTTTATTGCATCCTCCGACAAAGTGAAATTTATATTCGCCAATTTTTTCGATAACGAATTAATCAATTCACTATAGTCAGCATATTTATTTACCAGCACCACAGCCTCAACAAAATTTTGGAAATGGGAAGATCGGGTTGATAATCTTAACGATTTGACAACATCTGCAAATTCAGTCTTAAGAGCATTTTGAATTTCATCTTTACTTTTTTCCAGGACGATGTTTAACAGCTTGAAAAATTCCGAAGACTTTTTTTCGGGAAGGGGATAAAATACCTGCAAAGAAATATCTTTACCGTCATAAAAGCGGTTGTAAAGAAAGCCTGTTTGTATCATAGAAACATCCGGTTTCTGGAAACCGGTGTACCATTCCGGCTGCACATCACGTCTTACTAATCCCGGTTCAGCTTTCCCATAAACTTCTTTTATCATCGAAAGCATGGCAGCGGATTGAAAATTCCCGATTGCTGTTAAAAGCATATTGTTCGGTACATAATTATTTTTATAGAAAGCATGGACGTCATCCCGCCGCATTGATTGGATAGTTGAATAAGTGCCTAATGTGGGCAAGGAAAGTGCATGACCGTTATATAAAATTGAAGCAGTATTTCGTTCAAATTGTTCTGAAGGATTGGCAAGACTTTTTGATATTTCTTCCAACACTATGCCTTTTTCCTTTTCGAATTTATCTTCAGGCAAAGTAGAATTAAAAAGCATATCAACCTGAAGTTCCATTCCTTCTTTAGTATTCTCCGCAGGCATAACCATCATATAATTTGTGTAGAAATCAGCCGTGCTTGCATTATTATATCCGCCGATACGGTCAACATCGTCATACAGTTGTTTTTGAGTTCGGGTTGTAGTGCCGTTAAAAAGCAGATGCTCTAACATGTGGCTCATTCCGCTTGTAGAAAAAGTTTCATAAGCAGAACCAATCTTAACAGCCACATTTACTCCTACCATCGGAAGTGCGGGGTTTTCAATTAAGAGTACTTGCATTCCATTATCAAGCTGATGTATTGAAACGCCTTTTGGAAGAGGCTGCACTGCAGATTTTGAATCATTCTGGAGTATTCCGTTTGAAGCGGATAATACCGATAGACTATTTAGAACAGCTAAAAGTACTACGAATATTAATGTTGAAAGTTTTCTTTTCATGATTGAAATCCTCTGTTTACTAAATCAATTGCCTTGAACGGACAATCGATTGGTTAAGTTGGAAATAAAAGTATTCAGTCTATTCTCCCTTCGAGGAAAGAAGTTAAGTAGAAATAAAAATCTATTTGTAATTTTTTCTGTTAATAACTCACCTTACGCAATTGAGTATAAAAACTCCGAGGCTTTGTTAATTAGTATGTTCTTAAACTTGTTCTACAGTTTATAATTAAAATTATTTATGTTGAACCAATCATTGAAACCCCGGATGTTTGGCTTTCTGTGCTACTACATTAAAAAAGTTTGTTTTTTCAGCAAACATTTTTGTTGTTCTATATACGGTACTTTTGAACTCTCTCTAATCTCTCTCTTACAAAGAGAGAGACTTATTGTCACTAATTACTTTACATTTTTTGTTTCTGTCAGAATGTTAAATGTTAAGTTATTTCTGCCAATAAGCCCTTCTCTTCTTAAGAGAAGGGTTGGAATGAGTTCTACTTTTTGTTTGTAGCTTTCTGCTATGCCACGTAACATAAGATTAATGACTCTATCAAAATCTTAACTCAACCGAAAACCGTGATACTTTTCCTAAATCGTTATAATCAACTAATGCATAATCAAAGCCAACGGTTTGGCTGCCAACGTTTAATTTCACACCGGCTCCGAATGTCCACTTTTCGATATCATAATTAATTTTGTAACCGAGTCTTGCAAAGAATGTATCGTTCCATGAATACTCACCGCCGATGTTCAATCTTTCATTATTATCATTTGGATGATTGCCGTCTACTGCCATTGTAAAACGATGATCGGCAGAAGCAAGAATAGGGTCGCTGCCGCCGACAATATCCATTGCAATTCCAACACGAAAATTTAACGGAAGGGGATAGGCTTCGGTTTTTAATCGTGCATCGGGATTATATTCGCCTGCAACTCCTTTATTTATATCGGCAAGAATTATTAAGTCGCGTCCTTCAAGCTGCATATTGCCGCCAAAATTTGAGACGCACATTGCTATTACCAAATTGTGAAATCCGGTTTTAAGATATGTCCCGATATCTAACGCTACTGTATGCGCCGATTCATTGTAAGCCACCTGCTGAATGTATTTTACCGTCATCCCGACAGAAAAACGATCGGTTAATGCACGGGCATAAGACAGTCCGATTGCGATATCACTAACATTGTAAAAAACACCTGTACCTTCGGGCTGCTCAACTGTGGTTACTTCCTGTTCGTCGGTACTTAGCGATACAGCACTAATTCCAAGCACATCGTTTTCACTTAGGGGAATCGCAATACCTGCGTAATTGTGGTAAATTTCTGCAAACCATTGAGAATGGCTAATTCCGACGGAGATTGAATTTAAATTAGTTAAACCCGCAGGATTCCAATACAATGTGCTGACATCGTTTGCAACTGCGCCAAAAGTTTCTCCCATTCCGGCTGCTCTGGCACCGACACCGATTTTTAAGAATTGTGCTGCTGCCGTTCCCACCTTAGAAAAACTGCCGCACAAATTATTTGCAGAAAAACCGATAACAAAAAGTATGGTAATTATTTTTTTCATTTACTTAAACTCCTAAGATTTAGGTGTTATTATTTTATCACCAAAAATTTTCCAACTTTCTTCTGTCCGTTCGGAATAGAAACCACATAAACGTACAAACCGTAAGCGATGTACTGTTCGTTATAAGTGCGCATATCCCAGAAAGTAAAACCTCGATTATCGTTATGGTCTATATTCGCAATATGATCGCCGGCTACGGTATAAATCGATATCTTACATTCATTCGGTAAGTTGTTAAACATTAATTTTTTACCGAATTGATCGTTTTCCCAAACATTCGAAACTATATAAGGATCGGGTACAACTCTAATTTTATTCAAATCAATATTTTCAGTAGTTAAGTATTGTGCCTTCCTAGTATTAAATTCATACCTTAATTCTTTTCTGAAGGGCTTATATGTTTTAATTGTAAATTGATCTCCATCAGAAGGAGGAAAAGCGGGACGGAATATTGCATCTCCATCGGCGTTGATGTATGAATCGGGGAAGTTATTGGTATTTAAGTAAAGTCCGGAATAGGTAGTATCATTAGTTACTTCATCGACAATAACTTTTTCTATTACAAGTATGTCAGTGTATTTTTCATAATACCCTGGACTGCCAGCCGTATAACCCTTACCGCCCGGTACTAAATCCCAGCCCAATGGACTGTAGAAGCTTTGTCGGTAATCCGGCGGGGCTTTAATTGCAAACTCAAACAGCCAGGTATTCTCTGTAATATTAATTGGATTATCGGGATCGGTAATTACCTCAACTTTTAACGGAAGATGTTGAAGCGAGTCTTGCTCGGTGCCGGTGAAGTAATCGTACCAGTGCGCCCAAACTCCACCTGTTTCAGTCATGTCCACAGTAATTCTAAAATCTTCAATTGTGTAGATTGTCTCGGGTACTATATCTAATCTGCCTTTGTATTTATCCACCGGTCCTGTTCGCCAATCAAAAGTGCAAGTATCGCCGTTTACTTTTGTCCATCCGATAAACTCTACACCGGAAGGTGCATCGAAAACCGTTAAACGAAATCCATCAACAATCGGAAGATTATCTTTTGTATCATTTGAGAATAAATGACGATCAAAAAGTAGTGTTGTATCGCCTGTTGCCGCTGAGATCCTGTAAAGATTAAAACCGAGAACGTAGTTTACTTTGCCGTCTATAATTTGCATTGCCGAATCAACAAATGTGATTAAATAATCGTCACCGGTTATTAAATCGGGTTGAATGATGTCAACTTTTACCAGCCCTTGACAAATTCCACCGATAGGGGGTATAGCTCCCTCAGCATCAAGAGCAGGACTGAAATTTGGAGGTGAATAATTTTGAGCTTTAACACCCGGTATCACCGAAACGGTATGCGATTCCATGGTTGATCTTCCGAGCGGCGATTGATATGATTGTTCAAGATTGTCGGGGTCTTGATTTCCTCTATCATAAGCAGTAACACAATACCAGTATTCAACGCCGTTTAAAAGATTGTCATCAACAAAACTATGCTTCAATCCTGTGTCATCACCTAAAGATTGATTGAATGCGGGATCGGGACCCTTAATTCCATTTATAAGATCAAAAATTTTCAGAGGCTGATAACCAATAACATTTCCGTAATAATCCGTAATTGGTTTTCCCCAGGTAATACCTTTGTCATCGCTTCTATAAATTTTATAACCCTCAAAATCGTATTCGCCGGTTAAAGGATCTTTCGAATTTTCCGCTTCAGAATCCCATGCTATTCGAACCTGTTTATCTCCCGCATAAGCTACAACCTTTGGTGTTTTTGGTGGACCCGAGCCTTGAAACTTACGGTCGTACATCTGCTGAGCAATTCTTAAGTTCTTCATCAGATCAGTTGTATCTGCTTGATTAGGAATATTCCCTGATCTTCCCATAACAACAGCAACCGAGGATTTAACCGTTTCGCCCGGTTCTAAATTCAGAGGACCTGTCATTACATAATAATTAATCGGTGCACCGTTAGGAAAATATACTTTCATACTGTCGGGATGAGTGGTATCAATGCGTCTATTTGCACCATGGAAAAATGCATGTGGAATACCCAGGTTGGGATCATTCGGATTACTAGTAATTACGGGCCACATTTCTTCGTCTATTTTTGGCTGCACCTCGCGGTTAAAGAAGTGAAAATCGGTTACGCCAATGTCATTAGGTGTTTGCAAAATGCTAAGCCCTACTATTCCCATATCTGTAGGATCGCCAGCCCATGCGCCATCTTTAATATTATTTTTATCCCACACATAAACAAAATCTAAATTACCGTCATCGTTGCTGTCGATAATATTAATTAAATCTTCGTTGTCGTAATCAGGTCTGAAGATAGCGATGTATCCGACATAAACACTGTCGAGGTGCTTACCGCTTTTATTATGAATTGTAAAATCCCAGAACAAAATATCTTCGGCATAAGGACGACCGTAAGAGAATGCAGTTTGCTCGACTTCTATACCGATTGGTCCATCGGGATGAGAATTTTCGCTGTCGTCAAAAACCGAATAGATATCGCGGTCTGAAACAAATTCACCCTCTACTTCATTGCCGAACTCAGGAGAAGTTTCGTCAATATTTATTCGAAAAGGTCCGGGCCAATGGCGATCTGAAGGAGTGCTAATCCAATTTCCGATTTCATCATAATATCCTTTTGGCCAGGTTTCGGGATTATCGCTTAAAGGAAGGAAGGGCGTTTCATCCGGTGGAGGTGCAGTAACATCACCTGAAAAAATTCTACCTCTTGAGCCGGACTTTGGCGACCAATCAACTTTTTCGGAGGGACCACCCACTACTGAAGTAATTACATTTCCCTTAACCGCCACAATTAATCCTAAACCAAAACAGTATTGTATCGTAGTACTTGCCGCCTTAGGCCAATGGATCGAATTATTATAGTATTCATGGAAACTTGAAAGAACTCCATAATTGCCCAGGTAATTAGTTACTTGTCCCTTTTCCATTATTCCCAAACCGCGTTCGAAAGAAGAATAAGTTTTCGTTAAGCGTGCAATTTGTTCTGATGTAAGATCGGTATGGCAGCTATTGCAATTTTGATTTTGCGAAAAAATTTCAGTGGTAATAGATAGCAGCACAATTATCGATAAAATAAAATATCTCTTTATATACTTAAGCATATTTTTATCTCCTGTTACCATGTAAATTGTACTCCTGCTTTAATTATTCTCGGCGGACCAATATGATTCGGATTGTAATTGGCATCGGGCGAGGAACCGACAAGACCGGCAACTCCCGTATCGAAAGGTTTACCGGTACGGGAATATACATATCGCACATTTTCCTTGTTGAGTAGATTTGTTACTTCAACAAAAACGCCGGCAGCGATATTAGAAAACCAAAATCTTTTTATCATGCGAAAATCAAGAGTGGATGTCCATGATTTTCGTCCTGAATTAATTTCTATTCTTACTGTGGGATCAACGTAAGGGGTGTACGGAAGTCCGCTGGCTGCCTGGAAAAGAATATTCAAGTTAAAATCGGAAAAAGGTTTGATTCCAAATATTTCCGGTCCTTGATCTTTAGGTATGAAAAAATTCAAAGTAACGGCTACATCGTGCCGCTGGTCAAAATCTAAGTAATATTCTTGATGCGGAATTTCTTCCTGTTCAAAAGCGTTGATGTATCCGCCTAACGGCTGCGAGTTGTTTCCCTTTGCAATCATGAAGGTGTAATCGATTGAGCCGGAAAAGTAATTGCTGTAACGTTTCCTCAATGTTAAGTCAAATCCTTTTACGCTTGCATAATCCGAATTATAGAAAACGACATATCCTTTAGATAGATAAGTTATATGAAGCGTGGATAATAAATCGGTTATGTCTTTGTACCACGCCGAGATATCAAGCGCCCAATCGTCTGCCAGCTTGTATTTTATACCCGTTTCATAAGCTACTGTTTTTTGTGCTTTTACTCCCGGGTTACCTACCAAAGGTAGTGAAGTACTTAAGTCCTTAACTTGATTGTAATAGAGTGCATTGTAATCAGGGTTTTGAAAGAAATGACCGTAAGAAAAATGAAGCACGGCAAGATCGGTTATCGGATGAGCCAATCCGATTCGCGGGCTAAGCTGTGTTTTAGCTGCAACATTAGTTTCAGGAGCGATTATCCAATTATTATTTTCATCGAAATAACCGAATCGTCTTATGTCTTCCCACATGGTTGTTTTAGGGTCGGCATAATCAAGGCGTAATCCAAGATTCACTATGAGATAATCATATTCAATTTTATCCTGAATGTAACCAGCTATCTCGAACGGGGATCGGGTATACTCATCTTTATACTGCGCACCTCCGGGCCACGGCTGCGATTCTTCATATACTTTAATGTTGTGGCTTTTGAATTCGATCCCACTTTTAAATAAATGATAATTGTTTGCCTGGTATGTTAAGTCAACTTTTCCGCTGTAGGTGGTGGTTTGATTATCGGCGTATCGAGAATCATCTCCTTTTACATAGAAATAGACTGTTTCTCCAGTTTGTCCTCTTACATAATCTTGCGGTTGTTTATCGCCTACCTGAGTTTTTAAATCATTCACAAAGCGGGATACTTGAGCAGTGTAAAATAAGCTGTTGCTTATAGTATGCGTTAAGGTTAATCCTAAACGGTTTGTGTTCTGAATAGAATGAGCCTGGTTTTCACTCAAATATTTCCACGCATGACTATATGATTGGAATTTATTTTCAGTTAATTGACCGGATAAAGACATCTTTAAAGCCGGACTGGCTGAATAGGTTAATTTTCCAAATCCGTCTCTTTGTAAGCTGTAACCGTGCGGAAGATAACTGTCCTCATTTTTGAATCTGCCAGAAATAAAAAATGATAAATCGGAAACTTGAGGTATAGGACCGCTTAATGATAAACTTATAATACCATTTACAGGAGCTTCTAAACTGAGCGGTTTGAACTTCAATTTATCGATAATGCTTTTCTCAACATATTCATAAGTATCTTCCACACCGGCAAAAGGATTCTTCGTTCTATACGAAGATTGATTCAGCATAGGCGAGGTGTATTCAAATTTTCCGTGAAAAGATTCTCCACCTTCTTTAGTTACAATATTAACGATGCTTGACATAGCATTGCCGTACTCGGCATTAAACGTACCGCTTAGCAGGATCATTTCTTCAATTGCATCCTTGTTCATCATTCCTTTGAATCCGCCGTAAAGCGGATCTTCTACGTACATTCCGTCAACCATGTAAGCAATTTCACCTGTTCTTCCGCCTCTTACGTGAATGTTACCCTCGGCATCGGTGGTGAATCCGGCTTTCGTAGTAAGTACATCCTGAAAACTTTCTACCGGCATATTTATTAATTCATTAGAGCTTACAATTGACATTTTTGACGTAACATCTTTCTGTAATAGAGGACGTTCGGCTACAACAACCACCTCTTCTCCGATTTCTAAAATTGTAGGCTCCATATCGAAATCAACCTGAGTTGTAAGTCCGATGTGAACCTGCACATTTGTAACTCTAACTGTTTTATATCCGATCATAGTTGCCCGGACAGTATACGTTCCTGGAGGAATATTAATTATGAAGTACTCGCCGTTGAAGTTGCACGCACCTCCTAAGGTAGTACCTTCGATTAATACATTAACGCCGGGAAGTGGTTCACCGGTAGCAGCTTCTCTGGCAACACCGCCGATTTTTCCGACGGTTTGTGCAAGCGAGATTGATGGAACGAGTAAGATTACAATTGATAAATAAAGTCCAATTTTCATTAAATTTTTTTTCACGAGATTCCTCTTTGCTATACAAAGTATCTTGGTGAATTATAATGTTTTTGCACAGGTTATAAAAGCGTTTAAAGGAACGCCTTAAGCTGTGCCGCGATTCCAAAACTTTTTATTGTATTATTATAACTTTTTATTACCGTTATCTCACAATGTTCTCTCTGAGCATCAAACCTCCAAGGTTTTGACAGTTTTCAGTAACGCCAACCTCGGAGGTTTACGTTTGTCGTTATTTCAACAACAACATTTTCTTAGTTATTATTACATCTCCAGCGGTTAACCGATACAAGTACATCCCGCTTGCCAATGCGCTTGCATCTCCAAAGGATCCTACGGAAAATTTAACTTCATATCTTCCTTTGCTTTGATATTTATTTATTAATGTTTCTATTTCATTACCGAGTAAATCATATACAACTAATCTTACCATTCCGTCTGAGGGTATTTGGTAACTAATTGTTGTAACCGGGTTAAACGGATTCGGGTAATTCTGAAGAAGTGCATAATCATTTATGATTTCATCTCCGGCAAAATTTATTATCTGATAATATTGTTTGTTTAGCTGCGTAGAATCGGTGATTACTGAATTATATTTTACCGCATTAAATCCATCGGTGAAAAATTCAAGCAAGAGTTTTACTTCACGGTTACCCATTCCTTCGGTACTAATTTTTAAACCGTTATTTTTATAATGAAAGTTTTGTTTATTCTCCTCTTTTAGAACGCCTAACACATCGCCACTTTTTGCATCTATGAGTTTTACCTTAAACAACACTTCCGAAGGTTTTACTTTTTCTTTAACAGATGAATAATAATCCATCTTAAAGTTGAAAGAAGATTTATCCGGTAATAGAAAAGATTCACTCTCTATTCTGTTTTCTGCTTCCGTTGTGTCCTCATCAAATAAATCATTGAATAGAATTCTTTTCCCGTCAGCTTCAATTCCACCGATATCAATTGCATAAATTTCCGCTTCTTTTGTTAGACAGAATCCCTTGCTTACCACTTCTGCACCGTTTGTTTTATATAATCCTTGAGTAACCGGTGATGCCGTGAATGCATGAGGGACATTCCATTTATCAAATGACATTATCTTCATATCGCCCATTGTTGTACCGGCATTTGATACCTGAACATCTCCTTGTGTTGGTAGATTGTAGGTATTGGTGGTTGATTGGCTGGTTAAATATTTATCATTTAGATCTCCTCCCCAGGCTAATACAAACTTTCCGCTTGAATTATTATTTATGTTTGCACTAAGGATATCGTTACCTCCTCCGTAAGCCCAAGTCCAGAACTGGCTCCAATTAGTTCCATATTTTATTCTAAGCTGAACTTTTTGAATATAGGTAATCGGTTCTTCTACCAACCAGATTATTGTAGGATAAAAGCTCGTATGATAGAATGCTATGCTAGGTTTGATATTTATTGAATAGCCATTTCCACTTGAGGGAGTTTCTATGGCAGATTGGGAAACACTATTTTGTGAGTTAGCTGTAAGTACACAATACTTTATTGCATTATTATCTTCCCACGCAACATAAAAATTAAACGGAGCTACAGTATTAGCTTTATTCATAGTAATACTTGGCGTTTTTGAATTGCTGCCTGTGGAATTAAGCAAACTTATTTCGGAATACCAATTTATACTTTCATTGTAACCTAGATACCCGTAACGATAATATAAACCCGCACCAAATTCATTCTTTTTAAATACAATCATTATCTTGCCACCATATATATTTGAAACACATATTACGGGATCAGCATCCTGTGAATAATCAGTAATTTCAGTTACTACCTCATTGTCAAGTATTACATCAGTGTTATAATTAAAAACTATCATTCTTACTTTCCCATCCAGATCGGTTGCATCCTTTTCCTGGAAAACTATTGCTGTCCTGTAATACTGCCCCATTACAGCATCAATTGATGGAAGTTTTGCTTCGGGTCCGCTGTCAAGGTAAATCCCATCGTTCATTATTTGCCAGGTAGAGCCACCATCGGAACTGGTCTCGTACCAAATATGACCTAATGAAGAATAGACCATGTGTAAATACCCGTCGGGTGTTCTTACAAATTTCCTTTGGCTGTTGTTTGCATAAGCACCTGCATAATTGGACCGGTTTATGCCTTTGTAGTCGGCGGTAAAGGAATTATTCGTTTCTGTTATTTGTTGATTGTATCTTGTTTCTGAAGGTGTACCATCTTGCCAGAAAAGGAAATTCCAATCTGTAGAATATTGCCCTGTAATTGTGGAAAATGCTGTTATATTGTATTCATCAAAATTATCTGGATAATGAAAAGCATAATATGGAGAATTGTCTAACGTAATCATTTCTTCCTCCCCAAATGTTGTCCATTTGACTTTGAATTTAACATAACTTCCCCCTTCCAGGTTGTTTGTAACGGTTAGGGGGTGGGTTTTTTTATAATCAGTAATTACACTTGGAACAAATCCAGAATTGTAATTATAATTTAATGAAAACGTATGAGGATATGATTCGTCCTGCCAGTTTCTGAACTTATAATAGTCTATCCCAATATTGTATAATTCATCAACTATTTCGCAAGTATATTGAGTAAACGGATGAGTTTGAATTGCTGTTCCATCTTCATCATTTTCGATATCTATAATTTCGCCGTTTACTCTCATTTGACCATAACCCAATCCTTCTATATCATTTTTTACTTGTATGTCAAATGTG
>JAGUYG010000047.1 GCA_020061465.1 Ignavibacteriales bacterium
AGCTCTATGAAATAAATCTCTCAGTCTCATTCTACTGGAAGAGTTGAGGAATTTGAGTAATAAGCGGGAGAGGTAGTAGTAAGATTAAGACGATATATCTGAGAGTATTCCCATAGAGTTAAAGAAATATTGAATAACTTCTGCTAACAGGTTACCAGCCTTATCAGCCATTCAAGGGGATATGTAAGTTTTTCAATGGTGGCAATTTCCTCCCTATTGACAATAAAAACTTGCAACAAATTAATATTAATGTCAAGGATTAAAAAAAACCTCCGGGGTTGCATGGCGAAAAATTTAATAGAACCTCCGAGGTTTACGAGGCGAGCAAGCCAACAGAAACCTCGGAGGTTTGAAGCAATATTACTTGAGAAGTGTCATTTTCTTTGAGAAGACTTTGCCATTTACGTTGAGAGTGTAAATGTAAGTGCCGCTTGGTAAGCCTTCTGCTTTCCCAAATGATCCTACGGAAAATACAGCTTCGTACTTTCCGGCTGGTTTTATGCCCTCTGCAAGTGTGGTTATTTCTCTGCCAAGTAAATCAAATACTTTTAGAGTGATGTAGCTGTCTGATGCAAGCTGGTAGCTTATGATTGTTTTTGGGTTGAAGGGGTTGGGAAAACAGTCAAGCGCTATTCCCCGAAAATTATGTTCAGTATTTTTTCCAGCAATCTCTTTGTTAGGATTATATTGACCTATCACCGTTACAGTATTTGTTGCTGACGATTCAGTGCTGCCATTGTAGGCTTTTACATAATACTCAATCTCCTCGACTTTCGAATTTAGATCAACCTGGTTATCTGTAAACTCGAATGTATTTGAACCGACAACTGCTCTTAAATTCCAGTTCCCTTGTTCAACTCTTATATAAATGCGGTAATGCGTAACTTCAAATTCGTCGTCGGGATAGGGACCCCAAACGAAGCGTGGGTGGTTTGATCCCTCTGATGGAATAAGAACCAAACAGTTTTCCCAGAAGTAATCAATACAAGAAGTTAAGGGGGTGGTGTTTTTAATATCCCAGATTCGAATTAATTCTTCACCAGAAATTGAATGCCAGACATCCTCTCTTAGTAGATCATTCCAATAAAAATTATCTTCATCCCTATTATATCTGAACCATGTATCAATTTCTGCTTGACTTCCCAATGCAAACTGACACTCCCTAAAATCAATATAAAAGTAAGCATTACCCACATTAGCCTGCATTTTATAAACCGCAATACCACACACAGCCCCGCCTGCTGTTTTGCTAGTTACCATATCCCATCCGTTATTATTAGATGTATCAGTTCCTGTTATTATTACACTGCTATTCAATATATCTTGATCAGTAGTAATAAAAAATTGATCAGTGTACTTGTTATAGTCCCACGTATTTGATATAGAACTAAGACTGATTTCTGTTTGGGTGTTATTCTGATTTATTACCCGCATAAACAATTCAAGACTTGGATACATCGTTTGATATTGACCAAATACATTAACACATAACAAACAAAAAATGATTATAATTTTTTTCATTTTATATCCTTCATTTAATAGCATAAATATTAGTACCATTCCATGCAACAAGATAAATAGTTCCATCGGAGTTAATTACCGGAGAAAAGCCCATGTGATCAGGGAAATTCAAAGGAACTGACCATAAAACATTTCCCTGATTATTAAACTTTACGAATTCTCCGCTATTACCAGATATGATCGGCACATAAATATTATTTTGCACATCGGAAATTATAGGGCTTTCGCAAATCCCGCTTAAAGCAACTTTCCAATTCAACTCTCCACTGTAATTAATAGAGTAAAGCGTATCATAGGCAAAATAAATTGTTCCATTCCAGTCAATTGTGGGGTCCATTAAATATTTTATTAAATCAGAATTTGAATGTACAAATGCCCATCTAGGCATACCGTCTTTTCTAAGAGAATAAAGAGTCGGTTTGCCGGAGTTTAAAGTATCGCAAATACTGTTAATGTATATATTGCTTTCATTATCAACTACAGGAGCGGCTTGTAGAGAGGAATTGCCAAATGTCCAATTTATTTTTTTCAATTCTAGGTTGAATGATATCAGGGAAACACTTTCTCCAGGGATATATAAATCTTTACCATCAGGCGAAAAACTGATACTTACATTAGCATATGGATTAAACATTTCACTATAAAAGCTCCACAATAAGTTACCGTTCGCATCTATACATTTAAGGTTCTTATTCATATCCACAAAATAAATTTCCCTGTCAAGTCCAATGTTTATTCCCTTAATCCAAATCGAATTTTCGGTTTGAAAAGTCCATTGATTGTTTCCAAGCTCATCAAAAGCAGACAATTTTCCGTCGCCTGCAGCTATAAAAATAATACCTTTATCATTTATTAAAGGCGTTGTTTGAACTTCGCCTGTCATTCCCCCCAATGGAACATTCCATTTTTTAATTCCTCTTTCGGACAAAGCTAACAATCCCTGAGGTTCATTACTAGGAGCTAAAAATAACAACGAATCCGAATTAATAGTTATAGATGTATAGACCCCACTTGCAGGAAATTTCCATAAAATATCTCCTGCAATAGGTCCGATATATTTGCTTCTACCTGTACTTTGTGGATCATGATGATTCATCGGCCAGGGGCTATCCGCCAAGCTTGGCCATGGTATATCCTCTTGATACCCGGGTGGTCTTTCTTCATCCGGCGGTGTTACGCTCTTCTCGCTGCAGCTTAATGAGAAGAGGAGTAGGATTATTATCAGAAATTGTATTTTAAATTTCATCTAATACCTCCGTTTTGTTTTTTTATAAATTAGTTTATTAGCTAGCTCTATGAAATAAATCTCTCAGTCTCATTCTACTGGAAGAGTTGAG
>JAGUYG010000052.1 GCA_020061465.1 Ignavibacteriales bacterium
CTCAACTCTTCCAGTAGAATGAGACTGAGAGATTTATTTCATAGAGCTAGCTAATAAACTAATTTATAAAAAAACAAAACGGAGGTATTAGATGAAATTAAAACTACAATTTCTGATAATAATCCTACTCCTTTTCTCATTAAGCTGCAGCGAGAAGAGTGTAACTCCGCCGGATGAAGAAAGACCGCCGGGTTATCAAGAGGATATACCCTGGCCAAGCCTTGCAGAAACACCCTGGCCAAAACACAGACACGACCCTCAAAATACCGGCAGAAGTAATTATTCAGGACCTAAAGCAGGGATTTTAAATTGGGAAATCGACTCTTCTTTTTACTTATATGGTGAGCTGGTTCTTGATGAAAAAAATAATTTATATGTAATTGATTGTGTGGGCGATATTGTCTTATATAAATTTAATCCGGGGGGTTCGCCTGAATGGTGGATAAAGTATTCCTATTCTCAAAAAGTTGCGACTACACCATTACTCACATCCTTGGGAAACATTGTTGTGGCTGATAACAGAAGAATTTTTTCCATAAATCAAAGCGGAGAAGTGAACTGGAGTTTTGATACAGGGAATCCATTATTCTTAACAGGGATGAATATTGATAAGGAAGGAAATATTTATTTTACCGATGCAAAGGGAACATTGTATTCATTAAATCAAAATGGAAACCTGAATTGGACTTATACCGATAATAGATTTTATAGTAATGAGCAGGTAGGCATAGCATTTTCACCGGATGGGAAAACCCTTTATTTGCCTGGATGGAATATTTCTCTATTTGCTTTTGATGTAATTGGAAAGGAAATAAAATGGAGTATAGATAAAGGTGAAGTAAGGTCATCCCCAACGATTGATTCACAGGGAAATATTTATATTGTAGCTAGACCTGAAGAAAATGATACGCTTGTTTTTTATTCATTTGATTCTAATGGTAATGATAGGTTTTCATATAAGTTTACTTGCAAATGGGGAGAAAATTGGAAAATCGATCCAACAATAGACAGAAACGGGAATTTATTTTTTGCAGGTGATTCGGTGTATTCATTAGATTATTCGGGTAATCTAAGATGGAAATTAAGTTTACCGGGGTATAATTACAGTCCGCTCGTTAATGATAAAGATGGTAACGTTTACTTGATTACACATAATCATATATTATTATCTATAAGTAATAATGGAATAATAAATTGGGAATTCCCGTTTGATTCTCGCGGCAATTCCGGTTACTCGCCAGTTATTGGGAGTAATAATATTCTATTCATGAATGCATTAAGCTGGGGACACCCCACTATAAAATCACCAATTTTATTTGCAATAAAATAAGGAGCTTAACGTGAAAATTTTAATTTTAACATGTTTTATTATTTTCTCTTGTAATATTTTTTTCAAGTGATACTTTCTAATGCTGAATTTTTAACATGGACGAGAAACTACCAGCAAGGAGTAACTATAAAGTTTACGATGCAAAGTCTCGGTCAGGTTTGGTGCATGGATGATTATAAGGTTAGATATCTTACAGATGACTATCAAACTGCAGAGGAAATAGTAAGGACTAATTATTGCGGAGGTAATTTTGGATTTAATGAATGCTGGCATAACCAGGGCTGGGAACAATTCGGATTTGGATTATACAAAATGACTATTTCTGATATCTATTCCGAAGAAAGAACTTATTTTTACTTAGACATGAGATATTGTGAAGGACAGATTGATTGCACAATCATGTTCGATCATTCTCAAGATATCGCATCGATTAAATCGGGAGTAACCACATGTAATTTTAATGGATTTACGGATATACCCACCGGAAGTATAGTTAAAATCTGGGAGGTACAAGGTTATGGTACTCCAACAACAGATTGTTTGCCTTACTTTTGGGAAAACTGTTTGGTGATGACAACTAGAACAAACAATCCCTGATTAGTTTGGGGCAAACATCCAACTACGAGCATAAGCGGTTATAGAATTTATAGAGCAATTGTAAACCAGCCTTCGCAAAATCCCGGGAACCTAAATTACTCTCTTATGGTTCAACAAATTCAACAACTTTTTCTTACATCGACGAACAAGTGAGCATTAACGGAGACGAATGGATTTACTACTACGTAAAAGGTTATTATGGACCACAACCGCATGAAACCTCAAGAACAAATATCGTTGAAATAGAGGGTGGTTTATACAAAAAAAGTGAACCGATAGATAATAAGGTTATCGGTCAGCAGTCGCTGCAAAACTCCCCCAACCCCTTCAACCCAACAACAATCATAAGCTACGAGCTTACATCCGACAGCTACATCACACTTAAAGTATTTGATCTTTTAGGCAGAGAAATAACCACACTTGCAGAAGGTTTCAAAGCAGCAGGAAAGTATGAAGCAGTTTTTTCCGTAGAATCATTGGGGAAAGCAGAAGGCTTAACAAGCGGTACTTACATATACACTCTCAATGTAAATGGCAAAGTCTTCTCAAAGAAAATGACACTTCTCAAGTAATATTGCTTCAAACCTCCGAGGTTTCTGTTAGCTTGCTCGCCTCGTAAACCTCGGAGGTTTTTGAGTGCCGCCATATAAACCTTGAAGGTTTTTTTTATCACACTTCAATTTAAAATAAAATTGAATCTGTGAATACCTCTGCATATATTTGCCCCGTAACCAACCGTAAGGAGTGTCATGAATCTCGATAAAGATTTATTGTCAATTCAGGAAGCAAGAGATATTGCCTCCGCAGCTAAAGAAGCCCAGCTTGAATATAAGCATTACACCCAGGAACAAGTCGATGCAATAATCAAAGCAATGGCAGATGCCGGTTATGCCGCATCGGAAAAATTGGCTAAGATGGCTGTAGAAGAAAGCGGATTCGGGAAGTGGCAGGATAAACTTATAAAAAATCAATTTAGTACCAAGAACGTGTACGAATCAATAAAAGACCTGCGAACGGTTGGAATAATCGGAAGCGAATCCAACGGAAAAGTAATAAAGATTGCAAGCCCCATGGGTGTTGTGTGTGCGCTCGTTCCTTCTACCAATCCTACCTCTACGGCAATGTATAAAGCATTAATTTCGCTTAAATGCAGAAACGCTATTGTAGCTTCGCCGCATCCACGCACCGCAAAGTGTACTTCTGAGGCGTTGCGGGTCTTAGCCGATGCAGCGGAATCCGTAGGCGCACCAAGAGGATTGATTCAGTGCATGAAGAATCCGACAATAGAAGGTACAGAAGCGTTGATGCACGACAAAAACGTTGATATAATTCTTGCAACCGGCAGCACTCCGATGGTAAAAGCAGCATACAGTTCGGGAAAACCTGCTTATGGTGTAGGTCCTGGAAACGTACCAGCTTTTATTGAACGAACTGCCGATTATAAAAAAGCCGTTGCCGATATCATCTATGGAACTACTTTCGATAACGGAACTCTTTGTTCTTCAGAGCAAGCAATTATTGTTGATGCCCCGATACGCGAAAAAGTAATTGATGAACTTAAAAGGCAGGGCTGTTACTTTGTTTCTTTCGATGAAAAGCAAAAGCTTGCAAAAGCAATTCAAACAAATTTTAGAATCAATCCGGAAATTGTCGGACAGTCTGCTGCGTTCATCGCTAAGTATTCAGGATTCAATGTTCCCGAGAATACGAAAGTATTAATTGCTGAATGTTCGGAAGTCGGAAAATCCGAACCTCTTTCGATGGAAAAGCTTTCGCCCGTTTTAGCTTTTTATACTGTTAACGGGTGGTTAGAAGGCTGTCACAAATGTATTGACCTTTTAAGCTTCGGAGGAATAGGGCATACATTAGTAATCCATTCAAACGATCAACCCATCATAATGAAATTCGCCCTTGAAAAACCTGCTTTCAGAATTCTTGTTAATACAGTTGCTGCTGTTGGAGCAGTAGGTTACACTACTGCCTTAGCTCCTTCGATGACGTTAGGTCCGGGAACATGGGGCGGCTCAATCATCTCCGATAATGTTACCGCAAAACATCTTATGAATGTTAAAAGCCTGGCATTTGAAACAAAGGGTGTTAACGAGGGAAACAGCATTTCCGGATTTACTATGCCCGATTTCAAACCGAAGCATGTGAAAGAGCAAAACTTCATGCATGAAATAGAAGAACGATTAAAAGCCCGCGCAGGCAACTTTCCGCTGAAAGATTCTTACCTTCCGAAAAAAATATCATCCGAAAAAGATTCCGAGAAAAAAGAAATTCCTGCTTCACCTTTCGGAAGCGGCATAACAGAAGAGGAGATTCAAAAAATTATTAAAGAGTTTAAGTATTAAGCTCTGAGCGGTAATGAGAAGGGGTATAATATCCTATCGGATTCTACACACTTAAATGTATGAATGGTTGTCCAAAAAATTCTTAGAACAAGATTGCTTGAAATTATATTACCAGAAGGTTGGCGATTAATTTTAAATTTAAGACTTTTTGTGTATTAAGATTTGGAAGAAGGTAGGTTCAACTCTCACTTGCCCCCTCCTTATCAAGAAGAGGGCTTTAAGTGAGATTAAAGTTCTTGTGAAACTAATTAGAAGTTTTGATTCTTAAATAGTTTAATTATGGCTTAGGATGTTTTATTTTTTCCCATTCCTCAGCAAATTTGAATTCCTTATAGGTTGGGCTTTGTTCATTATGGCAGGTAATGCAGTATTCCTCTGCAGTGCCATCCGCAACTAAGATTGGGGTCAATCCGTTCTTAATTGATTCTTCTCTGCTTTTCATTACTTTTATGCTCTTATATTCTGAACCGGGGCCATGGCACGACTCGCATTGAACGCCGTCTTCCATTTTGAATTTTTTATCGAACATGGAAGCATCAAGTCCATGTCCGGCAACATGGCATGGCAAGCATTCATCGGCTTCATTAGGTACTTTTTCTAATCCAAGTTTTTCGGCAATTTCTTTTGCTGCATCGCTTTTTAAAGTTTCGTAAGCTTTGGCGTGCATGCTTTCTTTCCAGATTTTCTCCTGCTCTCCTTGCTTTTCGGTTTTATGACAGGTAGCGCAGTTTGCTACACCTACATACTTAAATACCGTTTCCTGACCGTAGACGGTAAAAGCGAACAAGAAACAAATTGATATGACAAGATACTTTTTCATTTTTCCTCCCTATTTATATTGATTGATTACGTTTAGTGATCATTGTTTAGGTAATTATGAAACTGCTTAAAATTTTTCTAAATAAAAACCATAAATTGAAACCAAAATCACAATCATGATACCCTTATTACTCAGTAAAGTTTCACCCGGTGTTTTTCCTTTCTATCTTTTTCACATACAAATATAAAGCTAATGCAAGCAGCGATATAATCAATATCGATATAAGCAATCCGTATCTTCTAAAATAATAATCATCTATTGAGGCTTTTGCTTCGTCAATCACCGATGATGTAACTAATAATCCTTTCCCTTCTACTATTTCTTTAAATTTATCGAGACTAAACGAATGAACCATTGTGCGTGCTTCAAGTTTTGCCTGCTGTGCATCGCGTAGCCTAAATTTTGCTTCGCTAATTTCCATGCCTTTTTGTTCGGCTTCGTTAATTAATTCTTTAGCAAGAATAACTGCCTGATCCAAACTATCTATTAAACTTCTCATCTCTGCTGCAGATTTAAATCCTTTTACATTTTCGGATTCGGAATGACATTGGCTGCAAACCGCTTCATCGCTTACACCTAACAACGCATTAGTTGCTGTAACTATATCGTGATTCTTGTGACATGTTTCGCATTCGGGATAGTTCTTTTCATCAAAAGCTTTTTTGTGCGGGCTTCCGGAGAACAGTTCTGCATTAAGCACATGACACGTACCGCACACTTTCGATATCGATTCTACTCCCGGTGGTGTTGCTCCATGGTTGCCATGACAGCTATTGCAAACCGGTGCACTCAAATCATTTTTTTCAAACAATGCTATGCCGTGAACACTTGATTTGAATTTGTCATACTGGTCGATGGGAATTTTGTACCCCCCCATATATTCAGCATTGCTATGGCAGGCAGCACAAGTTTTTGGAATATTAGTCGGGTACACCTTCGATTTGATATCGCCTGCCGTGCGAATTTCATGAGAGCCATGGCAGTCGGCGCAATCGGCGGCTTTAGAATCCCTTTTTGAATTTAAAATACCATGACCGCTCGTTCTATATTTTTGCAATTGATCAACAGGTAAAGAAGGATTGTACAATCGCATATAAACTGCATCACTATGACACTTTGCACATGTTTGAGGAATATTAAGCGAATGTACCGGTGAAGCAGGATTATTTACTTTCAGAATTCCGTGAGCATTATGACAGGTAGTGCATTGAAGAATATGTTCTCTTCCTGTAATCGAAGTTTTCCAATGAACACTGTTCTTAATTAATTCATGCTGATTAGCCGGCAGATTAGATCCGTACGCCTTCATTTTTTCTTCATTTGAGTGGCAGGCTATGCAGCGTTCGGAAATATCATTGCCTTTGGGAACTCCTATAAATCCTTCTTTGCTGCTCATTGCAATATCCATATCATCGCTTTTACTATTACCACCGTGGCAAGCCGAACATGAGATTTTCATTTTTAAATGAATATCGTTCTTAAATAATTCGGAAGGTTTATCTCCAAGAACATCATGACAAATAAAGCATTGATCCTCCTGTGCATAAACATCAATTCTTACAGCAGATGTTACAATAAAAATCACCGTGAAAATAAAATTTATTCTATTCATGACAGCCACCCTAAAATTGTAAGAACAATAATAAACATGACAGCAAACAATCCGATATAATTTATCAGCTTGTTTCGTTCTCCTCTCGAACTCCTTTTATCCCAGAAAGGAACCAACAACCATAAAATACCTGCAGCTCCGAAAAGAAGCACTCCGACAACTTCTCCTTCTATAAACCAAATATGCGCCGGAAAATACTTTAAGGTTTGAAACATGAAAAGAAAATACCACTCGGGTTTTATTCCTTCGGGTGCAGGTGCGAAAGGGTCGGCTTTTTGTCCTAATTCCGAAGGAAAGAATACTGCAAGGATAGCAAGCACATTCAAAACTAATAACCAAAGGATTAAATCTCTCAAGAAAAAGTTGGGAAAGAAGGGCATCTTTTTTAGTTCGTGTTTTTTCTTTCCTTCAAATTCCATCGGCTGGCTCATTCCCTGTCTTTGTACCAGCAGCAGATGAATTATTAATAATGACGAAAAAATCGCAGGGAATAATGCAACGTGGAATCCAAATAATCTTGATAATGTTGCACCTGTTACATCTTCTCCGCCCCGCATAAAAATCTTCAGCGGTTCACCAATTAACGGAACTGCTCCGACGATATCCGATCCAACCTTAGTTGCAAAGAAAGCAAGTTCATTCCACGGCAGTAAGTATCCGCTGAAACCAAATCCGAGTGCAAGAAAAAACATTAACACACCTGTAATCCATGTAACTTCACGGGGTTTCCTATATGCTTTTTCAAAAAGGACGCTGAACATGTGAATGAAAATTGCGAGAATAAATAAATTAGCCGACCATGTATGAATCGAACGGATAAGCCAGCCAAACTCAACCTTAGACATAATAAATTGTATGCTCTCAAAGGCAAGATCTTCAGTTCCTTTGTAATAAAATAAAAGAAGAATACCCGTTGCTACTTGAATTATAAATAGAAAAAGTGATACTCCCCCGAAATAATACCAGATGGAATGGCGGTGAACAGGAACGTATTTTTTTTCCATAAAATTAACGAGTTCCTTTAGCTCCAACCGTTCATCAAACCAACCATATAAATTGTTCCAAAAATTTTTCATTGATTTGCCTCAGGATTGCTTGGATATTAAAATTTCATCGCCTTTAAGTACAACCCTGAAAGGCTGCAGTGGGCGCGGCGGCGGTCCGGCAATATTTCTGCCTGCAAGATCATATTTCCCGTTATGACAGGCGCACCATATCACCCCCATTTCTTTTTTATACTGCACTGTGCAGTCTAGATGCGTACATGTTGCTTCGAATGCACGCAGCTCATCATTTATTGTCCGGACTAAAATGACCGGCTTGTTACCAAAGCGTACAATTTTGCCAGAATCTTTTTCCAGCTCCGATAATAGTCCGCCGGAAACGGTTGATACTTCAACATCTGCTTGCTTTGGCGGTTTTAAATATGCTATTAAAGGATAAAGCACTGCACCGGTAAAACCGACAACCCCGCCTGTAAGCAAATATTTTAAAAAGTTTCGTCTCCCCTGTTTTTCGAAATTATTTTTAGAGTAATTCATACCTAACCACCTTTTATTTCGAAATGAGTTGAAAATTTATTTGCAATTTTAGCTGCTTGTAAGAGAATTTGTTAATCCAATTTCTTCGCCTGAATATTAACTGCCATGTATAAATTCTATTTATCACTTGCCGTGGCATTCACTGCAATTAACCGTCATCCATTCATTACCAATATCAACGGGATGAATATAATCAATGCCCGATAAAGAAATACGCATCTTTTGATGATCATACTCTTGCGAGAGAATTGTATGACATACATTGCAATCTTTAGACAATACTCTTCCATCATCGCTAACATGTTTGCCGTCATGGCATCTAAAGCAGCCTGGAGAATACATGTGCCCGATATGATTTGGAAAATTTTTCCAATTTACCTGCATCTCCGGGAAATAATTTCTCGAATATATTTTTTGAACTTCTTCAATGGTTCTTTCAATTTCTTTCTTCTTCTCTTTTGTAAGTGAAGGATAATTAGTTTCATAAAAATTGTAGATAATAATTCGTATGCTGTCTAATGCGGTTCTCTTTATTCTGTATGGTCGTTCGAGTGCTTCAACACTGATGCTTTTAACAAAGGGAAGCTCGTGATCTACCCATCCTAAACTCATCAAGTGGTTAACGGAAGTGGCCGGTTCATGATAAATATGAGTCGGACGATTGTGGCAGTCGATGCAGTCCATTCTTCTTAACCTAATGTCTTTTAATTGGTTTTCATCAAATTGTATTTCTGTGCTTCGAAAAATTGTGGTTTTGCCATCGGCATCTTTCATTCTTATCCATGGAATTTGAAGCCGCTGCGAATCGACGGCTGCATACATTATCTCATTTGCAATATTCATGTGCCAATGAATTCCGGAAGTAGGTCCGGCTTCAATATTACCGCCGCCAATATTCATAAGCAAATTAACATTAAACATTGAATTATGTTCATCGGACAAGTAATAAGTATTTACATGTTTTTTCTGATTGAAAAAGTGTTTAGGCCAATGACACTGTTCGCAGGTTTCCTGTGCCGGACGAAGATTTTCGATAGGAGTGGGGATCGGTCGTGAATATTTATTGAATAAAACAGAATAAACCTGATAGGCACCCGAAAGCTTAGACTTAACAAACCAATCTGCTCCCGACCCTATGTGGCATTGCACGCATCCAACTTTTGCATGAGGAGAGAATTGATAAGCAGTATATTCAGGTTCCATCACTGAATGACATAACGTTCCGCAAAATTCATCTGAGTCGGTATATTCATAAGCTTTAAAGCTGCCGAATGCTGAAAATAATAAAAGAAGAATTGTTCCTAAGGAAAAAATAACCGTTGCTCTTCTATGCCGTGGATCATTCAAATCTAAAACAGGAAATTTTCTATCAATGTGAATTCCCGCTTTTTCTCTTCTGTGTTCTCTCAAGATTCCTACTACAATTAAGACAATACCTGTAAGAAGAAAAGTGGGCAGTACGACAAAAGCAATTATACCCATGTAAGGTTTTTGTCCACCGCTTACCGCTTCAAGCAGCATTAAGAACAATATAAGACCGAAACTGATTGCAGCTATAGCTGCACCTGCAAGGGTGATGGGGTTATAAAACGAACTTGGTAGTTTGTTCTTCATCCTATGATTACCTTTTTTTATTTACGTTATTCATATTCCCCTGCCTTCATGTAAAAATAATTTTCCTGTCTCCACTTAAATCTTTTTCCTTTTACCTTTTCCTTTCCTTTTTCTCTTTTCCTTTTTCCTTTTATCTTCTTACCTATATGCAAATATCATAGCATAAATAATCCAGATGATAATGCTGAAACCGAAAATCAATGCCGTCCAGCCAAAAACTTTGATCGCTCTAATCACAATCGGGGGATAAGGTTCTACTAAATATTCTTCAAGTGCACCGCTTTCAACTAATTCATTATACTCTTTTGGACGGTCGAGCTTATATTCTTCCAGAGGAACTCTTCCGGAAAAAATAACTAAATCCATCGGAAATTTTTCGGGACGAAGATGGGTGTTAAAAAAATGAACCGTAAATATAAAACCGGTTGCAAGCAGTGCTTCATCGCTGTGAATGATAGTAGCAACGTTTATAAGCCAGCCGGGAATTCCTAAACTTGTAAAGAACTCAGGGAACCATAAAGTGAGTCCGGTAGAGCCAATAACACAAATTCCCCAAAACACTGCAAAGTAATCGAATTTTTCCCAATAAGTCCATCTTCCGTACTGAGGTCTTTCGCCCAAACCCAAAAACCATTTGAGTGAATCCCTTAAGTCGTGCCAATCTTTTTTATTGAACAGCATGGTGTTTTTACCGAGAAGTAATTCTTTCCAGGAATTATATTCTTTACGCCTCATTCTGATTAAATCAATTATGTGGATAAAGAAGACGCTGAACATAATAACTGCGGCAAAGCGATGAATGAAACCGGCTGATTCAAACCCGCCTAAAATATGAGAAAGTATTGCAGCCCAGCTTGTGTAAGAAAACTTTAACGTCATACCGGTAAGAGCAAGACTTATGAAACTGACAATCATCATTATGTGCAAAACGCGATTGAGGCGCGAAAATCTTTGGAATTGAACTGTCTTGTATTCAGCAGAAATTATATTAGCCATAATAAGTGAAATTTATTCTTCAATTGAATCAGTAACTTCTTGGGATTCGGCAGCTTCGAGCCGTCTTTTAAGTTCGCGCCTCCAGCGGATTGAGCGAGGCAGCCAAAGTATGGTATGCATTCCGGCGACAATGAAAGTACCTATAAGCAGCGTAGTCATCCCCCAAAATGTCCAGAATAAAACAGGATATTTTTCGGGGTCATGATGAGTAGCATGAGTAAAATATCCCGCAAATTGCCTGTTGGCTCCGGGATGACATTTTTGGCAGGTTGCAACAACATTATTACGACTCAAGTGCGAAGCCGGATCGGTAGTCGGAAGAATATCGTGCGCACCATGACAGTCGTAGCACTTAGCTGTTTTCGTATATCCTAATTGAGAAACCTTTCCGTGATAAGTATCGAAATAAGTTGATGCAATATCTTCATGGCATCTGCCGCACTGGGTCATAATTGTTAATTTAAATCCTTCCGAATCAGCCCTTCTGATTGTATGTGAAGTATGGCAGTCGTTACAGACAGGCAAATCTCTATCGGTATTAGTTACAGCCCTTGAGTGGACGCTTTTATTATATTGTTCTTCAATACCGTGATGACACCGCCCGCAAGTAGAAGCAATATTATTATGATTGATGCTTGATCGAGGATCAGTATGCGAAAGTTCCATGTGGGCAGTATGGCAGTCGGCGCATGTTGCCGTTACGGTTAAACCGCTCTTTGTTAAACCTTTGCCGTGGATACTTTCGGTGTATCGTTCAATAATTTCTCTTTCAGATCCAGTATATCTTACCGCAGCTTTCTCACCTTCTCGATGACACTTAGCACAAAGATTTGGTACGTTAATGGGAAAAGTTAGCGCAAGAGGATTCCTTCTGCCTAAAACATAATGAGTTCCGTGGCACTCCGAGCAAGTAGGTGCATTAGGATCATTTGCAGCTAAGAGCTGTCCGTGCATGCTAATCTGAAATTCATCACCTACTGCTGCATGGCATGAAGCGCAGTCTACCTTTTGAGTAAGATTATCACATGGTCGTAAATGCGAAGGATTCACGCCCGAATGACATTGGCTGCAAGCTATATTAAAATGTCTGGAACTTTGAAGAATTGAAATATCAACAAAGAGAGACCTTTTATCATCTAATGCTTTAAGATTTGGATTATCGTGGCAGCGGAGACAGTCTTTATCTGCCATTCCCTGTTCATAAAAAACTTTACGCACTTTATGAGGCTGATGACAATCCACACAAGCCGGAAGGATGTGAGCCTCTTTCTCCCACAACTCACCTTTAATAATTTTTCTGTGCACCGCTTCAATTTCGACGTGACAGTTTGAGCATGTTGCGGCAATATTTTTTCTTGCAATACTTGAGCGGCTGTCAGTATGAGGTAAAATCCTGTGCGGAGTATGGCAGGATGCACACGTAGCGCTAACAAGCAATCCTTTTCTTAAAAGTCCCTCTCCGTGAATGCTTTCCGAATAGTTTTCAAGAATGTGAGAAGCAGGAATATCGCGTTGAAGCTGAACCGGTGCACCTTCCTTATGGCACATTCCGCAGAGGAAAGGAATTTTTAACGGATATGTTTTTGAACGCGAATCTTTTGAACTGAAAATATCATGGGAGCCGTGGCAGGTTTGGCAGCTTGGAGCTAAACGATCACCCCGTGAAAATGATTTTCCGTGAAGTCCTTCATCAAAAAGTTTTTGCGCATCGCCATGACAAATCCCGCAATTAACAGGCGGCACATCTTCTTCGTGTGGTAAATCTGCATCTTTCAGATCTGCATGGCAGCTAATGCAATCAAGATTGGAATGAATTGAAGCATCTAATTTTTTTTGATCCACAAAAACAGAAATTGTTTTACCGGCTTTTTCTCCCTTTAATGTATTGTCCTCATGGCACATCATGCAGTCGCTGTTATCCTGAGCCGCTGCCGAAACGGTGAATAACAATAAAGAGAAAATCGTCACCCAGAGAAAAAATTCAATTTGAATCTTCCTCAAAGAAATATAAACGGGTGAAGTCATTAAATGTCCCCGTAATTAATTTATTTGCTGATCGTCTTTTTCTTCTATTTCTATTTTGGATTGAACTTGCTTCTTTTTAATTCTTTCAAGCTCTTTAGGATGTTCGTGCGCCATTTCCTCTTCGGTTAAAGTTCCCTTAATCCAGGCTAAATTCATCGGATAAACATCGGGATTAAATATCACGAAGTATATATGCCAAACAATTATAGCAAGAAATGCGAGCCATGCTTCATAGTAATGAATCGTGCGGGCAACATCCCACCCAAGCTTAGTAAGTAATCCGATGAAAGTATTGTCGAACCAAAGAATAAATCCTGTAGCGCTCATAATAATAGTGCCCCAAACCAGCGCCCAATATTCCGCTTTTTCAACGTAACTAAAGCGGTCGAGTTTGGGTTTTACTTTAGAAATTCCCAGGTTAAATTTAGCTACACCCACAGCATCGAGTATATCTTGATAACGGGGTAGTAAATCTTTTAGTAGCTGTTTACCTCTTTTTGTGAAAGTTAAATAAAAAACATGGTAAAGGCTTACACTAACCATTGCAACTGCAGCAGTGCGATGCAGAAGGCTTCGGATCTCGAAGGTATATTCGCTTAAATCACGAATATGCCGTACCCACCATGCATCAGGAAATCTTAACATAAAGCCTGTAATAACCAGGATGATAAAACTGATCATCATTATGAGGTGCTGTATCCGTTCGTTAACTGTCATCCTAAGATACAGTGCATGTCCGTGCGATTCTTCAGGCATAAGTCCACGTTGTCTTAACTTCTTAATCTTAGCTTTACGGTAGAAGTCGATGAAGTTGTGTAAAAACATCCCGCCGATTAAAGTTATAATTAGACTAATGTAGAGAGTAGCCACCCAGTAAAGCAGCGGTTCTTCTTCTTTATCATAAGTAACATGAATTCTTCCGATTGCAAAGTTTTCGTTTGCGCCCGGGTGACAACTTCCGCAGGTTTTAACGATATTATCTTTGTGTACTGTTGATGTGGGATCGCTGCTCGGTTTAATGTTGTGAATGCCGTGGCAGCTTGCGCAATTTGCAACCTCAACCGAACCGCCGCGTAAAGCTAAACCGTGATAGCTGTCGGAAAAAGTTTGGTAACGATCGGTTGCTATTCCGTACTTTTCGGATAGTTTGAGTGAGCTATGGCATGGCGTACAGATTTGTTTTGAAACGTTTCCGAATGCAACAGGCGAGCGCGGGTCATCATGCCTTAAAATATTATGTTCGCCGTGGCAGTCGGTACAAACCGGCGATTCTTTTGAACCTCGAAGAACAGCCGCCCAGTGAATACTCTCCTGATAATCTTTCGAAATATCTTCATGACAATTGGCACAGGTGAATGGAATTTGAGATTTATTTACAGTTGAAGTTCTGTCAAAGCCACTCTTAACCTCATGACTTGTATGGCAGTCAACGCAGTTAGCCGCTTTTGCATTTCCGGCATTAAGTGAAGAGCCATGCACCGATTTTTCATACTGCATAATAAAGCCCGCAGATGGTGAGGTGCGTGCCCTTATATCCGGATCATCGAGATGACAGGAGAGACAGAATTTTTCCTGAGCAATTTTTAACTGCAGAGTATCTCTTTTTGCCGATACATGTGCAATTTGGTGTTTATGACAGGTAAGACAATTAGGAGCACCTTTCACTCCTTCTCTAAATGCAATTGCATGCTGCGAATGAACATATTTTTCACCAATTTCCTTATGGCAGCTTCCGCAAGATTCGCTAAGATTGTTCCTATTCCATTTAGAACCTGCAGCCGAAGGTGAAATTACATCGTGGGTACCGTGGCAGTTTTTGCAAGAGACATCTCTGCTTCCGTTACTACCTGTAGTACGCAGCATTTGCGGATGAAACTGATGCTTCACTCCTGCATCTTTATGGCAGGATTTACAATCAATAGGTAATATGTTTTCTTTATGTGGTAAGTCGTCCGGATCAAAACCGGTATGGCAGCTTACGCATGTTAATTTGTTATGAGTAGAACGGGATAATACTCCGGGATTAACATAAAGAGAAACTTCCCGCCCGTTTTTTTCCATTGTAAGTTCATTATCTTCATGACATGCTAAACAATCATCGTTGCTTTGTCCAAAAGCACTTTGAACATTCAATCCTGTAAGCACAATTAAAGCGAATACAAAAAGTAAAAGCTTCACCGATATGAAGGGTTTAATGAAAGTTTTTTTTAGTGTATAGCGGAAAATGCCAAACTTCATATTTTTTTCTGATTGGTTCCTGAAGAGATAATGTTATTTGATATTACTTTGCTTCGTTTTTTGACTTAGCCTTTTCGTTTAGGGATTCCAGCCAATTAATCAGAGCTTTCAGTTCTTCATCGGTTCCTTTGAAAGAAGTTTTGTGCGCATCGCCGTCAAGCTTTTCTTCTTTCTTAAGATATTTTGTCCAAAAATCGGAGTTACGTTCGGTGTTTAATTCAGATAAATCGGCAGCATCTTTTTTCTTCGAAGTAATTTCAGCTTTAGCAACCGTATGGCATGTGCTGCATTTCTGATCGACAAATAATTTCTTACCGTCTATTTTTTCTTGCGCAAATGAATATGTAAATCCAAACAAAGCAACTATTACCATTATTAAAAATAAATACACAAATACATTTTTCATTTTTTCCTCCTCCTATTTCGTATTTCAAGTATTGGCTCAGTAAAATGAGTTCACACCAAAACTCAAACATTATGCCGCTAATCTGTCAGTTAAATTCTTTAGAATTCTATCATTTGACCATGCTAATCTCATAAATTAGAAAGCCGATAAAAACCGATTCTTATTAATGAGAAGGGAAAAGCTGTTTTGTAGTAATTCTCTACAATTCTATTTAAAAATATAAAAAGTTTTAGGTAAAATATTTAGATGATGAAACTTTTTTTAGCACAAAGATTGACAACTGTTTATTTCGGTTACAAAATAGGAGTTCTAATTCAGATTATCCATAGAATTTAACTATGTATCGTCTCCAATCAAATTTTTTAGTTTTAGGGTTAGAATGTCTAAAAGAATTCAGTGTAAGAAGCGAAATTGAAAATCAAAAACCGTTGATCAAGCATGATCGCTTAGAAAAGTTTTGTTCTTCTTTTGCAGAGAATAGTTAAACATTCGAGAGCGTGATTGTCAACGAAAGCTAATTCATATTAAAATTCAAATTGATTATATTTCAAAAAGAACTTACTCACACAAATATGAAAAAATGGGGTAAAATATTCTCAGCCTTTTCGCTCATTTGCATTACAATCTTTTTATCTCTTCAGTGCAAAGATTCAGAAAAAGTTGAAACATCAAAAGTGCAAGACTTTAATATTTCCAACTGGATTCGTGTTGAAACTCCTGCCAAAGGTAATTTAACTTCCATCCGGATGTTGTCGCCTGATTTAGGATTTATTACCGGAGAATTTTTGCTTAATTACGACGGCGCCAACTGGGTGTACTCTCATGCACAACCACCAACTGTAGGTCTTCACTGCTTCTATGCTCTTGATGATAAAAACATTTGGATAGCTTCGCATAAGTACAGCAACGAATCCGATTTCTATTATTTCAATGGTGAAATATGGAAGTTAATTGCTCACCCTTTTGCAAACCAAATAAGCGCTATGCATTTGAGGGAAGACCATACCGGCTGGATAGGCGGCGATAGAGAAATAGCTTACTTCAATAAGGAAAATTGGATTCGGATTCCTTTCCCTACACTTAATGGAGCTGTGCAAACTATTTTTGGTAATGGTCAAGATGAAGCATGGATTTTCGTATTTCAGGGTCAGTTATACTTTTATGATAAAGGGAAATGGATAGCATACTTTGAAGGTAAAAATATCCGCGATTGCATTTTCGACAGTATTAATAAAGGCTTAGTTTTAGCCGACAGTTCCGTTTATAGTTTAAGTGGAAAAGAATTTCGTATTCACTCTTCAAGTCCATTGCTAAATAATGTGAACAAAATTTTTATGCTGAGAGAAAGCGAAGGCTGGGGAATCGGAAGAAATGGATTTGTAGTTCATTTTAAAGATGGCGAATGGGAAAAGGTTTCTATACCTTCCAATGAGAATTTAATTGACATAAGTTTTACATCAAGAACAAATGGGTGGATAACCGGTGAAAACGGTTTGCTTCTGCGATTCGGTACAATTCATAAACAGCAGGAAGAAATTTCCGCAGCCGGTTTTAACAAAAGACAAATTGCCCCTTTAAGCAAAGAAATAATCGATGAATACGGTGTTGCGATGGAAGATTTCAATGGCGATGGTCTTAAGGATTTATATGCTGTTTGCATCTTCGACCAAAACAGATTGTATGTCAATAGATCAGAAATCTCTTCTGATAGTAAAATTCTTCCTGGAAATCTTTTTAGTGAAGAAGCTGTTATCCGTGGCATCAGCGGTTTGTTAGAAGATATCAAACCGGGGGAACTTTCAGCGCTCTACTTAGGAATAGGAGCTGCAGATGTGGATAACGATGGCGATCCGGATATCTATCTTTGCTCTTTAAACGGAAAGAATAGATTATTTCTGAATAATGGTAACGGATATTTTAGAGATGTTAGCCGGCAAAAAAATCGCGCCGCAGGAGGTGTTGAACGTACTAATGCCGCAATTTTTGGAGATATAGACAACGATGGGGACCTTGACCTTTTTATTACAAATGAAAATGCTACGAATCGTCTCTTCCTTAACGATGGAAATGGATACTTTACAGATATTACAGAAGAAAGCGGATTGAAAAGCTTAGGCGGCGGCATGGGCGCTTCATTTGCCGATGTTGACGGCGACGGTTGGTTAGATCTTTGTGTTGTGAATTGGGCAGATGAAAATCGTTTATACAAAAACATCAGCAGCAAAGAATCCGGAGTAAAGTTTATTGATGTTTCAAAAGAAGCAGGCATAGAGGGAGAACCTTACACGAAGAGCAATGCAGTAGTTTTTGCCGACTTCAACAACGATGGCATGCTTGATCTTTTCATTACGAACAGAAAAACTTCAAACAGGTTGTATAAAAATCTTGGTGACTTTCGATTTGAGGATGTGACCGAATCAATTATCGGACTTGATTCGATGCTAAGCTATGGTGCTTCATTTGCAGACTTTGATAATGACGGCTATCTCGATTTATACGTTGCTAACGTAGGTGAAAATGTTCTCTATAAAAATTTTAACGGTCAGAAATTCATTCCCGTTACCGAGTTGTATAATGCCGAATTGGGCGGTTACAGCACCGGCACGGCAGCAGGCGATATCGATAACGACGGCGATATCGATCTTTATGTTGCAAATTTTATTAACTCAAGCAGTATGCTGTTTGTAAATAATCTTAACAACAAAAATTTTTTGATAGTAAAAGCTGAAGGAACAAAAAGTAACCGCGATGCGATCGGTGCAAAAATATTACTATATGAGAACGGACATGCCGGCGATAAAAATTATTTAGTGGGAAGCCGCGAAATTAACGGCGGTTCAGGTTACTGTTCGAACGATGCAAAGGAAGCACACTTCGGTGTGTCTGAAGAATTAAAGTACGATCTGCTAATCGAATTTCCGGCAAGCGGCATAAAGAAAAAATTAACGGGTTTAACTGCCGGTCAATTTATTGTTGTGGCAGAAGAAGAAGGACTGCAGGCGTTTATCACTTTATCATTAAAATCGATTAATCAATACTTAACCGATCCTGAAAGCGTGACGGAAATACTCAAGTTAATTCTTGTAGCGGGATTTGTCTTTGCTTCTGCTGTATGGGGAAAGAAAAGATACAAATGGAATTGGCGTTTGCAAATATTACTTCACTCGGCAGTTGTAACTCTTTATTTAGTTCAAACTATAATTTTTATGTATGAAGAATTATTGTTCTCAAGTATACTTCCTCTTTCGTCGGTAATAATTTTATTAGCGCTTGTTCATTTAGTTTTTGATAGAGTAATAATGGTACGAATATCACGTGCCGAAAAAGAAGCAACCCGTAACCGGATAGCACGCGACCTTCACGATGATCTGGCTTCTACATTAAGCAGCACGGCAATTTATTCTTCGATTCTTCGCAGATCTTTAAAGAATATTTCAGATGAGCATAAAGAGCTGCTCGAAAAAATTAATAAGCTGCTGCTCGAAGCATCGGAATCTATAACCGATATTGTTTGGGCAGTTTCACCTTTACATGATAAGCTGGAAAATTTAATTGTACGCATTCGGGTTTTCATTGCAGATAATTGCAAAGCTAACGGGATCAATTTAACGGCTAATATTGATCTAACTAAAAGTAGCATCAACATTTCCGATCTGGTTAAAAGGAATATTTATTTGATATTCAAAGAAGCAATGAACAACATAATTAAGCATGCCGGAGCCTCAAACGTTGAGTTTAGTGCATTACTCCAAAATGATTCATTAAGCTTAACACTGAAAGATGACGGCAATGGATTCGACTTGCATAAAATCGTCGGTTGCGGGGAAAATATAATTAGCGATAAACCGGCTTTAGCAATACTTAGCGGGCATGGTATTCGAAATATTTCTGAGAGAGCAAAGGAAATTACTGCAGACCTCAATATCCAAACTTCGCCCGGAAACGGAACCATAATTTCGTTAAAACTCAAATTGACGCAAATGCATCATTGAATCGGAATTATTTTTTTTGAATGTTAAAACTACTTTAATAAGGATTTAATATAGTGCCGCTCAAAGTTGCCATAATAGAAGATCATCTCGATTTTAGAGAGAGCATAAGTTATATACTAAATTCAATCGAGGGCTTTACATGCTCAGGAAAATTTACCTCTGTAGAGGAAGCTCTCGATGAAATTAAGGACACGGATGTTATACTTTTAGATATTAATTTACCGGGTATAAGTGGTACCGAAGGAATAATACATCTAAAGAAGAAATTACCGAAAGCAAAAATTCTGATGTTGACAGTTTTTGACGACGATACAAATATTTTCCATGCCATATTAAACGGCGCCGACGGCTACATTCTTAAAAAAACTCCTCCTCTAAGATTAATACAAGCTATCGAGGATGCCTCTGCCGGCGGCGCTCCAATGACTCCTACAATCGCAAAACAAGCATTTGAATTATTCAAGAAATTTGCACCGGCAAAGGAGGAGAAGTTTAATTTATCGGAACGAGAAACCGAAGTGTTATCTTTACTGGTTGATGGATTAAGCAACGAAGAAATTTCGAATAAATTATTCATCAGCATTCAGACTGTTCGCAATCATATCCGCCACATTTACGAAAAGCTTCATGTGCATTCAAAGTCACAGGCGGTAGTAAAAGCGCTAAAATCAGGTATAATTTGAAATGCCGATTAAATTGCAACCAAAATTATTTGTGCAGGCAATTCTTAGGTGAAATTATAATTCCGATTGAAGCACTAAATAATAAAAAACAAATTATCCGTAGGATCCATAGGACAAATAATTACCAAGTAACAAATCAGAAACTTCAAAGCTTGTATCAATCTTTCTTTTAATCGAAGGTGGAGACACTTAAATCTGACGGCAATAAACAAAATGACCATTCACTTTAGTAGATGAATCTGCCAAGGACGATGAAAATGGCTTTTCCAATGGGATTCTACGAATAGCCGCATAGTTAATTTAATTTCATAGAAAAATAAGAATTCACGTTCGTCAAAGAATTATTCTTAATACAACTCCTTCGGAGGTTTTAACGTTCGCAGATTATTAGTTTTCTATAATCATTTCACCTCTTCGAAGTTCAGAAATAAAATTTTGAAATAGCTTTGGTGAATATTTGCTTGTTTAACAAATAAAAATTAAAGTTAACTGAAACTCCATCTACTTTAACTTAGGCTGATTCATCATCCTTTCTTCGGTTAGCCTTACCATTTATGGTGAGGAGGTATCCCATTCTCATTATAGCTTCAAACCAAATGACATAAATGCGTTATTGAGTTTAATTTCTAACTATGCAATTTTCACTTTGAATATAAACAAAATTTGAGACTAGAATTAATAATCTCAAGAGGTATTTACGATGAAATCAATCAGCTTAATAAGTGCTGCTTTATTTACAGTTCTTCTTATTTCCGCTAATTATGCACAAACAATTACATCCAAAACTGCGGGTGGACATTGGAACGAATCCGCTACATGGAATGAAGGGATTATTCCCGGAGCTTCTCATGATGTTGTGATTAATGGTCCGGTAGTTTGTCCCAGCGTAACGGTAAAAAGCTTAACTATAAACGCCGCCGGCTCGATAGAAGATGAATGCTGCGCCGGAAGGGATGTTTATGTAACCGACAACCTGACAAATTATGGAACAATTAAAAATACTTACGGCGGACTTGGCGTTCATGTCGGAGGGAACGTTATTAACAACGGAATAATGACACAGGTTCGTCTTAGATTTAACGGAGCCTCCGCACAATATATTAGCGGATCTAACATCTTCAAATGCGCTATCATCGAAAAAGAACCAAGCGGAAGCATCATA
>JAGUYG010000071.1 GCA_020061465.1 Ignavibacteriales bacterium
CCAGTAATATTCCGGCGATGAATTAATTGCCAGAGGATCAAAAGCAATAAAAACAATTTTATTTCCGGCTGGTAATGTTCTGTGTGCTGCAACTAAAAAAGTATCTACGTAAGGAATTCCTTTTACTGCCCTGCTTAATGCGTAAATATCATCATCATTGCCGGCAATTACATCAAATCCATCAATCCAATTCCAACCCCCGATCTCATACATCGGATCATATTGTAAAGAATCTGTTGGCTGCGTTTGGAATAAATCATACAACGCACCGCTTAATAAAGAATTTTGGACAGGAAATATTAAAGTTGGTAATCGGTTCGGTGACCCGGTAGAGCTAATATCATTATAGGAATGAGTAATTCCCAAAATGTCATATTCAAAATCGCCGGAATAAAAATCTTGATCCTCATAATTATAACGCATACCTAACCATTCCTGCCCGAATAAAGCATAATTGTGATCTGGTGAGGCAGCTAACCATTCCCTTATAACATCATCGTTATAATCTCTTGGACCGTCTGTTGAAGTGATTTCGATAACATTTTTATAATGGTCTAACAATTCTTTAGTTAATGGTCCGTATCCCCATTTATCATAAACAAAACCATATGGTGTGTAATTAACAAAGTCATCACTGCCGAAGTAATAATCTTGAGGATATCCTGAAACACCTCTAAATTGAGAACTGTTAAAAACCGCAAGCGTATTTACTCCCTGTGCAGGAGCAAAAATTGAATATGTAATGTGTACTGACTCTTCAACATTTCCGTACTTATCAACAACTGAGATGAAATATTCTATTTTTGTTCCTTTAATTTGACCGGGAATAAAACCACACCATGTAATCGAATCTGATTGCTCAAGTAAAATTTTTATAAAATCACTATTATCAACCGAATAATTCAGGAATACCGAATCAATTTGGTCATTATCCGGGCATAATAGATGAACACAAACTTCTTTAGGATCAGTTGACAGTGTCGTTTCGAGACGAGTGAATTCGAAGAAACTACACGGCGGCGGACCAATCAATTTAACTGCTACCGCAAAATCAAATATATAACTTCGAGGCCACCATCCTAATGAATTTTCATAACCATATCTGCCGTTAGCATAAAACTTCCATCCTTTTGGGTCAAAAAGTGCGCCAGCTGCTCTGATTCTGATCGGAGCTTCATCCGGAACAGGATGAGTATTTTTTATTGCAATTCCAAATATTTCATTTTTTTTAATTTCAGGCTGAGATTCCGGATCCTTTATATCAATCCAGTTATAATTCAGACTACTATATGGTGATAATAAAATGCTGCTGTCTTCAAAATTCCATATAAAACTTCCGAAAGGCTCTTCTGTATTTTGCTGGAATACATTCACCCAATCGCCTGTTCGATCGGGATTTTCATAAAACGCTGTAACACCATTAAGAGCAGTTGTATCGGCAGGATAATATCCCCAATTCTTTTCCTCGGCAGATTTAAGCTGATTTAAAGTCCAATTTACTTTTACAATTTTGATTTCGACTTTTGCACTATCATCATTAAAACGGCAACCGATACCGACACCTTCAATCAACAAATCTGTTGGAGCTTGAAAACACTGAAGCATCCATTCTTGCCCGAAAAAACCAAAAGTTACTCCTTCCGAAATAATATCTCTAAAATAAGATAACGTGTCTCGCGAAGGATCTAGTTGAGTGTTTTGAGGGAAGATATCATTGACTTTGCTATTACTCTGGTGGATAACAATTTTACTTTCAGCGGATCTTAATATATCTCGCCGCTGCGCTTCTAAGCTTGGTGTGAAGTAAATGAAGATTAGAAATAATAAAAAATATTTACATAACATGGTTTCCTCCCAATGTTATTTATATTTGAGTTAAACTTAAACAATATTAAATAAAAAATAAACCAATATTTTCTTATCCTTGGGAAAATTAATTTGGGTTGATTAGGACTGCTTGACTAATTCCGCTGCTGTTCGTCCGCTCTTTACAGCGCCCTCAATAGTGGAGGGTAAACCGGTATCAATCCAATCTCCTGCAAGAATCAGATTTGTGAAAGGCGTTGTTATTGAGGCTCTCTTGTTAAGGGAATTGTTATCGGGAATAAATGTAGCACGTTTTTCTTTTATCACTTTAAATGAGGCAACGTCTTCTTTTTTAATTCCGGCATATTTAGATAATTCTTTTAGCACTAAATCAAAAAGTTCATTTTTATCTTTTTCGATACCCTCATCGGCATCGCTGATTACAATTGTTATATGAGTTGGATGATTAAATATCCAATGAACATGCGAACCTATCAATCCGTAAAAAGGTTTTTGCAGCCGGTTTTCTTTCAACCAAATATGAATATTTAATATCGGTGAGTAATGCAGCTCAGGCAAGCTTGAATTAATAGATGCGGGTAAAATTTTTGTTAATGAATACAATGGTACGGCAGTTATAACATAATCGAACTGTTCAATTGTACGCTTATCGGTTATTAGTTTAGTAATTCTTTTTTCATCAATGACAAATTCTTTAACAGTTTCCGATAGAATTATTCTACATCCCTTGTCCTCAATAAATCGTTGTGCATTATTGCAATAACATTCACTCAAACCATGCCTGGGTAAAATAATGGTGGAAGCTTTATTCCCCTTGAAAAATATTTGAATTAAAATATCCTTAAAAACTTTTGCCGAGGCTTTTTGCGGATTAGTGTTAAGCGCACCGATAATTAAAAAATCCCATAATGCTTTTCGTATTCTCTCATTTTGTTTTTCGAGCAGCAGCCACTGGTACGCTGATAATTTTTTTAAACGCCAATCGGAATAAAAAGGAATAGCTAAAAAGAAACGAATTACTTTTAACCGATCGATAAATGAAATTGCATCAAAGGTTAACAATCCGAATAGTAAATTTATTGGATAAGGCAGTGATGGAATTTTTAATTTTTTTAACCTAAAATCCGGAGCAAGAAAATTAACCTCTAGATTTTTTCGATATAAAAAATTTTCTTCGGCATTAATAAGCTTGATAAATTCAAGCGTTTCTTTATAGCAGCCCATAAGAATGTGCTGCCCGTTATCTATCATTGTATCATTTTCTTTATCAAAAAAGGAATAGGCTCTTCCGCCTAATTTATTTGAAGCTTCAATAAGTTCAACTTGAAAACCTAAGTTGGAGAGAAAGCATGCAGCAGAAAGACCGGCAAATCCGCCCCCGATGACGACACATTTTTTCATCAATAAACTAAGCTGTACTTTGCCCAAACACCTACGGAAATACCGACCTTCTCTATTTTCGAAACTTTAATGTTATTCCGGTAAACATCATAATCGGCATCGATTATTTTTTCTAACATCCTGTAATAAATGTGCTGCATAGCGCGAGCTGCAAACATGGAGGGTTTATCATCAAGACTTAAGGATTGAGTAGCTTTATCAAAAAAATATTTCGCTCTGTCAACTTGATAGTTCATCAGGCTCTTAAAATTGTCGTTGTAAATGCTTGAAAAAATTTCTTCTTCGGTATAATCGAATTTTTCCAACTCATTCTGCGGAATATAGATTCTTCCTTTTTGCGCATCCTTTTTTATGTCGCGCAGTATGTTCGTAAGCTGAAGAGCTATTCCGAGATTTATCGCAAAATCTTTAGCCGATTGATGCTTGTAACCAAAGATCTCAATACACATCAAGCCCACTGTTGATGCTACTCTATAGCAATATAATTTCAAATCCTCAAATGATAAGTATCGTTTCCGCAATAAATCCATCTCCATACCTTTAACTAATTCAAAGAAAGGATCGAGAGGAATGTTAAATTGTGAAATAGTTTTTCCAAGCTTATTAAGTAAAGGATAATCGCTTTGTCCCGAAATTGCTTTCTCAAGCTGAATGCGCCATTTATGCAGTTTCTCATATTTTAAGTCGTCCGGTTCGACGGATTCATCAACGATATCGTCAGTCTGTCTGCAGAAAGCATAAACAGTATTCATCGCATCGCGTTTTTCACCTGGCAGCAAATTAAAAGCATAATAAAAACTGCTCTTGCTATTCTTTGCAATTTCGCTGGCTATTTCACTCATTTCTTTACTGCCGCTTTGAATATTAATTTTATCCGATCAAACATATTTAATGTTTGCCGCTTATGAAATACATCAAAATCTGAGCTGATAATTTTTTGTAGAATTTCTTCTCCGCCCAAAATAGTTAATTTAATTTCAAATTTTAATCTTGCCGGAAGAAATTGAAGTAACTTTCTCCCGTTCTCAAATAATTTACTTGTTCTTTCGATATTGAACGTTAATAATTGCTTAAAGTTAAGATTATTTTTTCTTTTCTCAAATATTTTTTCATCAACACCGAACTGTTCCATTTCATTTAGCGGGAGATAAATTCTTCCTTTACTGAAATCAAGCTGAATGTCCTGGTAAAAATTGGTCAACTGCAAAGCCGTGCAAATATCGTCTGAATAATTAAATGCCATGTCATTACGAATGTTAAATAATTCCAAAATTAATCTACCGATAGGATTAGCCGAAGACTTACAGTATTCAATAAGCTCGTTATAATTATTATACCTTTTTTTAACTGCGTCCTGCTTAAAGGCTTTTAATAGATCGATAAACAATGATGGTGTAAGATTTAGTTTTGTAATAGTATTGTGAAGCGCACTTTCGAATTCATTCGTGAAATTTCCTTTGAGTAGAAGATAAAACCTTTCTTCAAATTGATTAAGCATATTTAGCCGCTGTTCATTCGTAAAATTTCCTTCATCGGCAAAGTCATCGGCTGTACGTGCAAACCAATATATAACCGCCACATGTTTTCTTTGCTTTCGGGGTATCAGAAGCGAAGCTACAGGGAAATTCTCATAATGGCGATTCGCAAATTTTAGCGCCGATTTATATGCCGAATCAAGCTCTGTTCTTTGATTCATAGTAAACAATCTTGCTTTTAATCATGGTAAAATTCAAATATTTTGTTTGGCGAATATAAAATACCTAAATTTGCGGCGTTAAAAAAATGAAGTAATCAGATTTTAATGAAAACAATTTTAATTCAGATAAACAAAAGTGCATCAGCAGCTTTATCATTTCTGATGAGAGTATCCTTCTTTTATTAGTACTATCCGATAAACCCAACTTCATATTCTATTAGTCAATTTACTGTCACAAATCAATAGCATAATGAGCAATTTAAAAGAAATTAACAGAAGAAGAACCTTTGCAATCATTTCGCATCCTGATGCGGGTAAGACGACATTAACTGAAAAGTTTCTATTGTACGGAGGTGCAGTTCAGCTTGCCGGTTCGGTTACAGCAAGGAAAAACCAGCGTACTGCAACTTCAGATTGGATGGAGCTTGAAAAAAAACGAGGCATATCAATTAGCTCTACAGTGCTGCAGTTTGATTATAAGGGCTATAAAATAAATTTGTTAGATACACCCGGTCACCAGGACTTTTCTGAAGATACTTATAGAGTTCTAACCGCCGTTGATGCCGTAGTAATGGTTATCGATGCAGCAAAAGGAATTGAATCTCAAACAAAAAAATTATTTGAGGTATGCCGCAAAAGGTCGATTCCGATTTTTACTTTTATGAATAAATTAGATAGACCTTCACGTGAACCGCTTGAACTACTGGATGAATTAGAAAGCGTATTAGGAATAGCAGCCTTCCCGATGAATTATCCTCTTGGTAATGGATTAGATTTTAAAGGTGTTTATGACCGACTGAATAAACAAATTCATCTTTTTGAAAAAACGGCAGGCGGCATTTATAAGGCACCGGTTTTTATTCATAATATCGAAGAACCGCTTGTAAAAGAAAAATTAGGAGATGATCTATTTGATAAAGTGCATGAAGAACTTGAAATGCTTGATGAAGCAGGTGCAGTATTTAATTCTCAATACATTTTAGATGGTAAATTAACACCTGTTTTTTACGGAAGTGCTGTTACGAACTTTGGAGTTCAATTGCTGCTGGATAGCTTTTTAGAATATGCCATCCCTCCCGCCCCAAGAAAAAGTAATTCGGGTTTAATCCAACCCGAGCATGAAAATTTTTCCGGATTTGTTTTTAAAATTCAAGCAAATATGGATCCGAAACATCGTGATCGTATTGCATTTATAAGAGTTTGTTCAGGCAAATTTAACCGTGATATGCAAGTGTATCACTCAAGAAGCGGTAAAAGGATTCGGCTCTCCAATTCTCAAAAATTATTCGGACAGGAAAGAGAAACTGTTGATGAAGGATATCCCGGCGATATTTTAGGATTCATCGGGAACTCAAATTTCGGTATCGGAGATACGCTTACTGAAGATCCTTCAATCATCTTTAATGAAATACCAAAATTCGCTCCTGAACATTTTGTCTTTTTACATAACCCAAATCCTGCAGATTATAAAAAATTCAGAGACGGATTAGAGCAGCTTCTGCAAGAAGGAGTAATTCAAACTTTTTATTTGAGAAATTCGCTCCAAAAAATTCCTGTACTCGGCGCTGTTGGTCCATTACAGTTCGAAGTAGTTCAATACAGACTTGATAACGAATACGGAGCTAAGTCAAGAATGGAACATACTAATTGGAATGTATTGCGTCGGGTGGTATCCGAAATCAATGAAAAAAAACAATCGGAAATGCTTCTTCCCGCCGGTGCTGCATGGGCTGTTGATTCTGATGGTAATAATGTTTTGCTGCTAACAAGCGAATGGTCGTTAAATTATTTTCATGAAAAAAATCCGGAAGTTGAATTGAGCGATATACCGCTTGAAAAAGTTGAGGTTTAGTTAGGTAAACCTGATTTCGATATAATGAATTAAGATTTACAAATGCTATAAAGAAATTAGCAAATTATTTTATCTCAATTTTTTTTCAATAAACTTAAGAACATCAGTCAGGGTTACTTCTTCAACAGGGAGCACTTTTGTTCCTGTATGTACTTATTAAGCCCTTTCCATTCTATATAATCATCCCACTGTTTAAAGTTTTCTTTTTTGGAGTTCTTAATCTTTTTTTCAAAATCATTAAAAGAGGAATTATACTTTTTTTCGAAAATTTCAAATTTGGATTTTGTTTGATGCAATTCAAATATGATGCTCGAATAGTACAGATCAATAATCATTTTTGAACTTATCGTTGTCATCTAAATTTTTCCAATCACTTGTTATTTTTCAACATCATTAAAAAGACCTTATAAATGATTTTGTGCCCGAAGGGGGACTCGAACCCCCACTGGCTAATGCCAACTAGACCCTGAACCTAGCGCGTCTACCAATTCCGCCATCCGGGCAATTACGATGTAGAATTTCTGATAAGCTTATCAAATAATGGTTTGTTCTAATTACGGTGCGAAATTTACTACTGCTTAATAAATATTCCTAATTAAAACAAATTGACAAATATTTTTCTATAAAAATAAAGAACGCACTAATAACAGGCACTAATACCTTATTTATTATCCATTGTTCATTATTCATTTAGTGTTCTTCATTCGTCCTTTCTTTTGGTTCGAGAGGGATCAGCTTTCTGTTCCAGCTTTTATGGGTAATGACTTATTCCTTGTAAATAATAGCTACCACCCCGTGTCCCCTTTCCTCTCTTCAGGAATTTGTCTAATTCCTCCTTGATGGATCTCGCAGCTTCTGGGCATTTTTCTTGAATTAACTAAATCCGTTACGGTATTCGGGCACGACGATGTTGCTAGTCTCGCATCGCCTAAGTCTAAAGTTTCTTTACAAAAAGCAGCACTTTGAATTCCATCAGACAATTCAAAATATTTGAGCAGGATGTCAATTTCTTTATAAACGGCTTCCATAAATTTAGCCCAAATAGGTAAGGCAGCCCTGGCACCCTGTCCGTACCAATTAGTAAACTTTACTCTATGATCATCAAACCCAACCCAAATCCCTGCTGCCAACTGTGGTGTGAATCCAACAAACCATGCATCGGAAAAATTTTGAGTCGTACCGGTCTTACCTGCTGCCGGACGATGGAAATATCTTCTAACCCCGGCACCTGTTCCATAATTAATTACATCTGTCATCATGTCGGTGACAATAGATGCAGTTTGAGGCGATATTGCTTCCGAAATTTCAGGTACAAATTGATCGAGAATTATTCCGTTTCTGTCTTCAATTTTTAAGATTGAAATCGGCTCTACATGAACGCCATTATTTGCTAAAGTACCGAAAGCAGATGTCATTTCTAACGGCGAAACTTCGGATGTTCCTAATGCAATTGAAGGATATGGCGTAAGCGTAGATTTTATTCCCATTCTTGCAGCATATTTTACTACCTGATTGGGCGGGGCAATTTCACTTATCGTTAATCTTCCGGCAACAACATTTACGGAATATGCTAAAGCTTGTCTCATGGTTATGTATCCGCCATACTCCCTATTTGAATTTTCCGGCGACCATCCTTTATAATCGAATCTTTGATTTAATAATGTGTACGAAGGAAAATATCCGTTATCTATTGCAACTGTATAAATGAAAGGTTTAAATGCTGAACCCGGTTGACGTTTGATGCCTGTTACATGATTCAAGCCGCGTCCAAATTCCTGATTTTCCCCACCGACCATAGCTTTAATTTCGCCTGTAACAGGGTCCATTACTACAAATCCAACTTGAATAGTTGCTTCGGCTTTTTTAACTGAATCGACAAATGCCTGATTGAATTTTAACCAATTATAAACTTTTGCCTTCTCCTCATTGTTGTTCGCATTTCGATAAGAAGGAGAATTTTTAATTGCTCTATCTATTAAGCTGGCAAGGAGACTTTTATTTCTTTCCCAGCTCCAATTTTTGTTGAAAAGTTCTTGATATTCTTTTAAATGCTCTGCGGCTGCGCGATTCGCAATTTTCTGCATTCGGTAATCTAATGTAGTATAAATGCTCAATCCATCGCGGTAAAGATTGTACCCGTATTTTCCTGCCATACTTTCCATCTGCTGTCGTACATATTCCATGAAGTGAGGAGCGATACTTTTTACGCCGCTAATTCTTTCTGATTCAAGAACAATCGGTTCTTCTTTTAATTTGTTGTATTCATCCATTGAGAGTTTTCCGGTAACAAACATATTATGCATCACTAGATTTCTGCGCTGCACTGCGTTTTCATATTTACGAATAGGATCATAGTTCTCAGGGGATTTCAATAGGGCTATAAACAACGCCGATTCGGGTAATGTTAAATCTGAACCGCGTTTATCGAAATAAACTTTGGCGGCGGATTCTATTCCGTAGGCACTTCTGCCGAAGTACGAATCGTTAAGATATAATTCGAGAATTTCGTGCTTTGTGTAAGTTTTTTCTATCTGAACAGCGGTAATCCATTCTCTGATTTTTCTTATTGCGGTATCGAAATAATTTTCATTGGAGATTTTCAGATCATATAAATTCCGTGCTAACTGCTGAGTGATTGTGCTGGCACCTTCACGGGAGAATGTGAAGATATTTTTAAGCATAGCCTTTGCGAATCTAAAAAGATCTACTCCCCAATGGTCGTAAAAATTTCTGTCCTCTGTTGCGATTAATGCATCTATAAGGTGCTTCGGAATGCTGTCAAGATTTGTTTCAATTCTGTTTTCGATGAAATACTGCCCTAATAATTCACCATCAATCGTATATACTTTGCTTGCAAGCTGAGGGCTCGGATTTTCCAACTCCTCTAACGAAGGTAATCCTGAAACTATGTAAATCGTGAACACAACAAAGATGAAAAAGATTATAGAAGCAATTGTTAATCGTCGTTTCTTTTTGCCGGATTTTCTTTTGCCGTTTTTTCTGCCTCTGTTCCCGGAATTACTAAAGTATTTATTGAATTCGGAATCGGATAAATTTCTTTTTGCCATTTTATTTCCAATCTACAATTTCAAATTTATTTCCCTTGAATGAACCGTAGCAAGGCGATTCAAGCCACGAGCCAAGGTTGATATAATAACCGTTATTATGCTTTTCATAGCATCTCCGATGCAAATGACCGAACAGCACATAATCATAACCTTCGTTTATCTTTAGCTTTGCTGCATCAAACAAGCCGTCAACTTCTCCGTAATTTCTTTTAGTTGTATATCCACGGCTTTTTTTACTGGTATTTTTAGCAAGATAGATTCCGATATCCGGATGCAGCCATGCATAACATTTTTGCAATATTTTATTACGCAAAACTTTTTTTAGAATTTTATAACCGTAATCGTTCTTTGCCAATCCGTCTCCATGTCCGATAAAAAATCGTTTCCCGTTAAGAATAAATTCTTCGGGATTGTTATACATAATCGCACCGATTTCTTTTTCAAAAAAATTGCTGTGGAGAAAATCATGATTGCCAATAAAATAGTGAAGCTTAATCCCATTTTCCGTTATGTCTTGCAAGGCAGTTAAAGTTCTAAAAAATCCTTTCTGATAAACTCTTTTATATTCGAACCAATAATCGAAAAGGTCTCCTAAAATAAAAAGCTCACTGCAATTAGCTTTTGCGTACTCTAAAAATTTAACTAACAGTTTTTCTTTTTGCTTCTCATTTTCGGATGAATCGAGTCCTAAATGAATATCTGATATAAAAAAATATGTTTTATCCACAAATTCTGTTTCTTAATGAGTGGTAGACTTTCAATATTCAATTAGGTTCGTTTTATCTTAACCTTTATGCTATTCATATTCTCACCATAAATTTAATTAAAGGTTGAATGAAAAAAAAAGTATAATTCTTTAGCGTAAATCTTCATTAACTTCAAATGCGGCAAGCAGCCATAAATCCGGATCGAGTACGATTTTTATTGGCTTATTTTTCACGCTAAGCGAAAAAGTTTTTTCACGTTGATCGATGAAAAATACTTCCTCAACCGCCTCTTCATTATCAAGAATAATTTTTGCTCCGATGTGAAATATAAACACGGGAAATTCTTTCTGTAATTGTTCAAATTTCAAATTCAATTGATAATTAGAATCATTCAATACGCTATTCCATCTTAAACCGAGTTCAATTTTACTTTCATTGTTATATAACCATTGATTATAGAAACGTTCTAAGTTTTGACCGGATATTTCTTCGCACACTTGACGGAAATCTTCCGTGGATGCACTCTTATATTTATATCGTTCAAAATATTCTTTTAATATGCGGAAGAATGATGAATCACCCACCTCCCAACGAAGCATGTGTAAAACCCATGCTCCTTTATTATAGATTGTAGTGCTGAATAGGTTTCCTTCGGGATTGTATAATCTTCCTTTAAAATGTTCCTGATATTTACTTAACATTGCCGAGCGCAGAGCATCTTTACCAAAAAGATATTCATCATAGAGAGCTTCCGAGTAAGTTGCAAATCCTTCGTTGAGCCAAATATCTTTCCACGATTTTGGACCTACCGCATTTCCCCACCAATGATGAGCAAGCTCATGAACATAAATGTCACTGAAATATTTTTTTCCGCTAACAAAGTTGGAACCTATTCCGGAAATTGTTTGATGTTCCATCGCTCCTACTTGCCAGAGGAATTCAGCTACGCCGTATTTTTCTTTTATGAAGGGATACTCACCGAACGTATTGGCAAAAAATTCGATCATCTGCGGATGGTCTTCAAAATCGATTTTTGCATTCTCAAGATGTTCTTCAAATACATAATACTCGATATCCATCGTATCGGCTTTATTGATAGAAATATATTGATCTCTGAATTTTACGTACTCCGAAGAATATATACATATTAAGTAAGTTGATATCGGATAATAAGTCTTCCAATGATATGTAGACCGGTTTCCGTTCACTTCGACACCAACCAATACCCCATTAGAAACAGAGATGCGCGAAGATTCATTTGTAATACGGATATCGAGCTGCGCTTTATCATCGGGTAAATCGTTACACGGAAACCATGCTGAGGCATAAGTCGGCTGGCTTAAATTATACACAACTGATTTTCCGTTTAATTCACCGAATACAAATGCAGATAATCCGCTTTTTTTAGGAGTTCCGGAATACAAAATGTTTAGGATAAAGGTATCCAATTCAGCCGGTATGGATAGAATAGAAAGTCTGGAGCCTTCATTCAGGAAATCTGCATCGGCATTATTAAGGCTGAGATAAGTAATTTTTAGATTATCGAAAAAATTTAAGTCAATCTGTTTAAGGGTGCGGTCTTTTCTAATTCCGGTTATTACGCAATTACCTTTGAGTAATTTTTCTTCAGGGAAGAGATTGATGTTCAAATCATAGTGAAGGATATCAATCGAATATTGAAGTTCAGAAATGTAATTCGGCAGAATACTACCGTAAAAACCTCTAAATAAATTTTCTTTGAGTTCGAATGTAGAATGCTTTGCCTGTATATAACTTTCCTTTATTGGTGAAATACCAAGGTACCATCCAACAAGAAAAAAAATGATAAATAAAACCATAGACATTATTTTATATTTTAATTTCATTTTGAGGAATAAGACTCCTCTAATAAGCTATTCCGGTTTAGCAAAAATTTTTTAAGAATGATTTTTATCCGAAATTAGATTAAAAGCTGAATCACTGTAAATTTTACGATTGGGATCTAATTAACCGAAAACAATTTACCCTGATGCAGCGACATAACAAATTTAATTTTTTCTTAATCGAATTTAGCAATTTCTGCAATTGCCAATCAAATCATAATTAGATATATTAAGGTAAAAAAGGAGGAGTGATTATGATTTTCCCGGGTTCATCAATTCTAAGAGATACAATTACAATGATTTTGGCAGGGGGACAAGGAGAAAGATTATTTCCCTTGACGGCTTATAGAAGCAAACCAGCCGTTCCCTTTGGCGGTAAATATCGAATAATCGATTTTGCTCTCTCAAACTGTCTCAATTCCGGGCTACGGAAGGTATACGTGCTGACGCAGTACAAATCCGATTCGTTGAATCAACATATTTACGAAGCCTGGAGTATATTCAATCCTGAATTAGGGGAATATATTTACTCGGTACCTCCACAGCGTAAAATGAATAATGATTGGTATCTTGGCACGGCAAACGCAATTTATCAAAACCTAAACCTTATCAATCCGGAAAGAAAAGCTAAGTGGGTTTTGATACTCAGCGGCGATCATATTTATAAAATGGACTATCTAAAGATGCTTCAATATCATGTAGATAAGCACGCTGATCTTTCCATATCATGCATCGAAGTTCCGAAGGATGAAGCAAGCCGGTTTGGAATTGTTGGTGTTAATGATAAGTTAGGCGTAGAATCATTCATTGAGAAGCCTGCTGCCCCCCCCACTATTCCGGGTAATCTGGAATCCTCATTCGTAAACATGGGTATTTACGTTTTTGAAGCTAACGTTCTCAGAAATATTCTGTTAGAAATGGAATCGAAAAAAATCAAAAATCTCGATTTCGGTCAGGATATAATACCTTACATGATTAAATCCAAAATGAATGTAATAGCTTATCATTTTGAAGATGAGAATAGAAAAAGCCGTCCGTACTGGAAAGATATCGGAACAATTGAAAGCTATTTTGAAACAAGCATGGATCTGATAAGTGTTACACCCGAATTTAATTTTTATGATCTTAGCTGGCCTATGAGGACATACCAATACCAATTCCCGCCGGCTAAAACAGTTTCGCATGAGGGAGAGAGAGTCGGTCGTACTCTGAACTCATTGATTTGTGACGGAACTATTGTTTCGGGTGGACTTGTTGAGAGATCGCTATTGGGTCCAAATGTAAAGGTAAACAGCTTCTCCTACATAACCGATTCGATAATCATGAATAATTGTAACGTTGGGCGTCATGCAAGAATCAGGCGTACGATAATAGACAAAAATGTTAATATTCCTGAAGGATACGAGATCGGATTCGATTTAGAAGGCGATAAGAAAAAATTTACTGTATCGGAAAGCGGTATTGTTGTAATTCCAAAGAACCAGGTTTTGAAATAACTGAACGCTTTTTTTGAGGTGGTTTGGATTAAAGTCAAACGTCAAAGGTTTTAATTAAATCGTATTTGTAATATGAGTCGTTTCGACTGCTGATTGACCGCCTACTCGTTTTTCAATAAGTACGTAACCTTATCTCTTGTTATGAATAAGAGTGATTTTACCTTATCCTTTATACTATTCGACAGTAATTCCCTTTTCCAGGTATAATAATATCCGGGTCTGTTAGATTTAATAATTTTAAATCTATCTGAACTAAATAGTTTTAACAACTCTTTTTTGGAGAAGGTAAATGGGTGTCCTTTATCAATTAAAAATTTTTCCATTATTTGTCGGGCGAACTTTCCCCAAAGATGATATGTATTTTGCTTGAAATAAATTATACCCTCATCTTTCATCACTCTTTTTACTTCCTTCATAACTTTATCAGGATAATCACAATGGTCCAAGACATTATCGATGATAACTAAATCGAACATTTTATCTTTAAATGGTAAATTTTCTCCTTTCGCTGTTGTGTATCTTATTGATTTATCCCTTTGCTCTACAAATTTTGAAACTGTCGAATAGAATTTCTCCAGCGGATCAATGGCAAATCGATAATTACTTTCTTTTAGATACGTTAATATTCCACCAGCGCCGCTTCCTATTTCTAAAATATTAGTATCCTTCTCAATAGTATATAATTCTTTAATAAATTGATTTAGTGCTTCAGCATAATCCTTATAGAATTCAAAATCAATCGAGTCACTTCTATCATCCCACCATTTTTTTTCATATTCTTGTGCTAACACCCATCTTGGTTTTTTATTATTCATTATTTCCTTTCTGTTTATTCTTTTTGAGCTGCCTTAATGTTATTAACTAACCTTACGCACGGTTAAGAGATGACATCTTTTTGTATTAAGTAAAAATCACCAATATTTGAGTGAAGATGCTGTTTTAGCGCAAAATCGTTTTCTAAGTAAAAGATGTCATCTCTACGTTCCGAACTTCCCTGCGTACCATGAGTTAATAATATAAAGAACACCTTTAGCTTTAGTTAAAAAGAGCAATAGATAAAATTGTACTATATTAATTTTTACTGCGAACAAAATTAATCAATAGCGCTAAACTTTAAAATGATACCGGTTAAATTCAAAATGAATATCGCAGAGCTAAAGTGTGATATAATGCTGTAATAATTAATTCTAAATCTGAATTGATTCAGATCATTATATTCTTCACAAAGGAAATTTCATTTCATCATTTCAGAATTTATCTTAATTTTTGTATAGTTACAAAAGACAAATATCAACCTGGTAATTTTCATACATGATAAAGCCAAAACTTGAAAATAAAATAAAAAATTTGCCTGCTTTACCGGGCGTTTATCAATTCTTTAACAGCAAGGGAAAAGTGATATACGTCGGGAAAGCGCTTAATTTAAAGAACAGGGTAAAAAGTTATTTTCAAAATAATATTACCTCCGCTAAAACCTTAGCGCTCGTAAGTAAGATTGAAGGCATTGAGATTATAATAACCGACACGGAAATTGAAGCTTTAGTTTTTGAAAATAACTTGATTAAAGATCTGAAACCTCGTTATAATATCAACTTGAAAGATGATAAGTCTTTCCCTTTCATAAAAGTTACGAATGAACCTTTTCCCAGAATTTATCCGACACGCCGTGTTAATAAGGACGGATCAAAATATTTTGGTCCTTATACCGATGTAAAAAATATGAAATCATCATTGAGGATGATAAACCAGATTTTTAAGGTTAGAAGCTGCAAGCTGAATATAACAGATGAAAATATTCGAAAGAAAAAATTTAAAGTTTGCCTGGATTATCACATAAAAAAATGTGATGGTCCATGCGAAGGCTTGATCACCCAACACAAGTACGGTGAAATGGTAAACGAAGTTATTAAATTGTTAAAAGGTAAGACAGATGATTTAATAAAAGAGCTTGAATCAAGAATGAGTACCGCAGTGGAAAAACTTGAATTCGAAGAAGCCGCGGAAATAAGAGATAAGATTCAAAGGTTGTCTGCTATTTCAACACGACAAAAAATTGTTAGCGACGATTTTGAAGATAGAGATATTTTTGCAGCCGCTTTTGAAGGAAAAGATTCAACATGCTCAATTTTTATTGTACGAAACGGCAAGCTTGTAGCTAAAAAGCAGTTAAGCTTAAGCATTGAAGAAGGTGAATCGCTTGAAGAAATTTATTCTGCTGCCGTAAAATTTTATTATACCGACCAAACCGAAATCCCCCCGGAGATCATTCTGGAAATTGAACCTTCAGAACCCGAAATATTATTAGAGTGGTTAAGAATGCATTCAAATAAGAAAGTAAAATTTCATATACCGAAACGGGGCGGCTTGCATTCGTTGGTAAAAATGTGCAAAGAAAATGCGATGCTGCAGCTAAAAGAAATACAGCTTCAGAAGATGAAGACAGAAGGTTATGTTCCTTATTCAGTTGCGGCACTGCAGCGCGATTTGCATCTTAAGGCATTACCAAGAAAAATTGAGTGCTTCGATATTTCTAATCTTCAAGGTTCGGATACTGTTGCAAGCATGGTTGTCTTTGAGGATGGTAAACCAAAAAAGGGTCAATTCAGAAAGTTTATCATTAAAGATGTTGATGGACCCGATGATTTCTCCAGCATGCGCGAAGTAATAAGGCGAAGGTATTCGAAATTGATTGAAGAAAATTATTCTCTGCCCGATTTGATAATGGTTGACGGCGGTAAAGGACAGCTTTCAAGCGCTATAGAAATACTTGATGAATTGAAGATAAAAAGTTACAGCATCATCGGATTGGCAAAACGCCTTGAGGAAGTTTTTTTACCCGGACACTCTGACGCTGCTTCAATTCCAAAAACGTCATCCGGCTTAAAGCTGCTTCAGCAAATAAGGGATGAAGCGCATAGGTTTGCAATTACATTTCACCGGCAAAGAAGAAGTAAGAGAACTATTAAAACCGAATTAACCGAGATTCAAGGCATTGGAAAGGCTACGGCGGAAAAACTTTTAAGAGAGGCTGGAAGCATCTCTAACATAAAAAATCTTAAGCCGGAAGAATTAACTGAATTAGTTGGTTCAGACAAGGCTGCGAAAATTATTAGTTATTTCCAAACGAGTAAAGCTGAAAGCGAAAATTAGAGTGAAGAAATCTTTTAGATCATCTTTTAAAATTTATTATTGTTCGAAGTTGTATTTCTTTTGAAAAAAATTGGATGAATAACCATTAAAACATTTCAAGTTGTGCTTACTAAAAGTTATCTTGTAACAGTAAAATCAAAAACAAAGGAACAAGCCAAAAGAATTTGTGAGTTTTATACAAACAACATTCAAGATATTTCTTCGGCAAAAGACAGAAGGAAAGAAAATTTTAGCATAGAACATATTGAATGTACCATAAATGAAACTTTTGAATGCATTGAGATTGATACAATATGATCGTAGTTACTATAGATATTATAAACTGCAGGTGTAAAGAGTTTTTAATACTATTGAAGACAATGCAATTATTTTGATCACTAATCCACAACCATTAAACGATAAAAAGAAATATAATCTTGGATTCACTTTGCAATACACATTAAAAATATTTTTAACATTATTAATTTCATCTAGCACTTTTACCTTCAGTACAACAGAAGATGAGCTAAACAATCGTTACAACCGATCTTCTTTAGCGGTAATGGACTTTAGCTATTTAAGAGATACCGTTTATACATTAAAACCATATTTCATCGAAGTTAATCTTGCCACGCAAAAAGGTTATTTGTATTCAAGAACAGATTCGGTTAACGAGTTTGGCATCTCATCGGGAACAAGCCGAATATTAGACGGAGTGAATACGAAAGAAGGTTTGTTTGTTATCCAAAGTAAGATGCCTAAATGGTACTCGCAGCAATTCGATAGTACGCTTATGTTAAACTGGTTGGGTTTTAATTATGGTATTGGGTTCCATGCACTTTTAGGCAATACTTACTACCGTTATCTTGGAGTTAAGAAAAGTTCGCACGGATGTCTAAGGGTTTCAAGAGAAATGGCTAAAGAGTTATACTCGAAAATAGAATTGGGAACTCCTGTGCTTGTTCACAGCGGCAACAATACTGTTTTTGTAGGCTTCGGAGATTCCTCGGATGTTTTTTCATACTATACCTTTGAAGAGCTGCCTAAGATTCTTCACGAAAGGTATTCGGTTTTATATAATGGCGAATATTTTTTGAACCAAAGAGAAAAATTTTTAATTGACAGAAATAACGTTAAACATTCCGGTTTACCAATAGGCAATTCAAATAAAATCCCAAAACGACAAATTGTATTGCCGCTTTCTCTTTATATTTCATCTGCTATACCCGAAGAAAAGAAATTAATGATGATCGAGCGGATTGAAAACAGTACAAAATTTACGCTTAAAGAAATCAACGTTTCTCTAACAGAATAACTCATTTATATTAAAGAATCGCGAAAAGCAAATACTACTCTTCATATATTAAAATATCCCTCAAATGAATGAGCAAATACCCATTTGAATCTTATAATAGTTTTTATTGAAGACTATATTAAATATTACTTCTAAATGAAAAAAATCAAAAATAATTGTTATCTTTTAGCGGTTCTAATTGAAAGAATTATAAATGCTTAAAAAAGTCATTGCATTGTTAACCGCAGTTTTCGCCCTAACAGCTTGTTCCGAAAAGGAACAAAGACAGGAATTAGTAACCATAGATGCTTCGTTTGTTAAGAGCCTTGTATTGAATGCAATTGCTGGCTCCGGTTCTGCAAATGATTCACTCTCGGGATTAATCGATTTGAACTTGCCAATCAATAATGACTACAACAAAGCCGAAGTCAACTTGATGCAAATATCAGGTGATAAAACTTTTTTTACCGTTTTGATTGAATATCCCAACCCCGTTTATAACCGCTTCGGGCTTTATGATTCATTATTAACTCCTTATTTAATCGACAAATCTCTTTCCGGTCAGCTTGATTACCAATTGCTGCAAATAAGCGGAAATAGTTTAATAAATCTTAACGAAGGATTTATCTCAAAGGATGTCTTTAAACTAATAAGAAGCTCAATTTATAAATTAACCGATACCTCGGCTGCTTTAGTTTTTAGGGCGTTTACCAGATTGGAATCTCCGGATAATTCATACTTTCAACGGATTGTCGATATTTCGGAGGAGAGGATCAGAACGGAAATTAACAGTCTAAAAAACTCTCCCGTAAAAAATAAAGGCGATGTGTTTTTGTTTGATGCGCAATTAAATATTTACAGCAGCTCACAAAATACTTTCGATAATTTTTTATTCGAATTAATACAAGCATACAATAAAAGGATTGAAAGACCGTCTATTGATGATGAATCAACTGCATTAAAATCTACAGGAATAGAACCCGGTGAAAACACAATGTTGACATCAAGCGTAAAACCCGGGAAGGGCAGTTTCACTTTAACTTTAACCGATGATTGGAAAGAGTTGAAAAATCTTGGAATAACCGATCATCTGAAGAAGAAGCTGATCGGAACTAAGTTTGTTAATAATAGCTTAGGCTCGTACCTATCGATTGTTATGCTGCCGTTCGAAGATTCCGCAGAATCGGTTACGGATTATAAATTAACAAACAGCGCCGTTGGCAATTACACGGTTAGATATTCTGATAAGATCGAAGGCAAAAAATATTATCTCCAATTTTTTGAATATTCATGCGGCGGGAATAAATTCTTAATGATATTTGAGGCAAGCAAATTTACTTACGAACAATACAAGAATATTTACGAAACTATTATTAACTCATTTCAAATGGACTGCTGATGTATAAATTGCTGTTTTTTCTAAAAAAAACAAACGACGAACAAATATTAAATCATTTTCAAAATTTCACATTAAAATACCTCTGCGAACTTGCAGCAAAAGAAGTTAAGCCAGGCAAGGTTGAAAGCAGCCTTTTGCTCGACCATAAGTACATGTACTTCTGTGAACTCGAAACTTCTTCGAAGGAAGAGATGGATAAAAAATTAAATTCCCCTGCCGGCAAAGAACTAAGCAAACACCTCGCCGAACTTGCAAACCACAGCACAATTATTTTCGTAGATTACAACGAACAGATATGAACCTTTACGTAGTACGTCACGGACATGCCGAAAATGTTTCTCTTGCTAAAAGGGATTTTGACAGACTTTTAACATCAAAAGGAAAAGAACAAATCCGTAGAGCTGCCATAGGCTGGAAAACTCTGATTTCACAAATCAATTTGATTCTTACCTCACCCTACCAAAGAGCGTTTGAATCTGCAAAAATTACTGCCGAAGTATTAGGTTATGAGGGAGATCTTATCGTAGATAATAATTTTGCACCCGGCTGTAAGACAAATCAACTCATAGAAATTATTAATGCTTTAGATGCGGAAAACATTTTAATAGTTGGACATGAACCTGATTTATCTAATCATATTTCAAACTTTATCTCGCAAACGCAGGTTTATCTCGATATCAGAAGAGCCTCAATTGCAAAAATATCATTTCCTAATAAAGCACTCTTTTCGAAAGGAACGCTTGAGTACTTAATTCCGCCGGAAACTTTTCAATAAAAAAGCGCACGGTTACACAAGCCTTATACTTACCGCTGCTTCCTTCCGGACCTGACGGGGTTGGGTACTTAGCCTGTTAACCGGCGCTTAAAGTTCACACCATTATTTCAAATTTTCGGATTCAAAATTCAGGAAAAAAAGCATCTGTATCAAGCGAAGAATTTTTTACTTTCTTTTGCTTTCCCTGTTCGGATAGTGTATTTCGCTCCCAAAACACAAATCCGTCATATCCCTGAATAGAATAGTCACTCTCTGATAATTCAAGCCTCTTCTGTGCAAGACAACAATAGAATTCATCTTCTTCTACTCCTGCAAATCTTCTTCCCAATTTGTTTGCAACAACAGCGGTTGTGCCCGAACCGAGAAAAGGATCAAATACAAAATCGCCCTTATTAGTGCTTGCTAAAATAATTTTTGCCAAAAGTTTTTCGGGTTTTTGTGTAGGATGTTCGGTGTTTTCCGGCATAGACCAAAACGGTACGGTAATATCCGTCCAAATATTTGATGGATGCGTGACTCTATAATTACCTGTCAACTCACTGTTCCAATCTTTCGGATTGCCGTCCTCTGTTTTATAAGGTGCTAATACTCGCCGTTTCATCTTTACGGCATCAACATTAAAAGTATAGTTTTTTGATAAAGTAAAAAACCAAATATCTTCAGAACAATTTTTCCAATTATTTTGTGCACCTCTCCCCTTCTCTCGTTCCCATGTAATTCTGTTTCGAACGATAAAATATTTCGCTGCTGTTTCGTAAACTGCAGAAGAGGATTTCCAATCGCAGCAAATGTATATAGATGCGTTAGGTTTAAGTACTTTTAGCAGCGCTTTGATCCATGAATCAAGCCACTTGCAGTACTCTGTATAACTCAAAGCTTTGAATTTTTTTTTGTTATATTTTTTTTCAAGATTATACGGCGGATCGATGAAAAGAAGGTCGACAAAGTTTTCGGGAAGATTATCAATTATCTCAAATAAATTTCGATTAATTATTTTATTTTCGAAAGCATAGTGAGTTGGGTAAACGGAATCTTTTAACAGCTTTTTTTTTAAGTGTTCTATTTCGTTTGAATCGATTGTGATTGTACGATTTAGGGGCGCTTTCGTTTTGGGATTGCGGCTGTTCATGATTGATTTTATTTCTTAATAGAAATCTTCAATTCTTAAAATCCAAAATCGCTGTACTTATTCTTAATGGTTTCCAGTTCGTTAATTATTTTTTCAAATTTACTCATTAGTTCAACGGCAAGATTTTCGGTTTCAACAGAAAAATCATTCTTCTTTGCAGCCTCCTCAAGCTTAACTGTAACTCCTGTTATGTTGTCTATTCCAAGAGTGATGCTGCTGCCTTTTAATTTATGAGAAACAAACTGAAGTTTTTTAGCATCCTTTTCCTTTAATGCAATTTCAAGGTTATTAAGTGCTATCGGAAGCTCATTTATAAATATATCCAATAGTTCCACATAAAATTTTCTATCGGCTTCTGATTGTATGTCATTCAGGAAACTGATTTTATTTTCATCAACAATTGAAGTTGAAGATTTTGTATGAATCAACTCTTGAAAATGCTCTTCTCTGTTCGATGCTATCTTGCTGCTCCAATAAATAAGAGTGTCTTGCAAATTTTCCATGGACAAAGGTTTTGAAATGTAATCGTCCATTCCTGTTTTAAGGCACATATCTTTGTCCTCGTCGGAAGCATTTGCCGTCATAGCAATAATTTTGGGACGAATGTCGGGCTTTAATTCGCTTAAAATAATTCTGGCAGCTTCAAGTCCGTCCATTTCGGGCATTTGTAAATCCATGAATAGTAGATCATATTTAATTGCTTTTACCGCATCTACTACTTGAATGCCGTTTGTAACAAGGTCGGCTCTATAACCCAAACGCTCTAGCGATTTAAGCGCTACCTTCTGATTTACCTCATTATCTTCTGCAAGAAGAATCCTTAGCTGATTAGTCTTTCCTAATTCGGCATTAAATTCAAAATCTTTCGGTACTGTTCCGTACTTGGCTTTGGTTTCTGCGGTAAAAATTGATAAGATACTTTCATAAAGATGATCGTACTTAATGGGCTTATTTATAAATCCTGAAATATTAAGATCCTTATATTTAGATATATCTTCCTTTTTACCAATTGAAGTGAGAATGAGTATGGGAAGATTTTTTCCTTTTTCGATTTTTCTTATTTCACGGCTAAGCTTAACGCCGTCCATTTCAGGCATACGATAATCGAGAATTGCAATATCGAATTTATCCTGCTCGGAAATGATATTTATTGCTTCTAACGGTGAATGCGTAGACTGAGATTTCATTCCCCAATTATCTGCATAGACTTTTAATATTTTTTGATTCGTTATATGATCGTCAACAATAAGAATTCTTTTACCGCTTAATTCTGCCGAAGAGGATTTTAGATAAATTTTTGATTGTGAAGGAGCCGGCTTAGCTCGGATGGTAAAATAAAACGTTGAGCCTTTTCCGTACATGCTTTCCACCCACATTTTACCTCCCATTAGCTCAGCGAGTCTTTTACTTATCGCTAATCCCAATCCGGTTCCGCCGTGTGTTCTGGTAATCGAGCTGTCTATCTGGCTGAACGATTGGAAAAGCTTATCTATCTTTTGTGCGGGAATACCTATTCCGGTATCTTTAACAGAGAATTGAATTTCATATAAATCGGCTACTGTTTTTTTTGCGGAAACGGAAACGAAAACTTCCCCCTTCTCTGTAAATTTTACTGCATTGCCGATTAAATTGGTTAAAATTTGACGCACTCTTGTAACATCACCGTCTATAGAAACCGGAGTATTATTTTCTATTAAGTACGCGAGATCAATTCCATTTTCGGCTGCTTTCGAAGCTAATAAATCGAGTGAAGCTTCTATGCAGTCCCTTAAATCGAATGGCTGCATTTCCAACTCTAAACGATTGGATTCAATCTTCGAAAAATCTAAGATGTCGTTAATAATTATTAGAAGCTGGTCTCCGCTTTGCCGTATTATTTCGACATATTCTTTTTGTTCTTCATCTAAATTTGTATCCAGCAATAAACCAGTCATTCCGATTACTCCGTTCATTGGCGTTCTTATTTCATGGCTCATTAATGCAAGAAACTCGCTTTTAGTACGTGTAGCCGATTCGGCTTTCAAAGCTGCTTGATCTAGCTGCTTATTCTTTTGTATCAATTCAGCTTCAATATTATTTCTCTTAATAACAGCACCTAAGGTAGATGCCATTGTGATGAGTAATGATTCTTCATTAGCTGTCCAATGTCTGTCTTTTTTACAATCGTCAAATCCGGTAAAACCCCAGTACTGGTTATCGACGAATATCGGAACAAGTATTAATGATTTGATGCTGCCGTCGATAAATACTTTTTGAACCGATTTAGGAAGCTCCTTTATTATGAACTTAAGCGTTTTACCTTCTGCAAAACTTTCGTAAAATTTTAACTCACCGAAGCGCGAATATGAAAGTTTTTGCAATGCCGGATTATTTATTTGCGGTTCGGTTCCTTCGGATGCCCATTCATACATCACACTCAAGTACATCTCGCCTGTTTCTTCATCTTCTTTGTGCTTGTAGATGTAAACTCTGTCAACCTCAACTGCTTCACCTAAAATTTTGAGTGCGGTGTTGAAGCCTGTTTCCGGATCGGCTGCTAAAATTATATTTTTAGTAGCTTCTGCAATTCCTTGTAATAATTTGTCTTTTCTGTTGATCAGCAATTCCTGAGATTTTCTTTCGGTTATATCTCTGAAGATACTCAGTAGTAATTTTTCCCCGGAACTCAATTCTAAAAGCGAATTAGAAATTTCAAAATCGATATACGATCCATTCCATAGTTTGGCTTGATATTCATACTTGGGTGTTACAACACCGGACTGAAAATATTGATGGTGAGTTTCTAAAAAACGATTATGAACTTCAGTGTTATAAACGCATGTAAACGGATTTCCCTCAATATCCACCTTATCTTTACCGACCATGACTGCAAAAGCTTTGTTGCATAATATAATTTTACCGGATGAATCTGTTATCCTCATTCCATCATTTGATCGCTCCCATACCTCTCTAAAAATACTCTCTTGCTGAATAACATCTGTATCTTTTGTTGAAGTAATATTTTGCGGTACCATTAATCCTAAAATCAATTCGGTATCTTCGAGGTCCAGCGAAGTACCGGTAATTTGAACATCTATTAACCGCGCATCTTTGCTTAAAATGCCCGTTTCGAATTCGAAAGTTTCTATCTCTTCCAATTTTTTTGTGATTGAACTTAAATATTTTCGAACCTTAGTATCACCGATTAAGTGAATCAACTTAGCACCGATGATATCAGCAGGTTTGTAACCTAAATACTCTTTCATCAAAGGAGAGATGTATCGTATGCTCAAATCATTGTTAAGTATGAATATAATTATTGGAGAAACGGATGCGCGGAGAGTATTTTCAAAAGCAGAAACCTGCAATTTTTTTATCGATTGAGAAAGAATCTCTGTCAATTCCCTCCGCCGGAATTCGTCGGTTGAAGGTTGAAGTAAACTTTCGGCAATCAACTGAATTTCGTTAGGGTCAGCCACTTCACCGTCGATAGTTTTAATTTTTTCCAAGTGCATCAATTTCGCTTTTGAAATTTTTAATACTTACACGAGCTGCCGAATATAAATTGTTAATTAAAATCAGTTCACTTATTCAGCACGTGCAAAAATATAGTTATTGTTAGGTATAATTTAACATTTTTTCGACTTATAGACCCGTAAAAAATTTACGCAACAAAGATAATAATTTTAATCGATTGTGAGTAAATTCGAAATGCAAATGAATTCAATTTCATTAATAGATTTTAGTACTCACTAAAGTCATTCATCCAGGGTATTCATTTGGAGAAATTAGGCATTGCTGCGAAAATTTCATTTAATAAACTGTAAAAATCAAATCCGCCCCGATAATTAGATAAATAGTCCAAGATTTTAAGCTCGTATGTTCAAGGATACAACATGTTCTTATGAGTATTTTTTTAAAACCAAACAGATAGATTTACCTTAATTCTTCTTGTTTAGCTTTTGGCAATTGTCTAATTTTGCCGTGTATTTATTCAACAATTGGGGATAATCATGCCAAGGAAAATAGTATCATTACCGGGTGACGGTATCGGAAAAACAGTTCTACCGGAAGCAGTGAGAGTATTAAACGCTGCTGGCTTTGAAGCCGAGTATATCCATGGAGATATCGGCTGGGAATTTTGGTGTAAAGAGGGTAATGCACTGCCTCAACGAACAATAGACCTTTTAGCTGAACACAAAATCGGTTTGTTCGGTGCAATCACAAGCAAACCGAAGGACGCAGCCGCAAAAGAATTAGACCCTTCCTTAAGAGATAAAGGATATGTATACTTCAGCCCTATCGTGGGATTAAGGCAGCATTTCAATCTTGATATTTGCATTCGACCATGTCAATCATTTAAAGGAAATCCCCTGAACTTTATACGTCGTTCCAACAACGGCTTTGATGAACCATTGGTTAATGCTGTTGTATTCCGCCAAAATACTGAAGGTTTATACGCCGGTGTTGAGTGGACTAATCCGCCGAAAGTTGTAAGGAATGCATTAGAAACACATCCTAAAATGAAGGCATTCAAGCATGTTCCAAGTGAAGATATGGCAATTTCCACCCGTATCATGTCGCGAAGTGCATGCCGCAGAATTATTCGTGCGGCTTTTGAGTATGCAAAAAAGTTTGGTTATAAAAATGTTACCGTATGCGAAAAACCAAACGTATTACGCGAAACATCGGGAATGATGTTGAGCGAAGCAAAAACAATTGCAAAAGAGTATCCCGGAATTGAATTATGGGATACAAACATCGATGCACAAATGATGTGGCTTACTAAAAATCCTGAGATCTACGGAGTAATAGTCGCTGAAAATATGTTCGGGGACATTATAAGCGATGCATTCGCCGGTTTAATCGGAGGATTAGGATTTGCATGCAGTGCAAACATCGGCGAAGAAATTGCAGTATTCGAACCCACTCACGGTTCTGCTCCAAAATATCAAGAGCTTAATCCTTCAATAGTTAATCCTATAGCCATGATATTAAGTGCATGTATGATGCTGGATCATTTAGGCGAAAATGAAAAATCCCAAAGAATCAGAAACGCCATTGCAAAAGTGGTTGAGGAAGGAAAAGTGAAAACTTACGATATGTTAAAGCTTAAAGGCGGCGCGGATGTTTTTGAAAAAGGAGCTTGTACCACTCAGCAAATGACGGATGAAATAATTAAGAACATTGCGTGATCGGTCGTTTGATTTACCATAATCTTTGCTTCTACCTAAACGGAATCAATAATAATCAGTAAGGAAGAAATATGAGGGACCGCGTATTAAAAATTTGGCCCGAACTAACTTGGATTCAAAATAAAGAATTAAAAGAAAAAGTTTTGAATTGCTGGGTTTATGCAATTGAAAATAGTGTACTAACCGCAGAAGACCTTGAAGTAATTCCTTTCTCGCTTCTAATTAAAGACTGCAATATTAGTTTTATGAACCATAAAAGAACTGCAGTTCAGCTTTCAGTTGATATAGCAAAACGGATGGCAGCGAACTTCGGCAATGAGATCAAAATAGACATGGACATACTAATTGCAGGCGCAATTTTAATCGATGTTGGTAAGCTGGTTGAGTATGATAAAGTAAACGGACAATTAACCACCAGCAAAGCGGGAAAGCTGCTTCGCCATCCTTTCAGCGGAGTAGCGATTGCCGATAGATTCGGTTTACCTCCTGAAGTGCAGCATATAATTGCCTACCACGCAAAAGAAGGTGATTTAGCCAAGAGAAGCATTGAGGCTATTATTGTACATCACGCAGATTTTGTTTCGTTCGAACCGTTTAAAGCGTGAAATGTCAAAGGTCAAAAGTCAAAGGTCAAATGAATATGATTCTAACTAACTATCGTGAACAAATCATAAAGGTGTATCATGCTTAAATTAAACCACAAAAATTTAGATGTTTGGAAATTAGCTATAAAATTTGTCTCAAAGATTTATAAAATTACTTCGAAGTATCCTGTAGAAGAATTATTTGGTTTAACAAGTCAAACGAGAAGGGCTTCAATTTCAGTTCCTGCTAATATTGCCGAAGGGGCATCGAGAAAAAGTCTTACAGAACGAAAAAGATTTTTTGAAATTTCAAGATCATCGTTGGTAGAGCTTAATACACATATTGAAATAGCAAAAGAACTGAAATATCTAAAAGAAGAAATTTTATTAGAATTAGAAAAAGATTTAAATGAGTTATTTGCCAAGCTTTCAAACTTTATTGAAAAATCTAGATAATATCCTTCATTTTGTATCCACCTTCGCTGAAGCTTCGGTGGAAAAATTTGACGTTTGACATTTGACTTTTGACCCCTAAGGAGATTGGAATGAATAAAACACTCATTGAAAAAATCGCTCAAAAATTTGCAGTAGGACTGCCCATTGGTTACATGGTTCATTCGGGGGATTATATTACTATTAAACCGGCTTATGTAATGACGCATGATAACACGGGAGCTGTCATTCCTAAATTCAAATCAATTGGCGCAGAAAAAATTTTTAATCCCAGACAAGTTGTAAACACACTCGACCATAATGTTCAGGATACAAGTGAAAAAAATCTTGAGAAGTATAAAAAGATTGAAGACTTTGCCCGCAATATGGGAGTTGATTTTTATCCAGCAGGCAGAGGGATTGGTCACCAAATTATGTGTGAAGAAGGTTATGCTTTCCCCGGTACGATGGTAGTTGCATCCGACAGCCATTCCAATATGTACGGTGGATTAGGGTGCTTAGGTACACCCATTGTTCGTACCGATGCAGCAGCAATTTGGGCAACCGGCAAAACCTGGTGGCAGGTTCCACCAATTGCAAAAGTTATTTTAAAAGGTAAATTAAAAATCGGAGTTACGGGAAAAGATTTGATAATTGCTTTGTGCGGATTTTTTAATAATGATGAAGTATTGAACCATGCAATTGAATTTATAGGAGACGGAGCTAATAATCTGTCAATTGATGAACGCCTTGCAATATCAAATATGACCACAGAATGGGGGGCACTTGCAGGAGTATTCCCTATTGATGATATAACTATAACCTGGTTAAAAAATAGAGCAAAATTTATTTCACAAAGAGGGTTTGAAGGAGTACCCTCAGATGCCGATGGAATTGGACAACATCCTAGATTAAATTTAACCAGGATAGAAAAACTCGAAAAGGATATTTTGCATGCAGATGAAAATGCTTTTTATTCTAAGGAACTGACGATTGATTTAACTTCAATTCAACCCTTTGTGTCGGGTCCAAATACTGTTAAAGTAATGAATCCGGTTTCGGAATTAGCAAAGAAAGAAATAAAGATTAACAAAGCATATTTAGTTTCATGCGTAAACAGCCGTGTTGATGATATTACGGAAGCAGCTAAAATTTTAAGAGGGAAAAAAATTTCTGAAGGAGTAAAATTTTATATAGCTGCCGCATCGAGTGAAGTTCAGGAAGAAAGCGAAAAGCGCGGGGATTGGCAGGCGCTAATCGAATCCGGAGCTATTCCTCTTCCATCGGGATGCGGACCGTGCATTGGATTAGGAACAGGTCTTCTTGAAGATGGAGAAGTTGGTATTTCTGCAACGAACAGAAACTTTAAAGGAAGGATGGGTTCACCCAAGGCACAAGCTTATTTAGCTTCACCGGCTGTTGTTGCTTATTCCGCTCTTACCGGAAAAATAGATTATGATTGGAATGAAATTCAAGTTGAAGTTATAGGAAATATAAAAATTAATTCAAAAGAAAAACTTGAAGCGCCAAAAGTAAAGATCATTCAAGGATTTAAAGAAATAATTGAAGGTGATTTAATTTTCTGTCACCAGGATAATTTAAATACTGATGGAATTTACCCGGGGAAATACACTTACATTGACGACTTCACTCCTGAACAACAAGCTCAAGTTGTAATGGAAAACTATGACACCGAATTTATAAAAGCTGCAGGTGCAGGAGACATCCTTGCAGGCGGTTTCAATTTTGGAACAGGAAGTTCTCGCGAACAGGCTGCTACTGCATTAAAATACAAAGGGATACAACTGGTAATTGCAGGTTCATTTAATGAAACATACAAACGTAATGCAATTAACAACGGCTTTTTGGTTATTGAGTGTCCGGAACTGATCTTATTTTTAAAAGAGAAATTCGGAAAAGAAAAGCTCACGGTTAAAACGGGTTTAAAGGCGAAGATTGATTTCAAAAAATCTCAATTATATGTGAATGGATCGAGTCACAGCTTTGATCCGATAGGTGAGGCAGCGCAGGAGTTGATTGTTACAGGAGGTTTGGAGGAATGGGTAAAGAAAAATTTATCACAGTAATTATTTATATTTATTTTGTTGAAAATGTTAAATAGAAGAGGATTAAAATGAATCTGTTGGAAAGAATAACAGTAAATTCCGATGTGCTGGTCGGTAAACCAGTAATTAGAGGTATGAAAATAAGCGTCGATCAAATTCTGAAAGCACTGGCAGCCGGTTTAACTGAAGCAGAAATTCTTGATGATTATCCGGAGTTAGAAAAAGATGATATCAAAGCTGCGCTGCTCTATGCTTCTAAACTTTTAGAATCGGAAAAGATCTTTACAATCGATGCCTGAAAAGATAAACGATCTGAAGCCGCTCTTCGATGTTGGTGTTAGCAAAAAAGCCGAGTTACATTTTAAGAAACCTGGCTTTGATGATTTAGCTGTGCGCGATTTGAATCTGTCGATTAAAGATAGTGAAATCCTTGAACTTGCGATTAAAAGGCAAGATTGGTTATTACAATGGATAAAGACTTTGGCGAGCTTGTATTCAATTCGAAGAAAAATCATGCTGGCGTACTTTCATTAAGAATGGAAGATTCAAGCTGGAAACAAAAGATTGATGTGCTCTCAGAAATTTTATCTAAATATACGAAAGAGATCGCTGGTAAATTTTCGGTATTTCAGGATAAGAAGTTAAGAATTAGATAATTATGATTACAAAATTTTTATTCTTTTATTTATCATTTTTTCTCCCAGATATTTATAAGATCAAAAAATTATTTCAGTAAAAACAATTTGACAATTCAACAATTAATCAATTTAACAGTTAAGAATTATGCAAAAATCAATTTCAAGAATTATTTCGGAATTCGCAGTTGATCTTCAATACAACGATATTCCGCACGATGTTATTTACGAAGCTAAGCGCTATCTATACGATTCTCTTGGCTGTGCATTCGGAGCTTTTACTACAAAGGACGTTAACATTATTAGAGAGATTTACAAAAAAATCGGCGGTAAGGGTGAATCTACGGTAATTGCATTCGGCGATAAACTGCCTGCATTAAGTACCTCCCTCATCAATTCACTCATGATTCGATCGTTGGATTTTAATGACATTTATTGGAAAGAAGATCCTTCTCATCCGTCCGATTTAATTCCCGCAGCACTATCGACTGCTGAGATGGTTGGGGCAACAATGGAAGAAGTAATTACAGCAATAGTACTGGGATATGAATTTGAGCAGCGGTTGTGTGAATTTGCCGTTCCCGGCATCCGTGAAAGAAAATGGCATCACGCAACACTAACTCAATTTGTTTCTCCCGTAGTTGCAGGAAAAATTTTAGGCTTATCCGTTGATCAAATGGTAAATGCAATTGGAATCAGCGGCAGTCATAATCACACAATTGGCTGTCCCACTGCAGGCAAGCTTACAATGATGAAAAATACGGTTGATCCGATGGCGGTTCAGTCGGGAGTATTGGCGGCATTGATGGCACAAAAAGGTTACAGTGGAACCGAAACTGTCTTTGAAGGGAAAGAAGGATTCATGGATTGTTTCTTCGGCTGGGATGTAAAGAAGCAGGAGGTCTCCCCTGTTCAAATGCAGGGAAGAGAAACGCTCGGTGAGTGGAGATGGGATATCGATAAGCTCATTGGCAATTTGGGTAATTCATTTAAAATTCTTGAATGCAGCATGAAAGCATTTCCTACGGAAGCATTAACTCATACTCATATTTCTGCTGCGTTAAAAGCTGTAACTAATAATAACATCACTCATGATCAAATAGATTCTGTAACCGTAACTACTATTGCCCGTGCATGTGATATTCTTTTTGATCCGCACAAATACAGACCTGAATCAAGAGAAACTGCGGATCACTCACTCCCCTACTGTATTGCGGCGGCACTTGTCGATCATAAAGTTACAACGGAATCTTTTTCGGAAGAAAAACTTAACGACCACCGTATCTGGGAAGTTATTGATAAAATAAAAGGCGAAGCCTCCACAGAATTCGATAAGATGTTTCCGGAAAAGCAGCCTTCCAAAGTTGTTATAAAAACTAAGGACGGCAGAGAATTTTCAGAATATTTAGAATATCCAAAAGGCGATCCTCGCGAACCGATGACTATGGAAGACCTTGATAATAAATTTAATTCATTGTCGTCCGAACTCCTTACTTCTCTTCGGCAAAAAGAGATAAAGGATGCTGTGTTCAATTGCGAGTTGATTACTGCTAAAGAGTTTATGAAGAAGTTAATTGTTTAGTTATTAAATTGCTTCACAATTAAATCATTAAATTGTATATCATAATATTATTTTATTTATGAACGAATCACACGATTACGTGTCTAAAAAGAATACAGAATTGATCGAATATTTAACGAATAAATTTAAATCTGAATTTTCAGATTTTAGAAAATTATATCTTTTCGGCTCAAGAGTTAAAGGAAACTTCGATCCGGAAAGTGATTATGATATTGTCGTTATCTTCGATAAAAATAACCGAGAGAAGAGACTCAGAATTTACGGTATTGTTGGAGAAGCACAATATATTTTTGATGTAATCATTGATGTAAACATATTGACTGAGGAAGAATTCAGATATAATCCCTTTTTTTATGAAGAAGTTACAAAGTATGGTTTAGTGTATGAATGACGAAAAAAAAATCTTCATAAAAAATTACTTGCATAAAGCAGATGAAACTTTAATCGATGCACAAATAAATATTGATCATAATAGACTAAATGCAGCTCAAAATAGAATATACTATGCTATTTTTTACTCTGTTGTTGCTTTAGGATATCTGCATGGATTTATATCGGCAAAGCACAAACAATTAATGGGATGGTTTAACAAAAAATTCATTCACGAAAGTAAAGTTTTTGATTCTACTTTATTTGAAATTTATAGCGATGCTTATAAAAATAGAATGCAAGCAGATTATACTGCACTTAGCTCATCCTCAAAAGCGGAAGTAAAAGAGAGCTTAGAGGCAGCAAAAAATTTTGTTGAAAAAATTTCCGATCATATAAATAAATTATTACCGTAAGATCCCAGGAGCCACACAGTGTAGAAAAAAGTATAATCTGTACGGTCAACACAATAAGTCATATATTTTTACTGATTGATTTAATTTTTTTGAAAGAGTATTTTTGTGTCAGAATAATGTCATTATATAAGGTTAGGTAATGAGAACAATAATTTTCACTGAAGCAAGAAATGCGCTCAGTACTTTGATAGAAAAAGTTTCCAAAGAAAAAGAGCCTATTGTAATAGTTGGCAGTAAAGGAAGAAAAGATGTAGTGCTAATGGCTAAAGAGGATTATGATAATCTATTGGAACACCCCCACATCCTAAAAAAAACAGAATGGATTAAGAGTATAAAGAAAGGAGTTAAAGAACTTGATTCAAGGAAGGGTGTACAGAAGTCACTTGTAGAAATACTTAAATGAAAGGTAAACAGCTTGAGATTGTCTGGTCACCTGAGGCAATAAGGCAGTTAATGAAAATAAGAAAATGGAAATCAAAAGAATCAATTGAGCTATACCTTGAAAGAATTAAAGATTTAATTGAAGATATTCAAAAATCAGCTTTTGAAGGAATAGGGAACCTGAACCGCTTAAATATAAAATCCCTCCTTGTTGGTCAAGAAGAATAAATTTAGAAGATAGACTAATCTATCGTGTAGTTAAAAATGAGTTACAGATAATTTCAATCTTAGGACACTTCAATACATAAATCAAAATATATTATATGAAAAAAATAATTAGATCATCAGCCGGTAAACGCGGAGAGACAATAAGATCAGATTGCTATATTGAGCTTGAAATAAAAAGTTCCGGCGGGATAAAAATTGATATTAACAGCAAAGTTAAATCAATGTACGGCGATTCAATTTTTAACTTCATAAAAGATATGTGCCGTTTCTTTGGGATTAAACACGCCTCAATTTTGATCGAAGACAGCGGAGCATTACCTTTTACACTTGCAGCTCGATTTGAATTAGCCGTAAAACGAATTTTTCCCGAACGTGAAAAAGAATTTCTTCTACCCTTCAATAAGAATAATTTATACAAAACGAAAAAGGATCGCTTACGAAGAAGTAGACTTTATCTCCCCGGCGACGAACCTAAATTTTTTATTAATGCCGGACTCCATTCACCCGATGGAATAATCTTAGATTTAGAGGATAGCGTAGCTCCTTCAGAAAAAGATGCTGCACAGATTCTTGTAAGAAATGCACTTCGCAGTGTTGATTTTTATGGAGCAGAAAGAATGGTTCGAATTAATCAGCTGCCCAAAGGTCTTGAGGACCTAAAATTTGTTGTGCCTCATAATGTTCATGTTATTCTTATCCCAAAATGTGAATCGGCATCTCAAGTAATTGAAACCGAAGAAGAGATTGAACATTTGAAAAAAGCACATAAAATAAAAAATGAAATTTTTATTATGCCAATACTCGAAAGTGCTCTCGGGATAATAAAAGCCTATGAGATCGCTTCGGCATCAAAAAACATTTGTGCTTTGGCTATCGGGCTTGAAGACTACACTGCCGACATTGGTACACAGCGAACTCTTGAAGGCAGAGAGAGTTTCTTTGCACGCTCAATGTTAATTAATGCAGCAAAAGCTGCCGGAGTGCAAGCCATCGATACAGTATTCTCGGATGTATCCGATATGGAGGGTTTACGTCAAAGTGTAGTTGAGGCTAAAGCATTAGGTTTTGAAGGTAAAGGATGTATTCATCCAAGACAAATAAAAATTGTGCATGAGGCATTCTCACCAAACGAAGAAGAAATTGAAAAAGCTAAAAAAATAGTTTTGGCATTTGAAGAAGCAGAAAAGAAAGGATTGGGTGTTGTGTCGTTAGGCAGCAAGATGATTGACCCTCCGGTGGTTAAACGCGCATTGCGTACTATTGAATTGGCAGTGATTAACAATAAGATTTTAGATAATTGGAGGAATGAATTATAGTTCTCTTTTGTTATTCAGTCATTTATAGTATTCTTTGGAGTTAATAAATGACCTTGAAACCATCGGAGTTAAACTAAATAATTATATTAAAACAATTGGAAAAACTGCAGCCAATGACCATGAATGACAATAAATAATCAGTGAAGATTAATCAAATCAGAACTTATTAGTAATCTAAACCAAAGAAGCGAAATGAAGCTAATTAAAAACGCAGCAGGCAGATTAGTTCCTTTAGAAGCAAACGGACTAAAACAAATTTCTTTTAAAGGGGTAAATCAATATAAACCATCGGGGTTGAAGGCGAAACCTCCAATCAGATCTTGTATTGACTATCCATTGGATGGAAATAAAGTAGTCAAAAATTTAAAGGAAGCTTTGAGCAAATCCGGATTAAATGATGGGATGACTATTTCCACTCATCATCATCTGCGGAACGGCGATGCTTTAACTAATTTGTTATTCGATACTATTAAAAGAATGGGGATAAAAAATCTCAGGTGGTTTCCAAGCGCTTCATTTCCTGTTCATGAACATCTGATAAAATATCTTGAGGATGGCACAATTCATCACATTGAAGGAAGCATGAATGGACCGCTCGGTAAATTTGCTTCCGAAGGTAAGATGCGCGGAACAGGTGTACTTCGTTCACACGGCGGGCGTTATCAAGCAGTGCAAGATGGAGAGGTTCATATTGATATTGCAGTAATTGCATCTCCGACTGCCGATGAATTTGGAAATGCAAACGGTGTTACAGGTAAATCTGCGTGCGGATTATTGGGATTTGCACTCGCCGACTCCGAGTACGCTGACCGCGTAATAGTTGTAACGGATAATCTTGTTCCATTTCCCTGCGTTCCCTGGCAGATTCAAGGCAACAATGTGGATTTCGTTGTTGAAGTTGCCTCATTAGGCGATCCGACCAAAATCGTCTCTGGCACAACCGAAGTAACAAAATCGCCGGATAGACTTTTAATAGCTGAATACGTTGCTGATTTTATCGAAGCAGCCGGCATAATGAAAAATGGATTTTCGCTCCAAGCCGGCGCCGGCGGAACTAATCTTGCATTCGTTCTTTCTTTAAAAGAGAAAATGAAAGCAAATGGAATTAAAGCGAGATTCATGCGAGGCGGCAGCACAAAGTATCTTGTGGAAATGTTAGAAGAAGGACTTACCGATTACATACTTGACGGACAAACATTCGATCTTGAAGGCGTAAGAAGCATGCGCGAAAATCCTGACCATGTTAATACTTCGCCATTCACAAGCTATAATTTTCATGGTAAAGGAAATTTTGCTTCGATGGTGGATGTAGCCGTGCTTGGAGCAACTGAAGTTGATATTAATTTTAATGCTAATGTAGTCACTCACTCTGATGGCTATTTACTTCATGGAATCGGAGGCTGGCAAAATTGTCTTTATTCGAAATGTACAATATTAGCTATACCTTCTTTCAGAGATCGTATTCCCGTTATTGTTGATGAAGTAACAACACTATGCGGACCTGGTGAGTTAATTGATGTGATAATCACAGAGAGAGGAATAGCGATTAATCCTTTACGGAAAGACCTTATAAAGGCGGTAAAGAAATCTTCCCTGCCGATAAAAACAATACAAGAAATTAAAGAAGAAGTTGATGAAATCTGCGGCGGCATTCCTACAAAACCAAAATTAGACAAAGATAAAGTTGTGGCAATAGTTAAATGGGTTGACGGAACTTTGCTCGACTCAGTATTTAAAGTTATCTCCTAATTTTTTTTATAAAATTATCTTGCTTCGAAACATGATATAATCTTTTCTGATTCCGTTCGCATTTACTAATGTTCAATTACGTACTATAATTTACCGTAAGTCATATTAAATTTGACTTGCAGCAGCATTTGTATTTATTAGCAGACAAAAATGGTAAGAAAGGAGAGACTAACATGGGTAAAAGGTTATATCGCTCACGCAAAGAAAAAGTAATTGGCGGAGTTGCCGGAGGCATTGCCGATTACTTCTCAATTGATCCGACTCTCGTTCGGATTTTGTTTGTAGTAACTGTATTTGCAGGTGGTTCGGGTATTCTTGCATATATTATCCTTTGGATTGTTATCCCGGAAGAACCTTTAGTGTTTGATACCGCCGAAAACAAAAATTCCGATACCGAAGTACAAGATGAAAAAATCAATGAACATCTAAACGCTATCAATGCACAGCGGCAAAAAAGAAGAGTATTTTTTGGCGTTGCATTAGTAATATTGGGAATGTTTTTTTTGGCGGGTAATCTAATTCCGCATATCGATTTCTTCGATTTGTTTCCGGTTATATTAATCATTATTGGAATTTCATTATTAGTTACTTCACGATCTTAAAAATAATAGGAATATGAAATGAAAAGCAGACATATTTTCTGGGGTATGTTTTTAATTTCCCTCGGGCTTCTGATTTTGTTACACAACCTCGAGGTGGTGAATCTAATCAATTATGATTTAATAAAATTTTGGCCACTGATAGTTATCCTTTGGGGAATTTGCCTGATTGTAAAAAATGAAATGTTCAGAGGCTTTCTCTCCGGTTTATTGGCTCTGATTATTGCATTGGTCATTTTTCTTGCAATCTCCGGATTATTTAATATAGCATCGGGAAATATTTTTATCGGTAAGAATGATGATGGACTGATTATCTCTGATAATTTTGAAGAAACGCCTTTCTCTGTTCAGTTCGATTCAGTTTTGGCAACAGCGGTGCTTAATATTGATGCATCAGCCGGGACATATATTTTAGCCGATACAACATCAGAGCTTTTTTATGCCAGGGCACGAGGATTAAAAGGCGCTTATCACTTATTAGCTGCAAAAAATGATGATAACCAGGTTTTAGATTTTAAAATGAAGGAAGGTAAAATTGCATTCAAATCCGGTAAGATTAGAAACAAAGTTGATTTTTATTTAAATCCTAATCCTAGCTGGAGATTAAACGTTTCTGCAGGCGCTGCTAAAGTTGATTTTGATCTTACACCTTTTATTATAAATACTGTGAACGTAAGCGTTGGAGCATCTGACGTAATAATTAAGCTTGGGGATAAAGCCGATACAACACATATCAATATTTCCGGCGGAGTTTCAAAAATCAGAATACTTGTACCGGAAAATGTCGGCTGTGAATTATATACAAACACAACACTCTCTTCGAGGAAAATTTATGGTTTGAAGAAAATTGAAACTGGTTTGTACAGATCAGATAACTTTGACGATTCGCAAAAGAAAATTTTTATTAACTGTGATGTAGGATTATCCTCATTAAGCGTAAGACAATTTAACGACGAGTGGTGATTTTCCGATGCCGTTTATTTTTCTTTTGAATTTCCGGTTTCCAAAGAAATTTACTTAATAGCACATTTCCATTATCGTCAAATTCAACTCCTTCGGAGCGTAGAAGATCCTCCATTATTTCATAATCGCCAAAGTGCATTCTTCCGGTTAAAGCACCGAACCTATTCACAACCCTGTGGCAAGGTAAATCCGAATTCTTAGCACCGTTTAACGCCCAACCCACCGTGCGTGCAGCAGATCTGACACCGCACACCTCGGCAATATCACCGTAAGTCGCAACTTTTCCGTAAGGAATTTTCCTAACGACAGAATAAACTCTATCAAAAAAATCCTTTTTATTATTCCTCTTTTGTTTGCTCGAAGTTTTTGTCGAAGACTTTTTATTCATTATTAAATCTGGCTGGCTTTAAGTAAATATGCTTTGATAAAGTTATTCAAATTACCATCCATCACACCTTGAACATCGGAAGTTTCAACATCGGTTCTATGATCTTTAACCATATTATAAGGATGAAAAACATAAGAGCGTATCTGGCTTCCCCATTCTATTTTCATTTTACTTTTTTCAACTTCATCTAATTCCGCCTCCTGTTTTTCTTTTTCGATTTGATAAAGTTTTGCCTTAAGCAGCTTCATTGCATTAGTTCTATTTTGAAGCTGCGATCTTTCACTTTGGCATGCTGCAACAACACCGGTGGGAATGTGGGTTATTCTGACAGCAGTTTCCACTTTATTTACGTTCTGACCTCCCTTCCCACCCGATCTATAAGTATCAATTCTTAAATCTGCAGGAATAATTTCTATCTCAATCGTATCGTCAGTTTCAGGAATCACAAAAACAGAAGCAAATGATGTGTGTCTTCTTTTATTCGCATCGAAAGGAGAAATTCTAACAAGCCGGTGGACGCCGTTTTCAGCCTTCAAATAGCCGTAGGCATATTCGCCTTCAACTTCAATTGCACAGCTTTTAATTCCCGCTCCGTCTCCTTCAAGCATATCGATAATCATCATCTTAAAGTTATTTTGCTCGCCCCAGCGTAAATACATACGCATCAGCATTTCTGCCCAATCCTGTGCTTCAGTTCCGCCCGCACCCGAGTGGATAGTTAGGATACAATTTCTGTGATCATCTTTGCCGCTCAACATATTTTTGAATTCAGCATCTTCAACTGCTTTACTCAAAGATTTTAATTCATTTTCAATATCTTCGTAAAACGATTCATCATTTTCTTCTTGAGCTAACTTAATAAATTCTTCAAGATGGCGGGATTTTTTATCCAGATCTTTCCACAAATTAACCCAAGATTCTAATAATTTAATTTCCTGAAGAACTGCCTGAGCGGTTATTTGATCTTCCCAAAACGAAGGTAATGTGGATTTGTGCTGCAGATCTACAATTTTTGATTCTTTGTTATCAACGTCAAAGATAACTCCGTAATTGTTGGATTCTTTTTTTATAAGTGTGTAGGTGTTTTAATTCTTCTTCGTACATAAAATGTCCTTAAATTTTGAATTTGTAAATTATTGTAGCACCTAAATTTATATTCCAATCTCCATTCTAAGCAATGCAGATGCGAGTGTCTTACCTTGTGCATCATGCATTAATGAAACTGTTCCGCCGCCGCCTAAAGTGTTGTGGAGAACAAAGTTTAATGCTCTGATATTCGGAATTTCATATCTATCAACTTTACCGTGACAAATACCCTCAAAATATTCTTTAACTCTTTCAGCAGTTAGATACTTTTTAATTATTTCGTAACCCTCATCGTCATAAGCAATTATTCCGATATTGGCAGCATCTCCCTTATCGCCGCTTCTGCCGTGGGCTATGTCAATTAATTTTATTTTTTTCATGTAGTAACTACTTCAACTTTTGGTTTGACTAATCTCTTTGGAATTAAAGCAGGCCAATAAGCTATAACTTCATTCGGTTTAGGACGACCACCCGCAAAACCGGTTACACCTGGCGGACCGGTTAATATTAAAGGCGCGATTTCTTTTGCAAATGCTTCAACATCATAATATTGTTTACTCCGAACTCCCATCCGCAGAACCACTTCATTTATTTCATCTTGCTTTGAAGCTAAAGGTCCGTGACAAGCATTTACACCAAGGAACTCAGTTCTTATTTCATCGAACTTCAATCCCAAATCAGAAAGACGTGTTCGTAAAATTTCATCTGCCTTTTGTGCTTTTTCTAATGCATCAGGCCAACTGTAAGTTAAACTTCCGATTGCCGTGTAACCGTCATTATAAGCCATCGAAACTTTGTATAAATCTGTAGCTGGCTTCCCTCTAATTCCATAAACTTTAACTCTATCTTTTTCTAATTGCTTTAACTTGATGGTAGTAAAATCCGCAACGCATTCAGGAGTGATGTAACTTGTCGGGTCGCCAATTTCATACAACAGTTGCTCACTCACAGTTTCGATTGAAACCACTCCACCGGTATTTTGGTGTTTTGTAATTACAATTTCTCCATTCGGATAAGCTTCGGCAATCGGGAATCCGATATGAGCAAGGTCAGGAACAGCCCTCCAATTGCCAAGAAAATTTCCGCCGCTTGCCTGTCCGCCGCACTCAATAATATGTCCGGCAATTACACCAGAAGCTAATTTATCCCAATCATCCCACGCCCATTTGAATTCGTGTATCATCGGTGCATAAGTAAGAGAAGTGTCTGTTGTTCGTCCGGTTATAACTATTTGCGCACCTTTCTTTAAAGCTTCAACTATCGGTCGTGCACCGAAGTAAACATTTGCGCTGATTATTTTTTCTTTCACATCGGAAATTTTCTGACCGGACTCCATGTTATCCAGCCCTGCGCCGCGTTTCAACAGATCATCGAGTGAATCTAAAATATCATCGCCGGTTACAACGCCTATCTTCAAACCTTTGATGCCTTGTTTATGTGCACACTTTAAAATATCTTCAACACAACCCATCGGGTTAGCGCCGCCGCCATTGGTAATTACTTTTATATTTTTTTCAGTAATGTGAGGAAGCAAATCTTTCATTATGTGAACTAAATCCTTTGCATATCCGGCTGAAGGATTTCTCTTTTTTTGTTTCTGCATGATAGACATAGTAACTTCTGCAAGAAAATCCATCATCAGATAATCGATGGGACCTTGAGTTACTTGCTGGAGCGGGATGGATTGAAGGTCACCCCAAAAACCCTGCCCGGATGCTATGCGAATTTTGTCTTTCAAACATTCTCCAAAAATTCAGTGCAAAGATATAAAAGGTAAGATTGGGATGAAAATGAAGGGAATAAAACTCTGCGTGCTTAGCGTCTTCTCAGCGCTCTCTGCGTTTAAAGCTTAAACGCAGAGGACGCAAAGTTAAGACTCGCAAAGAACCTGCCTACCGATAGGCAGGCGCAAAGACATGAAAGTTAAGATTAGAATGAATTCTTTTGATTTATTTTATAAATACACTAAATTAACATTAGTGTTAATTATCTATATTTAATCAAATGAAGAGTTTATCGCTAAATAATTCGTCAAAACCAGCATTGAGCATTAATGACATTGCAAATTTGTTATCAATCAGCAAAGAATCTGCAAAAGTAACCGCCACGAGATACACGCGAAAGGGATTACTGGTTAGATTGAAGAGAGATTTCTATATCCCGATAAACAAGTTTGATAAATTTACTGAGAAGGATTTTTTCCAAGCGGCAAACATTATTCAAGTGCCTTCTTATATTTCGTTAACCTCTGCTTTGAGTTATTACAATATTTCTACTCAACAATTCCAAAACGTATACGAATCAATAGCTGTCAAAAGGACAAAAGATGTTAAGGTGAGAAACATAGAGTTTATTTTTAACCTCGTTAAAAAAATATTCTATACCGGTTTTACTCTTGAAGACAATTTTTTTATTGCCAAACCAGAAAAAGCTCTTGCTGATATTGTTTATTTAACATCTTTAGCAAAATATAGTTGTGATTTTACGGCTATCAACTTCAAAAGATTAAATAAGAAAAAAATTGATGATTATATTCAACTCACAAACAAAAGAACAAAATTATTTTGGGATAGATTATGCAAGACTTACAAAATCTAGAAATATTCGAGATCGAAGTTCTTGAAATTTTTAATAGTATAAGAGTATTAGATAATCTCTATTTCGGAGGCGGAACCATGCTGAGACTCTGCCATAATTTGAACCGTTACTCAACTGATTTGGATTTCTGGATTGATAATACTTTGGATTCAAAATCTCTCTTTTCAAAATTGAAAGATGAGTTTAAGAATCGTTATAAAATAGTTGATGCGGAAAACAAAAAAAACACATTACTGTTCGAGATAAAATCCACTGCATATAAACGGAACTTGAAGATAGAGATAAGAAAAGAACAAAATGATTTTAGCTGGGAACGAAAGATTGCTTTTTCAAGATTCACGAATAAGCAGGTTACTTTAAAAGGTTTAACCTTGCAGCAAATGATGAAAAACAAAATTGAGGCGATGCTGTCTAGAAAAATTATACGGGATTGTTTTGATATTGAATTTCTTTTGATGCGCGGTGTTGATCTTCCATTAAATAAAACAAAGCTTGAAGAGATGAAGAAAATTATAAATTCGTTTAAGGAGAGGGATTTTAAGGTAATGCTTGGTTCTATCTTGGAAGAAAAAGAAAGAAAATTTTATTTAGAAAACAGATTCAAGCTTTTGAAAGAAGAAATAAATAGAAAATTAATAGCTGGTTAATGAGAAATGTATTGAAGGTCACCCCAAAAACCTTGTCCGGAAGCTATACTTATTTTGTCTTTTGCCTTAGGCATGGATTCTCAGAAACATTCTCCAAAAATTCTGTTCAAAGATATGAAGGGTAAAGTTGGAATGAAAATACTCTAACTGTTGTTTATACTAAATTGATAATTATAAACCAAAACTTTTTAGTGGGTGTAATGTTAAAACATTTATAAAATTTTTAATGAGAGTTGTACGTTATTTCGACTAACGGTTAGCCGATTTACGATGGGCGGGCTTTTCAGCACAAATGTTCATTCGGAGAACTGAACTTTCTGTAACCACAAAACTGTCTACTGAAAACGAAACCCCGCCTATAGCAAATGTGCTGTTACCTGCTGCCCGCCTTGGTGGCCGTGTAGTTGTCATCATAGGTTTGCGTATTTTTTTCTGTTGCATGGTTCACAAAGAAGTTGAAGGTTACGGTAGCTCGAAGAACCACCTTTAGAAAATGGAATGATGTGGTCAAACTCTAATTTTTCTTTGCTGCCACATACAACACACATTGCGTTGTCACGTTGCCAAACTTTATCCTTAACATGTTGGGGTATGGTTTCTCGCTTTTGTTTTGACTGTTTTTCATTTGAATTATTCGTTTCAAAGTAGAAACTATAAACGAAATTTTTTCTTTGGTCAAAGGTGGTGTAAACATGTTTCCACTTTAGCCATAAGTCATCACTGCTTTCTGAACGGTGCATGTCGTCTTGGCTATTTCCTTTTACGATAATTCTTTTCCAATCATCTTCGTTTAGATATGCTTGAACAAATTCAAGGTTGTGATAGTCATTAATACCCCATTCTTTTATATTGTCGTAGCCAAATGGAGTACTCAAAAACTCTGGTGGTTCCGTCTTACAATAGTCCTTGCAAACCTGTATATACTTTTCCCTGCACTTGTCTTGCTCGTCAAAAAGAGATTCACCTCCATTGTCAAAAAGCATTTTAGATGAGGCTTCAAAGTCAGGAATTGGAAAATCTTTGTAGTAAGTGTCAACTAAGTTTAAAATTTCTTCAAAGAGTGGTTTATAAACCTGTTGCTTTTGAATGTCTCGTTTGTCAGGGTTGAAATAGTATGAACCTGCCATCCAAGATACAATTTGTTTTTGGATAGTGGTTATGGTCGTTGATTTAAACCACTCGTAAAGCTTGGGTTGTATGGCAACGGCAAAAACATCATGATATGCAAAATCAAAAATTCCTTTGTTCACAAGGTCGTGAAACTTTATTAGGTTGTTATACTCGTCAACTGATGTGATGTAAAATGAAATGTATCTTGAATTGTAAGCTGTCCGAAGATATTTTACATATTTCACTCGTTCTAAAAATTCTTCTCTTGTGAGTCGAACTTTCTTATGAATGTAGGGGTCAATCAAAACTACTTGTCCCTTTAATGTTTCGTAATAGTCAAGATACATAATGTCGCTTTTTTTTGTTCGTTTTGCAGTCAATTTAATGTTGTGTATGTCGTCACGGGTTGCAACTAACGTCTCGCCCAACAATGCAGGCCCGCCCACCACGCCTTTCTATCAACAAAGGACGGGCTTGAGCGACCACAACTGTTCTTTCATTCAGATTCACGCTTGCCATATTAAATGAGGGAGCGTAGTGGTTGGGCATTTTAGCTGCCGTTTGTACCCGTTGTTAAGTGTCATATCCAATTATTGTAACGATCGTGATCGTCGAGCCTGGTTTGAGTTTCTTGGGTCGCTTCTTCTGACTATAAAAATGACTGACAGTTTCGATCATCTCAGCACGAGTCAATTTACGATAGGCAAGAATGTTGAAGCGGATATTCCTTTCCTTGTTAAGAATAGTACTCACAACGTTCGGTTTTTCCATCGGCAACCTTGTCCCAAATGTTAGATTAAATTCGCTTCCCAATACTTTGAATCTATCACATCTTTAACTTTCTCTGACAGTGCTGGATGTGTGGACTTATCAACAGACAACGAGACCTCATCCCATACAGTGGGGCAATACAGGGGATGAAAGCGTTTGAGATTTTCCTTGATGTCTGCAATATATGCGTCATACGTAGAATCAAGCATCTGGTGAAATGTCTCGTTAGGCACAATCGGCTGTATTCTTGGGTCAACCATACGGGAGCCTTTGCCACTTTGCAGAATGAGTGTGAGAAGCTCATCCTTCTTGAGTTCCTTACCTTCGGATTTGGTGTCGATGCCTTCCTTGATGCAAGCAGCCCGTAGTTCTCCCACTTTCATCTCGTCGAGAATCTGACGGATGAAATCATCTTTTTCATCGACAGTTCTGAAATCAAAGACGTTTACGTACCCTCGTGCAAGTAGCTCTTGCCGGAAAGGATCGGAAGATTTAGCATAGCCGGTTTGTTGGACTTCATAGGCTATCTCTTCGATCTCGGCACCACGGCCCTTTAGGAATTTGTATTGCTCGAATCCTTGTGTCCCCATTTGGTTTAGGAATTCGTTGAAGTCGTCAACTTCGATATCGGGGCAATTGAAATAATGTTCAAAATCAGACATAGAAAAATTCTGTCGTTCTTCGGAGTCCAGAAGGTCCCATTGACACATATCTCTGTAATTGGTTGTATCTGTTATCCGCACTTTGAAGCGTTTATCGTGCTTATATTTCGGGAATTGAAACCTTCCGGTCTCAGGGTTGTTGAAATACGATTTGTCATATGTGCCGGGCAAGGCACTTGTTCTTGGTGCGGGAGTGTTGGAAGAGAGCGCCTTGACGATTGTGTCTGGGTCTATCTTCAGTTCAATGACAACAGAGTCTTTAGCATCAGATGTTTTATTGATGGCATCTGAGCCAGTGGGGAAATTTGCCCTTATTGCTGATTCGATCTGTTGCGATTCAAGCGGTGCTTTATCGTATGCCCACCTTTGTTCAACGAGACTAAAACCGTGTCGCTCATATCTTGTTTCCCCGCCAGTTGTGGGCTGACCGAGTGCGTACACATTGATCCATTCTTTCCCCTCAGTGAAGCCAATAGTAATGTCAACATCCTTCAAGCGAAGAAAGGACTTCGACCAGAATTTCTCGGCCAAAATGGGTTCGTAAACTGTGCCTTTGATGAATTGTGAATCCAGCAATGATTTGCGTAGATGTTTGCAAAGACGGTCAACGCTACCAATCCGTTTGTCGGTCTTTGTCTTTACAAAATCGGGGCAAGAGCAGGTCATCGTGTGTAAGTTGACTACGTAGGTCGTGCCCACATCAGTTGAACTCTGAACAAGGACATCTTTGTTTTCGTCTACTGTGGGAAGGTTCAAATCCATGGAAGGACGTGCAAACTTGGAAGGCCTTGTTATGACAGATGGCATCTCGTCCCTCTGATCGGTTCTCATTGACAATCTTATCAGGAAGATTATGGCGACGATTACTAGAACTATGATTAACCATACCATCGATGATTACCTTCCAACTTAGTCGATTTGGTGCAAATGGCACATAACGTTTCCAGCATAAAAGAAGTTTTTGCGAAGCAAAAATTTGGGTGAGTGCCGTAAGGCATGAACCTTTTATGCTGTGTTATCTGCTGTTGCCGCATTTTTCATCTTCAATCTACTTAGATTTAATGACTTCAAAAATATCGAAACTCCCTACTATATTTTTCACATCGCTAATCGTGTCTATTTTTTTTAGTTCAAAATGGTCAGAAATTCGGGCTTTTGTACTTGCTGAGATAAGGATTTGTCCTTTACTTGCTCGACTTTCTATTCTCTGTGCAAAATTCACATGCGGTCCAAGAGCTGTAAACTGGTCGCGGTTCTCCGTACCTACATTTCCAACCAAAGTTTCTCCAGTATGTATTCCACATCCCAGACCAATATCAATTGTTTGCGGAGTATATAATACCCATTGCTCCATCCAACTTTTCAGCACTTGTTCAAAACACCCTTTCATTTCAATAGCTGCCTTAGCAGCATTAATAGCATCCTGACGACCTTCCTTATCTTTACTGTTTAGAGCTCCAAAGAGTGCCATTACACCATCTCCAACGAATTTGTCTAATACTCCTTGATGTTTGAAAATAACCTTTGATGCTACCTTAAAATATTCTCGGAGAAAACCTGCGATTAGAGTTGGATGTGCTTTAAGTGTCTCACAGAGAGCAGAAAATTCTCTAATATCCCAAAAACCTATTGTCAAGGTCCTGCTTTGAATACTCAATAGTTCAGGATTCCTATCGATTACTCCAAATATTTTGGGATCAAAATATCTCTTCAAGAAAGCAAGTTTCTTTTGATTCTCTATCTGATTAAGAGCCAACTCTCTAAAGCTGAGGGCGGTTTTAGTTTTAACAATTAGTTCTTGCCCTGTTTTCACATCTGGAACACTTTTTGAAAGACAATCAAACGCTCCCATTTCAAATGCTTTGTAACGGTCAAGCTTTTGTTCAAAGGCTGTTAAAATAATCACCATCACCAAAGGATCTTTTTGCTTCGCCAAACGAAGAACCTCCACACCACTTTGTTCAGTAAGCATAACAAGGTCTGTTATAATTACATCTATTGGTTGTGTCTCAGTGATGATTTTTTGAGCTTCATTTTCATCCTTTGCCGTCAAAATATTCCAGCCAAAACCAGCATCTTCTAGCGCTAACTTATAAGCCTTCAAATTGTCCTCTCTGTCATCAACAATAAGAATATTTGCCATATTTATCCTCTCTTAGTTTTTCTTGCAATAGGAAGATAGATTTCAAAAGAAACTCCCTCTCCGGGTTTTCCATTTTCATATATCCGACCACCATGACTTTCAATAATCGATTTAACCAAAGAAAGCCCGAGTCCTGTTCCATGCGGATATGTTGTGAAAAATGGAGCAAATATTTTTTCTTTATTTTCCAATAGAACACCACATCCGTTGTCCTCAAAGTGGATTTTCAAATATCTTTGTGTTTTGTCCAAGATTTCTGGCAATTCTTTTTTTGAGGGGTTATTTACACTTATAACGATTTTTTTGTCTGTTTTATCGAACCAATGGAGGGCATTTGCAATCAATTCATTGAAACACTCAGCAATTCTATCGGGATCTACCATGACTTGTGGACAATGATCTATTGTCTGAATGCTAATATTTACACCATTCTCTTCAGCAGTTTTACATGCATGCTGTATTAATGATAATATATCTGTGGGACAAGGAGTAATTTCTTGTGATTTCACAAGGGACTTGAACTGCTCTATTACCTTTTTAGATTCTTCTATAGAAACATCCATCTCATTTGCTATTTGAAGAGTCTCATCGTGACGGTTATTTTGTATTTTTTGTTTTAGGCTTTGAAGGAAAGTGTCTATAGCATCTATGGGATTGCCCAACTTATGTGCAGCCCTAAAAGCAACATCTTTCCACGCAGCATCTCTCTCAGCGATAAATCTTTTCTTTTTCTCCTCCTCAAGTTGATTCTTAACCGCAATCAAATTCTCTGTTAATTTTACATTTTCGCCATATAATACTTCAGGTGTTTTACGGTATTTTGATTTGTCGCGTGCTTCTTCAGAGAAGTACTTAAAAGCTATTTGCGGATATTGTTGAATCAAATTTGTTAGGTGGGGAGGATCCCACCATCTAACCCGAATAGTGATAGGATAGGGCCGTTCTTTTAACCGTCTTCCCATTCTTCCTAATTCATGTTCAAACATTTCTGGTTGTGGTCCTTCTCTACGCAAAATAAGTAAGATAGTTATCGGAACATCATGCCGTATTTTATATTTGGAAAATAGTTCTTCAAGACCTTCTGGGCGTCGTAGCATACGATGTAAAAAATGCTCAGGGTCCATCACAGCCATTTCCATCATCATCTCAACAGGAGCACGACGTCCCATTGAAATAAGCCACAATTCCTGATACTCATATCCATCAGGGTCTTTCTTAGGCAAGGTAGCTACGACATCGATTTCTCGGAACTCTTTTCCCCACTCAACCCTTCGGAACCCCATTTGAGCAATTAGTTCAAAACAGAGATTTTCAAACTCACGTGGTTCTAACTTTTCTAAATCAACAATGTATGGTAGGTGAGCAAATCTTGTAGTAAATGGTAAAAATGGGCGGCGGAGTCTTCGAGGCGATTGAATAAAATCCTCTAAAACTTCACGAAACCTATGCTGAAACTCAGCAAGTCCCTTAAAAGTCATGACATATTGAAGGTAAGGATAATCCCTAAGGCTAAGTGGTACTTCACCCGCCCCTTCTTGAATAAGAAAAATGGCAGGCTTACCCAAGGCATGGGCGAGGCCGATTTCATAGAAGATATTTGGATTGGGACGTGAGACATCCGCGATGATTAAATCACACCTTGCGATTTCTAAGTAAATTCGGTCCGCAATTGGCACCGGTCTAGCAGCTATTTCTTCAGGTAAGGTTAATCTGGCACCAATCTCTTTACACGCCGTTCTGATAGCATCTTTTAGCGGATGAAACTCTTTGTCGAAGGCGATTATCACATAGCATCTTATCTTTGGTTTATCATTTTCTGGCATTTTTCACCTCTTTAACTCGTTCATCATGTTTATGAATCCTTTTCTTCCTTAAAGCGGCAATGGCAGATAACGTTCGCGGTAGCAACGCAGTGCGCCGCCGAACTACAAAAACTCAAGTTTCTGTGAAGGCGGCGCATTGAGCGAACTCTATAATCTCTTTCTAATAATGTGAGCGTCGTTGCTACCGCTGTTATGTGCTGTCGCATTTCTCAATTTCAAGAGGGGTCTTTCACTTAGACAGTTTCGGTTGATTTGGAATGGTCACGCGGACGCTCCTCTTTCTGTATAACCACATGGTTCGGAAATGGAGGGCGCAACCACTCTCTATTTATATCTTGTTCTAGCAGTGTCGGACCAGGCAGTTTTGAATCTGTCAGACTCAGAACGCTGATCTTACCCCAATCAACATCCTCTAACCTAATATCTGAAACTGGACCATATAGTTGCTCTGCTTTCCTTCGCACAGCCTCAAGGGGTCCAAGCTTAATATATTTTTCCCAAGATTGAAGGATCCCACTGTCAATACCAAGAACACTCACCGCCCTGAAACCTTTTGCAACTCCTACATCAGCAGCGGCAGCAGCGGCAGTAATTTGATATGCAACATTGGGCACTTCGCCTCGTATTGCTCGTTTTACATGTTCGTATCCCATGATTGTTCCTGCATAGACATCTCCGATCGCTGTCTTCCCTGCTATTGGTCCAGGTATATTTGTAATACCACAGTAATGAAGTTCGTTGTTTTTGTCCAGACAACACAAACTGCCTTCTTTGCCCATAGTGAAAAAAATCTTACCTTTTTGATTTCCTTGAATTTTCCGGAGTCGCTCCAAACCTTCGAACACTCCTCCTAAGTACCTACGATCGCCACGACCGCGTTCGTCTATAACTTTAGCTCCAGTTAGATGTTCGAGTTCAGCTTCATTTAGAATAAGGATAGCTGCTGAGTTTGGCAGTACGAATTTCACTATAAGGTCATGCACTGAGGTGATACCTAAGAAGTCAACCATAGGGTATAGTTCCTGGAAGTATACACGCTCATCATTTGAGAAGGGTCGTTTACTGCACAGAGCTTCGGTACATGCAATAATCGCTACCTTGACTTTTGTTGTGGCTTTCAGGAGAGCTTCGACAGCTAAGGTAACAGTGTAGATAGTGTTAACCACAATTGTGCATCCTTCCGGCTCTGGCCAATTGATGCCTTGTAACCTATCCAGCGGCAAGGGTGGAAAGGGCGATCGAAGGATAATTCGATCATCCATTTTCGGACCGACTCCCTCAAAACATATATTGATCGGTGGATGTTCATGCAATGGTACTAGGTCTAATTTGGTTACCATCGATTTAAGTGCAAATTCCCAATTATCCGCTTCGCGCTCTTCAACGGATTTCCTTCGATAGGTACCAATAAACTGAATTGGAAAGTTTGCGAAAACTTGGTATAGTAGTTTTATGTTGTTTGGCCCGCCACCACCAAGATCCTTGATAGGGATACCTAATTCCCGCACTAGTCCTTGCTGTATGATCCCTCGAATACGCCCACCAAATCGTGCAACTTCCGTTACCCAATACTTGCCCCCTTGCTTATCCTTACTGTAAACACCTAAGGGACCAAAGAACCATGGAATGTAAGTTTCATCTGTTTCAAGGTAGGACCCTTCGGTAAAAATTAATTCACCGTCATCACCAATTGTAAATATCTCCTTCGCTGGTCCCAGTCTTAGTAGATGATTTATGTCAACAATGTGATCTATTGATATTTGTCCATAGATCGTCATTCCGACAACTTGTCTCTGATTAGTCATTTCATTGCTCTCCTTTGTCTAAGAAAGTGCGATAGCACATAACTCGTGTAATTACGAATTATTATTAAAAACTATTGCGTTAATAATACCAATTTTGGTATGATAGACGCAATATTGCGTTTATTCTTCTTATAAATTTTTCTCATTTATGAGGCGTATCTAAAAAGGTCTTATCCCGACAGTGGTCGGGATCGTTCCGATTTGGAAATTTAGTATTTGAATATTCTTTCCCGAAGGCTTTCGGGATCCTTCGGAAATAATCGAAACATTTCCTTAATGAAAATACCTTTTTTCGGAACGATCCCGAATACTTTCGGGAAGAGAAGCCTCATTTATTTAATTCAACACCACCGCCTTATACCCCTAACAATGCAAACCAGCCTTCCCTTAATCCTGTATCTTGCGGAAAACGAGTTTTACTTTTTGTCCAATCTTCAAATCATTAGAATTGACATCGGCAATTTGAGTTGTAACTTTTACACCGTCGTTCAACCCAACTATACCGGCTGCAAAAGGAGTTTGTTATGCCAAATACTTTTCCTTTTGTCTGAATTTTCTACGGTATTTTTCCCGGATTTCTTCCAACCCTTTCCAAAATTTTGGCTGATTAGAGTTATACAATTCACTTAACTCTTTACGCCTTTTCCTTTGAAATTCTACCGCTTTGAATTGTTTTTCTTCTTTTGTTTTCATGTTTATATAATCTCCATTGGACTACGAATTTCCAGCATTGTGTAACCATACTTTTAATTTACAGAATTATATTGTCTTATTCGATTAAGGTTCACAATATGTTTAAAGTTCCAGCTTACCAGAACATCTACTTTGTTATTTGTTGCAATGGCAA
>JAGUYG010000017.1 GCA_020061465.1 Ignavibacteriales bacterium
AGTCTTCTCTAAAAAGGTATTTTCATTTCCAAAGGATCGTTCCGAAAAGAAATGTTTCGATTATTTCCGAAGGATCCTTTGGACAGAATATTCGAATATTAAATTTCCAACTAAGACCTTTTTAGATACGCCTCATATATAAAAAAAGATTATTGCAGGAGACCGAATGAATCGTTCTATACTATTCGTCTTAGTTTATTTTTTAACTGCCTCCCAGCTTAATGCACAACCTTCTCAGCCAGATGAGTGGGAAACTCTTTTCGAAAAAAGTAATTATCTAAGAACCCCCCGCTACGAAGAAACGATGGATTATTTCGATAAATTTCAAAAGGCGTCTCCTTATGCACACATATTCACATTTGGTCTTTCACCGCAGGGGCGTGAATTAAAATGTCTGGTTGTTTCAAAGGATAGAGCGTTCACTTCAATCGAAGCAAAGAAAACAAATAAGCTAATTATCTTAATTGTTAACGGAATTCATTCCGGTGAGATTGAAGGTAAAGATGCGTCGATGCTGCTGCTAAGGGAAATTCTTGTTACGAAAGAAAAAGAACATTACTTAGATAAATTAATTCTTTTAGTTGTACCGATATTTAATGTTGACGGACATGAAAGAATGAGCAGGTATAACAGGATAAATCAAAATGGACCGGAAGAGATGGGATGGAGAGTTACCGCACAAAATCTTAACTTAAACCGCGATTGGATGAAAGCCGATGCACCCGAAATGCAAGCGATGTTAAAACTTTTCTCTAATTGGCTGCCGGATTTTTTTATCGATTCGCACACAACCAACGGTGCCGATTATCAGTATACAATTACTTATGCGATGGAAAAATTTCAAAACTTTTATTACGAAACTGCCGATTGGGTTATGAATGAATTTATTCCTTACCTCGAAGAGTATGTGAATAAATCGGGATATTTAATCGCTCCCTATGTTGGCTTTAAAGACGGTAAATTGGAAAAAGGAATCGTTGACTGGGCAGCTTCACCAAGATTATCCGAAGGTTATGCGGCACTCCAAAATCGTCCCGCGCTTTTAATTGAAACTCACATGCTTAAACCTTTCAAGGAAAGAGTGTTTGCCACAAAGGTAATGTTCGAGACTGCTATGGATTTTGTTTTCGATAATGACGGAAAACTTATCGAACTAAACCGAAGAGCCGATGCAAATTCGGCAAAGATGTTTTCGATTGACAAAGAACCGTTTCCTTTAAGGCTTACCGCATCTAATGAATTTGAAAACTTCATCTTTAAAGGAATCAAATTCATTAAAGAACAAAGCAGCGTTTCGGGAAAAGAAAAAACAGTATATACCGGTGAAAAGTTTGACCTGGAGATTCCGTTCTACAACAAAATGAAAGTTTCGGAAACCATCACGGCGCCTAAAGCATATTTAATACCGAGTGAGTGGAATGAAATAGTGGAGCGGATAAAAATTCATGGTGTAAATGTAGAAGTATTAAAAAAGGAAAAAACATTCAACGTTAAGAAATATAAATTCAAGAATGTGAAATTTTCACAATCGCCTTATGAAGGAAGACAACGTATAAGTTTTGATTATGATGAATTGCAGGGGATTGTTTCTGTTCCGGCGGGTACATTTTTTATAAACACAAACCAGCGCGCTGTACGAGTTATTCTTCATTTGCTCGAGCCAAAAGCCGACGATTCATTTATAAATTGGGGATTCTTTAACACAATATTTGAGCGTAAAGAATATTTCGAAGATTATGTAATGGAAAAAATGGCGCTTCAAATGCTTGAGAATAATGCCGGACTTAAATCCGAATTTGAAAAGAGATTAGCTGAAGACGAATCGTTCAGAGATAATCCGTACGAACGATTGAATTTTTTCTATGAGCGTTCTCCTTATTTCGATAGTCAGTTTCTTATTTATCCCGTTATGCGTATCGATTAATTTTATTAACTTATCTTACGCATAATAATTAACTTTGTCGAAACGATCCCGATCGAAGGAACCATTGGTCGGAAAAAGTTAAGTTACGTAACATGGGTTATTAATTTGCAGCCGATTGAATAGAATGTTTACAGTTCTTATTTTCAACTAAGTGTTATACAGCAAAATTCGGTTTAAATAATCATTCAAACTAAATTGTAAGCTTAAGCTATGAACGACAAATCCCAAGTTCTAATATTTTTCTTAGGTGAAAATCAGTATGGTTTGCCGCTGGAATTTGTAGAGCATGTAACACAGATTGTAGAGATAACCCCTTTGCCCGGCGCACCTGATGTAATAGCCGGAGTAATAGATTACCACGGAGAAGTAATTCCCGTTTACGATATAAGAAGACGATTTAATTTATCACCAAGCGAAATTTCCTTATCCGATTTGTTAATCATCGTAAAAACCGATTTGCATAAAGCTTCACTGATTGCGAACGGTATATCCGGTTTACAGGCTATTCCTCAGGTTCAATATATTCCACCTCAAAGCATTAATAAATCAGCAAAAGAGATTGATGGCGTAACTGCAACAGAGCAGGGTATTGTTCTAATACACAATCCGGATACATTCTTTTCTGAATCGGAATTAAAAACACTGGAAAAGTCTATCAAATCATTAAAGGATTAAATGAAGAATAAACTTTCACAACAGACACTTGCAGGCTTAAGCGGATTTGTTAAAGAAAATTTAGGTCTTCGCTTTACAAAAGAGACTTACCTTGATCTTGAAAGAGGATTAAACGCCGCAGCCAGGGAATTAGGATTCAACCGAAGCGGTGAACTTGCAGAAGTGATTTTAACCGGAACTTTGACCGCCGCTCAAACGGAAATACTTGCAAACAATTTAACGATCGGTGAGACGTATTTCTTCAGAGAGAGAATAACTTTCAATGCGCTCGAACATAAAATTCTTCCTGATTTATTAAAAGAGAAACAAGATTCGAACCGTCGAATTTCAATCCTAAGTGCCGGATGCGCTACCGGTGAAGAGCCATACTCCATATCTATCTTACTGAACAGATTGCTGCCCGATATAAACGAATGGAACATCAAAATAGCAGCGGTCGATTTAAATCAACGCTTTATCGAAAAAGCAATCCGGGGTGAATATTCACAATGGTCTTTCCGCAATACGCCCCGGTGGTTGAAACCTAACTACTTTGTTAAAATCGAAAATGGATTGTTCAAGTTAAATGCTAACATAAAAAAATACGTATCATTCCACAGGATAAACCTGACTTCAGACGATGCGGGTAAATTGCTACTTAACTATCTTCCTTTCGATTTAATCTTCTGCCGGAATGTTTTAATGTATTTAGATAAAGAATTGCAAGACAAAGTTGTTAAAAACTTTGATGCATGGTTAAACGCCGAAAGCTGGCTAATTGTAAGCGTAACAGAAATCTCCCATATAATCTTTTCAAATTTTAAACCGGTAGCAATCAACGATGCTGTGCTCTACCAAAAGACAAATTTACAGCCGTTTAATTTGAACCGGGATTTCAGAGAACCATCCTTTGAAGAATACCTCCCCGGAAGTTATGAATATCCGGAAGAACCGAACGACAGAAACGATATTCAGATTGAAGAACTTGACTCAATCGATGATGCTGCCAAATTATATCTTAACGGAGATATCGATACGGCGGCAGAGATAATTTCCAACTACTTGTTAGATAATATTAATAGCAGCAAAGCCTACGCCCTCTTTGCTAAAATAGAAGCTAACAGAGGAAATCTTAAATCGGCATTAAATTATTGCGGTAAGGCAATAGTGCATGATAAGCTTAACTACTCTCATTATTTGTTGAACTCAACCATATTGCAGGAGTTGGGCGAATTTGAGGAAGCATTAAAATCGCTTAAGCAAACAATTTTCCTAGAACCGAATTCAATTTTGGCGTATGTAGCTCTTGGGAATCTTTCCTATCTTACAGGTAAAGAAACGGAATCTTCTAAATATTTCTCAAATGCGATGGAATTATTAGCAAACTATCAGCCTAACGATTTGATTCCCGATTCAGAAGGCATGACAGCCGGTAGATTACATGAAATAGTAAAAGACACACTTGAAAAATTAAATGCTTAAATTTTAGGTGTTTAAGCAAAGAATATTTTTATTAATAAAATTTAACAACTGATTTATATGCCAGACGAATATTTAAATAAAGACTTAAAAACACAATGGGATATGGTTCGCAGCAAAGTAGAAGCGATGAGATTTAATCTCGATCACGAAGCTTTGCTGTCGAAGAAAGAAAAAAATAGAATACTGAAAAACAGAGCAAAACGTTTGGCGCTTGCGTTTGATGATCAACAGAAAAAAATTAGGGATATTGAAATAATCAAATTTAATCTTGCTTACGAAAATTATGCGGTGGAATCGATTTATGTAAAAGAAGTGTTTCCCATTAAAGATTTAACATACCTCCCCGGTTTACCCGATTTTATATTAGGTATAGTTAGTGTCCGCGGTGAAATAATATCTGTTGTGGATGTTAAAAAATTTTTCGGGCTGCCGGAAAAGGGTATAACTAATCTAAACCGTGTAATTCTTCTTTCAGATGAAAAAATGACTATTGGAATTCTTGCGGATTCGATCATAGGAATTACTTCAATTTATTCGACGGACATTCAGACAGAGCTCCCTTCACTGCATGACAGGCGGAAGGAGTATTTTAAGGGTATCACACAGGATAAAACTATTCTCCTTGATGCCCGCAAAATACTAACAGATCCGAGCATTATCATAAATGAAGAAGTATTATAATAATTAAAACTTTAAGAGGTCCCGGCTTATGAAATGGTTTTACAATTTATCAACCCGAACTAAACTTTTTTTTGGCTTCGGCTTTTTAGTTGCACTATTTATAATCTCAATGATTCTTATTTATAAAAACATTGAAGAAATCCGTATCACTCAACAGCAAACATTCGACCGCGAATTCAAGCTTACAAACGATTTGATTGAACTGCGCTCGGAGCTTAACCGCCAGCGTGCAAGTATGCTTGAACTGTTATTAACGGATTCCCTTCCCAAACAGTCAGCGCTTAAAGAAGAAATTAACAACAGGGAAGTTAGAATAAGTGAAACAATTGAAAGACTAATTAATGACAGCCGAGAAGCAAGTGAAATGATTGAGATTTTCCAACAGTTTACAGAGATTCTCCAAAAGTACCGTGCGGCAAGAGAAGAACAATTACGTTTGCTGCAGCAGGGTAGCATTAAGGAAGCAGTAAAGATCAGTTTAAGCACACAAGAAGAAAGATATGAACAATTAAACAGTTTGATCATCGATCTTGGAACTATTGCTATGAGACACGCAAATAACGCTATTGCATTTACGTACGGTCAATTTTCAAAAACCGTAAATAACATTATCATCATAGCTATAATCTCAATTGTAGTTGGTTTCTTCTGGATAATTATATTGAGCGGCAGCATCGCATCGCCTTTGTTAATGCTTACTTCTGCAGCGGGAAAAATTTCAGAGGGCGACTTAAATATCCGGCTTCCTCAAGATGAAAGAACCGACGAAGTCGGACAGTTAATAACAAAATTTAAAAATATGAGCAAGTATTTGCAGGGTATGGCGAATACTGCACAAAGCATTGCAAAGGGGAATTTATCGGGACGGGTAATTCCGAACTCGGATAAAGATGTATTAGGCAATGCATTCAGCGAGATGATCGAAACATTGAGAAAAATTACGGCAGAAATATCAGAAGCTGTGCATGTTCTGAATATTTCGGCAGGACAAATACTCGGTGCCGCTTCCAATCTTGCATCGAGCGCATCTCAAACGGCAAGCGCTGTATCCGAAACAACCGCCACAATTGAAGAAGTTAAACATACCTCGAAGGTTTCAAAGGAAAAAGCAAAATACGTATCCGACACATCGCAGAAAACAGTTCAGATTTCGCAGTCCGGCGAGCGTGCTGTTATTGAAGCAAAAGAAGGAATGTCGAACATAAATAAGCAGATGGATTTAGTTGCCGGCAGCATCATAAAATTGAGCGATCAAAGCCAGGCAATTGCTGAAATAATTACTACTGTAAACGACATAAGCGAGCAGTCGAATTTATTAGCAGTAAATGCTTCAATTGAAGCAGCAAAAGCAGGCGAGCACGGAAAAGGATTTGCAGTAGTTGCGCAGGAAGTACGTAATTTAGCCGAGCAGTCAAAGCAGTCAACCGCACAAATACGTTCAATACTGAATGACATCCAAAAAGCAATGAACTCCGCTGTGCTGGCAACCGAACAGGGAAATAACGCAGTTGTTTCGGGAGTTAAACAGGCGGCACAATCCGGTTCGGCTATAAGAACATTAGCAGACAGTATAGCCGAATCCGCTCAAGCGGCAGCACAAATATTTTCATCGGTGAAGGAGCAGCTAATTGGCTTGGAACAAATTTCCATTGCAATGCAAAACATTAAAGAAGTAATGAATCAAAATGTTGAAAGCACCCGGCAGGTGGAAGATGCTGCAAACAACTTGAGCGAGCTTGGTAAAAATTTAAAGCAGCTTGTAGCAAAGTATAAGTTAGTATGATAATGGCTTTTATTACCTAATTCGAAAAACTAAAATCTTTGTTTTTAATTTTTGTAAATAAGCAGCTAACATTACTTACAGCTAAAAGATAAAATGTTTTAAAAATTAATATCCATCGTAGATGGTCAATTATTGTAGAAAAATCTAAGCTAAAAATTTTTATTAATCCTTGTAGAGGATTAACGAATAGACAATACTCATTGATATTCAAAATATTCAGGCAATTAATAATCGGATTCATACGTATATAACATTAAACAAGTACATTGATGAGCACCCAATCTAACGATTTTTTTAAGAGACTTCTCGAAACTTATAAAGTTGAAGCCGAAGAACATTTGACGGCGATTTCTTCAGGACTGCTCGAGCTTGAAAAAAATCCTGCTGCCGATATAAAACAAAATTTGCTCGAAACCGTAATGCGCGAAGCTCACAGCTTAAAAGGTGCATCGCGTGCCGTAAACATGTTTGACGCGGCTTCCGTATGTCAGTCTCTTGAAAATGTTTTATCCGCAGTAAAGAAGGGACGTTTAAATTTAACAGTAGATATGTACGATCTTCTTCATCAAACTGTTGACTCATTGACGGATTTAATATTAAAACAAAGCGGTGAGAGCGACGATCAATTAAGTGAACATTCTCTTTCCTTCATAGAAAACCTGGAGGCATTATTAGCACAAAACCAGGAGAAAAGTTCACCCGGGACGGTCAACACTTTTACTCCCGAACCGGAAGTGGATGTAAATCAAAAGATTGAAGCACAAACCGAAGAGATAAAAGAAAAATATTCGGCATCAAAAAGTACTGTCCGGATTGCTGCATCAAAGCTCGACTCACTTCTACTTCAAATTGAAGAACTTCTGAATCCGAAACTTACTTACCTTCAACGCACATCCGAGCTTAGAGAAATTTTAGCCGAAGTTTTACGATGGCAAAAAGAGCTTGCAAAATACCAGTCGATTTTGAACAATAGCGAGATAGAGCAATTAAATAAATTCTGGGATTGGAATAGCGGGAATATCGGAAGCGTAAATCACAAGCTTAATTTGCTTCTAAGAAATATCAAGCAGGATAATTATACACTCGATATAATGATAAATAATCTTTTAGACGACATAAAGAAAGTGATGCTTGTCCCCTTCTCTTATTTATTTGATCTGTTCCCCAAGGCAGTACGGGAACTTTCCCGGAGTCTTGGAAAAGAAGTTACTCTTAAAATCGCCGGCGATAATCTTGAAATTGACAGAAGAATACTTGACGAATTACGCGACCCATTAATACACATCATCCGCAATAGTGTCGATCATGGAATTGAAACTCCTGAAACACGAAAATCAAAAGGCAAACCTGAAACCGGTACAATTTCGATTTCAATAGATCAAAAGGGAGGAAATAAAATTGAAATAATTATAGAAGACGATGGAAGGGGAATCGATCCTGAGTCAGCATTTCAATCTGCTTTAAGGAACAAAATAGTAACCAAAGATGAAGCAGAAAAATTAACTGAGCAGGAAAAATTAATGCTCATATTTCAATCCGGTGTTTCTACCAGCGAAATAATAACCGATATTTCAGGCAGAGGTTTGGGCTTAGCAATCGTAAAAGAAAAAATTGAAAAGTTAGGCGGTACGCTTTCGCTTCAAAGCACTTATGGCAAAGGGACAAAGTTTTCGATTTTACTTCCGCTGTCATTTGCTACCATCAGAGGACTGATAGTTAGAGTAAAAGATTCTGAATTTGTTATCCCTACTTTTAATGTTGAAAAGGCAGTTAGAATCAATCGAAAAGAAATTTCAACGGTCGAGAACAAAGAGATAATTCAGATAGATAAAATTACATATCCCTTTATAGAGCTTAGCAAAGCACTTGGGCTAAGCGGAAATAACCGTGCTGCAGAGGATGAAAATATAATTGTGCTGCTTCTTAGTGCGCTTGATAAGAAGATAGCACTTAAAGTTGATTCGGTTCTTTACGAACAGGAAGTTTTAGTTAAAAACCTGGGCAAGCAGCTTATCCGTATGAAAAATATTGCCGGCGCCACTGTGTTAGGAAGCGGAAAAATTGCACCGGTGATTAATGCCCCCGACTTGATCAAGAGTACATTAAAGGCGCCTTCTTCAATAAAAGCTAAAGATAAAGCAGCAGCAAAACCGCAGGATGTAAAGCCTATACTCGTTGTTGAGGATTCAATTACGGCAAGGACTCTTCTGAAAAATATTCTAGACACTGCAGGCTATAAAGTAAAAACGGCTGTGGATGGTATTGATGCTTTAACTGCACTTAAAACGGAAGAATTTTCTTTAGTGATTTCGGACGTTGAAATGCCCCGGATGAACGGATTTGACCTGACTGCAAAAATCAGAAGCGAAAAAAATCTATCGGATTTACCCGTTATTCTGGTTACGAGCATGGGATCGCAAGAACATAGAGAAAAAGGAATTGACGCAGGGGCAAACGCTTACATAGTTAAAAGCAGCTTTGATCAAGGAAATCTGCTTGAAGCAATAAGAAGATTTATTTAATTCTTTTCGAAAGCAATTTTATGGTAAATGTTTTAATTGTTGAAGATTCGCCGGTTGTCCGTGAACTTCTTATTCACACAATCGAATACGATCCCGAAATTAATATCGTCGGAACTGCATCGACAGGCGAAGAAGCAATAAAACTTTCAAAGCTGCTTAATCCAGATGTAATAACAATGGACATTAAAATGCCCGGTATCGGTGGAATTGAAGCAACCAGAAGAATAATGGAAGAAAATCCGACTCCGATAATAATCGTAAGCTCGGTAATCGGCTCGTCCGAAGAAACTCAAACCTCATTTGAAGCAATGCAAGCCGGTGCATTGGCTCTTTTTCCTAAACCGCCAGGTTATAGCGAAGAGGCTTACATAAAAATTGCAGCCGAGTTAACGAAATCGATAAAGCTGATGTCGGAAGTTAAAGTAATCAAGCGGCAGCCTAACCGGTCATTTCAGAAAGATGCTTTAAGGGAAACTCATTATTCGAAGACAGCCCGAGAAAGAGTGGTAAAGTTAATTGTAATAGGTTCATCTACCGGAGGACCGGTAGTGCTGCAAAAAATATTTTCACATCTGCCTAAAAATTTTCCTATACCTATTTTGATAGTACAGCACATGGCTGCAGGGTTTATCGAAGGCTTTACGGCGTGGCTAAAACATACTACCGGATTCAATGTAAAAATTCCGGTCAATGAGGAACTCATAAAGCCGTCTACCGCCTACATTGCACCGGATAACAGGCACATGACCATTAATGCTTCGGGAAAAATTATCCTAATAAATGACGATCCTGTAAATGGTTTGCGACCATCAGTTTCGTATCTCTTTAGCACTGCTGCTCAATTTTACGGTGCAAATTCAGCAGCCGTTTTGTTATCCGGCATGGGTAAGGACGGAGCGGCTGAACTTAAAATATTAAGAGATAAAGACGCACTGACTATTGTACAGGATAAAGAATCTTCGGTTGTTTATGGTATGCCGGGCGAAGCAATAAAATTAGATGCAGTTGAACTTGTTCTTTCGCCGCAACAAATTGTAGATACGTTTAACAGCATTGCAAAAATTGGAACGATCCCGACGACTTTCGGGAAAAGTTTGTTATCATTTTTTTTAGTAAGCCGATGAGGAGTTAGCATGAATATACATGATTACAGCCGTATGAGTGAAGATGCTGAAATATTAATTGTGGAAGACAGCATCACGCAAGCCGAACAGTTAAAATATATACTCGAACAAAATAGATTTAAGGTGATAACTGCGTACAACGGGATTAAGGCTTTAGAATATCTTGAAACGAATACTCCAACTTTAATCATCAGCGATATTGTAATGCCGGAAATGAACGGCTATGAAATGTGTGAGAGGATAAAATCAAACGAAAATCTGAAAAATATTCCCGTTATATTGTTGACTTCCCTCTCCGATCCGCAGGATGTGATTAAAGGGCTTCAAGCCGGTGCCGATAATTTTCTTACAAAACCTTACAATGAAGAATTTCTTTTATCAAGAGTGAATTACATCCTCTTGAATCAGCAGTTAAGAAAAAATCTTTCCTCGGGAATGGGGATTGAAATTGTTTTTGCCGGGCAGAAGTACTTCATCAATTCCAACAGGATGCAAATAATCGATTTGCTTCTTTCAACGTATGAAAATGCTATCCAGAAAAACGATGAGTTAGCCAGGGCGAATCAGGAATTAATGGCGATGCACCGTGAGCTTGCAAAAAAGAATACTCAACTCGAAAAGTTAAACGAAGAAAAAAATAAATTTCTCGGTATGGCCGCCCATGATCTTCGGAATCCGCTAAGTACAATTAAGGGTTTTAGTGAATATATCCTTGAAGAGACTGAGGAAGTTTTAACCTCAAGACATATAGAGTTTTTAAACATTATTATGTCCTCAAGCGAATTTATGCTTCAGCTTGTAAACGATCTTTTAGATATATCCCAGATTGAATCGGGAAAATTAGAACTGAATAAAAAGCCAACAGACATTACTAAATTCATAGCGAAAAATATTTCGCTAAACAAATATTGGGCTGAAAGGAAGCATATTAATCTTGAGTTTATTCAAGCTGAAAAAATACCGGAAGTAATAATGGATGATCAAAAAATGGATCAGGTACTTAACAATCTTATTTCTAATGCTATTAAGTATTCTCCTTCAAACACTACAATTCAAGTTAAGCTTGAGAACAAAAACGACAGAGTGCTCATTTCCGTACAGGATGAAGGACAGGGCATTCCTGAAGCTGAACTTGATAAGTTATTTAAACCTTTCTCAAAGACGAGCGTTAAAAGCACAGCAGGCGAAAAAAGTACCGGTTTGGGTTTGGTAATTGCAAGAAAAATAGTTGATGGTCATAACGGTAAAATTTGGGTGGAAAGTAAAGTCGGAAAAGGCTCAACGTTTTATGTAGAGGTGCCTATCGGTTTGGCTTAATTTTGAAAGAGGATAACTTATAACATATCTGTCCAAAATAAATTTAACTCTCTCTGCCGAAGGCATCCCTTCGGGATAATCTCTCTCCCCGCAAAGCGGGATCTTCGACTTAAAAAGAGAGAGACTTATCCGTAGGATCTTTAGATTGTCAATAAAACCTTATATGACTATGTTCTGACAGAATATTTAATACAAGTCATAAGTTTTAATAAGCCCTTCTCTTTTTCCTATGGATCCTTTGGATAAGAGAAGGGTTGGGATGAGTTCCATTGTAGTG
>JAGUYG010000042.1 GCA_020061465.1 Ignavibacteriales bacterium
AGTCTTCTCTAAAAAGGTATTTTCATTTCCAAAGGATCGTTCCGAAAAGAAATGTTTCGATTATTTCCGAAGGATCCTTTGGACAGAATATTCGAATATAAAATTTGCAAATAAGACCTTTTTAGATACGCCTCATTGATAGACTCTTTCTAAAATTTATGGTTCTACTCAAAAATTTTTGAATTCAATTTTTCAGTTTTGATTTCAGACTAAATTCGAAGTCGTTTTAACTTCAGTATGCCTTTTTCTGAGTGTTCTTATTTACTAACAAGTAACAATTTGGTCGTTGTATTGCCTAATTTTACGTAAATTTGGGCAGTGATTTAGCCAAATTTATGTTAAAGAGATGTGACTGACGGAGTCTTCAACAGAACTGTTATAAAATGCTTCAACTTTCTTCGCCACCTCTCGCTTCGCTCCTATCTAAAATTGATGGCGGTAAACTTTTAGCTGTTTTCGCTCCAAGCTGTTTAATTTTTTCTACACGACTAATAAGATTGCCACGCCCGTCAGTAAGCTTATTCATTGCTTTATCATAGTTATCTTTAACCGAAATTAAACCCTTGCCGACCGTCAGCAAATCCTCTACAAAAGCGGTAAACTTATCCAGCATCTCTCCGCTCTGTCTTGCTATTTCCAAAGCATTTCTGTTCTGCTTTTCCTGCCGCCAGATGCTCGATATAGTTCTAAGAGTTGCAAGTAAAGTTGATGGACTAACTATTACTATATTCTGCTCGAATGCATCATTGAAAAGTGAAGCATCGGTTTGCACGGCGAGAGCAAACGCCGGTTCTATTGGCATAAACATTAGAACAAAATCTAAGCTTTGTATTTGATACAGACTCGGATAATTTTTTCCGCTTAAATTTTTAATGTGAGAGCGAATTGAATTTATATGATCGCGCAGAGCAGAATGCTTTTCTCTTTCATCATCCGAAGAAATAAATTTTTCGTACCCAACCAATGATACTTTCGAATCAATAATTATATTTTTATTCTCCGGTAGGTTAATAATAACGTCCGGCTGAAATCTTCTGCCGGATTCGGAAGTAAGACTTTCTTGAACGACATATTCCCTTCCTTTTACAAGTCCGGATTTTTCCAAAATACTTTCAAGTATGAATTCGCCCCAATTGCCCTGAGTTTTGCTTTGCCCCTTGAGCGCTTCAGTAAGATTTTTCGCTTCTTGTGTTATTTGCTGGTTCATATCCTTAAGCATTTGAAGCTGCTCTCGTAGTGAAGCATTTCGGCTTATGCTTTCCTTATTGGTCTCTTCAACCTTTTTTTCGAAATCGGAAATTTTTTCTTTAAGCGGATTAAGAATTTCATTCAGCTTTTCTCTGTTTTGCTCGGTAAATTTTGTGCTTTTTTCTTCAAATATTTTGTTAGCAAGGTTTTCAAATTCCTTTGTAAACTTTTGCTGCAGGTCTTCAATCTCAGCTTTTTGTTCGATTAGCTTAGTTTGCAAAAAGGAACTTTCGGATTTGAGCGAGGAGTTTATTGTATTTAAGTCAATTACTTTCTGTCTTTCAGAGTTTAGAATATTATCCAGATTTATTTTTTCTCTTTCGAGAATTACACTTCTTTCTTCAACTCTGCCGATTTCACCTTTATAATTAGAGACAGCAATAAACCAGGCAGCAATTGCGCCAATTATTAATCCTATTATTAAAAAAATAATTTCCATTATAGTCCAAACAATAATTTAATCTTAGAATCAACCTCAGTCTGAACGAGGTGTGAGACCTTTCCAATCGAACCGCTTATAAGACTTTCGTGAATAGTCGCAATTTTATCAATCCTGATGTAAGATTCAATTTTTAATCCGGTGTTTATGAAATTTTTTTCTTTTGGAGATAGATTAATTGAGAATTTAAAATATGAAGGTATGTTTGAGGAAGTTATAAACGCAATAATGAGATCTCCAGAGGTATCGCCGTGTGATAATACTAAGCAGGGTTTGCGTTTTGAACTTTCAAGCGATGAAAATGGAAATTTTGCGAGAATAATTTCACCTTTTTCAAACATATTTCAATTTGAAAAATTTTCATTCTTACGGTTTTTCAAAATGTCTTCGTCGCTATACAAATCTGGTTCACTTTCTAAAAATGAAAAGCTTTCATTCCCATTAAATATTGAAATAGTATTCTCATCCTTTCGGGTTAGAAGAATTGATAGCTGGGCATCCCGAGGAATTTTTAATCCATCTGGAATTTTTAATAATCCATTTTCGACCTTAACCGGTATAATTCTCATATTACATTCCTTTCTTCACTAAAATTAGCAAAATGAATATTTTTTATCAATAGCTTTCATTCCAAACTTCCAACAACTTTTTCAACCTCCTCAAGTATCTCACAAGATTTAACAAGCTCTTTCATTTTGTTGTGATCGGGAAATAAAGGACGATCTTCATCGAGAAATTCAACGTGGCGGCGGATAACCTCTTTTGCTTTTGCAACTCCAATTCCGGGATTATGGTTTCTGAAATCGAGCGCTTGAGCCGCTGCCATAAACTCAATTCCCAAAATTCCATAAGCATTATCGAGGATTTGAGCATTCTTTATTGCAGTATTCATTCCCATTGAAACAAAATCTTCCTGATCGGCAGCAGCCGGAATCGATTGAATAGATGCAGGCATAGACAAAATTCTCTGCTCAACTATCAGCATATCGGCAGTGTACTGACTAAGCATCAAACCGGAAAACATTCCTGCACCTTTGGTTAAAAATGCCGGCAAGCCAACACTCAATGCCGGATTATTTAATCTATTCATCCTTCTTTCAGAAAGAACACTAACCATAGTGACTGCGGCGCCAACCATATCCATTGGTAATGAAATAGGGCTGCCTTGAAAGTTTGCACCTGTTAATGTGATGTTATCTTCCGGTATAAATATCGGATTATCTCCAACTCCATTCAACTCAATTTCAATTTGCTGTTTTGCAAACGCTGCTGTATCATGAGCAGAGCCGATCACTTGAGGCGTTGAGCGCATTGAATATGCATCCTGAACTTTCTGTTTTATCTTCCCGGTGAGAAGATCGCTTCCCTCTATACATTTCTTAATTGCATTTGCACTTCGCACTGCGCCGGCAAAACCGCGCAGCTTATGAAGCCGGACATCGTAAGGTTTCATATTAGCGTGCAGAGCTTCCAGAGTCATTGCAGCCGAAATCTCAGCTTGCTTCAACCAGCGATTAATATCATAAAGATGTAACGCACTCATAGCAGTGATAAAGTTGGAACCATTAATCGTAGCAAGTCCATCCCTTGCTTGAAGTCCTGGAATTTTTATTCCAGCTTTTTCAAAAGCAATATTTGCCGGTAACCTTTCACCTTTATAAAATGCTTCCCCCTCACCCAATAAAACCAATGCAAGCTGAGCCATAGGCGCCAAATCACCGCATGCACCTACCGAACCCTTTTCGCAGACGACCGGAATAACATCTTTGTTGAGCATCTCAATTAATGTTAATGTTATTTCAGGTCTGCAGCCTGAATTTCCATGTGCATGAACATTTATTCTGCCGGCAATCGCTCCTCTTACGTACTCTAAAGACATTGGTCCACCAATTCCCGCAGCGTGATTATAAATAAGATACCTCTGAAATTCTTTTACCTGTTCATCGCTGAGCACAACTTCAGAAAATTCTCCTATGCCTGTGTTTGTTCCATACATAATTTCACGGGCAGCTAATTTCTCTTCGAGCATAGTTCGGCATACTTTTATTCTTTCAAGCGCTTCTTTGCTTAATTCTACTTTTTCGTTATAACGGGCAATTCGGACTAACTTTTCAACAGATAGGTTTGAGCCGTCTAAAACTATCGACATTTGTTCTCTCCAAAAGGTGATAAAATTCTTATGTTAAATTTAAGAATTAAGCAGGAGAATTCAGAAGGACAAAGAGGACAGCTAGATTTCGATTGAAAAGATTTAATGACACACTTTACTTAAAATTTATGAGTCTTCTCTAAAAAGGTATTTTCATTTCCAAAGGATCGTTCCGAAAAGAAATGTTTCGATTATTTCCTAAGGATCCTTTGGACAGAATATTCGAATATAAAATTTCCAAATAAGACCTTTTTAGATACGCCTCATTTATAATTTGTTAATAAACAAGTCGAATGATTGAATGATTAAATGACTGTCCATTTAAACTGTCAGCTAAAGCAGAAGGCAATGGATATAGAAATATTCTAATCGCTTCATAATCTTTGAATTTTGGAATTACGTTCGAAAAATCCTTCGGATAATCATGCATCCGGTTTATCGCCGGGCGGGTAACGTTACATTCGAATCAAATTTTTAATCTTATTCGAATTCTCTCGATTCGTTTTGTAAGTAATATGAATAGTGTTATCGTCATATCTTGTAGAAAGAACTTCGGCAAGCGAATAAATTTTAGAAGCAATTTTGGAGTTTGAAATTTCGATATCTATTTCTTCCTGAATGAAAGTTTCTTCAATAATCGAACTGAGCTTAGAATAAAGCGAGTTAATATTAATTCCTCTTAAAGCCGAGATTAAAACGCTTTCGGAGTATTTGTTAAGAACAAAATCGAAGATCGACTTATCAACAATTAGATCGGCTTTATTAAATACTTTGAGCTGCGTTTTCTTATCACATCCTAATTCTTTCAGAGTCTCATTTACTACTTCGAGGTGTTCTTTGTAATAAGGATGAGAAATATCTATTACATGTAAAATTATATCGGCATCTCTAACATCTTTTAAAGTGCTTTTAAATGAAGCAACGAGATGGTGCGGAAGCTTTCTGATGAATCCAACCGTATCGCTTATCAGCGCTTTCTGATTTTTACCAAGCTCCAGCAATCTCGTAGTTGAATCAAGTGTTGCGAATAATTTATCCTCTGCTAAAACATGAGCCTGTGTGAGAAGATTGAACAGCGTTGATTTGCCCGCATTAGTATAACCCACAATGGATACAGTTATAAAATTTTTTCTGCCGCTGCTTTGGGTTTCCCGCTGAGATTCTATTTTGCTTAACTTTTCTTTTAGATTACTAATCCGTGTCCGGATGATTCGTCTGTCAGTTTCAATCTGAGTTTCGCCGGGACCTTTAGTTCCTATGCCTCCGTATTGCTTCGATAAGTGTGTCCATGCCCTTGTTAATCGCGGCAGCATATACTGCAGCTGCGCCAATTCTACCTGGGTTTTAGCTTCTTTGGTTTTTGCACGGGAGGCAAAAATATCGAGTATCAATCCGCTGCGATCGATAATTTTTTTGTTTATTAATTTTTCAAGATTTCTTAATTGAATTGCCGAGAGGTCATCATCAAAAATAATCAGGTCTATGCTGTTGGCTTCAACTAACTCTGCAAGCTGGGCAGCTTTTCCTTTACCTACAAAAAAAACCGGATCTACAGATGCCCGATGCTGAACAACTTTGAGGATGGTATTGGCTCCGGCGGTGGATGCAAGCTCTTCAAGTTCATTGAGATGCTCTTCTGTTTCTTCTTTACTAATATCCCCTGTATTTAATGCTACTAATATTGTTCTTTCTGGTGTGTTTCTGTTTATTTCTATCATACTTAAAATGTACTTTGCCTCTTATAGTAGATGTAAATTAAATAAAAAATTATTCTTTGTCAGCAGATATTTTCCGTCATTACGCTAACTTGAAGTTACTTCAACTAATTCTTTCTTTGTATTCCTTGCAATCGTCATTTCAATCAGTGCAAGAAGCAGTGCCGTAATGATGAAGTATTTCCACAATTCAGAACCGAACCTTGCCTTTAAAACCATTTCAACCGGATTTTCATTTTTTCCAATGGCAACGTGTGTTCCTTTGAAATTTATTTCGGTTAAATATTTTTCAATTTCATCTTTGGGCAGATAAGTTGTTTTCGATTCAACGGGATTTACATTCACCGGGATATTTTGTATCAGCACATTTCTGTTAGAGAACTTATAAATTCCTGCTAAAGAAGTTTTTCCATATTGAAAATAATTACTTAAACTCGATTGATCTATGTTTATTATTTCTTCTCTTGCATCAGGTAATCTTACCTTTAATTGCGGCATATTGTATCCGCTAATATTAACGTTAATCAAATCACCGGTAGTATATTCCTCTCCATTCAAGTTTTTTGCGGCTAAATAATAAATCGATTTATTTATCAGCGGGACAAAAATACTTTTTACAGGTAAATTTGACCATGCTAATGAAGGCGCGGAATTAAATAAGAATATTTTCCCCTGCTGAAAATTAAATTCGTTAAGGAAACCGGAACCGTCTAATAACGAAATGATTGTTCTGCCTTTCCCTTCGGTGCTGTATTGAAAGTATTGAAAAACATCGGGCGATTCGAATTGCTTCTTTTCCTTATCGGAAAAAATATTTTGAAATATTGGATGATTAAAATCCACTTCTCCAAAAACTACGGATTGTTCGGGATTGTTCGCCGCTCCTATTAAGCTTTTGGGAATAGGTAATCCAAATGCGGAACACACGGACCGAAACTCCTGCAAATTATCGTTTTGTGCAGGCATTAAAATCAAACCGCCGCCCCCGCTTAAAAAAGCTTTTAACCTGTCTATGTGATTGTTTTGCGGCGAACCGATTATTATTACCGCCTTATATTTATTAATATCGAAGGACGAAATTTGATTAAGATTTAACACATCAATTTTAATATCCTGCCTCTCTTCCGATGCTTTTACTGCCAGCTCAACATATTTTGCTTCTTCTCTGTTTGCAGTGAATATAGCAGCCGGTATTGTTTCGGGAACGAAGAAAGAAGCATACCTTTTGTTATCATGGAGAAGTTCATCATCTTCAATTTCGGTAAATACATCAATGAAGCCTGTGCTTTTAACCACCGCATCCATCGATAGAATTCTTGATTCACCTTCATTCAGCGTAAAACTTTGCTGCGAACTTCTTTCTCCATTAATGAATAATGAAACCACTGCATTATTTATAGTCTGGTTAGAATAGTTTGTAACCGTGACACTAAAGTTTACCGGTTTATCTTTTTCAAAGATTTGCGAATTTACTTTCAAAGCGTCAATGCCGGCATTGAATACATCTTTACCGGAATAATTAAAAGAATAAATCTTCACTTTTTCGTCCAGCAATTGACTGAGATCTGTTAGTGTCCCCTCTATTCCGAACGACCCTTCCTGGAAATCGGAGAATACATAAATCTCTTTATTAAAATTTTTTGATATGGCTAAAACCTCTGCTGCTTTTAGTACAGCTTCGTGCAGTGTACCCGTTGAGTATGATAATTCTAAGGAAGATAAAAAGGTTGAAAGCTCCTGTCTATTTTTAGTAGTTAGGGTTTCCTTATCATTTTTTTCGGAAACAAGAATCAAAGCTGCATCGTCTCCTTCGTTAAGCTGAATCAATAAATCTTTTATAGTTTCCTTTGCATGGTTGAAATAAGAACCCTGCTGATCTATTACAGACATGCTGAATGTGTCGTCCAATATAAAAACTGCGGTTGTCTTTGCCGCGGAGGTTGTTCCTCCAATCACCAGCCCTTCAAGCGTTGGGCGTGCAAATGCCGTAACGAATAATAAAATGATCATCACTCTTAAAGCAAGAAGCAGCCACTGCTTCAGCTTTACTTTTCTGATTTTATTCTTCTGAAGCTCTTTCAGAAAGGTAAGAGTGCTGAATTCTATCCGCTTAAGTTTTCTTAGATTTAAAAGATGGATCACTACCGGAATTGATGCGGCAAGTAAGCCAAAAAGTACTGCTGGATTTAAAAATATCATTTATAAAAAAAATAATTCTACATTAATAATAATTCAAACTTTTGTTAATCCTCTGCGAGGATCCTGATTTTAGGCAGCATTAACTTTTCTACCTGCCTGAAGAGTCTGTTGCGCAACTAATATAACAAATCTGAACAATATTCAAATTCACTTACCGTCAGTTTTAATTGACGGTTTGAACGATAAATAACTATATAATGGCTTTAGCCGCATTTAGACTATTTGCTTTTCCGTCAGCCTGCCTTCAGCAGGTAAACAAAAGCAGACGGTAATAAAATTTTCAATTAGTTTAAAGAAATACTACACCCACTTTACTCTTAACTCTGCCTGCATATATGCGGCAATAATACCTCTCCACAATTATTGTGTTTTAAATAACTTTTTAGATAACAAATTTTTTCCCTCCTATTTCAAATACGATCTCAAATCATAAATCGATTCATCAAGCGGAATTGAGTATAGCCTTACTTTATCGAACCATGCGCTTCCTTTACCATAAACAATACACTTAACTATTACTTTCAATTCCGGGGGTTCCAATGAGTAAGGTAGATAAGCTTTAACCCATGCATTGTACTCCTCCCAATCGGTTGTTTGCTTAGCTGCATCCGAATAACCGCATATAAGCAAAGAATCTTTGTAATACAACTCAAGTTCGAATCGTGCTGAATCACAAGCCTGAGTTTTGATAAACCCGAGAAGTGAAAGTTTCTTATCGGCTTCTATATCTTTTACGCATTGATACAAAAAAGCAACCGAATTTTCATCGCCGCTCGCCATTCCAAAGCTAAAATCACCTTCCCACTTTATTATCGGATCAAACCCGGCTGAAGTATTTCCGATAATTTTTAGCTGCCAGTCTTTAAGTTCAGATAATTCTTTCTCGAAGGAAGAATTATTGAGAAGATTTTCCACCTTTTCAACTTTATCTAATGAGGTTGTTTCAGGCTCTTCAAGGCTTTTTTTCTCAAGTAGTCCAAATACAAGAATCAATGCAAGAAAAATTGCTAAAGAAAATATTGACGCTAAGAATATGTTTTTTCTCACAGTTGCTTATTTTTGCTGCGGCTATTTTTTAATAGTGTACTAGAAATTTTAACTTTAAACTCAAATTCTGAATTTTTATAATTAAATATACAGAAATTTATCGAGTGCAACTCTAACTTTTTAGGAGACCTAATGAAATCGATTTTAGTATTTGGAGCGTTCTTATATTTTTCTTGTTTTCTGAGCGCACAGGTTATCGTGAAGGGGAAAGTACTAGGCTATGATTCGTTACCGATGAAAAGAGCCGACGTTGCGGTTAAGGCTTCGCTTGAAGAAAAACCAATGCTCAAAGCCGCTGCCGATACTTCCGGGAAATTTCAGATTACAATCAATCAAACCGGATTCTTTTTTCTCCACTTCACGGGTGTTGATCATAGTCTTTATGAGATACCGATTATTGCCGATGGTGCACGTGAAGTATCGCTCGATGTTAAATTAAGCCTGAATCAATATGTTGATAAAATCGAAGGAGTATCAATAATAGGCGATTTTAACGACTTTGACTTTAAGTCGGCTGTTAAGATGACTAAAACCGAAGATGGTTTATTCGTCGCTGAATTCCCCACACGCAAAATTAAATTTGCCTATCAACTTTTAGGAATCGAAAAGAACGGGCGAAGCGTTAACGGAACATTAGCATCCGAATACGAACCTGACGGTGGGGGCGATTATCGCTCGGTTATCTTCACTGAAAAAGGAAAAGCTGTTGTCACATTCGATCCGGCGTTATTAAAACGCAGCGATGCTAGACCTGAAATAATATTTTATGAAGAAAATTCGTTCGATGAGAGCATTTATAAAATTTACAGCGAGAATGTTGAAAGAAGAAAAAAATTCTTCACAGAGTATAATAGAAGCGGCGGAAGAATGCCCAATATCGATTGGACCGTAGATGTACAGCACATAGAAGAGCAATTAAGTACAGAAGAAAATCCTCCTATTAGGAAAATGCTTTATACAAGCTACCTAACTTTGCAGCTGTTTAATTCACCTGCCATTAATGACAGTATTGTAGACAACGCTTTCACAGAAATCGAATCCTCATCGTTGTTTTGGTCATACGACCCTCAACTGCTTGGAGTTGTATTTGCAAAAGATAATTTAAACTATATCCACAGTGTTGTGGAAGAAAATCCCGATCGAAACGTACGCGCTTTCGCATTATTCATGCTCTTATCAGAAGCGCACTATACTGAAAAAGTTGAGGATGCAAAAAAATATTATACTGCGCTTATGAAAGATTACGGCGATACACAAATAGCTAAAAGCGCAAAGGTGATGAATCCGGTAAGTCCGATTTCAAAAGGTAATCCTGTTCCCGACTTTAAAATTGAATCGCTGGATAATCCGGATGTAAGATATTCTAAGAATAAGATGCTTGGAAAAATATACCTTATCGATTTTTGGGCAACCTGGTGCATGCCGTGTATTCAGGAAATGGGAACACTCCATAATGCTTATTCACTTTATAAGGATAAGGGTTTCGAAATACTTAGCATATCTTTCGACCGAAAACCAGAAGATATAGGAGTATTTCGAAAAGGTGTGTATAAAATGCCATGGCTGCACAGCTTTGCTGAGAAGGGTTTTCAAGATCCAATAGCCGAACAATTTGAAGTTTATGGAATTCCAAAACCAATTTTAGTTGATTCATCCGGTGGTATTATTGCTGTAGGAAATGAGCTGCGAGGCGAAAATCTTTTGGCGGTACTGAAGAGTGTTTTTGATGAAGAAGAAAAAACTGAAGAAGAATAAATGTCAATTAAAGATATAAAGCTGTAGAGACGGGGTAACCTGTCCCGAATGCTTTCGCATAGGCGTCAACCTTATTTTTTTATATTGTAAAGCTAACTGTGGTAATTACTTAGGATTAACATAATTTAGAACTATCATAATTCATCCTCTACGAGGATGTCCAGCTTGTGGGTCGTAAACTTATTCTACAATAATTAAACTTCTACAAAGTTTTTTTAAGTGCTGACCTCGTAGAGGTCGAATTATTGTAGAAAACAGTTTATATCATTCATCAAATCCTCGTAGAGGATTTATAAGAATTTTGGTTCTACCGCTAATTGTGTGAAAGTTGTAAAAAGGTACCATATTTGTTTAAATAAAAAATCTACATTTTATAAAGGTTTTATGATAGTAAATATTAGTCTCAACCATTACTAAGTGAAAGCCCTGAAAGGGCATTATAACAACAACATAGGGTAAAGCCCTATGGTGAACGAAACTTATATCAACTATACTAGCCCTGAAAGGGTGTCATAGCTTATGGGACAATCACTCGTAAAGAATTACATCCACATTATATTCAGTACTAAACATAGAGAACCGCTAATATATCAACCGGTGCAGAATGAATTATACAGCTATATAGGTGGAATCTGCAAAGAAATGGAATGTTATCCGATAAAAATAGGTGGTTATATAGAGCATATTCATATTCTATGTGCGTTATCAAAGAAAATTGCTTTAATGAAGCTACTGGAAGAAGTTAAATCACATTCATCTAAGTGGATGAAAACAAAAGGTACTACACTGAAGAATTTTTACTGGCAGAATGGATACGGAGCGTTTTCAGTAAATCCATCTGAAATTGATAAAGTAATAGAATATATAGAAAATCAGAAAGAGCATCACAAAATGAGAACATTTCAGGATGAATACAGAGCATTCTTGAAAAAGTATAAGGTAGAATATGATAAACGTTATATATGGGACTAAAGTCTATTCCGCCCTTTCAGGGCCTTTTATTTTCAGATTCTATTTCACAGGGCTTTACCCTGTGTTAATATATTTTACCCTTTCAGGGCTGAATGTTTTGGACAACCAGAAAGTTTCATGGTAGGCTGTATGAAATGTTTTCACACAATTGACGGTAGAACCAGAATTTTTATTTATGGATGAGTCTTCTCTAAAAAGGTATTTTCATTAAAGAAATGTTTCGATTATTCAGAATATTCGAATATAAAATTTCCAAATAAGACCTTTTTAGATACGCCTCATGGATAATTTTCTAAATAATTTTTCCAAAATTTCATTTGTTCTCTCTTTGTTAAGTTGACGCCTATGCGACTTCTTTCGGGATGCTCCGTCTCTACTTAGAATAATAGTTTCCTAATTTATGATTGTCCTTGAATCTGGGATTAAGACTTCTTACTCTCTGCCGCAATTAAGTTAAGCGCACTACCTGCCTTGAACCACTTTATCTGTGCCTCGTTCATAGTATGATTTAACAACGCTTCGTCTGTAGTACCGTCTTTATGTTTTATTATAAGTTTCAATTGCTTTTCGGGCTTAAGCTCTTTCAAACCGATGATGTCGAATCTGTCACCTTCATTTATTTTATCATAATCCTCAGGATCTGCAAAAGTTAACGGAAGCATTCCTTGCTTCTTCAAATTGGTTTCATGGATGCGTGCAAAGCTCTTAACGATAATTGCTCTTCCGCCAAGAAATCTTGGTTCCATAGCGGCATGTTCACGGCTTGAACCTTCGCCGTAATTTTCATCGCCTACTACAACCCAGCCGACTCCTTTTGATTTGTAATAGCGCGCTACTTCAGGCACCGGTTTATATTCATCAGTAAAGATATTCTTTGTTTTACCCGGCTCATCGGTGAATGCGTTTGCGGCACCTATAAACATATTGTTCGAAATATTATCTAAGTGTCCCCGGTATCGCAGCCATGGACCTGCCATTGAGATATGGTCGGTTGTGCATTTACCCTTCGCCTTTAGCAGCAGTGCAAGATCGTAAAGATCATTGCCGTCCCAAGGTTCAAAAGGTGTAAGCAGTTGAAGCCGCTCGCTGTCAGGACGCACAATCACTTCAACATCGGAGCCGTCTTCGGCAGGCGGAATAAATCCGCTTTCGCCTTCATCAAAACCATTTGGAGGAAGCTCTTCGCCTTTCGGCGCATCGAGTTTTACTTTTTCACCTTTTTCATTAACAAGTTCATCGGTTAACGGATTGAAAGACAAACGTCCCGCAATTGCCAAAGCAGTAGTCAATTCGGGGCTTGCAACAAAAGCCAGGGTTTCCGGATTGCCGTCATTTCTCTTTGCAAAATTTCTATTGAAAGAAGTTACGATTGTATTTCGTTCACCGGTTTTTATATCAATTCTTTTCCACATACCGATGCAAGGACCGCAGGCATTGGCTAAAATTAATCCGCCAAGTTCTGCTAAAGTTTGAAGCTGACCATCGCGTTCAATAGTAGCACGTACTTGCTCGGAACCGGGGGTGATTGTAAACTGCGAAACAGCTTTCAATCCTTTAGCTAACGCCTGTTTTGCGATGCTTGCCGCTCTATCGATATCTTCATAACTTGAATTTGTACAGCTTCCAATCAGTGCTACACTAATTTTATCCGGAAAATCATTCTGACTTACTGCTTCTTTCATTTTAGATACGGGCCAGGCTTTATCGGGCGTAAAAGGTCCGTTCAAATGCGGTTCAAGTTCGGATAAATTAATTTCAATTACTTGATCGTAATACTTTTCAGGATTTTCAAGCACTTCTGCATCGGCTGTTAATTCATCCGCAAGACCTTCGGCTAATGCAGCCACTTCAACGCGTTTAGTAATTCTAAGATACGCAGCCATTTTTTCATCGAACGGAAAAATAGAAGTAGTGGCACCTATTTCGGCTCCCATATTGCATATAGTTCCTTTTCCGGTACATGAAATAGAATTAGTACCTTCGCCGAAATATTCTACGATAGCTCCAGTGCCGCCTTTAACAGTTAAGATTCCAGCAAGTTTAAGAATTACATCTTTGGGTGAGGTCCAGCCGTTCATTTTGCCGGTAAGCTTTACTCCAATTAGTTTTGGCCACTTCAATTCCCACGGCATGCCAGCCATTACATCCACTGCATCTGCACCGCCTACACCGATTGCAATCATTCCCAATCCGCCTGCATTCGGAGTGTGAGAGTCTGTACCGATCATCATTCCTCCGGGGAAGGCATAATTTTCAAGCACTACCTGGTGAATGATACCTGCACCGGGTTTCCAGAAACCGATACCGTATTTTTTTGAAATGCTTTCAAGAAAATCAAACACCTCTTTATTCTCTTCCGATGCCCGTAATAAATCTTCTTTTGCTCCAACCTGCGCTTGAATTAAATGATCGCAATGAACGGTGGTTGGAACCGCAGTTTGTTTTTTACCGGCTGACATAAATTGGAGAAGCGCCATTTGCGCTGTTGCATCTTGCATTGCAACTCTGTCGGGTGACAATTCTGCATAATCTTTTCCTCCGCTAAACTCTTTCAAAGGTGAATTCCAGAGATGAGCATAGAGAACTTTCTCGGCATAAGTTAACGGTCGTTTAACGACACCTCTAACCTTACTCAACTTTTCCCGGTAATTGCCGTAAACTTTTTTTATCATGTCCAAATTTGCTGCCATTTTAATCCCTCTTTAATCATAAATAATTTGAATTGATTCAAAAATAATAAAACGTGGAGAAATATGCCGATTCATATTAGAATTGAGAGTAAAATTAGAGTGACATCTCAAAACTACTTTGTGTCTTTATGTCTCTGCCGTAAACATTTTTAGAGATCAACATAACCAGAGATGTAAATCTTCAGCAAACGAGTAATTCCGTTTCCATAGCGTATTTCACCAAACTCTTTCTTAATTTTAAGCAGAAGAAATTAATGTTCTAATTCAGAGTAAAATTTATTTACGAGGAACTTTAATTGAACAGCGTATCTATTCTGATTGTCGATGACGAAACAGCATATCTTGAGCTGCTGAAAAGTTTGCTTCTGCAAGAAGGTTTTCAGAATGTTATAACCGAAGATAATCCTAAAAACGTTATCGGCATCCTTCAAAAAAGACACATCGATTTGATCATCCTTGATATTTACATGCCGCAAATGAACGGACTTGAACTGCTCGAAGAAATATATCTTTACCATCCCGATATACCGGTTATTATGGTTACAGCAGTTGACGATATCGATGTAGCCCTTCAAGCAATAAAATTAGGCGCATATGAATTTATTACAAAACCACCGGATGCCGATAGATTAGTGCTTACAATTAACCGAGCATTAGACCAAAAGCTGCTCGAATTGGAAAGAGATACGTTACGACAAGCTGCCGTTAAGGGACTGAAACGAAGGCAGTTGTTTGGAGACATCGTTACAAATTCTCCTTTAATGTTAAAAGTATTTGAATTGGTCGAAATTTTTGCTCCCACAAAAGAAACGGTTTTGATATCCGGCGAGACAGGAACGGGAAAAGATGTAATAGCAAAAAAGATTCACGAGTTGTCCTCACGAAAAGTGCAGCCGTTTGTTGTTGTCAATTTAGCTTCCATCTCCCCAACGTTGTTCGAAAGCGAGCTGTTCGGACACGTAAAGGGTTCATTTACGGGTGCAACTGCCGGGAAGGATGGTTTTTTTGAAGCAGCTAACGGCGGCACAATCTTTTTAGATGAGATTGGTGAACTGCCTAAAGAATTGCAGGGTAAACTTTTGAGAGTAATTCAGTACGGTGAGATTACAAAAATCGGAAATCCCAAACCATTAAAACTCGATATCAGAATAATTGCTGCCTCTAATAAAAACCTGCTAGAAGCCGTTAACCACAAAGAGTTTCGTGCCGATTTATATTACCGATTAAATCGTGGATTTATTCACCTGCCGCCGCTTAGGGAAAGAGGTGATGATGTAATTGAACTTGCAAAATATTTTTTGAAGATCGGCAATAAAATTTATAAAAAACACGTCTTCGGTTTTTCCAATGAGGTGTTAGACAATTTAATGCATCATGACTTTCCCGGAAATGTTCGAGAGTTAGAGAATTTGATTTTAAATGTGGTAGCAAAGTCAAGCGATGAGGAATTTATATCAACCCTTGAAATTCCATCCGCAAAAACTAAAAAAGAGGTACGACTCAACCCAAAACATGAATTAATTTCTCTCGAAGAAGCCATGAATAATCACATCTTAGACGTATTTAGTCATTCGGGTAACAACATTCAAAAAGCGGCGGCAATACTGCAAATAAGCGATAGAACATTACAGCGCCGCTTAAAAAATATCCGCGATCAAAAAAAATAATGGCGTAAATTCTGACGTCAAATTTGTCGCTCACGTCATTTCTTTCGTTTTCCATTCAATCCTTTATCGTCAATAAGTCTAATAATCGAAAGCATTTACGGATTGTGGTGGTGGTACAATTTATGGGTTGTTAACGGCTACCTAATGAAAACCAAACTATTATGAATATACAATCGATGTTAGCGTTAGGAGGATTGACACTGCTTGCGCTTATTTCACTTAGATTTAATACAACTGTCTTAGAAACTTCTACAGTTGAGATAGAGAACAAAGTAGCGCTGACCGCTTTCTCCTTAGCCGACGATATGATTGAAGAAATAAAAGTAAAAAGTTTCGATCAAAATACGGTGCAATTCCCTACCACAAATGTATTGAACTTAACCCCGTCAAATTCACTTGGTTCGGAATCGGGGGAAACGTATCCAAACTATAACGATATTGACGACTATAATAACTTCACAAAAACCATAAGCGCTCCACATGCCGAAGATTATACTATACGCTGTGTAGTTCAGTACGTTGACGGCAATAATCCGGATAATGTTGTAAGCGATAGAACTTTCTATAAAAAATTAACAGTAACTGTTACAAGCCCTTACTTGCGAGGCGCGGTTGTACTCTCATATATTTTTACTTTGAAATAACAATGAATGTAATCCTCGACTTATTAGGTGCCAGCTTAATTGGCGGAATTGTGATGCTGATGATTTTTAACCTGAATATTCATTCTTCATCTTCAAAATTTTATTCCGATTCTAATTTGAGATTGCAGCATCACGCAAAAACTCTTGCCGAAATAATTAACAATGATCTCAGGAAAATCGGATTTAGATACAACGGCAATCCTTTTATCGAAGCCGAAGAAAAAAAGGTTAGATTTTACAGCGACATTAATTCCGACGGAACTACTAATATTGTTACTCTTGCATTATCGGATTCAACAGAAGCTGTGTTTACTGAAAATCCACGAGATAAAATTTATTTACGCATTATCGACAGCGATACGTCAAAAGGACCTTCACTCGGCTTGGTCGATTTAAAATTTACCTACCGCAATTTATCAGGAGGTATAGTAACATCTCTCGATTCAATTAAATACATTCAAGCTGAAATATGGGTAGAAACGATTGAACCGGTTGATACTTCTTATCTATTCACTTATTGGGAAATGACAATAAAACCAAGGAATGTAAAATAATGGGTAAAGGTCTTATCATTATAACTCTCGGTGTCTCCATAATCATTGGTTATTTTGCACTGAACCTGAATGCAAATTCGAACAGGGGATTGCAAACCACACTTGATTTTTTCGAAACCACTCAAGCAAGATTGATTGCCAATTCCGGCATTGAAATTTATCTTGAAAAGCTGAGAAGAAACAAAAACCTTACCGGCAGCTTTTTAAATAATACTTTAATGGATGGTTCATTCGATATTCATATTTCAGGAGTCGATTCCCTTATGACTATTTCCGCAGTAGGAAGATATAGAGATAAAATCCATACCAGCATAGTGACGGCGAGAAGAACTCTTGTAACTATTCCTGATGTCAATTCTGCAATATATGTTTCCTCCGATAATATAGGATTAGATCTAAACGGTAATATCGACATAGATGGAAACGATCATAACATCGATGGTACTCCGGGTCCGCAGCCTGCCTTACCCGGTATTGCGGTAGACGATCCGGCTGACAGCGCTTTCATCGTTAATTCGTTAAAACCAAAAATTTCTAATGCAATACTTGGAGCCGGCGGTGCACCCAGCGTAAGAACAGTTGAAGACAATACGGATTGGCTGACACTAACCGAATCATATATTTTTGCTGCCGACACTACACTTGTAACGGGAACTTATACCACCGGAACTGTATTGGGTACAGCCGCTAACCCAATTATAACGTATGTAAACGGTAATGTGGACTTTTCGGGACAGGCAAGCGGCTACGGGGTAATGGTAGTGAACGGCAATTTATCAATGAGCGGTTTGTTTTCATATAAAGGAATAATAATCGCTTACGGTCAATCTTCAATTGAAACTAAGACAGTAGGTAACGGCGGTATTTACGGCGCAGCAATTTTTGTGGGGCAAAATGTAAACATCCAGGCAACAGGGAATTCGCTATTCTATTACAGCAGCCAGGCAATATTATTAGCTCAAAACAATCTTAAGTCTTCGCGATTTGAAATTTTAAGCTGGTGGGAATAAGTAAATAGAATTAATAATTCACGTTAGGCAGAAATTCTCGTTTATACGAAAAACTCTCCAATGGAGTCGAGACTGTGTAACAACTAATCCATAGGATCCTTTGGAAAGATGTCATTTCGCCTGCCTGTTTACATACTAAAGGTATGCTGCAGGCAGGAAGGAGCGCAGTCCCACTAACCGGGAAGAAATCTAAGCGTAAATGAAGATTTCTCCCTGCGGTCGATCAAATGATCCTTTGGTCTAAAAGATCCTTCGGAAAATGACAATAGCACTTTTCCGAAGATATTATGGTTAAAATGTCAAAAAAGATCATTCTGATTACACAAACTCCAGTCCCTCGGACATCCCTCTCACCCCCTTCTCCCCGCCTGACCGACACTCGGTGGGTAGGTTGGTAAGAGAAGGGGGACGGGGGGTTGAGTTTGAGTATTTTGCATAAGGTAACTGAAAATTATCTTAGGCAAAAAATTGAACTGCGCGATCAATTGAGGATTTTGTATTGGAATAGAGTTATCCGAATTCTTTAATTCGATTTTTGAATTTATTCGAAATTAAGTGCGTAGAGACGGGGTCGAAACGATCCTCGGACATGCCCCGTCTTTACAACCTATAACATGACATATCTTATATCCAGGAAACAGACTTATACTAATTTTTTCTAAATTCTGCGAAAGGTGAGCTAATAAATTTCATTTCGAATGAGAAGCAGAACGGCAGATTGAGGCACTACTAAAAATTTTTCCTTCTCAAATTCAATTTCATAAGCTTCTTTTCTTAAGAAGATTGCAATATCCCCTTCTTTTGCCTGCAACGGAATATACTTCACTGAGTCTTTAGATTCTTTCCACGGTTCTTCATCTATTGGCGTAGCCATCGGATAACCGGGACCAACCTTTATTATATAACCGCTCTGTATCTTTTCTTTTTCCGAAACGCCCGGCGGCAGATATAAGCCGCTGACTGTCTTACCGGATTCTTCTTCGGGACGAACTAATATTCTATCTCCGACGACGATAAATTTATTTATGTTTTTGATATTGAATTCCATCATGTTCCAAAAATCTGTTGAAATTAAGCTGTGTAAATATATCAAACTATCACTTCAATTAGTATTGAATTAGACTGACATTCCTCGTTCTGCTTATTATCCGTTTAACGACTTCCGGATAAATACTGCCTAAATATACACCGGTTTTTCTTAACACCGGGTTCATTATTATTTTTTGCACTTTCCAAGCCGTTCTAATTCTTCTCTTAAATAAATCGTTCCATTTTTTTACATACATTCTCTGAACTGCTTCTTCAGTTAGCTTCATTTCCATTTGATATTGAAACAATGATGCTAATAACCGCGCACTTTCCATCGCCATTCCGATTCCGTCGCCGGCTAATGGTGTAATAACTCCAGCAGAGTCACCTATCATATAAATTCCGTTTTCAATTAAATTTCTTCTGCCAAAAAAAATATTGCCTGTACCGGTAACCGGTTTATTTACAAATTCATTTTCAAATCCGGCAGGAAAGAGAAGTCTAAAATTTTTATTGAATTTCATTAATCTTCCGAACTGCTGCTTTGAAGGAATGTTTGCTCTTTTTGTTTCTTCGAGAAAGCATAGAGCTGCCATACCATTATCGACTACATTCACCCCGCAGTAAATTTTATCCGCCGCATAAATTTTTATTTCATTCGGATGAAATCCGTTAATTTGATTTTTATCAATGTGAATTTTAACTCCGTTCATGCCCGATTTGTAATTGATGAAATTCCGTCCTATCAGCTTATCTAATTTGCTCTGCCTTCCCCAAGCAGCAATCAATTTAGAAACGGTAATACCGTCTTTGAAAGTACACGGATTAGTTTTTATTGAAAGCACAAAAGAATCGGCAATACGATAAATATTTCTAATCTCTGCAGGTTGGAATATAACCGCACCACTTACTTTAGCCTGTGTTAAAAGAAAATGATCGAAAACCGATCGCCTCAATCCGAAACTTTTAAAGTTTAAAGGGACAGTGATTTCTTTAGAGTCGTTGTTAATAAACCTAAAGCGGGTGATATGATTAGGTTTAAGCGTTAAGAATTGTTCAAATAATTCAAGCTCTTGTAAGATATTTGTAACTTCAACTGAGAGAAATTCGCCGCACAATGTATCACGCGGAAAGATTTTTTTTTCAAAAAGACAAACGCTGTAACCGAGACGTGAAAGATAAATTGCCGCAGTTGTTCCTGCCGGTCCACCGCCGATTATTCCGAATTCGAAATCAGCCATACTTTACTTAACAATAAATTATTACCAACCATCTGAATGCCCATTTTTTCTTAATCTCATAGTTAAAGATTTTAAGTTCTTCCAATATCTCAATCAGTTCTTTTTTAACAAATCCTCTTTTTACCGAAAGCGGTGCATCGTTTTTTACTAACTGATTTTTTGAGAATAGTTTTGTGAGAAACCAAATTCCGATCAAAGCGAAGACCGAGCGTCTTAAATCATTTATGACAATTCCATAATTGCAGAGAGATTGTAAATTTTTTATCAGCAGTTTTATCTGTACCTCACTTAAGTGATGCATGAACAAAGAAGCATGACATATATCGAAATATTTTTGTTTGAAGGGAAGATTCAGCGCATCGGCACAAACAACTGCGGTATTGTTTTGTTTGAATAGATACTTACAAACCCGGCTGTTAATATCTAATCCAAAAATTTTTAAATGATGATTTTTAATGTTCAGAAGACTATCGGAACCGCCGGCTCCTATATCAAGAATTTTTAATCCGAAAGAAGCATTTTTTTTCATTGCTATTTTTTTTATTCCCGATTCGGAAACAGTTCTTCCTCCCAAATATTTGTTAATAATAGATAGCTCGGTTAAAGCAGAATCAATTCTTTCATCAACAATCGAGAAATCATCCATCATTTCCGAAAGGCGGCTTCGTTTCATTGTATTAAGCAACTTTAAATAGCGCAACTTCCATCGTTAAGCCGGGACCAAAGGCAGTGGCACAAAGCAGTTCATCTCTTTTCAATTCAGCACTGTTCAATATCTCTTTAATTACAAAAAGAATAGAAGCTGAGGACATGTTACCGAAATTTTCAAGCACGGTTCGTGAGGGGTTCATCTGTTCATCTGTAAGGTTCAAACCTTTTTGAAGTGAGTCCAAAATTGCTCTTCCGCCGGGATGCAATGCCCAATGAGTTATATCTTGCTTCTTAAATCCGAAATCCGACAGTATTTTATTTAAACGTGGAACGGCTTCTTCTAAAATTATTTTTGGAAGCTCATGTGAAAGTATCATCTCGAAACCAACATTTCCAATTTTCCAGTCCATGTATTTATCTGAATTATCGAAGAGAAACGACGCTGTATTAAATAACGCAAGCTTTGGTTTTAATGTTGAAAAAGAAGCAGAAAACAATGCAGCCGCACATCCGTCGGCAAAAAGCATGTTTGCCAAAATGTTATCCTTTGTCGGCGCGAACTGAACATGCAGACTGCATATTTCAACAGAAACTAGTAAAATATTTTGTTCATCGCTGCTGCTTTTAAAAGATTCAAATGCCGAATCGAATCCAATAACAGAAGCAGCACAACCCATAAAACCGATATTGGTTCTCTTTATATCGCGTGATAATTCAAATTCTTCGATAAGATAATAATCAAGACCGGGCGCAAAAAATCCGGTGCAAGATATAGTAATTATTCTACTAATCGAATCTTGAGAAATTTTATTGTTCGCAAAAAGATTTGTAACAGCTTCCTTCCCCAATCTTTTAGCCCACTTTTCATATTCGACCATCCTTGTTTTTGTATCCGGTATCAATTCAATTAGACCGGCAGAGTAAAATTTTTCTTCGGATGAATCTTCAGCATCGGGAATTACAACTTGCCGCTGCTTAATTCCGGAGTGCAGTGCAATTGCATCGATAAGTCTTCCAGCAGTAACACTTTCTTTCATACGTTTCTTTAATTCATCTGCTGCACGTTGTTGAGTAATTTTAAATGGAGGGGAAGCAGTTGCAATATCAATTAACATTTTTTGTTTTTTATTTTTGTGTCGAAACTACAAAAAAAATCAATTTAGAGAAAACCATTTCTGCTTGATTGCAGATTTTTGTGACGTATGATAATCCGAGGAAAAGCCTTACGGCTGATTCGACAGCTTAAATGAATTAATTTAACTCGTCAATCCATACTTCTGTGTTTTATTTTCAACATTTTTCATCCACATCCGTGGAATTCGCTTCCTATCTAAAAAATTTAAATTTCCAATTCAAGCTCCATTGAATTAAATTTAACCTAAACAATTAGTAGAATGATGAGCAGTTTTGAAGGAAATTTTTGGGATGTGAGATACTCCAACGAGGAGTTCATCTACGGAAAAGAACCCAACTCATTCTTCAAGGAACAGATTGATAAACTTCAGCCCGGCAAATTATTAATGTTAGGCGAAGGTGAAGGAAGAAACGCTGTTTATGCTGCAAAGAAAGGATGGAGAGTTGACGCGTTTGACTTCAGTTCTGCTGCAAAAAAGAAGGCTTTGAACTGGGCTGAACAAAATAATGTTGTGCTGAATTATACTGTATCAAACTTAATAGATTACACTCCTAAGAATGAATTTTATGATGCTGCCGGATTAATTTTTATTCATCTTAATCCTGAAAACAGTCATATAGTTTTCCATCGTCTCTCAGAGGCTTTAGTACCAAAAGGAAAAATAATTATGGAAGTGTTTTCAAAAAATCAACTCGGGAAAACATCGGGAGGTCCTCAAGACTTAAGCGTATTGTATTCTGTTGATGAAATAAAGAATTACTTTTACCTTTTAAATATCATAAAGTTAGAAGAACGAACTGTTTTATTGAATGAAGGTAAGCATCACGCAGGTGAAGCCTGCGTCATAAGTTTTATAGGGGAAAAGAGGTAATAATTTATGAAAAAAGTTTTGGTAATAACTTACTTTTGGCCTCCTTCTGGAAAAGCTTCACTTCATCTTCCTTTGAAGATAGTTAAATATCTTCCGCAGTTTGATTGGACACCGGTAGTACTGACCGTTAAAGAAGATACATTCTCAGATAAGGATGAAAGTCTGCTAAAAGATGTTTCACCCGATTTAATAGTAGCAAAAACAAAAACCTTTGAGCCGTTTAACATGTATCGAAAGGCGATAGGAAAAAAAACAGAAGAACCGCTTATTGCATCTGAAACAATTTCAAAAGAGAATGAGGGAATGATGCATAAACTTTCTGTATGGATAAGAATGAATTTATTCATTCCGGATGCACGTATCGGCTGGTTCTTTTCCGCGGTTAAAAAAGGAAAGCAGCTTTTTAAAGAACATAAATTTGATGCGGTGCTATCTTTCGGTCCCCCGCATACAGCACACTTGATCGGAAAATACTTGTCTCGTCGTTTCAAAGTAAACCACTTTCCCGTGTTTATAGACCCATGGACGGATATAATTTATTACAAAAATTTTAAGAGAAGCAAACCGACGATAATGATCGATAACTATTTAGAAAAAAAAGTACTGCAAAATTGTAAGAAAGCTGTTTTCGTTACACAAACTATGGAATCAGATTATTTGAAAAAATATCCTTGGTTAAGCGGTAAGACATTTGTTTCTTACTGGGGATATAACGAAGAAGATTTTTCCGAAGGATCGTTTCGAGACTCACTCAATTTTTCCACCACGTACGAAGAAGAAACCGTTGTTCATGCAGGTAATATATTCGATTATCAAAATCCGGTTAACTTTTGGAAGCAGTTGAAACATGAAATAGATAACGGACGAAGAATAAAATTGAAATTCATCGGGACTGTAAGTCCAGCAATAAAAAAAACAATTTCCGGGGTTGGTCTTGAAAGCCACACAGAATATTCCGGCTTTCTCCCTTATAAAGAAATGTTGAATGAGTTAGCGAAAGCGACTTATTTATTAGTCTGTGCTACCGAACCGCGGCATCTTCCGGGCAAGCTTTTCGAATACCTTAGAACCGGCAAACCGATTATTGCATTCGGAAATGATAACAAAGATGTGAAAGGAATATTGGAGGAATCGAATGCCGGAATGCTTTTCCGATACAACGAATCCGGTAAAGAATTTTTTGAGCGTGCAGAACAATTTTCTACTGATTTTGATACTGTTAAAAAGTTTGACAGAAAAGAAATAACACGTCTTCTCGCAGAGATGATGTCAAATTCTTAATCTAAAATATATTCATCATTTCAATAACCTTAATAATCTCATCTTCGGTATGACAAAATGAACACGGAAGACTTAAGGTAGTTGCATGAATTTCTTCCGAAACCGGAAAATGTTTTTCGATAATTATTCCCTGCATTGCTTTTTGATGATGAGGAGGAATCGGATAATGAATTTCAGTTTTAATATCGTTCTTTAAAAGATATTCTCTCAGCTTATCTCGCTTCGGATGCCTTACATTAAAAATATGAAATACATCAAAGTAATCCGGATGAACATTCGGAAGGATAAAATCATTTTTTAAATTGTTAAAATACAACTGTGCAAGCTTCCTCTTATGCGAGTTTATAGCATCAAGCATTTTCAGTTTTATTGATAAAAAACCGGCTTGAACTTCATCCAGTCTGGAATTCAAACCGACAACTTCATTATAATATTTTACATCCGACCCGTAATTACGTAATCGCCTTATTGCTGCTGTTGATTCCGGATTGTTAGTTAAAACTGCACCGGCGTCACCTAAAGCACCAAGATTTTTTGTGGGATAAAAACTGAATGCAGCAAAATCACCAAAAGTTCCCGTTAATTTGTTTTTATATTTTGCACCATGCGATTGTGCACAGTCCTCGATAAGTTTTAAATTATTTTTCTTTGCTATCTCAACTATCGGATCCATTTCACAAGATTTTCCGTAAAGATGTACAATCATTATTGCTTTGGTTCTTGCTGATATTTTTTCTTCAATTCTATTCGGGTCAACATTATACGTTTTTATATCAGGCTCTACTAATACAGGGTGAAGATTGCAGTGCATAACGGCTAAAATTGTTGCTATATAAGTGTTTGACGGTACAATCACTTCACTGCCTTCTTCAAAATTGAAAGCTTTAAGAGATAATATTAACGCATCAAGTCCCGATGCAACGCCAATGCAATGATTCATTCCAAGATAATTAGCAAATTCGAATTCGAATTTCTTTACGTTATTTCCAAGAATATACCACCCGCCGGCAAGCGTATCACGAAAACTTTTTTCGAACTTTTCGAAAAAAATTTTGTTTACTTTTGCCAGGTTTTCATATTCGATCATTCATACGCCTCATAGATATAATCGGCAGGATCGAAAGGCGTTGATGCCATCACAAGTAAAACCGCATCGGGAGTAAAGTGATGCATTGTGTGCCAATCGTAGGTTTCGAGCAGCAGACATTTGCTTGGATGATCTAATAAAAAATTTTCTTTCTTGGTTCCGTCGAAATTCGAAACTATACAACTGCCGTGAATACAAATTGCAGCCTGCCTTGTGGTTTTATGCCTGTGTCCTCCGCGAACCGAATCATCTACTCCGTAAATGTAAAAAATTCTTTTTACCTCAAACGGAATTTCTTTTTCAATCACTGTAAGGTATCCCCTTTTATCCGAATGCGTAGGCAGAGTAATTAGTTTTGCCATCAGTTCCTTTCCCGAAAGTATTCGGGATCGTTCCGAAAAAATTTTGATTTGTCGTAAATGTTATAGCTTGAAAAAAGCTTGCGCCAAATATATAAAATCAGAGTTTTCCAATTAGCTGTGTATTTAGCTGAACCGTGCGGATCAATTGATTGATCAAGTTGATATATCCGCTGCTTTATTTCCTCAAGATGATTTATGTAAGGCTTGTAGAAAATTTTCTTTACTTCGTCGGTTAGAATTCTCCTCCCTAACTCGATCTTATTGTTATCAAAAAACTTTATATAATGAAAATGATATAAGATTACTTCGAATTTTTTACCGGTGCTCTTTTCAGTGCCAATTATTTTTTCATCTTCCATTTCAAATGAATATTGTTGAACATTCCACGGCGCAACACCTCCGCCCAAATGCTGTAAAACGTGTACTCCATCAAATCTCGAGGTCCAATCATCAAGGTACATTTGATCGCCGAACTTACCATCTTCATATCGCGCATAACACCATTCAATACAGCGTTTGCGCCACCATCGTAATGCCTTCATTCCATTTTCATCTTTTTTGAATGTTATGAATTGCACACAGTACTTCCCGCTTTTTTTTGATTTATCATATTGCGGCGTATAGCGGTGTTCGGTAATAAGAATTGATTTATCTCTTAATTCATCGAAAATAGTTTTCGGGCTTTGATAGAAATATAGATCAGCATCAATATAAGTGCAGTTATCCACATTGAAATTTTCAAGAACATATAAAATGGTAGACGAAGTTGACGTCCAGCAATACTCGGCTTTATTTCGTGTTGGTTTTACTTCAAGCAATTCTTCGTCTTCAAACTGAGCTAATGAAATTATTGTGGTATGAGGAAGATTTAATCTGTTTAGAACGTTGTAACTCGGCTTATCGAATGCAAAGATGTAAAGATGAAAATCATCGCAAACTTTTTTAAGCGATTCATACATTGCCAAACCGCGCGAAAGATAGTTCGAGTCGAATAAAGTGCAAAAGTTATACATCGGTTTTCTTTTCCCGACAGCAGTCGGGATCGTTCCGACTTGCTAAAATTATGTTGTCAAGATATAAATCATTATTAGAAGGCAATATAAGGGATAGTAAAAGACCGGTGAGTGTTATTGGAGCCATAATGAAAATGACTGAAGCCTGTTTTATTACTGGAATTTTTCTTGTCATTTCATAGATATATCCATTAAGCAGTTGGAAGATTACTGCTATATTGTTCACACTTTTTAATTGCAAAAGAATTTCAAAACCGGTTTCTTCAAGCAATGACTTTAATCCGAATGAAGAATACCTTGCATAGTCGTAGGGCTGTTCGTGTTCATCCCAAACGAAAGGAACGGTCAACAATAGTTTGCCGTTTAACTTAAGTACGCGATTAATTTCGGATAAAAATTCTTTCGGATTAAAAACATGCTCTAGCACCTGGTTTGTTACCACAGAATCGAATTCTTCATCTGCAAAAGGGAAGGTTTTTCCGTCGTAATAAAAATCGGCTTTTTTCTTTTCTAAATCCAAACCGGTGTTAAACTCCAATCCGACATATTCTGAAGATGCAAAAAGATTCTCGTAAGGTTTGGTACCGCAGCCGGCATCTAAAGTTTTACCGGAAATTTCTTTCCCAAGTTTATCTATAGATTTTCTCAACCCATTTCGAGCAATAAAGAAAGGATTAACAAATACACCTAACCAGCTAGGGTGAAATTGCTCTTTTTCAATTCTTTTTTTTATTTTTTTTATCATCCGCTTTTTTTGAGAAGAATGATTGGGATCTGAAGAAATAGATTAGGTAGCGATTTCATTAAAAAATTCTTTAATATGCTTTTGGATTTGATAACCTCTACTCGAAATACTTGCAAACCTCCGATAGAATTTACAAGCGCAAAAAAATCATTTAATGAAAGCTGATGAATATGACCTGTACTGTACCATTCATATCCGAACAGCATTGGTTTGGGCATCCTTCCTTTAAGAAGAAAATCTATTCTGTTTTTATAATAAGCGAAGTTTGGAAAAGAAATGATTTGATATCTTGAAATTCGTTTCATTTCTTTAAGAAGTATTTCGGGATACATCACCATTTGTATTGTAACATTGCATATAGAATAATCAAACGAGTTGTCTTCAAACGGAAGCGGTTCATCAATCTTTGCATGCAGTACATTCAAATCTTTTTTTCTGCATTGTTCAATTCCCGAATCAGATATTTCAACTCCGGCAGTTTGACAATTTTTTTGCTCACGAAGAAGCTCCAATAGTGATCCGTTGCCGCAGCCTAAATCGATAACCTTTTTATTTGGTTCGACAAGCTGAATTATCACAGGATATTCTTCCCTATCTGAGTGTAAAAAACCGGAATAGTTATAATTACGGTTATCATTTATTTCGGGATTGTCGATGTTCACGTGTGAATGAATTTAATTTTTGATTGACATTGAATGGTCAAACCCGAATTGTTTCAACACTATCCTTTGCATAAAAAGTTTCAGATTTAACTTAAAATTAAGTTATTACACTAATTTAATATACCTTTTTACTATAACACTTCTTCAATATATCATTTTAATTAATTTATTTTTTTAATGGTAACACCGATCTTATATATATTACTGCTGTCTTCTGAAGCACCACTGTAATAGATACGCTCTTCATTTCCAACTTTGATATAATGAGGATATGCAATATCTCCTTTTGCCCAGTTAGAGGCAGTATGGTTTTTTGTAAATATTGGATTCGAATTTAATTTAACCCAATTTTTGCCATCCGTGGACGTAGCCATCCCAAATGCCGCGATTTCACCTAATGCATTTCCATAAACCATTTTGAAGTTATTTCCATCACGAATAACAGAGGGATGCATAACACCTGTCCCTTCCCAAGCGCGCGTGGGAGTCAGAATTGGATTTCCACCATATCGTACCCAATTTATGCCATCATTAGAAAATGCCAATCCGATATTATAAGATGGATAATTTCTTCCATAATAATAAAGATAGTATATATCATTAACTTTAATAATTGATGAAGGTATAATTTGAAATTCCCAACCCTCCCCTGCATACATAATTGGAAAGGGATGTTTTAACCAATTTATCCCATCTGATGAAAAAGCTAATCCAATGTGCCACTTCTTCATGGCATCATCCCACCCGGAGTAATACATTCTATATACGTTGTTTTCTTTTATTACAGGACCTGCGTGCACAGCCCATGAATCCCAATGCTGATATGGTCCGGGAAATATGACAGGGTAATTTGATTCTCTTCGCCAATTTATTCCGTCATTCGAAACAGCACTTAATACAAACTTAATTCCGTTGTTTACAACACCAGTAAACCACATACGATATTGATTGTTATCATAGAATATTTGAGGCTGCATAACCCCTTTATAATCAAAAGAAGTTTTTGCATAATCTATAAGAGGATTATTAATAAAATCAGTCCATTGCGACGTTGTAGGTGGAATCATTGATCCCCACGTCACAAATAAGTAAATACCGCCAACGCCGCCACTTACAGGTTGGAGAACTAAATTTATATGTGTAATCATTCCAGCTACAACATTGACATCAGTTTCACCAAAAAATATAACTATTCCACTATCATTTAGAGCTTCAACAGTTAGATGCCAGATACCTGCGGCTAAATTTTGAAAGGAAATTTCAGCCGTGGAGTCAGATAATAAATTTAAGCTTTCTGATAATACTGGGTATCCCTCTCTTGATAATGTAGCTATTATTTGAACAACACTTTGAGGAGCATTCTCTTTATCAATTTTCAAATAGATATAACCCTTCTCACTTACTGAGGGTGGTGCAGTCATATCAGTGCTATCACAACTAAAAAAAGTTATTGTTAAGAGAAGAGGAATAATTGTGAAATATTTTTTCATGGTAAGCTCCTCTAATATCTAGTGATAAGATACTTTTTCGCTGTTAATTTGATGAAAAATTAATACTTTAACAAGTGCTTTTTAAATGATAATATTCCCACCAAATTTATTTTACCTCATGTACAAACAAATTTTTTCGAAATAAATTTTTAGCTGCTATAGTTAATTTGTTAAGCACAGAAGGTCTGGTTTTAGTAAAATATTTTTTAATAGCTTCTTTTGCGATTAAATTTTCTAAAATTTCTATTCGAGTCAAGCTGATTGGTTTTTCAGAAAGCTCAACATCAAATCTCTTTGTAGAAATAAGGTTTGAACCTGAAAGGTCGGCTCCAATATTCTTAACTAACGATCGACTGGGATACAGAGTAAATTTATTAGTTATGTATGCTGATGCGTGCCATCTTATTGCCCATGAATCAACTTTACCGGCGATTTGCCGTTTGAGCATTCTTACGTTATTTACTGTACCATCGAGGTCGAACGAGCGCAGAAGATTTTTTCTTTTTAGTTCATCTAACAATTTTCTCCCGTCATGTTCAAATCCAAAGGATCCTTCGGACAGTTCCCATGCTCTTTTCCATGTTGCCCAGCCCCAGCAATCTGCACCGCGAAGGAAGAATGTTTCCGGAAGCTTTTGCTTAACCGGATAGACATACCCGTGAATTGAAATTACATCAGGATCGTATTTATACAATTCAAGTGCAGAATTCATATAATTCAAAAAGAAAGGTGACACAACAAGATCATCTTCTAAAATTATAAGACTTTCATATAAATTAAGTAATTGGCTTACTCCGCTTATTATTGAATTCGATAGTCCTAAATTTTTATCTCTTTCAAAAATTTCTAAAGACTTAAACCCCTTTATTCTTTTAATATATTTCCTAACAGCTTCTACGCTTTTTTCTTCATTAGCATATTTTGGCGCGTCAGAAAAGATGAATAAAACAGAATTTACTGATTCTGGGTTGTTCATTAAAGATAAAATGGTCTTTTGGGTGTGCTCTAATCTTTTAAATACAAAAAGTGCGATTGGGGTATTAACCATCATTTTATTTTTTCTTAAAATCAATAATCAGTGATGTATATCTTGGAATTCCATCCAAATTTCTTTCATCATTAATAAAAGACCTTGTAACAAATCCGTTTGCATCGTTCTTATATCCATTATGAAATTTCCCAAGCTCATCCCAGTATTCAACTGGAAGTGAAATAAAACCATTGTTTTCGAACATAGCCGCTAATGTCTTATAATTAAAAAGGTGCTTATGATCAAATGCGCCTTCTCCGGTACCGCCTGGTCTGACCATTTCAATATAATTGTCATCTGGATGATAACCATCAGGAACAGCAATTCTAATATTGACACTATCCGAGGAGTGCTTATAAAAATTTATGATCATTACTTGTATTTCTTCCTCTGTTAAGTGTTCTAATACATGTTCTGCCAATACATTATCAATCTTTTTTTTAGAAAAATATTTTCTAAAATGAACTCCTTTTGTAACATCAAGAGTTGTAATATCAGTATTAAACCAACCTTTCAATTTAACTTTTCCCGCTCCCACTACTAATTTTATACTGTCATTCAACCAAAGATAGGTTTTCCACTGAATTTTCTTAAAGAATCTGATGAGGGGAATGGATAAATAGTAAATTATACGTTTCAAACGTTTATACATTTTATATTCCTAAACAATTATCTCGCTTATAGAAAATAGTCGTACACTTTTTAAATAAAATGCCTGGGGCAATTCCCCAAAAATCAATGCTCTTGAAATTATTTAGTCTAAGATAAGATATACCCGATCGATATTCCTCTCTCTCTGAATCATCTAACACAATAACACCACTTTCAGATAATATTTCAACAGAATTGATGATACAACTATTTCTTTTCTCCCCATCAATAATGATAACATCAAATTTCATATTCAAGTCTGATGCTTTTTTAGAATAATTATCCAAATTACTCTCTAAAATAATTTTTACATTCGGCGGAGATATTTGACTTATCTTTTTGTGCCACCTTTCATTATGTTCAATTGATACTACAGTCTTTACCCTTTGTGCAAAAAATAAAGTGCTATTACCAGCCCCAAACTCTAAAATCTCTAGATCTTTACTAAGTCTATCACTAATAAAATCTATAATTGGATAAGTAAACCATGGAATAGGATTATTCTCTTTATCGAGAGCATTATTACTCTTAAATGAATTAAACCAACCTACATCAAGTAAGTAGCCAGTATACCTTTGTGATACTAAAGCTGAAATTGTTTTCGGTTCAAACAGTAATTTGAAAATAGTATTAATTTTTTCTTTTAGAGGGACTGACACGTTCAATAACCAACTTAATCAAATTAAAAAATAAGATAGATTTACTCATCATTATTAAATGGGAAAAAGTTTTTTCTGTAAACCCAAAAGCAATTGTAGCTAATGTATAAGATACAAAAGTAGCCACCGCAGAACCGATAATACCAAATTTAGGTATTAACCAGAAGTTTAATCCCACATTTGCTACCATCCCTAAAAACGTTCTATAAAAAGAAAGCTTAGTTAAATTCTCAGCAATCAAATACTGGCTGCTCGCTACTCCTAAAAAAACTGCAACACCTGCCCAAATATAAATAGTTAACACCGGTGATGCAGGTGCATATTCCGGTTTATATAAAATATCGATTATGAACCGGGAAAGAAAAGTTGTCGGCAATGCGATAGCAATAGCTATCCATGCTAACAAGTCATATAGCTTTTGCATACGATTTAAATAAATTACTTCGCTTTCTTTTTTTGCATTTAATATAGCCGGAAAGAGTGATACGGTTACTATGGTCGGTACAAAATACCAAGCCTCGCATAATCTTACCGCCGCCGCATACTGTCCTACTGCTTCATCGCTTAACATTTGCTTTAGCATTACCTGATCTATCTTTACATAAATTGCAATTACTAAGCCGGATAATATCAGGGGCCATGAATCTTTTAATAAATTCTTTGCTAAAGCAAAATCAAATTTCCAATCAAACAGCTTAAGCTTCTGCTTCCGGTACATCAATACGAATCCAACAGCTAAGAATAGAAATTCGGCGGAAGTTATAACGGCGAAATAAAGGAGCGGATATTTAAATACTATCAGCAATAGCTTAATTATTGAAGATAAAAAGAATGAAGCCGACTGAGCCGCCACAGCGTATTTCGACAAGATCTTAGATTGAAAATAATATTCAATTACATTGAATGTTTGAAAAAGTGTTGAAGCAGAAATTATCATCACAAGCAGGCTCGTAAATCCATCATGCTTGGTTAGTATGAGAGCAATGCCGATAAGCAGAATTGTAAATAATGCACCGGCAACTCGCATCAAAACTGCCGTGCCTAAAAGTGAATCTCTTTTTTCGGGTGTGATCACTAATTCGCGGGTTAAAATTCCCTCCAAGCCCAATCCGCCAATTACGGAAAATAATCCGACAAAACTTAAAGCATAAGAATACAAACCAAACTGAGCAGCACCTAAATAGTTTGTAATTGAAATTATAACGAAGGCACCGACACCTACTCTGAAAACTTTTTCAGCAAATAACCATGAAGTGTTCGCAAAATATTTTTTAAATGCCTCTGAGGTGAAGTCGATTTTAGTTTGTATGTTCTTATTTTCCTCCAACGATTTTTCCGAATGAAGTAATCTTAATTAACTTTTGCCGATTTCTTTTTTCGTTCAAAAAATATTCCTGCAATTAGTCCTATCAATACTAATGAACTCAATATTAGTGAAATATTTTTCGAAATAAAGAAACTCTCCGGAGCGTATTCGAAAACTACTTTGTGTCTTCCTTCAGGAACAACAATTCCCATAAAACCATGATTGGTTCTGTGAATTTTAGTCTCATTTTCGTCAATGAAAGCTTTCCATCCCGTTGGAATGTTAAAAATTTTATAATCAGCATTGCCGCTGATGAATGTATTCCCGAAGAATAGAAAATTATTTCCGGATGTATTTATATCAAGAATTAGAGAAGCCTCCGTGTAATTTTCTATTTTGACAAAAGCAGTTGAATCCGGCTTATCGATTTTTAGTTCATCCGTATGAATCACTGCCGTTGATCTTGGATTGACCTTCAATTCTTTTACCATGTTTAATGCTTCGATGCTAGGACGGGTAATTACAGTATCTGCAAAATATGCCCGCGGGAGAGCATCATCATTTAGATAAACGATAGTTTTATCACTCCGGTAAATTTCTGCCAATCCGGGTATTTGCATTTGAGGATCGGCAATAAGATACTTAACATTTGCCATATCCCAGAGAACCGGATTTGCCGGACCAACCACATCCATGTAATCTTGATATGAGCGCGGCTTGATGCCGGAGTAACCGTAAAAATCTTCAACTAAAAAGTAAGCATTGAAGTTAGAATTTTGATTGAACGAACCTAGTGAACCATCTTGCTTTAAATTAAAAATTCTGAAAGGTTCATGATCGTTTTGAGCCTTTATTACCGAAATGTAATCCGGTTCGTTGAAGAGATTGCTCAACTGAGGATTATCAACGTACCTCGCACCTCTTCCATCGATACGCCAAAGGTCAATCACAGCAATGAGAATCAGTATCATTAAAAAAGAATCTGCACTTAGCTTTCCTTTGGAATTTAAATATGCAAGCCAAGACACAGCAGACAAAAACACAAATGCTATAATCAAATCTGTAGTAAACATACCGGCAGTATAATCGGCTAAGGCTCTGAATTGCTGTGCTAACTGCGGTCGGAATTGGGATATCGAAGCGGCATAATCATTAACTCTACCTATAAACCAATCGCTTAACTGAGCATTAAGTAAAATTGAAAGTATTAATGCAGCAGAAAAAACCAACGATGTATTTTTAAGTATTCCGATAAGTTTCGCATCCTTTTCTTTAGTTAAAGAAATTATTTTCATCAATCCTAAACCGGCAAGCACCGGAAATGAAAGCTGAACCAGTACCAGAATCATTGACGGTACTCTGAATTTATCAAAGTACGGAAAGTAGTAAAACATCAAATCGAACAAGACCGGAAAGTTTTTCCCGAATGAAATTAAAAGCGCAATAAACGAAAGAATGGATAAGTATTGCACCAGCGGTTCCCTCCATCTTGTTACAATGGCAAATAAAGCCAGGAAAAAAACAATTACACCCATATACATCGCAACATCAACGAACGGCATCTGACCGAAGTAAGTATTTACTTCGACCTCTTGATTGTTTGTAAGCGGACCTTTATATGTTGAATTTCCGAATCCATAAAAAGAAGGAACTATAAACGTTAGCACTTCTTCGGGAGAGAATGACCAGTTTGTATGATATTCGTAATACTCCGAAGTACTCTGCTCTTCTTTACCGGTTGTTTCCTCGACTATGCTTTTGGTTCCTCTTGTTGAGAAGGGTGTGTATTCATAAACCTGTGTAAGGTTATCGGCTTGAATTAGAACTGCAACAACCAAAGCACCGATAAAAATAAATGCAGATTTAATTAATCCATTTCTAAGAAATTGATTCTTTATCACTAACGAGCGAACGAAATAGTAGATGAAATAAATGGCAACGGCAAAAAGTGTATAGAAAATTATTTGAACATGAAAGCCCTGAATGAATAATTGTAGGGCGATAATTAAAATCAAGATGTCAATTAACCTAATTTTTTCCTGAAATCTAAGAAGCAATAGGAACAGCAGCGGGTAAATGCATAATGACGTTAGTTTTGTTACGTGTCCTATAAACAAAAAAACAATTATTCCGGTACTAAGTGAGGTAGTTACCGCAGTAAATAAACTCACAAGAGTATTTTTTGTAAGATGCCTCATCAAAAGATATGAAGTAATGCCAAGCAAGATTAAGTAAAATGTCCATTTGGCATAATCTACTCCGAACGGAGCGGAGAAAACTGAACGAACGGCTGTAATTCCAACCGCAATTAAGTTAAACCATGGAAATTCTGTACTAATAGAGTATGCCGGCATCCCGCAGAAGATGTACGGATTCCACAGCGAAAATCCCTCCCGTTCTTTTTCGATATACGGCTTAGCACTTTCAATTGCTATTATATCGCCTGATTGAAAAGTTTTCCCTCCGAAATACATAGGACTTAAAAATGCCAGAAACAAAATGATTATAACAAGAATTACGGCAAGCGGATGAAATTTTTGTGGAATAAAACTATTTAAATCAAAATTCTGAAAGAAACCGCCTTTGGCTTGTTTTCGGGATGAAGAAACTTTTTTTTCTTTTGCCATATTATTCCTTACAGTTTAAACATTTGGTGTTTGATTCTTTAAATTAATCAAACTTACCGTTTCAATTTTTAAATATTTTTCAATATTAATTATTACTGCTTTGTGAAATTTTGTGCCATAGTGTCTTGGCGGCAATGCTTTGGATTTTACCAACAATCCAGCTTTACGAATGAAATCTTTTGAAATTTTATGTTAATACACCAAGCTTATTTTTTAGCAACAAGATTAATTCCCGAACCAATCTTATTTTCTTTCATAAAATCAATGAACATAAAAAGAAGCATCATCGGGGAAGCAATTAAATAATACACAGGTAATATTACAAAAAACAGCTTAGACAAATTTAACAGTATCATCGGATATTTAATTCCTATCCTCCAGGCAATATCACCCCAGAGACCATAAGTGTATTTCCATTTAAAAATATTAAAGCCTATCGGAATTAACCTCTCCGATAAATCTTCCTTAGAATATCCGGCTCTAGCATGTTCACCGATAAAACTTTCCTCACTCTTTTCATGAACGTCGCTTCCGCCAAAAGTTGACGGTGTGTTTATTAGTAAAAAGCCGCCGGGCTTCAATGCTTTGTAAAAATTTTGAAACACTTTAACATCCTCTTGAATATGTTCCATTACGTCTACACAAATGATTAAGTCGAAACGGGAATTGTGATTAATATTTGTTAAATCTTCAATGGCAAACGTAACATTTTTTAAATTTTTAGCCGCGAAAAAATTTTTACAATCGTTTATCCATGCTTGTTTAATATCAACAGCATGAACAGTATTAGGTTTTAATTTTTTAGCCGCAAAATAGGTGTATTGACCGAAACCGGTACCGGCGTCATAAATTGAAATTTCCCTTTGATTAAAAAGTTTTCTCAGATTTTTTAATTCGCTTCGGACGTACCAGCTTCTTAAAAACATGATGTCAAGAATTTTATAGAATAAAACCCGGAGAGACGGAGATTTATTAATGATTGAAGCGAAAATATCTTTTATCGGATCGTAATGCATATCCTAATAATTAGGTAAGAAAATGAAATGAGGGATTTATTAAAGCAACAGTCATTCTAATATTTGTTTTTAGCCACTGTCCTTTACTACGTATTCCTTTTCATCCATTAAATTGTGGACAAGCATTTCGCCTAACAACCCCATCGAAAAAAATTGAACGCCGACTATAATCAACAGCATACCTAAGAAAAGCATAGGTCTGTTGCTCAAAGGCTGTCCGCTTAACCACAGATAAGTTAAATAACCGTTTACCAAAATACCTACTAAAAATGACATTGCTCCGAAAAAGCCGAAAAAGTGCATTGGGCGTTTAATATATCTTGTTGCAAAAATTACTGTGATAAGATCGATAAAACCTTTGAAGAATCTAGAAATTCCAAACTTAGTTTTGCCATAACGGCGGGGATGATGTTTTACTATAATTTCCGATACTCTGTAGCCCTGCCAGGCTGCCAGTACTGGAAGATAACGATGAAGTTCACCATAGACTTTAAGGTTTTCAACTACTTCTTTCCGGTATGCTTTTAATCCGCAGTTAAAATCGTGAATTTTTATTCCTGTTAAAATCCTGGTAACAAGGTTGAAAAATTTAGATGAATGCTTCTTAACAAATGGATCATGCCTTTTCTTCTTCCATCCGGAAACTAGATCATACCCCTCTTCAAGCTTTTTGAGCAAATTAATAATTTCGTGCGGATCGTCTTGAAGATCGGCATCCATCGTAATAACGGCATCGCCTGTAACGTTTTTGAATCCGACGTGAAGAGCAGCAGATTTTCCGTAGTTCTTTCTAAAACTGATGAATTTAAATCTTTTATCTTGCTTGCAAACTTCCTTTAAAATTTGATGCGATTTATCGGTACTTCCATCGTCAATAAAAAGCACCTCAAAAGCTATGTTGATTGGCTTTAGAGCCTTTTTTATTTCATTTATCAGCGGATGGAGTGAATCCTCCTCATTCAGCAGCGGAATTAAAATAGACACTTTGTTGAACGAAATTCGCTCCTGAGCAGCAAGCTGCTTACTTTTTTGTTTTCGTCGCCTGTTGTAGAACCATGGTCTTCTTGCTTTTATCTTTGTTTGAGCGCTTTGAAGCCCCTTTTCTGCTCCCTGTCCCCCGGATGAACCTTGTTTCGTTTGGTTTTCAGCTTGATTATTATCTTCCAAGAAAAACTTTCCCTTATTAAAATGATTTGAAAATTAACGGAATATTAACTTAAAAACAATTAGACCACTAGGTGGTTGAGCCATTGCTGAATTAAGATTGATTGATTCATTGATAAAAGAATGAGACACAATCTACCTCTATTTAATTTTACTTTAACTTACTTCCCTGTCCCTAAATGTGAGAATTCTAACTTAATATTTTTCAATCTTGACATTTTTGTATAGATTCCATAGGTTTGAAACAGATTTTATAAACAATTTTATTATAAAGAATTATCATAAATCGGGAGTGAGATGAGTTCGACCGAAGTAACTACGATTGAGCAATTAGCAAAGACCGAATATAAATATGGCTTCGTTACCGAAATTGAATCTGAAAGCTTGCCAATCGGGCTGAATGAGGAGATTATCAGAAAAATTTCAGAAATAAAAAAAGAACCTGAGTTTATGCTCGAGTGGAGACTAAAAGCATATAAGCATTGGCTAACAATGAAGGAGCCCCACTGGGCTAATCTTCATTATCCTCCAATCGATTATCAGGCTATATCATACTATTCTGCCCCGAAGAAAAAGCCTAAGTATGATAGTCTTGATGAAGTTGATCCTGAACTAATTGCAGCTTATGAAAAATTGGGAATTTCTTTAGAAGAACAGAAACTGCTTGCCGGTGTTGCCGTGGATGCGGTGTTTGACAGCGTTTCAGTAGCAACAACGTTCAAGGAAAAATTGGCTGAGCTTGGAATTATATTCTGTTCAATGTCGGAAGCAATTCAAAATTATCCTAACCTCGTGAAAAAATATTTAGGCAGTGTTGTTCCTTACACCGATAACTTCTTCGCGACTTTAAACTCCGCTGTATTCAGCGATGGCTCATTTGTTTATGTTCCCAAAGGCGTACGCTGCCCTATGGAACTTTCTACTTACTTTCGAATTAACGCAGCAAATACCGGTCAATTTGAGAGAACTTTAATAATAGCCGAAGAAGGTTCCTACGTTAGTTATCTTGAGGGTTGTACTGCTCCAATGAGGGATGAGAATCAACTTCATGCAGCAGTAGTTGAATTAATCGCTTTAGATAATGCACAAATAAAATACTCAACAGTTCAAAATTGGTATCCGGGAGATGCAAACGGAAAGGGCGGAATTTATAATTTTGTTACCAAGCGAGGTGCATGCAGAGGAGTTAATTCAAAAATTTCATGGACACAAGTAGAAACCGGTTCTGCTATAACATGGAAATATCCGAGCTGTATTCTTCAAGGCGATAATTCAATTGGTGAGTTTTATTCCGTAGCAGTTACAAACAACTATCAGCAGGCTGATACCGGCACAAAAATGATTCACTTAGGAAAGAATACCAGAAGTACGATAATCTCTAAAGGAATTTCCGCTGGCAGAAGTAATAATAGTTATAGAGGTTTAGTAAAAATATCCCGAAAAGCGGAAGGCGCAAGAAACTTTTCACAGTGCGATTCGCTTCTTTTAGGAGATAAATGCGGTGCACATACATTCCCCTATCTTGAAATTAATAATCCTACAGCGCAGGTGGAACATGAAGCAACAACTTCTAAGATAGGAGAAGATCAGATATTCTACCTAAATCAAAGAGGCATTTCCACCGAGGATGCAATAGGATTGATTGTAAACGGATACTGCAAAGAAGTATTCAAAGAGCTCCCGATGGAGTTTGCAGTAGAAGCTCAAAAATTATTGAGTATCAGTCTTGAAGGAAGTGTTGGCTGATTTTTTTCAACAACGGCATTGCTCACAGCATTCGGGGGCATGTGAGCATGCCAAAACTTTTTATAGAATTATACGAATAAGGAAGAATAATGGAGAAAATGCTCGAAATAAAAAATCTTTATGTAAGTGTTGAAGGAAACGAAATACTTAAAGGAATTAATTTAAGCGTTAATACTGGTGAAGTCCATGCAATTATGGGACCAAATGGTTCAGGCAAAAGCACACTTGCCCAGGTTCTGGCAGGGAGAGAGGATTATGAGATAACTGCAGGCGAAATATTTTATAAAGGAAAAAATTTGTTGGAAATGGCTCCGGAAGATAGAGCAAGAGAAGGGATCTTTTTAGCATTCCAATATCCTGTGGAAATTCCCGGCGTTACAAACACCAATTTGCTTAAAACTGCAGTGAATGAAATTAGAAAGTACAACGGTTTGGAATCGATGGATGCATTAGAATTTCTTTCTTTCTTAAAAGAAAGGATGAAGCTGGTAGAATTAGATCAATCGCTGCTCAGCCGCGCTGTGAACGAAGGATTTTCAGGCGGCGAAAAGAAAAAAAACGAAATTTTTCAAATGGCAGTTTTAGAACCTAAACTAGCAGTCCTTGATGAAACCGATTCGGGTTTGGATATAGATGCGCTTCGCATCGTTGCAAACGGAGTAAATAAACTTAGGTCAAAAGATAATGCAACTATTGTAGTTACACACTACCAGAGATTACTTAATTACATCATACCGGATTTTGTTCATGTGTTGTATAATGGAAAGATTGTAACATCCGGCGGTAAAGAGCTTGCATTGGAACTCGAAGAAAAAGGTTATGATTGGGTTAAAGAACACGCAGCAGAATTAGCAGCCGGTTGATTTTAAGTAAGTTGTAATACGGAGATTATTGATGATTGAAAATACATTTGAATTTAAGCATTGGTTTACAGAGAATTTCGAACAATTCATAAGCAATTTGAACGGCGAAAGCTGGGAATCCGTTAATTCTTTACGGCGCGAGGCTATGGTTAATTTTTCTAACCTAAGGCTTCCTACGGTCAAAGATGAGGAGTGGAAGTATACCAACATAACACCTATACTAAAAGAAACATTTAAACCGGTACATGCTAAATCAACTATACCTAAAGACGAAATTGAGAAATTTTTATTCGATGATAAGGAAAACATTCTGCTTGTTTTTTTGAACGGTTATTATGTTGAAGAATTATCGCGTTTGAAAGGAGTCCTTAAGGGTGTTCAAATCGGCAGCCTCGCCGCGGCGATAAAAGGTAATTCACCACTGATTGCAAAACATCTTGGTAAATATGCCGATTATAAGGAACACATATTCACCGCGCTCAGTTCAGCATATTCAAGGGATGGCGCAATAATTTTTGTGCCGGCTGGTAAGATTGTTGAATCTCCAATTCACATTCTACATATCAGTGATGCAAGAGAAGAAAAAATTCTTAATCTGCCAAGAAATCTTTATGTGTTGGGAGAGAATTCTCAGGCATCTATTATCGAACATTTTGTCTCTACGGAAGAAAGCACTTACCTAACGAACACTGTAACAGAAATATTTTTAGACCGTAATGCAGTTTTAAATCATGTTAAAATTCAAGAAGAAAGTAAGAAAGCTTTTCACATTGCTCATGTTGGAGTTGATCAGGAGAGATCAAGCAATTTTGTCTCACATACATTTTTGTTCGGTGCAGAACTGTCGAGGAATGATTATATCACCCGGTTTAATGATGAGGGCGGTGAATGTACATTAAACGGATTATACCTTATCGATGGAAAACGGTTGTGCGATGTTCATTCAACAATCGATCACGCTATGCCTCATTGTAATAGTCATGAACATTTTAAAGGAATTTTAGACGACGAGTCGCGCGGAGTATTTAACGGCAAGGTTTTAGTTCGTAAAGATGCACAAAAGACAAATGCGTTTCAGGAGAATAATAATATAATTCTTTCGAAAAGTGCTCTTGTTAATACAAAACCGCAGCTCGAAATTTTTGCCGATGATGTTAAGTGTTCTCATGGTGCTACCATAGGGCAACTTGACTATGATGCACTATTTTACCTAAAAACAAGAGGTATCGGACATGAAAAAGCAAAGGCAATCTTAATTCATGCATTTGCAAGCGATGTAGTTAGGTCAGTCACGATAGAGAATAGTAAAAGTCATATCGAGAATATTTTAATCCAGAAGTTTGATAAAAATTTAAATTAATATTTGAAGTGAATCATAAATTAAACATAGTAGAAAAGGCTGCCAGCTTTGAGGTCCAAAAAATTCGAGAAGATTTTCCAATTCTCAAACAATTGGTTCGTGGTAAAACTTTATGTTATATCGATAATGCCGCTACCACCCAAAAACCTATGGTCGTGCTGAATGCTATTGACAATTATTATAAATCTAAAAATTCAAATATTCACCGCGGAGTTCATTTCTTAAGCGAAGCCGCCACAGCAAGCTTTGAAGCTGCAAGAACAAAAGTAAAAGAATTCATCAACGCAAAGAGTGAAAATGAGATTATTTTTACCAGAGGAACTACAGAATCGATTAATCTCGTTGCTTATTCATTCGGAAGAAATAATTTGAACGAAGGAGATGAAATTATAATCTCAACGATGGAACATCATTCCAACATCGTTCCATGGCAGTTGATTGCTGCCGAGAAAAAGGCTCACTTAAAAATTATTCCCATCAACGATAAAGGTGAATTAATTTTAGAAGAGTTTGAGAAAATAATCTCAGAACGAACAAAGTTAGTCTCTATTGTTTACGTATCTAACTCGTTAGGTACTATAAATCCGGTTGAAGAAATTATTTCAAAAGCTCACGCTTACGGGATACCGGTACTTTTAGATGCCGCACAGGCTGTCTATCATTTACCAATTGATGTTCAAAAATTGGATTGCGATTTTCTTGCATTTTCCGGTCACAAAATTTACGGACCAACCGGCATAGGAATTCTTTACGGCAAAGAAACGCTGTTAGAGAAAATGCCTCCATTCATGGGCGGCGGTGATATGATTTCAAAAGTAACTTTTGAGAAGACAACTTATAATTCACTGCCATATAAATTTGAAGCTGGAACCTCCAATATTTGCGGAGGTATAGGGCTTGGCACTGCATTAGACTATGTTTCATCAATTGGTTTTGAGAATATCATCCCCCACGAGAATGATTTACTCAATTATGCAACAAATGAATTAAAGCTAATAAACGGACTTAGAATTATAGGTGAAGCCGACAAAAAAGCAGGCGTTATCTCTTTTGTTTTCAACAACATTCACCCGCATGACGTCGGAACATTTTTAGACTTCGAGGGAGTAGCCATACGAACCGGACACCACTGCACACAACCTGTAATGGATAGATTTAATATTGCTGCTACCTGCAGAGCATCTTTTGCGATGTATAATACTAAAGAAGAAATCGATATCCTCGTTAATGCACTCAAAAATGTAACTGAGGTATTCAAATAATGGATAATGAACTTAGGGAATTATATCAACAGGTAATTTTAGATCATAACAAAAGCCCTAAAAATTTTAAGAAGTTAGAAACTGCCAATCATTCGGCGGAAGGTTATAATCCGTTGTGCGGCGACAGAATAGATATTTATTTAGATATTCAGAACGGAATTATTAACGATGTTTCTTTTCAAGGTTCAGGCTGCGCTATTTCCAAAGCTTCTGCTTCTTTGATGACCACAATCCTCAAAGGAAAAACAATAGAGGAAGCCGAATTGTTATTTGAAAAATTTCATGCGCTGGTAACCGGTAAATTAGAAGCCGGGTATTCACAGAATGAGCTTGGTAAATTAATTGTCTTCGCCGGCGTAAAGGATTTTCCGGCAAGAGTTAAATGTGCCAGCCTTGCATGGCATACAATGATTTCTGCTTTGAAAGAAGACAACAAACTTGTAACTACTGAATAAACAATTAAAGCGATTATTTTATGTCGAACTTAAACACAGTAGAAAAAATAAATAAACAGGAGCTTGAAGAAAAAATAATCCGGATGCTCAAAACTTGTTACGATCCGGAAATTCCTGTTGACATTTTCGAATTAGGCTTGATCTATGAAATTCAAATAGATGACGATGCAAATGTATTGGTAAAAATGACTTTGACATCACCGATGTGTCCTGTTGCAGGATCTCTTCCGCCTGAAGTTGAACAAAAAATAAACGAAATGCCGGAAGTGAACAGTGCTAAAGTTCAATTAGTTTGGAATCCGCCTTGGGATAAAGACATGATGTCGGAAGTAGCAAAGTTAGAGCTTGGTTTTATGTAGATGGTTATTAAATAAAAACTCAATAAAAAAAGGAGTAAATATGTTTAACGTTATTTCGCGTCCGCCTTTATACGATCAGGACGCAGTTCAACCAATGAGAGATGAACTAATTGCAGTTGGATTTAATGAATTGCTCACCCCTCAGGAAGTAGATGATGTCATCAACACAAAAGATGACAAAACTTTGTTGATTGTAATAAATTCAGTATGCGGGTGTGCTGCCGGCGGTGCCCGCCCGGGAGTATCTTTAGCCTTACAGAATGATATTATTCCCGATAAGCTTTACACGGTATTTGCCGGTCAGGAAAGAGATGCGGTTGATGAAGTGCGGGAATATATTAAAGAGTATCCGCCGTCATCACCAAGCATGGCGCTATTTAAGAACGGCGAATTAATTTACTTTATGCAGCGTTATGATGTTGAAGGTAATTCGGCTGAACAGATAGCAAATGAATTAATAAATGTTTTCAATCAACAGTGCAGCAAAACAGGACCTTCGGTTACCCCCGAACAGTTCGAACAGATAGTTTATGCTAAGAAATGCGGCTCTAAAATTCCGATGTTCAAAGGATAAGAGTTCATTGGTTACTATAAATAATGAAGGTTATATGAAATGAAATTCAGCACACAAGAAGAATACGGACTCCGCTGTATGATTAGGATTGGTCAAGCCACTGCCCCAAACGGATTAACAATTCCTGAGATAAGTGAAAAAGAAGGGCTTTCGTCGGCAAATGTTGCAAAAATTTTGAGGGTGTTACGGCTCGGCGGATTTATCGAAAGCGCTCGCGGTCAAACCGGAGGGTACAAGCTTACCCATCCGCCTGAGGAAGTTGTAATCGGAGAAGTTCTTGCTGTACTCGGCGGGCGATTATTTGAAGCAGGCTTCTGCGAAGAACATGCGGGCATCGAAAGTATTTGCACACACAGCGTCGATTGTTCAGTTAGGTCTTTGTGGCGGACAGTTCAATCCTTACTTGATAGCGTGTTAGGAAAAATTACGCTCAAAGATCTTCTCGGTAACGAACAAGAAGTTTCTGATCTTGTGGTTTCTTTCTCCGAAGAAGCGGAAGAAGCATTTAAAAACAATTAATTCTTCCGCTTTTTAATTAATCTGAGAATAGGATAATCTTCCCCCACCCTGATCAAATCCTTGAAACTTTCATAATGAATTAATCCCAGCATCGATTGAGGTTCAAGAGCCAATATCAGTGTATTGCAGTACAATTGAGATATAGGAACATAATGATATTTTTTATCCTGAAGAAAATTTAACTCAATCTCTTTTATCTTTAAATCTGCTAATTGAGTTTCTTCAAGATTGATCGAATCAATTTCTGTTATCTGATATTTTGTAATTCGATCGTTTGGATTATGTTCATATTCATAAAAAATAATTCGATGTTTTCTCAGCACTTCAAGAACTTTAGCGGTTGATTCCTCATCATCCGGAATCAAATAACCATCGGGTTTTTCAACTTTCAAAATCTTTTCAACCAAAGGATGATATTCTTCTACCGTTACTATTGTATCTTGCTTAGAATACTTCGAAAACAGCGGTAATGAAAGCGGTTTTTCTCCTCTCACGTGTTCCATCCGTACAACGATCTTTTCTTTTACATTACCTTTCACCAACCTTTCCCTTTCCGTATTTACCAGGCGCTTAATTTTATCCTTATTTAAACTCACAAATCGAAGTAAGCCAATCATTGCTTCAGCCTGTGCTGCGGTTCTGCGCTCAATATTTTCTATGGTTCTATCCAGACCATTTTTTCCTTCAAGAATGAACGAAAAGGAATTTAATATACCAAAGCTTTGTCGTCCATCGTTGATATCAACCGTGCTGTGTCTTATCCTGCTCACGTTGGGTGAACCACCTACAAGGTAATTATGAAACGTATATCCTTTTTCCGTAAGATGATTTTCGATAAAAGGCAAAAATTCCTTATTGGAAAATTCTTTAATTTTATCCGAAACATTAGGATTTGTTAATAGACCAAATTGTTCGTCAAAATTTTTCAGATAACCGAAAGCTTCCCAATCTTCGGAATAAGGAAAATATTCGTGCACATCTAATGTTACATGGGGTAAATTTTCATTGAATAAATTGTGCAAAGCGATTGTTTCAGGTTCGGTTAAAATGAGATGATTTCGATTTAAATCCATATCGTTAGAATTACGGCGTTGATTTTTTTCCGAACCGTCGGGATTTACCTGTGGGACAATAATCAAATCAATGTTTTCAAGAAGCGAAGTCAATTCACTACTATTAAACAAGCTCAATAGGTGCAGTGCTCCCTCTTTGCCGGATTGCTCGTTGCCATGCTGCTGTGCAAAGATCATCATTTTAATTTTTGATGTATCAACTCCGAATTTTGATGTTGATATTTTTACTGCCGGTATTTTTCTACCTTCAACTGATTGACCGATATATTCGAGAGACATCAATTGGCTGCCGCCGCAAATTTTTTCCACAAACGAGATTAGCTCTTCGTAGGAAGTGAGTTTATTAAAATCATTTCGTTGTAATGGTGTCTGCGAAAATGAAATACTTATGCTAATGTGAACTAAAATAATTACTAATATTTTTTTCATGGCTTAAGACTTTTTATATGATAAATTATTTTTTATTGGAAAGTTCGATCTTCTGTATAGTAATTTCGTCTAAAAATTTTTCATCTACCTGAACACCCGAACCCGGAGTATTTGGAACCGTTAATGTACCATCGCTGTTAAGTGTAAAAGGATTCAAAACAATATCTCTGTGGAAGTATCGGTCATTCGCACTCAAATCGCCCGGTAAAGTAAAGTTTGGAAGGCTTGCCAACGCCGCATTTACCGCTCTGCCGATACCGGTTTCTAACATTCCACCGCACCATACAGGTATATCACTTTCTTGAGCAAGGTGGTGAATTTTCTTTGCTGCTATCAGACCGCCAACTCTGCAGGCTTTTATGTTGATTATTCTGCAGGCTTCAAGCTCGATTGCTGTTCGGGCATGTTCGGGTGAAACTATACTTTCATCTAAGCAGACCGGTATTCGTAAAAGTTTCTGAAGTTTTGAATGTTCATAAATATCGTCGTGAGCTAATGGTTGTTCAATCAAAAGTAAACTGTAATCGTCCAATTTTTTGAGATGTTCGGCATCCTTTAACGAATAGATGCTGTTTGCATCAACTTGAAGCGGGATATCTTTCCAAATTGATCGTATTGCTTTCACCGCTTCGATATCCCGGCCGGGTTTAATTTTAATTTTTATTCGTCGATAGCCTTCTTTAAGATAACCTTCAACAATTTTCAGAAGCAGATCAATATTTTTCTGAATCCCTATGCTAACTCCGGCAGCGACTTTCTTTCTCGATCCGCCTAATAATTCACTTAAGCTTTTATTATGAATTCTTCCCCACAAATCCCAAACGGCGAACTCAATTCCTGCCCGTGCAATTTTATTCCCTCTTACAGGAGAAAATAATTTATCGATATCTTCAGTTGAGCCCACATCTGTCTTCAAGACAAGCGGAACTAATACATCACGCATAACAGCCCAGGCAGATTCGGTCGTTTCTTCATTATACCAGGGCTCAAGCCCTACGGGTGCTTCGCCCCATCCTATTTCACCTCCCGAGTAAATTTTAACGATGATTCCACTGTTTCCTTTTTCTACCCAACCGCTGGTTTTAAAAGGTTTGATGTACGGTAAAAATATTTTTCTTAATTCGATTTTATCGATTGTCATTGATATTAGATTTTAATTTAGCTTAAAAGTGATTTGTAAAATTTATACTGTAACTGTTTTTATTGTAACACAAATTTCTAAAACGAAATCCTACCAGCTACGACATAGTTATTTATGTAAGGTAAAATTCTTAAGATTATTTTGGTTATCAACACCTAAAAATAATATCATCCCTCCCGCCTGTCTGCATCAGTTTTTAGTGGCGGGCAGGTCGGGATTTAACTGATGGGGTATTGTTTTACTAGAATCATACCATCTCTTCGGGATTTTAGTTCTTTTCCCGAAAGCTTTTCCTAAGGAACCTTTCCAAAGGATCGTTCCGACGGTCGGGATCGTTCCGATTAGTTTTAATTCTCCGTGCGAATCAATTAACCTCGAAGAGGTGTAATGATTATATAAAATTATAATAAGAGAAGTTAAAACCCCAAATGGGTGAAATTATTATCCACAATATTATGCATATTTTTTTTTCATCTTACAAGTGTTATTTCCTTTTTATGTTTCGTTTATAATGATTTAATGATGAACAACTTATAGTTTTTAATCGCCTTTAATTTTTGATATTTATGTATAATGATTTGCGTAATGAATAAGTTCGTAATATTACGTTGTAGAGACGGGGTAACTTGTCCCGAATGCTTTCGGGATGCCCCGTCTTTACGCTTGCTTAAATTCATTTTAATAATATTGCTTTTCGTACTTCTGAATAAGATTCAAACTGCAATCGGTAAAAATAAATTCCGCTTGTCAAAGTTGACCCCCTTGGGGAAAGATTCCCCGCGTTAAATTCAACTTCGTAAACTCCGGGAGATTTATGTTCGTTAATGAGCGTTGTTATTTCATTTCCTAATACATTGTAAACCTTCAGAGTTACTAGCCTACCCTTTGCCCCTCTGGTTAAAGGATTTACCGGAGAAGGAATTAAGAACTTTATTTTTGTACTCGAATTAAACGGATTTGGATAACTTTGGTACAAGTAAAAACTATTCGGAACGTTTTCCTGTTCAATCGAAGAAGTGTTTGTTACAAATTTTCTTTCCGTCAAAGAATAATCCAAGCTGCTTAAATTGGTTAGCGAGAATCTTATATTATTTATTGCAGCGGCTTGACGGGGTCCAACACTGCTTGATGCGCGATATGTTGAAGAGTCGACAAACGTTGATTCTGAAGCATCTACAAGTATAAATGGAAAATTGGAATCACATTTAATTGTTTTTAAAGCAGCATTAATAATTATTGAACCGCTGCCGTCAAAATACAATCCAAACCTCAAGCGGTTTCTCATCATTCCCCATAAAACCGATGAAGTGCGATTCTCATAGTAGCTTGAATTTTCAAAAATCATTGGTTGAAATATCAGATCGTCAAAAAGAGATAGTCCTTCTTTAATCACTAATTTCCCGCGGTAAGCAGCATAATTATCCCCCGAAGGGTTGTCGATAAAAAACTGCCCTGCAGCCATTCCCATCTCACTTAGAAAAAAGAGCGGCACTGCTTCTGAGTTGATTCTCGAATATAAATGTTCTGAAATTAAATAATCACTGTTCCGAAGTAATGAAATTATGTCAAGTGAATCTCCTGCAATGATTATTCCTTCAGCATTGATTAGAGTATCTATTAAGGAGATATCGTTCATATTCGATTCAGTAACGAAGAGATATGAACAAACTACATTAATCGATGATAAATAATTCTTTATCAAAGATGCTTCGGATGAATAGCCGCTGTGAGTGATAACAACAATATTCTTTATATCATGCTCAGAGATAAAATCATTCAAGTTGGAATTGAGCTGCGAAGAAATTCTGTTATCACCGGTAAGAAAGAAATTTGTAACAGGATAATAAGTTATTCTGTCGATATCAACCGGTTTTGCCGAAGCCGGAATTTCATGAATAGATTTAGAAGCGAAATCATATTTCCATCCGGTTGTAAGAAAATCGCATTTTAAGTTTTCGATATAATAATTGCCTGCCTGATATTCCCCGAATACAGTTCGATCATCAATATTAAAAACTGCTACTGCCCCACTGCCCATTACAACTCCGATTCCATCTTTATCTATGCAAATTGCCGTTCGATCATCTAAACCTACTCCAATTAAGTTACGATCATTAGTGAATTTAAAGTTATAGAGCATCGAAATTAATCTTCCGAAGCGCCCCCTCTCAGAAAAATGTGTATCGAATAAAATTCCCGGGGTAAGATCGAGAAAATCGTCATCAAGTGTGATTAAGTGGGTGAAAGGATTTATCAATGCGTCTTTTGGATAGACAGTTCCTTTTTCAGCAGTGAATGAAACATCACCGAGTATTGCTGCGCCTGCACTTGTGCCGGAAATTACTCCGCCGCTTTGATAAACGAATCTAATTGCTGCTTCTGTTTTAGTTCCCTTCCAATAACGTACGTAGTTCCATTGGTCGCCCCCCTTTATAAATATTGCGCGGGCTGAAATAATTTCATCATAAACACTTTGCTGATCAGCGGCAGCTTTTGAATCGATTTTTAAGTTATATGCTTCTGAGGCACCTAAAGAAACAAAATAATTAGGCAGCCAATTAGTAGCATCCGCATAAGATAAAATTATGATTTTACCGCTGCCGGCTTTTTCAACAATCCATGAATACGGTGCATCGCTCCAATCGTTATAATTTTCGGAACCGCCGCCGATAGCGCAGATATATCCTTGTGCCGGAGTTAAGACTGTAACAGAAATGAAAAATATAATGCCGATAATAATTTTACTTAGCTTCTGCTCTTTGCCCGTTTCAATTTTTTTAATAGTATTTCTTTTTTTAAAAAACATTTGTTAGAAGCCAAGGTTCACCGAAATTCTGTGTACGCTTGGTAGTATGTCGAAGATGGAGTAAGCGTAATCAAATGCTATCAATGCCCCGGAAAAAGGCAGATTAGCTCCCGCACCCAAAGTAAATTTTTCGTCATCGTAATTGTGTTTATAACCGCCTCTTAAGTACAGTCTGTCAAAAAAAGCACATTCAAAGCCGAAGTGTAATCTTTCGTTGTTATCGTTGGGATGAATAGCGTCGATACCGCCGCGAACTTTAACGAATTCGGTTTGGTAAAGATCAAAGCCAATTCCCACTTGAAAATTTAAAGGCAGAGGATAATCAGATGTCTGCAATCTTGCCGGTGTTAAACGGCTCAACGGAAAATTTTCGTCTTTATCATGAATAACATTTAAGTCGGGTCCGTCAAAACGCAAATCGCCTCCAAAGTTCATCATGCTCATAGCAATCGTTAAGTTTTGAAAGTCGAGACGATATTGTGTTCCGATATCGAATGCAAATCCATCTGCAGTTTCATTCCAAATTCTCTGACTTATATATTTAACGGTAACACCTACACTGAATCTATCGGTTAAATACCTTGCATAAGTAATTCCTGCGGCAAGGTCTTGAGCGTCAAAGAATCTGCCGGTACCGTTCGGCTGCTGTTCGGTTGTAATTTCCATCTTCCCTGTTCCGAATGAAATCAAACTAGCGGCAAAAACTCCTGCATCGCCGGCATTATAGACGAGGGAGGCTGCATTTAAATCAAACAATTTGAACCAATCCATATAAGAGAAATGAGCCTGGACTGATTTTATTTTTACAATTCCCGCTGGATTCCAAAATACTGAAGATGCATCATCGGTAAGCCCCACAACCGCACCTGCCATACCCGCAGATCTGGCGCCTACCGGAATTTGCAAGAATTGAGCACCCGAAGTGCCGAGATTTGGATTCTGAGCCAATAGGTGTCCGCTTAATATTGCAATCAAAATAAATATCTTTTTCATTTTAAGCTCCGGGTTTGTTCGATTAGGAACAAATGTTTTAAATTCAATTATTTAATTACTGCAAACCGTTCGACGTACTCAATATCAGCAGTTTTAACAACATAGATGTACATACCCGGCGCTATTTCCCTTCCGCCTTCGGCACGCAAATCCCATGTAGCAGTTCCGCTTGTTGATGAGTGGTTAATTGTTTTCACCAAATCCGCATCAACAGTAAAAATGTAAATTGTACATTCCGGCGGAAGGTTGATAAATTGTATCTGCCTTAAAGGTTCTCTCCTTAGTTCCCCGAATTCCGGTTCATACAAAGAAGAAACTATGTAAGGATTCGGAACAACTTTGATTCTCTTTAAATTTTCTGAAATAGATTCTTTACTTACTTTCGAACCTTCAATCTTGAATTGATATTTATCCTGGATATTCGGTTCGATTGGCTTTACTGTCTTTAATGAAAACTTATTCCCTTCCGAAGGCGGATTTGCTGAAGGAAATTGAATTCTTCCTGTAACTCCATGAAAATTAAATGTACTTGAATTATACAGAGTATCGAATTTCGCGATTAAAGCTGTATCTCTAACAGTCAATGAAACAAATCCCCGTTGGTCTGAGGCTATTCCGTTTCCTTCAATAGTAATAATGTAAAGATTATCTTTTACTAACGATGCGTCACCCACAGAAAATGTAATATCGACATTATCTGTCCCGCCAATTCTTGAAACTTGATTAATAATTTCCGGGGGATGAAGAGTGAATATTACTCCGTCATTAGTTGCCTGCGGTTTGTTAATTAAAAATGGTCTTGGATTAATTACATTTACAGTTTTATTCTTTACTGCAGCAACCGAGAAGTTAACTGTTATCAAGTCTCCTTGTTCGGGCAGAAAATCTTGCGGTGTGTCGGGCTGATCGCTTAATCTTATTGTAATTCCTGCATTTGTAACCACCACATCCCTTCCGCCGGGCGGATAAGGATAACCGGTTCTTATCACTTCTCCTGTAGTCAAATTGCTCAAGTCAAAATTTGAAGGTGAAGTGAATGAAATTGCATAGCTATGCGGTTTTGTTCTCGTTGAATCAGTAACAATCACTTCAACACCGGTTTCCAAATTTCCCTTCTCTTTTCTTGAAGTATAACTAAACTCGATTAGGTATTCGCTGCCGGCAAGACGTTCATCGTCGATAGGATCTATTTTTAATTCATAATTAGATTTCCCGGTCCCAAGCTTTTCGAATGCTTGCGAAGACACAGGAGACCTGCCCAATGCATCGGATCGTGGAATAACAGAAACTGTGTTTGGTGCATCGAGCGTATTTCCGATTGGACTCTCGAGACTTTCTATTAATTCATCCCCGCGGTCAAAGGCAGTAATCGAGTACCAATATTCAAATCCATTAATTACCGTTGTATCTACATAGCTGTATTGTATTCCTTTATTTCCACCTACAGAATTTATGATATCATACTCGGCAATTTGGGACCAGGTAATCCCTTTATCGCGGCTTCGGTAAATCCGGTAACCTTCAAAGTCGTACTCGCCCGTAAAATTATCCTTACTTAATTCAGCGGAATCGTCCCAATATAAAATTGATTTTTTATCACCGGACATGCCAAAAAGTTTTGGTCGTGAAGGAGGTTTCGGTAGTTCAAAATTTGCATTGATGGTATTTTGTGCCTGTTCTGCGGCTGCAATCATTTCGGCATAGGTCCATCCGGCAACAAAAGCAGTAATGAAGGTTAGTGTGTCTCCAACTCTTAAAGTGTAAGGACCGGAAGCAATATTAGCTAACATATCTAATCCGCTTGTAGGGATGGTATTCGGATCGTCATAATTTAATTCTGTGTTATTGCCAAGATGAAAATAACGCTGACCAATCGATGAATTATAAAGATTTGGATCGCTGGACATGATACCGTAAAGAATTGAATCGACATCTATATCGTCATCATAAAGATTATAGTGCATATCCGTAATTCCGGGTTCAACTCCGTTAACTTCCGGAGTTTTCAAAAACATAATTCCGAAGTGTCCTGTTTTTCCTCCGGGCCATTCGTTAGAGATTCCGTCATCGTAGAAGTAAAGGAGATTACGTTCTTTCTCAAAGCCTATTCTGTCATCTGCATACTCCGGATCACCACCGCTCACGTTGCCAACGTCAATATCGCAGTAAAGATTGAAGTACAACTTTTCGAGGTCTTTACTTCCGACGTTTGTAATATCATATTTATAAAACAGAATATCTCTCGCAAACTTAACTCCGAAAGCATAACCTGTTTGCGCAACCACCACACCGAGAATATCTTTGGCATTGTTGCTGTCGCTGTAAACGCAGTAGCTGTCCTGATCAGATAAAATTATCGGATTGCCTTCTTTATCTTTTACAGGCCAGCCAAGCTCCGGATGCCATGTATTAGGATTATCGCTGAAAGCAATTTGTGCCGAATCGGAATTATGAAAACCGCCTACGGCTTCCCACTCTTCGTTTGTAGTGAAGCGTCCTTGGATTACATTGCCTGGCACACCCACCATTGGATTCACACGGTAGATGTAATGCATTCCACTGTTGATGGGAAATTCACCGGAAGGTCCTTGTGTGAGTCTTCTTGGATATAGTTTACCTCTGTTTTCGAAGAATAAACCAATATTACTGGCATTATGTGTTCCGCCTGCACGGTCATTTATTCCGGCGGTTTTATCGAGCGATTCTTCAAAAATGTTTTTGTCTTTTACTTCTCTGCCCGATTGCGAATTTATGGGCACGGCAACAAACAAAATTGTTAAAACTATTAAGAATAATTTTTTCATCTAATACCTGCTTAGATTTATTTCTGCTGTTAAATTTTTCATTGCTTTGTTTAGAATCTGAATGTTGCACCTAACCTAATTGATCTGGGAGGTCCGTAATTAGACGGATCCCTCATATATTCAACTGATCGATTACCTTCAAAAGTAAAATCAGGTTCACCAGTATCTCTGTAAATGTATAGAATATTTCTATAATCGGTAACGTTCAATATTTCAGCAAATATTCTTAACCTATAATTTCCTGTTACAATAAATTCCTTACCTAACATCAAATCGAGTGAATAGACACCCGGCTGACGCAGTGAGTTTCTCTCGACAAATCCAACATCTCTACCGCCTGGAGTATAAGGATATCCGGAGCTAGCGCGGAAGATAAAGCTGATGTCCATGTTCTCGAAAATTCTTTTACCGAAAAGTTCCGGACCTTCACCGCCGGGAACTGTAAGCGTTCCGGTTGCATTGAAGATATGTGTTTTATCGAAATCTAAAAAGTATAGCAATGTTGATTCCTGTGTACCCGGATACTGCTCGGTTTCGGAAGAGGCGCTGCCTTTAGCAACAGAATAAGTATAGGTTAATCCTCCGGCAAAATATTTATCCGGTCGTATATCGAGATTTATCTCGAAACCTTTCATATTTGCATAATCCTCATTTACATAAAGAGTGTAACCGGTATAACGCCCGTCGACAAACGGAAAGTAATAACGTGTACCGATCAAACCCGTAACATCTTTATAGTATGCTGTAACATGTAATGCAATTCTATCGGTAAATTGATGTGCTATACCAACCTCATAAGCAATGGTTCGCTGTGCATCCAAATCTGGTTGACCGAAGAGAGGTTCTCTTACATTGAGATCGTATTGCTTATTCTCATATAAGAATTGAAACTCAGGGTTCTGGAAAAAATGTCCGTACGCAAAATGAAGTTTTGTCTTATCAGAAATAGGATGCGCAATACCAATCCGCGGAGAAAGCTGCGACCGCGGTTTAACTGTAATTAGTGAACCTTGTATAAGAGGATTTTTTCTGAATTCAATATTCGAGTTGAGATAATCGAATCTCAAGCCAAGATTTAATACGAGGAAGGGCAATTCAATTTTATCTTGAATGTATGCTGCTGCTTCAAAGGGCTGCGTTTTATAATCGTTTATGTACGGGAAATTTCTCTTAGGATCATAAACGTTGAATAATTTCAGCCAATGTTTTTTATACGATAAGCCGGCTTTCACTTCATTGAGAGTGCCCAACTGCCAAACCAAATCGGCTTTTATATCTGCGGTCACTGTCCGGCTGTCAATTACTTCGACAGGATCGGAAAGCTTATAAAACTCAAAACCATTTCCGTACTCGCTAAAGAATTGTCTTTCTGTTGTGGGCAGATAATCTGCAGTGTCTTTGTCTATACCGGAGTAATAGCCTTGATTAAAGTAAGAGAGCCTGACATCATAAAATAAATTGTTGGCAATTGTATGCGTTAACGTAATTGAACTTTGCCAGCTATCGGTTCTTCTTATCAAATATTGTTCGGGAATATATTTGTATGAATGGCTGTAACCCTGCCGGTTTCCTTTACTGCCTCTATTAGAAAAAGTTATCTTTATGTCGGGAATTGCGTTAGTACTAAGTTTCGAGAAAAAGGTTCTTGCTTTGTTGTAACCAAAAGGAAGATAACTGCCGCGCTTATCCTGTTCGGCTGAAAGAAAGAACCTAAGATTATTTGTGAACAGAGGACCGCTTAAGCTCCCGTTCATTCTCAGTTCGTGCAAATCGGTGTAACGCTGGATTCCAAATTCACTTGATCGGAATTCGAGTTTACCGGCAAGCTTATCCGAACCGTCGCGCGTAACGATATTAACTACGCCGCTTAATGCATTGCCGTATTCGGCGTTGAAGGTTCCGCTCAACAGGCTCATCTCTTGAATTGCATCGTTACCCAACTGAGTAGCAAGCCCGCCTAATAATGGATCCTGCACATACATTCCATCGACAAGGTATGCAACTTCGTTCGATCTTCCGCCGCGCACATGTAAGTTAGAGCCGCTCCCCACCACACCGGCTTGTAAAGCTAATAAGTCAGTAAACGCTGAAACCGGCAGGGCTTCAATTTTTTCGCGGGTAAGAACTGCAATAGTGCTTGTTAAGTCCTTTCGTATCAGCGGAGTGGAGGCAGTTACTATCACTTCTTCAACTTCAATGGTTTGAGTTTTCATCTCAACATCGAGGTTAGTCGTTTGATCGACAACAATTTTTACTTCTTGAATAATAATTGTTTCATAACCTATATAACTAATCTTAACCGAATAACTACCCGGTGGTATATTTAAAATTACATATCTTCCGTATATGTCGGTTGCAGAACCTAATACAGTTCCTTCGAGCAAGATATTTACACCTATCAGCGGCTCTCCTGTTTCTGCATCTATTACCGTGCCTGTAAGTTTTCCTGTGACACCGGCGAACACATTAAATTGAAACACCATTATTAACAAAAGTATCTTTTTCATATTGAACCCCGATAAATTTTTATCAAAGCTTAATTTATTTTATATGCCGATTAACCAGGCATAATTTGTTTTTGATCTTCCATTATTTCCATCGATTCTTTCAAGAACTTTTTTGCTTTAGATTTATTTTTTAGCGCACACTGCGTAGCAATTGCATTTATCAGCACCGATATTGCAGCGAATGAATTGGTAAACAGCATATTCTCACTTTTCACAATAAGATTAACTTTTGAGTAAAATGTAATAGGCGATGCCTCTTTATTTGTTATAGCGATAACATTAAGTTTTCTTTCTGCTGCAAATTTTGCCGCATCTACAGTCTCAATTGAATATGGCGGAAAAGAAAAAGAGATAATCAAATCATTTTTATCTAGAAATAAAATTTGTTCATGGAACAGGCTGTAATCATGTTTGAATACCGTTGCATCAATACCTACTTGCGTTAACTGATATGCGAGTAATTCCGCAAGCAGATATGAAATACCTAAGCCGGCAGTATATATTTTTTTTGAATTCAGAATTAAGTCGACAGCCCTGTCAAAGTTTTCTCTTTCCATTGCATTCAGGGTATCGTTTATATTTTTGATATCCTGGTTTGCAACACTAGTAAGCAAATCATCCTGAATTTTCTTTTTATCGAAGAGAGGAAAGATTTCTTTATTATTCAGCCGGCTTTTGAGCGAATCGGCAATAGCATCGCGTAATTCGCTAAAGCCGGAAAACCCGGTGCGCTGAGCAAAACGAACTATTGATGCTACACTTGCACCGGTTGCTTCGGAAACTTCCTGCACGTTCAAAAAAGGTATTTGGTCAAAGTTGTCAATAAAGTATTCCGCAACCTTTTTTTGATTTTTGGGAAGCGAATTATACTTCCTTTGAATTTTATCTTTTATCTCTTTATAAAAAGGCATCGTATTAATTTTATTTAATTTTTAAGAACCTTCATACACCACACTATTCTATATGCTAAAACACTATTTAAAATTTTACCGCATCAAAATCATTTTTCGTGTCGCTTTGAAATCACCTACATTAATTGTATAAAAATAAATTCCGCTTGTCAAAACTGACCCCTTTGGGGAAAAATTACCCGCATCAAATTCAACTTCGTAAGTGCCTGGAGATTTTTGCTCGTTTACGAGAGTCGTTATTTCATTTCCTAACACATCGTAAATTTTTAGCATTACAAACCTATCCTTTACCCCTCCAAGCAGAGGATCGACCGCAGACGGAATTGAGAATTTTATTCTGGTAGTTGGGTTAAAGGGATTTGGGTAGTTTTGCTCCAGGCTAAACGATACCGGGATTTCTAACTGCTTCTCAACGGAGGTAATGGTATTATATTTTGCTTCTGCGGTACTCATTTCGTCTAACATCTCGTTCCGGTCTGCACCAACTGCTAATGCATAATACACGGTAACCGATTCGCCGTTGTTTAATTCAATTGGATCTTGTGCTGTTATTACAACCGGTCCTTCTTCACCGGAAATATATTCGGGATCGATAGTTTCGTGTGTCAGCCAACCGTAATAATTGTTGTCGATACTGTAATTCGAATACCATTCAAACGAAGTTAAACTTTTTAATTCATGCGATAATAATTTTAACCCTACATGGTTTTCTTTATGCATATCGATTACTTTATTATCGGCTACATAAGTGATTGTGTCATAGCCGTAAGTACCGTCAATTTGAGTTATCACATCCAAACCAATTACTGCATTTATTGTTGAAGCTTCTCTGCTGGTTAAATCAAATTTAAGTAAAAGAAATCCTCCGCCCTGCCAGCCGTAAACCGTCAGCTTCTCAAGAATATCCGGCGGCTGACTTGAATATGCATTGTTGAAAACTCCCGTAATTTCCATATCACTTAGTGCGGGATTTTCAACCAGTGTTACGCTTTCTTCCACATCCACATCATTCTGATAATCGAAAACCGCATCAGGAGCAGTTCCGACAAGTATGGAAATTCTTTCAATATTTTTCGGACTTACAACATCCGGAATATAGACTCTAACTCTACCATACGAGCCGATTATTACACCTAATTTTCCGGTTTCAAACTGAGCTTGAGCAAATACTGATTCATTCACAAATAATGTGAAGCAGAGAAACAATGCTGTTAAAAGTATAAGTCTTTTCATTTTACACCTCTTTTATTTAGTTGATAATACGAAAATTAATTCCAGCCTAAAAAGAACGGGGGAACAAGCAGCAGCAGACCAAGAATTAAAAAAATAATTTCGAGCGGTAAAATCCACTTAGCCCATTTTTCCCACGGAATTTCGGCAAGGGTAAGAACTCCCATTGTAACTGCCGAAGTAGGGATGATCATATTGCTGAAACCATCACCGAACTGAAATGCTAATACCGCTGTTTGCCTGGTAACTCCTACAATATCAGCTAACGGAGCCATTATTGGCATAGTTAAAACTGCCTGTCCGCTGCCGGACGGAACAAAAAAATTCAAGAAGGTTTGAACAAAAAACATTGCTTGCGCTGAAAATACCGGATGCAGCGATGAAACCGGATTGGCAAGAGTATAAAGCAAAGTATCTATAATCTTTCCATCCTGAGATATGATTAAAATCCCTCTGGCTAATGCAATTATTAAAGCTGTGCCGATCAAATCTTTAGCGCCCTGAATGAATGAATCGGTTATTTCCGATAACTTTAATTTTCCCGCTATGCCAACAAGAATTCCGGTAATGATAAAGACAGCCGATATTTCTTCGATCCACCATTCGTAAGCAAGCACACCGAATATTAAAACGATTAATCCCGTAACAAAAACAGAAATAACTATTTTATGTGTACGGGATAATCCATCATGATTATCAATATCTTCAAAATTAATTTTCTTCCTTCTTTCCGAGTCTTTTTCATATAGCGGACTTTTGAACGGATTCTTAGCAATCTTTGAGGCATAAATCATTACAAAAGAAACTGCAACTGCTGTTGTAAATACCCATACAATTATTCTGTATTCAATTCCTGAAAATATAGGTAAGCCGGCTATCCCTTGAGCTATTCCGATAGTAAAAGGATTAAGAAATGCGCCGGCAAAACCTGCACCTGCACCAATAAACGGAATTGCTACACCAACAATCGAATCATATCCAAGCATTAAAGAAAGCGGGATGAAAACCAAAATAAAAGGAATTACCTCTTCACTCATACCAAACGTAGCACCTGCAAATGAAAATGCAGTCATCAATACAGGGATTAAAAGCACCCTAAGCATTTTCGAATTATTATGTGCTTTCGCGATGCCCATAATTGCCGAGCTTACGGCTTTGGTTTTTTGAAAAACACCGAAAGCTCCGCCGACAATCAGGACAAATCCAATTATTAGTGAAGCATCAACAAAACCTTTAATGGGTGCCATTAATACATCAGCGGGATCTTGGGGATTACTTTCAACGTATTTAAAAGAATTTCCCATTACCATTTCTCTTCCGTTTACATTTTCACGTTCATATTCACCACCGGGAATGAACCAGGTTAACACCGCAGTTATAAATAATAAAGAAAAAATTATCAAGAATGTATTTGGTGCTTTAAATTTTGATAATTTCATTTCAATACTTTCCTATTTGAAATATCATAAGATTGACCAGGTAACAGGATATGAGTCGTTAAATATACTATGCCCAATTTTCCGTTTTCATTTGCATTCGTTGATGAAGAATTAAATGCATCAAAAACAATTACCTGGCTTTCTCCCATTACTTCGAAAGTATTGTCAGGTTTAACTTTTATTGCAGTGGCTTCATCAATACCAATTCCGAGTAGAGTAGGATTTTCTATTACCAAGCTGAGCAGACGGTTTAATCTTTTCCTCATTATAAAATGCTGATCGATTATTGCATCCTTTATAAATCCAAAACCTTCGACAGTTTCAATATTGTTTGTCTCTATCGTAATGAAAGCAGATGAAGAGTCTTTATTAAGTAACTCATTCCCGGTAATCATAACCTCACTCATCACGGCAGCACCGGCACTTGTTCCGCTGATTACTCCGCCGTTATTATAAATTTGATGAATGCTCTCTAAAAATTTTGTTCCTAAAAAATCGCTTGTTAATCTGCTTTGGTCACCGCCGGAAAAAAAGATGCCTGAAGCTTCTTTTAGCTTATTTAAATTCTCTTCTGAATCGGCATTGGTTCTATTGCACAGTATATAGTCTGAGTTTTTTGCACCTAACTCCTTTAACTGATTCACTTGATAAGATGCAGTCTCCTCGGGTTCAGAGCTTGCATTCGGAATTACTACTATTTTTGAATCCTCGCCTCCCGCAAGACGGATTATTTCTTTCATCATATAATCGGGACGTTTTCCGCCACCGATAATAACGAGGTGACCTTTGCTTTGTGCGAAAATTAATTCGCCAGTAAAAATTAGGACTAACAATAAGATTAAATTTTTTATCATGTTGTTCATTCATTTAGTTTAATTAGTTGGAATGCTATTTCAGCACTTTTTACGAGGTCTTCGATGAAAATAAACTCTTCATTTGAATGCGGATTTTGGGCACCAATACCAATATTTACAGATGGAATGCCTTTAGCGTTTAACGAGTTTGCATCGCTTCCGCCTAAAGAAATATTAGCCTTCGGAACTAAACCAACTTTCTTTAATGCAGTTGAGATATCCATAAAAACTTCTTCGTCATATTCGATTGTATAAGGCATAAAATCCCACGCAGCACTAAAATCAACAGTTGCTGAATATAATTCGGCTTCACGCGAAAAAAGTTTTTGAAGCTCATTAACCTTTGAAGAAATTATATCCGGATCAAACGAGCGAATCTCACCTTCGATAATAGTTTTTTCGGGAATCACATTTACTGCCGAGCCTCCGGAAATTTTTCCAATGTTAAGCGTTGTTTCATCATCTAACCTGCCCTGCTTAATTTTACTTATCACCAACGAAGCAATTTGAACAGAATTAATCCCTTTTTCAGGTTCGATGCCGCTGTGAGATGCTCTTCCGTTTATTACAGCTTTAAATCCCATCGCACCGCAGGCAGAATTAATAAAATTTCCGGGTCTTAAAGAAGAATCAAACACAAAGCCCTTGTTAATATTTCCATTTAATAAAAGATTTTTGGAGCCTTCCATGGTAGTTTCTTCACAAGTAGTGAATGCTGCAGTAAAATCTTTAGTGACGTAATTATTTTTAAAAATACTCTCCAACACATAAAGCAGAACAGATACACCGGCGCGGTTATCCACTCCGAGAACTGTGTCTGTTTTTGATTTTATAGCGCTATTTTCTATATAGGGAATAACTTTTTTTGTAGGTCGGGCAGTATCCATGTGAGCAAGCAATACGAAGTCTCCGCCGTTTCCCACCCGGCAAATCAGATTACCGGAATTACCGCCGGAGAAATTGTAAGATTTATCTTCAGTTATTTGCAAATCGTAACCGTCCAAGAAATCCCGAATGAAATCGGCTACTTTTTTTTCCTTACCGGATAAGGCATCGATTTTAACCAATTGAAGGAATATTTCGACTAATCTCGAGGAATCTATCATGTAATACTATTTACATTTTAATTGTATTCTGTAATATTTATTACATAAATACAAAAAATAAATTACTAAGGCAAGAAGAAAAGATACGATACAAAAAATAATGTGCAGTAATAACGGGAATAAAGGAAGGGTGTCCGTTAATTTTGTTCTTTTCTGATGTAACCATGCTTGATTAAAAAATCATTAGAGCGATAAGTTTTAATGGTCACCTCATTTGAACCATTATAACCGGTGGATTCAATTTTTACACCATTAATTTCTTTTGCTAGCTTAACCACAGCATAAAGTTTATCATTTGCTATCAGTTCATTTTCTAATTTTAACTTCTTCTCGGGAATGTTGGACAAAGCCCAATAAATCCCTTTTTTAGAATTTTGAAAAGCAATATCAATATCATCTTCTAATTTTTCTTGTGCAAATATCGGAGATGAAAATAGAAGCGATAGAGAAAAGATTAACAGAGTTTTCATATTAATCCCTTTAGTTATTGATAGTTATTTATACAGAAGACTGGTTAGCCTGCGGTTAAAGATAATTAAGTAATCTCAAAGAAGAAATATGCAGCACTAATTTTCAATATGAATTTTACCAGTGATACAATAAATACGCACGCTTTTAAGGTTGTATTTCCACCCTTTTCAAATCGGGGGTCTAAAATTTTAAGCTGCTCACAATTAAGAAAAATAGCAGACAATGAGGATACGAAGCTAATCCGGGTTACATTGAATTTACTAACTAATGTTACACAGAATGCCAAACCTCCGAGGTGGGCTGTAAAATATATGGAAAAAACAAAATTTTTGTTGACCCATTTTTAAATAGTGAACTCTTTGTGTCTTTGAAACTTTGGGGCTATTTTTTTGC
>JAGUYG010000087.1 GCA_020061465.1 Ignavibacteriales bacterium
ACGAGCTGTTAGAGCAGTGGGTTAAGATAAAGCAGGACGAGATAATGTCGATTGGTACAATGCCCCACCCGTTTGAGTATAAGATGTATTTTAATTTGTAATATTAATCTAACAATGATTGATTATATGATTTTTTTATGTGATGAAATCATTATATCAGAACTGTAGCTATTACACTATTCAGGCATCGATATCAATATAAAAAGTCATGCAAAAATTAGGGATAAAAATTGAAAGGAGTAAACTAATCAGAAAAGCATGTATAGCAGAAAAGGAATTTTTGAAATCACCTTGAATGAAGTAGAATAAAAGCACCTTCAGAGTAAAGTTGATTTTCTTAAATGGACTTTACTTTACCCTACACCAAGCCAACTTTTTCATCAGCTTTAACTTTAATCGCATCTCCGTCCGTAAAATTACCGGTGAGCAAACCTTGCGAGAAATGTTTTACAAATTTTTTACCCCGGTTGATCTTTTATAACCGTGCCAAAATAAAAATGAATTTAAAAATACTTGCGACGCGAAAAGAATAGAGTGGATTCTTAAACAAAATCGGGTTTAATAATTATAAGTTCTTTAATCTTGAAAAGTTGGTCATCAAATGTTAAAAGTGATATCTCTTGGGAAAGGGCTGCAGCACAAATTATGGCATCCGGAAGTTTGATCAGATATTTCTTTCTAAGGCGAATCGTTTCTTTTTTTATGCTTGGATTCAAGTCGACAACATCAATAGAGGCAATAAAATCTTTTATTTTATTTTCTTCAGATTTAGTGAGACTCGGATATGAAAGAAGTTCAAGTTCATTAATGAAAGATATAATGAAGCCTCCTTCGGGAAGATTATTTGCTTTCAACTTTCCGCCAAGCAAATATAAATCTGCATTTGTGACTAAGAGGATTTTATTCCCACTCGCTTCTAATGTCTTTTTGATATTTTAGCGGATCTTTTTTTAGCTTAATTGATCCGGCATATTTTTTAAGTTTTTTTCTCGATAAGTTTTTTGATTTTGATTTTTTACCGGTCAATACTTTTGACATTAAATTTAAGGGAACAATTGCTTTAATTCTTTTGCCCTGTTCATTTACAATATGTTCTATGTTATTTGCCATATTGCAGCCAATATTTTCCTTTTTAGCTTAGTCCAAAATATAAAAATTAACTCTTATGAAAAAGATATAGTAAAAAGCTGCAGAAGATATCTCCTGCGGTTTACAAAATTTTACTTTACTAAAATCCAGCATTAAATATCAAGTTTCCAGAAGCACACACACAGATACATGAAAACGGTTTCTATTTTCCAAACACCAATCCAATCCTCTCACCAACCTCAACTTTAATTGTATCACCACCGGCGAAATTACCGGCAAGTAATTCTTGCGACAGCGGATTAACAAGGTACTTCTGAATTACTCTTTTCAACGGTCTGGCGCCGTAAGTAACATCAAAACCTAATTTTGCAAGCCAATCTTTTGCTTCGTTGGTTACTTCAAGCTTAATTTCTTTTTGAGCAAGCATTTTTTGAATGCGTTCAAGCTGGATATTAACAATCTGTCGTATTTCGGTTCTTGTCAAAGGTTTGAATAAAACAACTTCATCTATGCGGTTTAAAAATTCCGGACGGATTGTTTTTCTCAACAAATCAGTAAGCTGATATCTTAAATCGTCAAAAGCATTTTCAATTTGATCTTCATCGGCATTCAACAGTTTCTCCTGTATTAGATGAGAGCCAATGTTTGACGTCATAATTATAATTGTATTTTTAAAGTTGACGGTTCTACCCTGGTTATCTGTCAATCGTCCGTCGTCAAGCACTTGAAGCAGAACATTGAACACATCAGGATGCGCTTTTTCTATTTCATCCAACAGAACTACGGAATATGGTCTTCTTCTTACAGCTTCGGTTAACTGCCCGCCTTCTTCGTACCCAACATATCCGGGAGGTGCTCCGATTAATCGTGAGACTGAAAATTTTTCCATATACTCGGACATATCAATTCGAATCATTGCATGTTCATCATCAAAAAGAAATTCAGCTAATGAGCGGGCAAGCTCGGTTTTGCCGACACCGGTAGTGCCGAGGAATATGAAAGAGCCAAGAGGACGTTCTGTATCCTGCAATCCGGTCCGTGATCTTCTAATTGCATTAGCAACTGCATGAACCGCTTCATCCTGCCCTATTACGCGCTTATGCAATTCTTCTTCAAGGCGAAGCAGCTTGCTTCTTTCGCTTTCCAGCATTTTGCTTACGGGAATGCCTGTCCATTTAGCAACCACCTCGGCAATATCCTCGGCATCAACCTCTTCCTTGAGCATCTTTTTATTTTGTTGAATCTCCGCAAGTTTTTTAGATTCTTCTTTAAGCTGTTTTTCATATTCTGCAATTTTACCGTAACGTAACTCGGCTACTTTACCAAGGTCGCCTTCACGCTCATATCTTTCAGCTAAAATTTTTGTGTTTTCAATATCACTTTTAAGCTGCTGTATTTTTTGAATTTTTTCTTTTTCAAGATTCCAGTGCATTCTCAACTTATTTCTTTCTTCGGCTAATTCATTCAGCTCGCCTAATAGTTCTTCAAGTCTTTTTGCAGAAGCCTCATCTTTCTCGCGTTTTAATGCTTCTTTTTCAATTTCAATTTGCTTTATTTTTCTTTCAACCGTATCAAGCTCTTCGGGCATTGAGTCAATTTCGATTCTTAATTTAGAAGCCGCTTCATCAATAAGATCAATTGCTTTATCGGGAAGGAATCGATCCGAGATATATCTATGTGAAAGCTGTGCTGCCGCTACAATAGCAGCGTCGGTAATTCTAACGCCGTGATGGACCTCGTATTTTTCATTTAGTCCTCTAAGTATAGAAATAGTATCTTCCACACTTGGTTCATTTATTAGCACCGGCTGGAATCTTCTTTCAAGCGCGGCATCCTTTTCAACATGCTTTTTATACTCATCAAGTGTAGTTGCCCCGATTGCGTGCAGCTCGCCGCGAGCCAATGCAGGTTTAAGAATATTCGCTGCATCAATTGAACCCTGAGCTGAGCCTGCGCCCACAATTGTATGCAGCTCGTCAATAAATAAAATTATTTCGCCGTTTGATTCCTGAACTTCTTTTACAACGGCTTTCATTCTTTCTTCGAATTGTCCACGGAATTGGGTACCGGCGACCAAAGCACCCATATCCAAAGCAACAATTCTTTTCGTCTTTAAATTTTCCGGAACATCACCGGCTACAATTCGATGTGCAATACCTTCAGCAATTGCTGTTTTGCCTACACCGGGTTCACCGATTAAAACAGGATTATTTTTTGTTCTTCTTGATAAAACCTGTAAAACCCTTCTTATCTCTTCATCACGCCCAATTACCGGATCTAGCTTACTTAATTTAGCAAGTTCGTTTAAATCCCTTCCGAATTTTTTTAGTGCCTGGTAAGTATCTTCGGGATTATGTGTGGTTACCCTCTGAGTCCCTCTAACATCTTTTAGCGCGGCTAAAATTGTGTTGTAAGTTACGCCGTTATCTCTCAATAATTGCCCCGCTTTTCCTTCATGCTGTGTAAGAGCAAGCAGTAAATGTTCTGTTGATATATATTCATCTTTCAACTTACGGGCTTCCTCTGCTGCCGTATCAAAAAGCTTTGCAGTATAATTAGACATTTGCTGGTTGCCTGCACTAGCACCGCTTACTTTTGGTAATCTTTCGAGAAGTTCATTCACTTTAATCTTTATAGTATTTAAACTTCCGCCGATTTTTTGAATTATCGAACCGGTTATGCTTCCGCTTTCCTGCACTAAGGCTGCAAGTAAATGCTCGGGTTCAAAAATTTGATTGCCGTAGTTTTGTGCTATCTCAAGAGCGTTCTGAAGCGCCTCCTGTGCCTTTACCGTTAGTTTAGTAAAGTTAAATGCCATTTTCGTCTTTCGTTTCTTTTAACAATTCTTAGAGTAATAAAATCTGATTTACAATTCAAAGTTTTTTCAATTCCGCATACCACTCGCCTGACTGCTCGAGCATTTTGTTAAGCCTTGAAACAAGCTTATACGGATCGTCAAGATTTCCTTCAAGCAGCAGTGCAGAATCATAAAGTTGATTAATTACATTTTCAATGAATGTATCCTTTGAATCCATCTTAAATATTTTTAAAAGATTTCTTATTAGCTTATGGTTTTTATTCACTTCGAAAATTTTTTTCTGCATCGGAACTTCTTTATTTGCAAGTCTCATCATTTTCATTATTGTTGATGAAATCCCTTCGTCCTTCGATGTTAGACAAGATGGATTATTTCTAAGCCTTTTTGATTCGCTAACGTCTTCAACACGATCACTCAAAATATTTTTAATCCGGATTAATAAGCTGTCGAAATGTTTCTCATCATCCGGCGAAAGCGGTTCAATTTCTTCCGAAAATTTTTTTACATCTATAAATTTTTCGAGAGCTTTTGAGTCAACCGAGCCAACTGATTTGAATTCATAATCTTTAAATTTTCTTAATGAAGTTAACACAAATTCATCGAGTGGATCATACAGATAAAGAACTTCTAAATCTTTATCTGCCAGTACTTCGAGATGAGGATCGAGTTCGATAGCCTCTCTACTGGGTCCTAAAGCAAAATAAATTTCTTTTTGTCCGTCTTTTAATCTCGATATATAATCTTCAAGAGAAATTAGTTCATCCGCATTTTTGCTGAATGAAGAATTGAACCTGAGAAGTCGCATAAACTTTTCGCTGTTGGCAAAGTCGGTGTATCCAAGCTTGAATATTTTTCCGTGTTCCTTCCAGAATTGATAATATTTAGCGCTTTCCTCCTTAGCCATTGTGAGCAGATGAGATAATATATTTGTCGTTACGCTCTGAGCAATTTTTGTAAAGATAATATTCTCTTGAAGAGTCTCGCGTGAAATATTAAGAGGTAAGTCTTCTGAATCGACTACACCCTTTACAAATCCTAAATATTCGGGAAGAAGATCTTTATTTTTATGCTGGATCAAAACTTTTCTCACATAAAGGTCCAATCCATAATCCTCTCTGCCGAAGCCGAAAAAATCAATATTCTTTTTAGGGATGAACAATAAGCTGTGAAATTGGATCGGCGCATCTACAGAGTTATGAATTACCGAAAGAGGTTCGTCAGATTCATAAGTAAGGAACTTGTAGAATTCGTCGTACTGTTCTTTTTTAAGAGATGATTTTGGTTCGCGCCAGATAGCTACAATTGTATTAATTCTTTCAGTATTGATATAAATAGGGAACGAAATAAAATTTGAGTGCTTTTTAATTATGCGTTCCAAATTAAACTTGTCGGCAAATTCTTTAGCATCTTCTTTGAGATGTATCTCGATTTTAGTTCCTCTTTTAATAGGTTCTGAAAGTTCGGAGATTTCGTAACCCCCCTGTCCATCCGATTTCCATTCGACGGCGGGTTCATCTTTCAAGTATGATTTTGTTTTGATAACAACTTCTTTAGCTGCCATGAAGACCGAATAAAAGCCTACCCCAAACTTTCCTATTATGTTAACTGCATCGCTCTTACTTTCAGCAACCTTCTTAATAAATTCTGCCGAACCTGATTTTGCAATTGTGCCAATGTTAAGAATTAATTCGTCTCTCGTCATACCGATTCCTGTATCGGTAACTGTAATTAGTTGTTTCTTTTCATCGAAATCAATTGTTATTTCAAACGGCAGGTTTTTATCTACTACTTCAGTACCTTTTATAGTTTCGAATCTTATTTTATCTAGTGCATCTGAAGCATTGGAAATTAATTCGCGTAAAAATATTTCTCTGCTCGTATAAAGCGAATGGACTAGAATATCCAGCAATTGTTTTACTTCTGCTTTAAACTCATAAGATTTTACCGTTTGTTCAACACTCATATTAACTCCAAAAATTTATCAATATGTTACTTCCTCAATGAGGCAAGTTGTTCAAAAAGTTTCTTCTCTTCCGGAGAGAGATTTTTTGGCATAACTATGTTTAGTCTTACCAGCAAGTCACCTTTACCAATACCATCCTGCTTGGGCATGCCGATTTCTTTCACTTTCAGAAGCGTACCCTTCTCCGATTCACTTGGAATAGTGATGCTTATAGTTTTCCCGTCAAGTGTTTTTATTTTTTTTTCCGCCGAGTATGGCTGTGTACAAATCAACATCAAGGTTATAAATTAAGTTATCCTCTTTATGTTCAAAAAAAGGATGCTCAGCTACTTCTAAAGTTAAATATAAATCGCCTCTTTCGCCTCCGGTGGAACTTGCTGCACCCTGGTTTTTCAATCTTAACTTCTTTCCAGACTGAACTCCCGGAATGATTTTAACTTTTAACCTTTTGCCATTAATCGTGAATTGTTTTTCTGTACCGGAGAAAGCTTCTTCCAAAGAAATTTTTAACGTTGCTTCATAATCCTTTCCTTTAGAAGGATATCTGAAATTTTCTTTTGCGGAGGTCTTAAAATCCTCACCGAAAAAACTTTTAAAAAAATCAGAGAACCCACCCAAACCGGAAAAGAGATCACCAAACTCGGAAGAGAATTGAAATCCCGAGCCGCTGCCCGGCGAACGAAATTGACTAAACCAATCTGATTCTCTATCCGCCCCTGCGTGTTGATATTGTTTCCAGTTGCTGCCGAGATAATCGTATTTTTTCCTTTTTTCCGGGTCGATGAGGACAGTATATGCCTCCGATATTTCTTTAAATTTTTCTTCGGCGGTTTTATCACCAGGATTTTTAACGGGATGATACTTTTTTGCAAGTTTTCGATATGCTCTTTTGATCTCTTCCGTAGAAACATTTTTGCTCACACCCAGTATATCGTAATAGTTTTTAAATTCCATAGTCTATCCTCATAAAGAACCTGCTCAAGTAGTATATATACAGGCATTCGGAAATAAATGAAAAGGGTAACTGTTAATAGCTACCCTTTTCAAAAACTGATTATGCAGTCTTGATCAGTTCACTTTGATTGATATTTCCCGTGGTTTAGCTTCCTCCGATTTTGGAATACTTACAATAAGCTGACCGTTCTTGAATTCGGCTTCGATTTTATCTTCACGTATTTTCTGCGGAAGTGTGAATGATCTATAGAATTTTCCGTAAACTCTTTCAACTCGATGATACTTAGAATTTTTAGATTCACTTTCCTGCATCCTTTCTCCGCTAATACTTAGCATGCCATCTGAGTAGGATATTTTTACATCATCTTTCGAAACTCCGGGAATATCAAGTTTGAGTTTAATGTTATCATTATCTTCATAGATGTCAGCTAATGGCATCCATACTGCATTTTCTAATTCCGCGTTAGAATCGTCGCTGTCAAACCTTCCACGGAAAACATTGAACAGCCTGTTGAACTCACGCTCAACATCTAATAAATCTTTCATCGGATTGAATTTTACAAGTGTCATAACTCATCACTCCTTTCTTTAAATTTGAATTTGTTAATAGTTACGGGCAGCATGCACTATGCCCGAAAGTATTAGAACCTCATTTTGTTTTAATTGCAATTTCTTTTGGTTTAGCTTCCTCAGTTTTAGGTGCAGTAATGGTAAGCTGACCATCCTTGACAACGGCTTCAATCTTATCTTCCTCTACCTTAGGAAGATTGAATGATCTATAATAGCGTCCGTAAACTCGTTCAATTCTGTGGTATGTAGAGTTTTTCTCTTCTTTTTCCTGTTTTCTCTCACCGCTAATGTTTAGCTTTCCATCTGAATAGGATATTATAATATCATCCTTATTGACACCGGGTAAATCCATCTTGATGATATAGTTGTTGTCATTCTCGGCTATGTCTGTTAACGGTATCCAAACAGCATTTTCATATCCGTTTTCTTTGCTTTCGCTATCTGAAAATCCAAGCCTGCCGCTTAGTGATTTAAATAGCCGGTTAAATTCACGTTCTATATTCAATAATTCTCTTGCGGGATTCCATCTTATTAGGGACATATTACATACCCCCTTTCATTTTAATCTTTTCATTTTTTTGATTAATTAGTCATGCCTAATACGACACTAACAACTCAAATGCCAACGAATAAAAATCGGTGTAAGTCATTATAATACAAGATATTAGGGGATTCATCAAAATAAATTTTATCCCGTGCCAATTTGTCCGCAAACATGACGACTTAAATACTCATATTGTATCAATTGGCAAAATTACTGTCAATTTGTTAAAGCCTTGGATTTTGATTTATCTCCGCTTTCTTAGTGAGCCGTATATGGAATGTGTCTTTTGCAATCAATTGTTAATACTGATTTTATTATTTATTTTTGCGTCCTCAATTTCTAATTATTTATGAAAATTACCCAGAGCGAAGATACAATAACTGCCATAGCTACACCTGCAGGATTTGGCTCAATCTCAGTAATTCGTATAAGCGGGCAAGATGCATTTGAAAAGACAGATTTAATCTTTTCGGGTAAAACAAGTATTACGCAGGCTAATACGCACACAATTCATTATGGGAAAATAACGGATGATTCAGGTAATATAATAGATGATGTATTAGTCTCTGTTTTCAAGGCTCCAAATTCATACACCGGAGAAAACGCAGTTGAAATATCGACCCATGGAAGTCCTTATATATTGAAGCGAATACTTGAGTTATTATTAAAGCACAATGTTCGATTTGCCGAACCGGGAGAATTTACAAAAAGAGCGTTTCTAAACGGGAAATTAGATCTTGCGCAGGCTGAAGCTGTTGCCGATATAATAATGGCACGTACAGAAGTTTCATTAAAGGGTGCCCGAAATCAACTCGATGGTTTGCTGTCAAAAAAAGTTGGTTCGCTTAGGGATATGCTTATAAATGCTTCTTCATTTGTGGAGCTTGAATTGGACTTCGCAGAGGAGGGAATAGAACTTATCAGCTATAAAGAACTTTCGAGCAAAGTCCAAAAAATAATAATCGAAATTGATGCTTTGCTTAAAACTTATTCATTCGGAAGGGTAATTAGAGACGGTGTAAACGTCGCTTTAGTCGGATTGCCAAATGTTGGGAAATCGTCAATCCTTAATTATATTCTTAAAGAGTCGAGGGCTATAGTAAGCGAGATTCCCGGAACCACAAGAGACATTATAAGAGAAGAAGTGTCAATAGATGGGGTTTTATTCAGACTGTTTGACACCGCAGGAATCAGAGTATCCGAAGATGCAATTGAGAAAGTTGGAGTGCTTCGCAGCAGAGAAGCTGTTAGAGCTGCAGACATTGTAATGCTAATAGCTGATGTTGAGCAGGGAATGTCGAGCGAATTATTAAATGAGATAATATTGTTATCTTCTGAAGAAAAAGTTATTCGTGTGATGAATAAAATAGATCTCCCACATGAGAATAACATCAATTATGATATTCAAATTTCAGCTCTGACAGGTGAAGGAATGAATGCTTTTTTAGATTTACTAAAAAATAAAGCATTGGGCAATTCCACTTACAGCGAAAAAAGTGCTTTGATTACTAATGCCCGGCATTACAACTCACTACAGAAAGCCAAAGAAAATTTATCAGCCGCCAATGAGTCCATCGAGAAACAAATGAGCGGCGAATTTATTGCTGTAGACTTAAGAAATGCAATAGATAACCTGGGGGAAATTATCGGCGAAGTAACGACCGATGATGTATTAAATAACATATTTATGAAATTCTGTATAGGAAAATGATATGGTTTCACGTGAAATTGGAAGAGGATTGAAGTGGTGAGACTTAAGTCACACTGTTCGGTTTCACGTGAAACTTAAACATTAAAGAAATGATGACGAAATTTGATATAGTCGTTATTGGGGGTGGACATGCCGGAATTGAAGCGGCTGCCGCCGCCGCAAATATGGGGCTTTCCGTAGGTATGATTACGATGGATAAGTATGCCATGGGGAGAATGTCGTGCAATCCTGCGATCGGCGGAACAGCAAAAGGACACTTGGTTAGAGAGATTGATGCACTTGGCGGGATGATGGGAAGAATTGCCGACCGCACCGGCATTCAATTCAGGATGCTGAACACATCTAAAGGTCCGGCTGTATGGTCTCCACGTTGTCAATCAGATAGAAAATTATACTCCGAAGAAGCTCTGAGAGTAATTGAATCAATAAAACAAATTTCAATAATTGAAGATAATGTCATTGAAATTATTACAGCAGAAGGAAAAATCGAGGGGGTTAAAACTAAGCTACTCGGTGATATTTCTTGCAAAGCACTCATACTTTCCGCCGGTACGTTTTTAAATGGTTTAATGCACACTGGCTTGAATTCAACAAAGGGGGGAAGGTTCGGTGAAAAACCGGCAATCGGGGTTACGGAATCTTTACTGCAGTTGGGCTTCCAGGCTGGCAGATTAAAAACCGGAACCCCGCCAAGATTAGCAAAGAACTCAATCAATTGGGATGTTTTGGAAGAACAGCCGGGAGATGAAAATCCTCAGCCATTCTCACATCATACTGATAAAAATAATTTTCCGTTTCTTCCACAGGTTAGCTGCCATATCACTCATACTGATGAATCTGTCCACAAAATACTTGAAAGGGGATTTGATCGTTCACCAATGTATACCGGATTGATTAAAGGTGTTGGTCCCAGGTATTGTCCTTCGATTGAAGACAAAATAGTTAGATTCGCAGACAAGAAACAGCACCAATTATTTTTGGAGCCGGAAGGATTAGACAGCGACTTAATTTATCTGAATGGCTTCTCAACTTCATTACCTGCTGAGATTCAATCAGAAGCTATTCATAAAATAATGGGACTTGAAGAGGCGGAAATGGTTCGACCCGGTTATGCGGTTGAGTACGATTTTTTCCCGCCGCACCAGATCGATCTAACACTTGAAACAAAATTAATTCATGGACTTTATTTCGCCGGTCAGATAAACGGAACTTCAGGTTATGAAGAAGCTGCAGCACAGGGATTGGTAGCAGGTATCAATGCCGCACTTAAAATTAAAGGCGAGGGAGAATTTGTTCTAAAAAGAAGCGAAGCATATATAGGAGTATTGATCGATGATCTTGTAAACAAATCGACCGACGAGCCATACCGTATGTTTACCTCAAGAGCAGAACATCGATTACTATTGAGACAGGATAACGCAGATCGCAGGCTGACGGGTTTGGGTTATGATTTAGGATTGAATTCCAAATCTGCTCGCGATCAGGTAATTGCTCGTGAAAGATTAATAAATAAAGCTATAGACTTGTTCGGCAGATTAAAATTACACGCCAAGGATATCAACAGTTTTTTAAATGAAAATGGATCAAACGGAATCGATTCGGCAGAGACAGTTTCAAAACTATGTAAACGACCCGAATTATCTTTAACAAAATTATTAACAATAGTTGATCCTGAAGAATATCCAATTGTCAACGAGTTAATGAGTGACAGCCCAGCCCTCGAACAAGTTGAGATTGAATTAAAGTATGAAGGGTATATGAAGCGACAGCAAGAAACAATAGAGCGGGTGGAAAAATATGAAACTACAAAGATTCCTTCAACATTAAACTACTTAATATTAAAAGCCCTTTCTACTGAAGGACGGGAAAAATTGCATAAAGTTAAGCCCCGATCAATAGGTCAGGCTTCCCGGATATCAGGTGTAACTCCTTCAGATATTTCAATATTAATGGTATATTTGAAACACTAATTTTGAGGTTTTTTTATGATCGATATTCAAGATCAATACACAAAAGAGCTTGCTTCTTTTTATTGGGAGAACGGTCTTAACCCAGATATGATGAAGGTTGAGAGATTAGCTTATTTTACAGAATTAGTTGCGGAAAAAAATGAAACGGTTAATTTAATCTCACGCAAGGATATCGATTCAATAATTGAGAAACACGTATTTATCTCCGCCTACATTACTAAATTTATCCCGGAAAAATGTTCTAACTTTTTGGACATCGGCACCGGCGGCGGTTTTCCGGGAATCCCAATAGCAATTGTGCGTCCTGACCTTCATGGAGTTCTTGTTGATTCTACCGGTAAAAAGATAGAAGCGGTTAAAGAGTTTATAGACAAGCTCAAATTAAGCAACGTTATAGCAGAAAATTTAAGGGTCGAAAGTGAAGAGTTTATTCTTCGCTATTCTGAAACTTTTGATTTTATTGTTAGCAGGGCTACCGTCCCGCTAATTATTTTATTTAGATATTCTATCCCTTTAATTAAGGAAAAGGCTTACATTCTGGCGCTAAAGGGAGGCGATTTAGAAGGTGAATTTAGAAAAGCTGAATTGAAGTACAAGCCGTATATAAAGAAATTTACTATTTTCGACCTTTCATACAAACCAACTAACGCGAGAAATCAAAAAGGCAAGAAACTCGTTCTGCTGGAGCTGCGTAAATGACCTCCTCTGCCGATACCAAATCTCTTTTTGAGGAGATATCTAAACTCACTACAGAACAGCGCAACCCACACTCAATGGATATCGATGCACAAAGCACAGGTGAAATCCTTAGAATAATTAATGAAGAAGATAAAACCATTCCTTATGCGGTGGAAAAAGAACTTCCCTATATTGAGCAGGCAGTAGAAATAATCGTCAAAGCATTTAAGAAAGGCGGCAGACTCTTATATTTCGGGGCAGGAACCAGCGGCAGGTTAGGAGTTGTGGATGCCTCAGAGTGTCCACCTACTTTTGGAACTCCTTACGGCATGATTGAAGGTTTTATTGCAGGCGGCAAAGAAGCAATGTTCCGTGCTCAAGAAGGAGCCGAAGACTATGAAGAGAATGGTGCAAAAGATGTAATTAAAGCTAATGTAAATGAGCGAGACGTTGTTTGCGGAATAGCAGCCAGCAGAAGAACTCCTTATGTTGTTGGTGCAGTTAAAAAAGCAAAAGAGCTTGGCGCTGCAACGCTTTTTATTACTTGCAATCCAAGAGAAAATTTTAACATTAAAGAAGTTGATATTGCAATTTGCCCTTATGTGGGACCCGAAGTAATTATGGGTTCAACTAGAATGAAAAGCGGAACGGCACAAAAATTAGTACTCAATATGCTTACAACTACATCGATGATACGCATGGGTAAGGTTTATGAAAATATGATGATCGATCTGCAGATGACTAATAAAAAGCTTGTTGAAAGATCTAAAAGAATAGTTATGACAATCACCGGCGTTTCTTACGATGAAGCAGCAGATTATTTAAAACAAGCAGGGGGGCATGTTAAGACAGCCCTCGTTATGATAAGAGCCGGAGTTGATGCTGATGAAGCAAGAGATCTTCTTGAAAAAGCTGATGGCTTTGTTAGAAAAGCTATTGAATTAAAACTAAGCTAATTTCATTCTAGAATGTGTGGGCACACACCTAGACTTGTCGATTAGTTGAAAAAGTAATTTGGTGAAAAATGATTCGTGATTATACATGGAGCTATGAAAAGGACAAAGTTCCTCTTAATGTTAAAGTTGAACATGTGTTAAAGTATGGCGACCTTAATGAGATTTCAGATGTAATTACACAAGCCGGATTAGATTATTGCCGAAAAATCTGGGAGAGCAAAATTATTCCGGATACTAGATTCGATCGCTTAAATTATTTTCTTGCAAGATTCGTGTTTAATATCTCTAATGAAAGAAAAGTAATATTGGAGTACTTAAAATCTCATCAAAGGAAAAGATTTGTCTAAAAGATCCATTGGCAAAGATTTCAGTAGATCATTAACTTCGCAAGCCTCCTTAATACTCCAATCTTTATCGGATATTAGTGAATTATCGAATTTCACTTTAGTTGGAGGTTCTGCTCTCTCAATTTATCTTCAGCATCGTTTTTCCGAAGATCTTGATTTTTTTACCTGGCTGCCCGAGTTAAGTAATGCTCAAATAGATATTTTGTTCAACCGCATATCTCAACAGCATTCTCTGAAAATTATAAACACTTATTCAAGTGGGATTGATACCTTAATTGATAATGTGAAGGTTACATTTTTTGCTAATAATTGGGAAGAGTTAAAAATCAGAGAGAAAATTCTAAACAACTCTTTTATCGCTAAACCGGAATTATTAACCGCAATGAAAATTAACACTCTTTCCTTGAGGGCTAAATACAGAGATTACTATGATCTTTATGTTATTGCAAATGAGTTGTTTGATATACGGCAAATGTTTGATATATCATTAAAGTTTTTGCCTGGAATGACTAAAAAAATATTTGCAATGCAAATAATTTATATTGAAGATATTGAAGACGAAACAATTGAGCATCTTTTTCCAAAGTATACTATTTCACTTGATGAGATAAGAATTTTTTTTGAAAAGCAGATAAAAAAACTTCTTTAATATCATGTAAAAATTACATTTGCGTTTCCCGGGTGTATTTTTACAAAATAATTAATAAAAAAATTTATTATTCTCTACATACTTCCCCTGTAATTTTGGGGTTCATTTACTTGAACCCCTTTTGTGGTTTTAAATCTTTTGAGAAATATCATTGTGAAAGAAAACAATATCTTAAAATACTGTATAGATAAGCTTGAAAGCGTTAGAGACGTCTCTCGAACCATTCTAAAAGGGGAGATGAAGAATTATTATATTTCTCCTTTCTCGGGTTCTTCAAAAAGTTTCCTAATTTCCCGGTTGATTCAAAAGGAAAATCAAATTGTTGTCTTGCTGCCTGATTTACTTTCTGTTTCCGAATTCTTTGTGGAGATGCATCTTTTAGGATTTGAAAAAAATCTTCTTGAAATATCAGAATTTAATATCGAATCAATACAGGATAAACTTACTGAAATTTCCAAACGCAATCGGCTAATTCTTATTACAACATACGATATATTGAATTGTAAATTCCCGCTTCGCTCAACTGTTGAAGAAGCAACAACAATAATACAAGTTGGCGGAAATCTTACTTATAATGATTTGTTAGAATACTTAAATCTGCTTAACTATCAAAAAGATAAATTTGTAGAGGCACCCGGCGATTATTCTCAACGCGGTTCTATAATCGATTTTTGGTCTTACAGCGAACGAAGTCCGGTTAGATTAGAGTTTGACGGCGATTTCCTGGAATCGATAAGATACTTTGACCCCGACAGCCAAAGATCTATTGAGATGATTGAAAGCGTTACTCTTGCCGCTTTATTGAATGGCAGCAGTATGAATGAAACTGCAAACGATGACACAATTTTCGATTATCTCATCAATCCGCTTATCTTCGCTTCAGTATTTGAACTGACTAATCTTAAAAATCATGCTGATAAATTTTTTCATTCGACTTCTACTCCCCCATTAATTAATGATGATATTTATACAGAAGACTTTTCAATTTCTGAATCGCAGCTAATCTCTTCAAGTGAGAACATGGATTCGGAAGAATTTAATTCGTTCAATCCAGAAGACTTCATCTATCTTCCCAACACACGATGGGTTCTCGAGTCTGAGTTAAAAGGGGAAGCCGATCGAATTGAATTAGGCTTAACCGATGCTCCTCCTATCAACTCAAATTATAATCTTCTTTATTCGGTTTTAACAGATTATTTATCAAAAGATTATAACGTATTGATCTCATCCGAAAATGAACTGCAATCAGAGAGGCTGAAAGATTTGCTTACCGGATTAGATGAAAAGATATCCGGATTTATGGATGCAGGAAAACTGAAGATAGAAACCTTTCCAATAAAAAAAGGATTTGATTATAAAGAAGGAAAGTTTCTTCTACTGACCGATTATCAAATCTTTAATAAGCCTTACCGGACCAAAATAAGCACAGCAACCAAGTATAAAAAGGCAAAATCAAAATCGTTCAACTCAATAAAAAAGGGCGACTATGTGGTTCACGAAGATTATGGAATCGGTAAGTACTTCGGTTTAGAAACTATCCGGATAGGTGAAGTATCTCAAGAATCAATGAAGATTTTATATAACGAAGGAGGAGTGGTTTATGTTAATCTTAATTATCTGTCCCTTGTAAAAAAATATTCGGCTTCCGATGCTTCGGGCGGAAAGCTTACACCCACTCTTTCTACGTTAGGAACATCTGACTGGCTGAACACAAAACAAAAAGCCAAAAGACGAATTAAGGAAGCGGCAAGAGAACTTATCGAATTATACGCTAAACGAAAAGCAACAAAGGGTTTTTCTTTCTCTTTAGATTCGGTTTGGCAAAAAGAATTGGAAGCATCATTCCTTTATGAAGATACTCCCGATCAATCAAAGGTAACGGAAGAAGTTAAGGTCGATATGGAAGCGGAAAACCCGATGGACCGCCTGGTTTGCGGAGATGTTGGATTCGGCAAAACTGAAATTGCGGTCAGAGCGGCTTTTAAAGCGGCTCAGGAAGGAAAACAAACAGCGCTGCTTGTTCCTACTACAATTTTGGCAGAACAGCATTTCAATACTTTCAAAGACAGATTAACTCAATTCCCCGTGCGCGTTTTGTCCATCTCCCGCTTTCAATCTAAAAAAAATCAAAACGAAATATTGAAAGAGCTGCGTGAAGGAAAGATCGATATAATTATCGGAACGCACAGACTGCTTTCGCAAGATATTCAATTTAAAGACTTAGGGCTTTTAATAATAGATGAAGAACATCGCTTTGGTGTAATGGCAAAAGAAAAATTACGCTCCTTAAAATTAAATGTTGATACTCTCACACTTACAGCTACTCCGATACCTCGAACTTTAAATTTGTCATTGCTTGGGGCAAGAGATTTATCGATTATCGGAACACCACCACCTAACCGCCAGCCGATTTATACGATGGTATCTACATTCGATATTCAAAAAATAAGAGAGTGGATTTTAAATGAAGTTAAGCGCGGCGGACAAATTTATTTTGTGCATGATAGAGTTCGGTCTATCGACAAGCTTGCTGTTTATTTGCAAAGATACATTCCGGAAATAAAAATTGGAATCGCGCACGGACAAATGAAACCCTCGCAGCTTGAGAACGTAATTCACAGCTTCTTAATCAGAAATTATGATTTGCTTCTTTCAACTAAAATAATTGAATCGGGAATCGATATTCCGAACGTAAATACTATCATTGTAAATAGAGCCGATAGATTCGGGCTTGCAGAACTCCATCAGCTTAGAGGAAGAGTGGGGCGTTCGGATCGGCAGGCTTATGCCTATTTTATTGTTCCGTCGTTAAATGGAATAAACAAAAAAGCATTACGGCGTTTGCAGGCAATTGAAGAATATACCGAAATCGGTTCGGGTTTTAATTTATCGATGCGTGATCTCGAAATACGCGGTGCAGGCAACTTGCTTGGCACTGAACAGAGTGGTTTTATAAATGAAATTGGTTTTGATCTTTACATAAAATTAATTAATGAAGCTGTTGAAGAGTTGAAATATTCCGAGTTCAAAGAATTATTTAAGAGTTTACCAAAACAAAAAGAAAGATCCGATCCATCAATCGATACATATTTCGAAATCGGTATTCCATCTGTTTATATGCCTGAGCAATCGGACAGATTAAACTTTTATACTGCTCTATATTCTATTTCATCTCCAATCGAAATTCAAGAGCTGTTGGAAGAAATGATCGACCGGTTTGGAACGCCTCCGCTTTTAGTAAAGAGACTGATTGCCACTGCTGAGTTAAAACATTACGCTTCGCTAGCATTGTTTGAAAGAATTATTATTCAACGAAAGAATATTTTTATTATACTCCCTCCCGGCAGCAAAGAAGATTATTACAAGTATAAATTTGTAGAGATGATGAGATTCATTATGGATAATTACAAAGACACGATAAAATTAAATCAACAAAAAGAAACGATGAGACTGTTAATGCAAAATAATTTTGAATCTCCCGAAAAACTCCTTAAGTATTTAATTGATTTCATCAAACAGATCGTAAAATTATTTAATCCCGGTTAATTAGATCATGGAATGCTTATTACATCCGCATTACTCTTGATTCAATCTATAGGATCAGGTTTTTATAAAATGTGTATAAATAGAATTGATTAATATTATAAATTAGTTGAGTTATGTGAAAAACATAAATTTGGATTGAAGCCACAGCTAACTTATGAAAGTGATGAAGATTTTTTTGAGTAGTTTAAATAAAAAAGGCAAGGGCGCCACATAATTAGGCTCTTAAAAAACCAAACTTACCAACATGTTGTCGATAATAAAGCACCAAAATACAAATCCCAAAAATCAAATAAACTTCAAATTCTAAATTTCA
>JAGUYG010000115.1 GCA_020061465.1 Ignavibacteriales bacterium
CCGATTTGGAAATTTTGTATTTGAATATTCTTTCCAAAGGATCCTTCGGAAATAATCGAAACATTTTCTTGATGAAAATACCTTTTTTCGGAACGATCCTTCGGAAGAGAAGGCTCATTCATTTTTACAAACAGATTTTTTAAATAAAAACTCACGGGAGAACTTTATTCTCTTGACTATCAACCTGTAATATGTGCTACGAGAATTAAAGCAGTTATCCTTCAATCCTCCCACTCCCCACAACCAACGCCCCTACTTCCTCTCTATCACAAACTCATCAATCAATTCTATTTCGCTTCCTATTTCATTATTGGTTCCTTCCTTTGGAAATGCACCATAGGTTTCAACTTTTACGCTGTTTTCATTCACATTGAATACTACATATTCAAAAGCACGATACCCTTCAAAATCCCATGATGCTTGTGCATTACCCTCGGCTCCATAATTGTAGTTTAATACTTCATAGTAAGGTATGGATTCATCGTACGTCATTTCCTGTCCTGGTTTTTTTACTTCGGGATTGTCTCCGTATAGTGAATTAAAGTGATAGAGTGGTGCGCCGCAGCTTCCGGCAACAATTTGATAAACACCGTTTACTGTTTGTCTGCCGTAAATATGTTCATGTCCGCATATATAAGCATTAACGTTATACTCTTTTAATATTCTCCAAAACTCATCACGTTGATTTAAGTACCAAAGTCTTGTGGAGTCAAGCGGCAGCGTCAAATTCATACCGAGGTTTGGCAGTGCGTCTCTCAAATGTCCACCGATAGGAAAAGCCGGTTCGTGACTCATAACAAAAATGTATTTGTTGCCTCTATCCCGCGCGGCTTTAAGAGTTTCTTCAAGCCAATCTAAATGTTTTATGTAGTGCCAATCTCTGCGGTCGTCTGTTGTATCGTCAGGATCGCCGTAATACCATCTATCGCTTGTTACGAATACAAATGTTGTTTGGTTGTAATCAAAAAAATAACTTAAACCTTTTTCATCGTTTGGTCCGTTCATAAAAACATCGGGAAACAACGCTCTGAAATTTTCTTCATCCTTAAAATGCTGCACTTCGTGGTTGCCGACGGTTACCCAAACTTTCGGCCAGATCATATTAGGATTATTGTAAACGGGCGACATTATTCTTTTCCAATTTAACAATTGATTATAGGTTTCATCTGGATTAGTCTTGCTTCCGTTAACCATATCTCCCGGGAATAATAAAAATTTTGCATCGGAATGATTTTGCAGCATGTATGTAACTAAAGCGCTTAGTACCGGTTCGTTTACTCCGTTGTAGCTGCCGCGGCTGTCGGACATTGCAACAAATTTAAATGATTGCGAAAAAGAATTTTCTGCGGCACTAAAAAACGCAAAGAAAAATAGCATGATAAAAATATGATAATTCGATTTATTCATGATTCACTCATAGTTTTGAATTAAAAAAAGACTAAAACTTGATATTATATATTTAAAGATACTTAAACATTATAAATAATTGAATAATGCGAATTCTTAACATCTTCATTCTTAAGCAACATTCTTAAAAGTAGTAAAACGCCAAATTATGCTTAACAATCATTCTCGAAAGTGATAAAATTTGCCATAAATTATCTTTATTTACAATAAAAATAACTTGGTATAATTTTTGGCTAAAACAAAGGACTTAACACGCAAATTTAAAATTTAATTCAGGAATAAAATGAAAAGGAATAAAGTAACAATAGACGGCAACGAAGCCGCTGCTTATGTGGCGTATCATACCAATGAAGTAATTGCAATTTATCCTATCACTCCCTCATCAAACATGGGCGAGTGGTGCGATGCATGGGCTGCTGTCGGTAAAAAGAATTTATGGGGAATTGTTCCCTCCGTAAGCGAACTGCAAAGCGAAGGCGGTGCTTCGGGAAGTATTCACGGTGCGCTTCAAACCGGAGCGCTTGCTACTACTTTTACCGCTTCACAAGGTTTACTGCTGATGATCCCAAACATGTTTAAAATAGCAGGCGAATTAACACCTACGGTTTTTCATGTATCGGCAAGATCGGTTGCCGCTCATGCGCTTTCTATCTTCGGCGACCACAGCGACGTTATGGCAACTCGATCAACCGGGTTTGCTTTAATGGCTTCTAATTCGATTCAAGAAGTGATGGACTTTGCACTTATAGCTCAAGCCTCTACTCTCGAATCAAGGCTTCCGTTCTTACATTTCTTCGATGGCTTTCGCACTTCACACGAGGTTATGAAAATAGAAGAACTCTCCATAGATGACATGAAAGCAATGATAGACGATGAGCTAATCCTTGAACATAGGAAGAGAGCGCTAACTCCCGATAAACCTGTTATAAGAGGTACCGCGCAAAACCCGGATGTATTTTTTCAGGCAAAAGAAACGGTTAATCCATTCTACAATGCATGTCCGGGAATTGTCCAAAAACAAATGGATAAATTTGCTAAGCTTACTGGCAGACAATATAACTTGTTCGATTATGTGGGCTCCCCGGATGCGGAAAAGATTATTGTGATAATGGGCTCGGGCGCCGGTGCTGCTGAAGAAGCAGTTGAGTTTCTGGCAGGTAAAGGAGAAAAGGTTGGTCTTGTCAAAGTTCGATTATACAGACCATTCTCAATTGCCCATTTCATAAATTCACTTCCAACCTCTATAAAAGTAATTACTGTTTTAGACCGAACAAAAGAACCGGGCGCACCCGGCGAACCGCTTTATTTAGATGTTGTTAATGCAATTTCCGAGAAATTTGTTGAAGGCGAATTACCTTTTAATTATCCAAAAATTTACGGCGGACGTTACGGACTTTCGTCCAAAGAATTTACACCGGCTATGGTTAATGCCGTTTTTGATGAAATGTCTAAAGCTTTATCTAATGACAAAGCAGAGAAACCGAAAAATCATTTTACTGTCGGTATTAATGAAGATGTTACAAAAACAAGCCTCGATTACGATCTCACTTTCTCTGTTGAAGATGAAGAAACTTTCAGAGGAAAATTTTACGGTTTAGGTGCCGACGGGACCGTAGGTGCAAATAAAAATTCAATTAAGATTATTGGTGAAGGAACGGATTACTTTGCTCAAGGTTATTTTGTTTATGACTCCAAAAAATCCGGTTCAACTACAGTTTCGCATTTAAGATTCGGACCGAAGGAAATCAAATCAACCTATCTCATCAACCATGCAAATTTTATTGCATGCCATCAACAGGTTTTTCTTGAAAAGATGGACATGCTTCGCGAAGCAGTTGAAGGTGCAACTTTTCTGTTGAATACAAAAATACCAAAAGAGAATGTTTGGGATTCGCTTCCTGAAATAGTGCAGAGAGATTTAATAAAGAAGAAAATGAAATTCTACATAATCGATGCTTATAAAGTTGCCGACGAAACAGGAATGGGTGTAAGAATAAATACCATTATGCAAACATGCTTCTTCGCAATATCGAATATCTTCCCGAAGGAAGAAGCTATTGCGATGATAAAAGATTCGATAAAGAAAACTTATGGCGCAAAGGGCGATAAGATAGTCCAAATGAATTTTGCTGCGGTGGACAAAACCCTTGAGAATCTGCATGAGGTTGAAGTTCCTGCGAATGTAACAAGTAAGGTTCAACTCCAGCCAGCGGTTTCGGGTAACGCACCGGAATTTGTCCGCGAAGTAACTGCAAAAATAATTGAAGGACACGGCGATCTTATTCCTACCAGCAAATTCCCTATCGACGGAACATTTCCGTTAGGAACCGCTGCATTCGAAAAACGAAATATTGCACTCGAAGTTCCAGTATGGGATGAAGAGGTTTGCATTCAATGCAACAAGTGTGTTATTGTTTGCCCGCACGCCACAATAAGAGCAAAAGTGTATGAAGAAAAATACTTGAAAGACGCTCCGGCTACTTTTAAAGCAACTAAGTTCAAAGCAAAAGATTACGGTGAAGGCTTAATGTACTCTTTGCAAGTTGCAGTAGAAGATTGCACCGGCTGTGGTGTGTGTGTTGATGTATGTCCCGCAAAGAACAAGCAAGAGACCAGACTTAAAGCAATTAACATGCAAGATCAAATTCCTTTGCGCGAGACAGAGAGAGAGAATTGGGATTTCTTCCTAAAGCTGCCTGAATTAGACAGAAGGAAAGTGAACGTATCTAAGGTAAAAGATTCACAATTTCTTGAACCGTTATTTGAATTTTCAGGCGCATGTGCAGGCTGCGGCGAAACACCTTACGTAAAACTCGTCAGCCAGCTTTTTGGCGATAGAACTCTTGTTGCTAATGCTACAGGCTGCTCATCAATTTACGGAGGAAACCTTCCTACTACGCCATGGACAGTTAACCGCGATGGCAGAGGAACTGCATGGTCGAACTCACTATTTGAAGACAATGCCGAATTTGGTTTTGGTTTTAGACTTGCTATTGATAAGCACAATGCACAGGCAAAAGAACTTCTGGTTAGGTTAGCTTCCTATATCGGTGACGATCTTGTTAATCAATTAATTAATGCAAGCCAAAAAGATGAAGCAGGTATCTATGAACAACGCGAAAGAGTGAAAGTTCTTAACGCCAAACTGAAAGATTTGCTCAACTCGGATGCTAATGGTAAAGCCGCGGATATTAATCAATTACTTAGCTTATCGGATTATTTAGTTAAGAAATCCGTTTGGATTATGGGCGGCGACGGATGGGCTTACGATATTGGCTACGGCGGTTTGGACCATGTGCTTGCATCAGGAAAAGACGTAAATATTTTGGTGCTCGATACCGAAGTATATTCTAACACAGGAGGACAGGCTTCTAAAGCCACGCCGCGTGGTGCAGTAGCTAAATTTGCAGCTGCGGGTAAAACGATGGCTAAGAAAGACCTGGCATTGATGGCAATGACTTACGGAAATGTTTACGTTGCCAAAGTTGCTATGGGTGCAAATGATACTCACACTGTTAGGGCTTTCCTTGAAGCAGAAGCTTATGAAGGACCTTCAATAATTATTGCATACAGCCAGTGTATTGCTCACGGTATCAATATGGCAACCGGTATGCAAAATCAAAAGGCTGCGGTTGATTCAGGTTACTGGCAATTATTCCGGTATAATCCCGATTTGGCAAAAGAAGGTAAAAATCCGTTTAAGCTTGATTCGAAGGGATTAAAAATACCTTTGAAAGATTATGCTTATATGGAAACACGGTATAAGATGCTAACTAAATCTCATCCGGAAATAGCGGCGAAACTTCTTGAAGAAGCACAGCAGGATGTTGTAAATCGCTGGAAGCTTTACGAGGAACTGAATAATGCTAAATGGAACGTAACTGAAAAATAAAATTTGTTCAGGTTAAAAGGCTGTTCTGATCTTTATTGATCATTCGTTATGATATCGCTCTAATACGGTGGGAAGTTCCGGGAAGAGTGCATGGGAGAGTCATAACGATTTAATGAACAGCCTTCTTAACCAAAATTGAAAAAATAATGCAATCGTTTCACCAGGTTTTTTGAATAAATGAGTCTTCTCTTCCCGAAAGCATTCGGGATCGTTCCGACAAACAAGTTTCAGGATATATCGATTACCAAAACCTCGGAGGTTTTCCACTCACTTGCGTAAGGTGAGTTAATGAAATATTTCAATATAAAAATTTTAAATAAGAGCTTTTTAGATACGCCTCATAAATAAAATACAAGGTAACTAAATGAATCTTACAACTAAATATTTAGGTTTGGAACTTAAAAGCCCGATAGTACCTTCAGCGGGTCCTCTTGCTCAAGAGATTAGTAACATTAGGGCAATGGAAGATGCGGGCGCCGGTGCAGTAGTGCTTTATTCTTTGTTCGAAGAAGAAATAGAACATGAATCTCTCGAGCTGTATCATCATATAACCGCGCACACAGAAGAATACGCCGAAGCGACCAATTATCTTCCCGATCCTTTCGATTACAAAGTCGGTCCCGAAGAATATCTCGAACACATAAGTAAAGCAAAGAAAGCTGTTGATATTCCCATCATTGCAAGTCTTAACGGTAAATCGTTAGGCGGATGGGTGGATTATGCAAAGAAAATTCAGCAAGCTGGCGCTGACGCATTAGAGTTGAATATTTATTTGTTAGCTACAGATGCCGAAAGATCGAGCGAAGAAATTGAAATCATTTATCTCGATATTGTAAAGGTGGTACGTGCAAATATCGATATCCCGATTGCGGTAAAAATGCATCCCTTCTTTACTTCAGTCGCTTCGATGGCTAATGACTTAGTTAAAGCAGGTGCCAACGGATTGGTTTTATTCAATCGATTTTATCAGCCGGATATCGATCTGGAAAAATTGGAAGTTGTTCCGAACGTTCTCCTCAGCACACCGATGGCAATGCGGCTTCCGCTTAGATGGACTGCAATCCTCTATGGAAAAGTAAATGCCGATTTGGCTGCTACAAGCGGTATCTACAGCGAAACCGATGTGATTAAAATGATAATGGCAGGTGCTTCAGTTACACAGATGCTGTCATGTTTGTTAAAGTTTGGAATAGGACACATATCTGAAGTGATAACGAAGATGAAATATTGGATGGAAACCAATGAGTACGATTCGCTTGATAAGATGAGAGGCAGCATGAGCTATAAAAAAGTATCGAATCCCTCTCAATTCGAAAGAGCAAATTATATGAAGGTTCTTCATTCATACAAATAATTTGAATTGCCGCTGTAGATATAATCTAGGGGAAGTGCGCTCAATAATTTTCTGCTTACCCTGGAGGGAAATAAAATTTGCAGCGGCTTTTTATTTCTAATTATGCAAAAAAGATGCGGCTTAACCAATCGCTATCATAATTTACAAGAAGTTTTTAAGTACAGAAAAATTCATCCAAACAGTACTATCTTCTTAATTTCTCTAAACTTTTGTACACTTTCTGTTCCAACGGCAGTTAATTGATAGAATCATAAACCGCCTTTCCTTCAAATACAATTAAGGTTTAAAATATGTTAATTGAGTTAAACTGGAACCATCAATATTCATAAGCCATAGCTGCCCATTTCCTGTTGCTGCTGAACCAGGTGCCCATAA
>JAGUYG010000012.1 GCA_020061465.1 Ignavibacteriales bacterium
AAAAACGGTAAGAAGAAAGTTCAGGAAATTGTATTCGTGATAGAAAGCGGCAGGGCGAAAGCTATTAAGGTTGAAACAGGTATAAGCGACGATAACTACCTGCACATCAAAACTGGTCTTGAAGGTGGAGAGGAGGTTGTAACGGGAAGTTACAGAGCAATTTCAAGAGAGCTGAAAGATGGAATAAAGGTAAAGGTCGAAGAACAGCGTAAGTCCGGCCCTAAACAATCATAATGAGCGGAAAGCAAAATGAATATTATTAATATCGAACACATTTCAAAAATTTATCAGGTAGGCTCCGAAGAGGTTCATGCATTAGCTGATGTATCACTAAGAATTAATAAGAATGAATATGTTGCCATAATGGGTCCTTCAGGATCCGGTAAATCAACTCTGATGAACATGTTAGGTTGTCTTGATACGCCTACTTCCGGAAAATATGAATTCACCGGAGTCAATGTAAGCCAAATGTCCGATAATGAGCTTGCAAAAATTAGAAATAAAGAGATCGGATTTGTATTTCAAACGTTCAATTTATTGCCAAGATCGGATGCATTACATAATGTAGAGCTTCCCTTAATTTATGCCGGAATTCCTTCGACTGAACGAAAAGAACGCGCTGCGCAGGCATTGATTGACGTTGGTTTAGGAGATAGAATGCATCACAAACCAAATGAATTATCGGGCGGTCAGAGGCAGCGTGTAGCAGTGGCACGAGCTATTGTTACTAATCCTTCCATCATCTTAGCCGATGAACCCACCGGAAATCTTGATTCAAAAACCGGTGAAGAAATAATGCTGCTCTTTAATGAGATCTATGAAAAAGGAAATACGATAATTCTGGTTACTCACGAAGAATATATTGCCGAACATGCGGCAAGAATTATCAGACTAAAAGACGGATTTATTGAGAACGATGAAATAGTTGCAAGCAGATATATTCCGAATTTTAAATCGACACAGGATAATTAGTTCGGTTGTTTCAACCGGGAAGGTTTCAAATGAGGCATTTTGTTTTTGAAGTTAGAGAAAGTTTAATGATTGCCCTAAGAGCTATTCGGGCGAATAAAGTACGCTCGGTCTTAACTATGCTCGGCATTGTTATAGGAATTACTTCTGTCGTACTTATGACTACTGCCATCAAAGGGATTGATAACGCATTTCAATCCGGTATAAGTGCACTTGGCTCCGACGTACTTTATATCGATAAGTGGGCATGGTTCGGAAACGTCGATTGGTGGAAACTCCGCAATAGAAGAAATATTAATATGGACCACTATGAAAAATTTAAAGCTCAGGCAAAACTACCTCTTGCTGTAGCTCCCGTGATTAATTCCAGGCAGACAATCAAATACGGCGACCGGCGCGTTGAGAGTGTTTTCCTCAATGGATCAACTTCGGATTACCTTGCTACAACAAATTTCACTTTCGATTTAGGCAGATTTTATTCAGAAATAGAAAGCAGCAGCTCACGCTATGTAGCCGTTCTTGGCAGTGAAGTTGCTAAAAATCTTTTTCCGTTAGGTGATGCTCTTGATAAAGCAATTAAAATTGGCGGAGTGAATTTTAAAGTAGTTGGTGTACTTGCGGAACAAGGAAGTTTCATCCTTGGAAGCTTCAATCCTGATAACCAGGCATTCGTTCCTATAGGGACAATTTTCAAACATTTCTTAGGGCAATCATTCGGTTCTATAACAATTAATGTTCGGGCACAAACTCCTGCTCTTGTTGAGGAAACAAAAGCCGAAGCAGAAGGCATCATGAGAAAGATAAGAGGATTATCTTATCATGAAGAGAATGATTTTTCCATTAACCAGCAGGAAGGGCTGATGAGTAACTACAACCAGGTTGTTGGAGTAATACAGGTTGCGGGTTTATTCATCACAGGTCTTGCCTTGTTTGTTGGTGCAATAGGGATAATGAACATAATGTTTGTTTCAGTTAAGGAAAGAACAAAAGAAATCGGAATAAGAAAAGCCATCGGTGCAAAGAAAAGAACAATATTAGGTCAATTCATTTTTGAATCGGCTACCATTTGCTTACTCGGTGGACTAATCGGCTTGCTGCTTGCAATTTTATTAAGCATGATGGTCGAACAATTTTTGCCAACTTCGGTTCAGTACGATGCGGTTATTCTTGCAATTGTGATATCGTTAATCACTGGAGTTGTTGCCGGTTTTGCTCCTGCATATACCGCTGCCAAAATGGATCCGGTAGAAGCGTTGAGGTATGAATAATGAAATTTAATCAGTTATTTTTTGTTTCTTTCCAATCGTTGAAAAGTAATAGATTAAGGACATTGCTGACTGTACTTGGTATAGTTGTAGGCATCTTCTCTATTATTGTTATCATGACTATTATCACTATGCTTCAAAAAAGTATTGAAAGCGGATTCTCACTGTTAAGTAAAAATACATTTCAAATTGAAAAATTCGATCGGATGCGGGGAGGTGGACCTAATGCCGATAGAAGCTGGCGAAATAGAAATGACATTACTCTATTTGAGGCAGATAGATTAAAAGAGCTGCTGGTTCAAGCACAATATGTTGGAGCTGAACAATGGCAATTCGGAAAGCTTATTAAATTCGGGAACAAAGAAACCAATCCCAACATTGCTATAGCAGGTGCTACAACAGATGCTATGAAAACTAACAATTGGAACGTTGAACACGGAAGAGATTTTAGAGAAGGCGATATTCTTTACTCCAATAATGTTTGCATTCTCGGACAGGAAATCGTTAATATGCTTTTTGAACATATCGATCCTATAGGTCAGATAATCAGAGTTGACGGAAAACCTTTGCAGGTAATCGGTGTTCTGGAAAAGCAGCCCCAGCTTTTCGGGCAGAGCAGGGATAACTATGTAGTGTTACCTTTAAGTACGTTTCAATCTATGTACGGAAGAAGAAGCAGCAGCGTTAATATTACAGTAATGGCTTACAGCAAAGAAGAATATAATGCAACTATTGAAGCCGCGATAGGATATATGAGAACGATAAGAAAAGTAACTCCTGGTGAAGAGAACGATTTTTCAATTTTCAGCAACGAATCGCTTATCGGAATGGTTGACGAAGTAACAAGCGGAGTTAAAATCGGGGCTATAGTTGTTTCCATTATTGCACTACTTGCTGCCGGCGTTGGGATAATGAATATCATGCTTGTATCTGTTACAGAACGAACAAAGGAAATAGGTATACGAAAGGCAATCGGTGCAAAAAAATCGAGTATACTAATTCAATTCTTAATTGAAGCCGTAACACTGTGTATTATCGGCGGATTAATTGGAATAATAATCGGAGTAGGCATAGGTAATTTTGCGGGCAGTTTTTTGAATGCCCAAAGTGCCGTTCCTGTTGATTGGGTATTAATAGGTCTTTCATTATGTGTTTTTGTTGGCATAATCTTCGGAACTTATCCCGCATATAAAGCGGCAAATTTAGATCCTATCGAAGCGCTTAGATATGAATAAATTGTTTTTCAATAATCACAGCCGCTTGAAAGAAAGTAATTAAGGGGAAGTATATTCTTACCCGGGCTTTTACTATCTTTATTACAAATAAATAAAGTTTATTATGAGCAATAAATTATCATCAAAAGAAATTTTTGAGATTTTACAGAGGAATCATCATTTACTAAAAAAGTATCGCGTAAAGAAAATCGGTTTGTTTGGTTCTTATGTAAGAGATAAAGCATCAAAAAAAAGTGATATTGATTTGCTTGTTGATTTTGAAGAAAAAACATTTGACAATTTTATTGAACTTGCCTTTGAATTAGAAAAAATCTTTAATAGAAAAGTTGATTTGTTAACCGAAAAAGGAATTAGCCCCTATATTCTTCCCTATATTAAGAATGAAGTCCTATGGTATGAAGCATAACGAAATATATTTAAAACATATTCTTGATGAGATTACTTTTTTATTAAAGACCACTCAAAATCTTGATTACGACTCCTTTTTTGAAAATGAAATGTTAACCAGAGCTTTCTCAAGAAGCTTTTAAATAATTGGGGAAGCAGTAAAAAACCTATCACCTGATTTCCGCAAAACCCATTTAGATATTGAATGGCAAAAAATCGCCGGAATGAGGGATAAAATAATTCATCAATATTTTAATGTTGATTATGAATTACTTTGGGATGTAATTAAAAACAAATTACCGGAAATAAAAGAGAAAATAGAAAAACTATTACATCAATGAAGAGCCGTTAAGTGGTCGATAAATAACAAGCCAATAAAACTGAAAGTTGTTTTCGCATTCAGCATTTGTGTAATTATCAGCAATAATGATAGGAGAATATCTCTAATTAAAACATCCGCAGCAATATTCGGTACTGTGATTTAATTCGATATGTCGCGGTTCACAATAAAAATATCTCAACTACCAGTCTACCTTCACTTACTAATTCATGTTACGCAGGGAAGTTCGGAACGTAGAGATGACATCTTTTACTTAGAAAACGATTTTGCGCTAAAACAGAATCTTCACTCAAATATTGGTGATTTTTACTTAATACAAAAAGATGTCATCTCTTAACCGTGCGTAAGGTGAGTTACTAACCTGTTTAGAATGAATCGGTCAGGGGGAGAAGGGGATTGGGGGGCGAGTTTTTAATGTAAACGAGAATCTCTATGTAACATAAGTTACTATATTTTTATGCAGTCTTAGTTTCTAAGTTTAAAGCAAATGATATAATTTGTTATTGAAAAAATGAATGTTTTAATGCAGAATAAATCTTTGGGGATACTATGAAACTTTCTCAGATATTTACTGTCTCTTTCCAATCGCTCCAAAGTAATAGGCTTCGTACGCTGCTAACAATATTAGGTGTTGTTGTTGGAATATTTTCAATCATAGTAATAATGACTATTCTTACAATGCTTCAAAACAGTATTGAAAGCGGCGTATCTTTTCTTAGCAAGAATACTTTTCAGATTCAAAAATTCCCGCCCATACAAACAGGAGGACATGCAGAAAGAGACAAGTACCGAAATAGAAAAAATATTACTATTGAAGATTTTTATAGACTGGAAAGCTTATTAAAGCAGGCAAAGTACATGGGGGCTGATCAAGGAAGAGGAGGAAGGATAGTTAAATTCAGAAACAACGAAACTAATCCGAATATTTATCTGTTAGGAATTACAGCCGGTGTAATGAAAACCAGTAATTTGAATGTTGAGTCCGGAAGGGAGATAAGAGAAACCGATATCGATTATTCACGAAATGTTTGTATGCTCGGAATGGATGTGATTGATAAAATATTTCCGGGCATCGATCCGGTAGGGCAGTACGTAAGAATTGATAATAGGCAATTTCTGGTAATCGGAGTGCTGGAACGGCAGCCGGAATTTTTCGGTCAAACGATGGACAGATATGCAATAATTCCGATTTCAACATTCCAAGCGATGTACGGTAAGAGAGCCAGAAGTGTAGATATTACAGTAATGTCCTATGGTAAAGATGATTATGATGACGTAATTGAAGCTGCTATCGGACACATGCGAAAAATACGTAAGATCGCACCCGGCGATGAAGATGATTTCAATATATTTAGCAATGAATCGCTGATAAGCCAAATAAATGAAATTACGAGCGGAGTTAAAATCGGAGCACTCGTAATATCCTTAATTGCTCTTTTAGCAGCAGGAGTAGGTATTATGAATATAATGTTGGTTTCCGTTACAGAAAGAACCAGAGAAATTGGCATAAGAAAAGCCGTAGGTGCAAAAAAAATGAATATACTTTTTCAGTTTCTAATCGAAGCTGTTGTACTCTGCATAATTGGCGGTTCAATCGGAATTTTATTAGGCATTGGTATCGGAAATCTTGCCGGCAGTTTTTTGAATGCAGAAACTGCCGTACCTTACGACTGGGTTGCAATCGGACTTTCACTTTGCATCCTTGTTGGGGTTATTTTTGGTACATATCCTGCGTATAAAGCGGCAAACCTAGATCCAATCGAAGCTCTCAGGTACGAATAGAAAGCCTTTCGGAATAATATAATATGAACCGAAGAATCCAATAGACAAAATGCCGTAAGCAGTGTCGGTCGGCAGTCCTTAATCGCCCGTAATAAATATGTAGTAAGCAATTAAACAATCAGGCAATTTGTCTAATAATTTTACGCAAGATGAAAAATTTTTTTATGGAACTTCGTGTCTTCGAGACTTCGTGGCAAATGTTATTAACTCACCTTACGCAAATTTCCCCAAAAATGTTTGAAATAATTATCAAACTATTTAATTGGTTATGTGTTATACGGTTGTAGAGACGGGGCATGCCCCGTCTTTACGTTCGAAATAATGAATTAATTTTTCATTATCAGCTCAATAATTTTTTATAATCCGGTTTCAATTCATCTTATATTTTAGTCTAACACTGAGATTTTGCGTAACATGAGTTATTAATTTTAGCGATAACCAGATGCTTTATTGCCACGAAGACACTAAAACTCAAAGAAAAAAAATTACTTTTTGGTCAGACTCAGCGGTTCGAATAGCAAATACACAAAATCAAATTGAAGTACCGAATTATATTAGTAATAAAACTTCCATTCCGATATTTAAAGACGAGGTACCTATTCCGGCTTGTTTTTTACTCCGAACATACAACATTACAGCAAATCAGAATTTTAGTTTGAATAAACACCCGTTTATGAAGTTGTTTTTTTATATTTGCCCATCAACATTTCATCGGAGATTTCATGATTAGATTTCTTACAGCAGGCGAATCGCACGGAAAAGCATTAACTGCTCTAATTGAAGGAATTCCGTCAAATTTAAAGATTGAAAATTCGTATATAAATTTTCACTTGAAGCGAAGACAAGCCGGTTACGGCAGAGGCTTGAGAATGAAGATTGAATCGGATACGGCAGAGATTTTATCGGGAATACGTTTTCAAAAAACCCTCGGTTCTCCAATCTCTATGCTTATCAAAAATAACGATTGGGAAAATTGGATAGACATAATGACAGCGGATAAAAAACAAAAGCCCATAGAAAAAATAACTATTCCTCGACCGGGACACGCCGATTTAGTGGGAGTATCAAAATATAATTTTGATGATATACGAAATTCTATTGAGAGATCAAGCGCACGAGAAACAGCGGCAAGAGTTGCTGTGGGTTCTATTGCAAGAAGATTGTTAGAAGAATTCGGAATCTATATAGGCAGTTTCGTTGAAAGCATCGGAGGAATTTATCCCAACGAAAATTTTAGCATCAGACTGTTTGATAATTCGTTACCCAAAAATTTTAATGCCTGGGATTTATCGCTTAAGGCTGACCGCAGCGATGTTCGGGTGTTGGATAACGAACATGAAAAGAAAATCATAAATAAAATCAAGCTTGCAAAAAAAAGAGGGGATACACTTGGAGGAAGTTTTTTCGTCGTTGCTACAGGCGTACCGGTTGGTTTAGGAAGCTTCGTTCATTATGATACTAAATTAGATGCAGAGATAGCTCAATCAATAATGTCCATCAATGCCGTTAAGGCTGTGTCAATCGGAACCGGTTTTCAAGCGGCTGATGAATTTGGATCTAAGTCGCATGACGAGATAATTTTGCAGAAGGGCGTCTTACTTAGAAAAACAAACAGAGCCGGCGGAATTGAGGGAGGAATATCTACAGGGATGCCGATAATAGTACGTGGTGCAATGAAACCTATCGCAACTCTTATGAGCCCCATCCAAAGCGTTGATTTGAAAACAATGCATGCAGTTGATGCAAGGAGAGAACGAAGCGATTTTGTGGCTGTGCCTGCATGTGCAGTAATAGCTGAGTCAATGCTTGCCTGGTCTATTGCAAAATATTTTCTTTTGAAGTTTGGAGGAGATTCGATGGAAGAAATTAAGGATAATTATAAGAGTTATACTTCTAAATTAATTACGAGGTTAAAGAAAAATTTTAAATGAATCTTTGAATGCTTACTGTATCGAAATTTGTGTTTAATCCTTTTCAAGTAAACACGTATATAGTTTGGGATTCAGTTTCTAAAGAAGCTGTTATAGTCGATCCCGGCTGTTCCAATCATTCTGAAGAAAACGAATTATCCCACCTGGTAGTCGAACATGATATTAAACCGAAATATATGATTTTAACTCACTCGCACATCGATCATTTACTCGGTTGTAAATTCGTTAAAGAAAGTTTTCCAGTTGAGTTTTACGTACCGGAGAAAGATATTCCGCTTTTTAAGAATGCCGATAAACAAGCTGCCGCTTTCGGATTAACCTTCAATCGCCCTCCAATGCCGAATAAATATTTAAGCGAAAATTTGGAAATCGATTTTGGGAATCATAAAATCCAATTTCTATTTACGCCAGGTCATTCGCCGGGTGAATATTGTTTATACTTTGCGAAGGACAAAATATGCATTACCGGTGACGTATTGTTTAAAGGAAGTATCGGCAGAACGGATTTGTGGGGAGGGAATTTTGAAGTTCTCATGAAATCTATCAAAGATAAAATTCTTACTTTACCCAACGATACGCTGCTATATCCGGGACATGGTGATTCAACCACGGTTCGGGATGAAAGAGAAACAAATCCATTCTTGTCAGAAGGGAATTAGTTCTTTATTCTAATTTCGATGTCTTTATCTATTAAAACTTGTTGCTATAAAAAATTTCATTAAATATATTCATAAGTGAAAATAAATAGATTATTAAACCTTACCCGATGCAGGTAAAATGGTTATAATGAAACCCGAATCAAAAAATGTTCATTATTATGTAACCGCTTATTTTGTGTTATGGATTTTATTATTTGAATTTTTACTTCCGGTAAATTCCGTCCTCCCAAAACCGTCCATTGTGCTTGAGTCTTTTTCAGATTTGTGGATTAATTATAAGCTTCCGATCAATTTCATTTCAACTGTAGCGGTAATTTATATTTCGCTTTCAATGGCATATCTGTTTGTTTATCTTCTGAGAAGCTTTCTAATTGGAAAAAACAATTTTATTACCGGATTTATTCTCTCGTTGGAATGGTTCTCGAAATATGTGCCGGGTATAGCAATAGGATTATTATTAATCTTTTGGTTTCCGGACTCTGAATTCATAGAGTTCATATTTGCCTTCCTCACGGCATTTTTGTCAATGGTTTTGAAAATTCAATTAAAATTAAATGAAGTAAGATTAGATTATATAGATGCCGCTCGCTCATTAGGAATGGAGGAAAGAGTTATTAAACGGGATATCCTATGGAAAATGTTACAACCAGAATTGAGTAAGCATTTATTTGTAATTCATCTCTATATCTGGGCGATGTTAATTGCATTCGAGTTTATGAAAGGAGGTTTGGGCATCGGGGTTATTTTCAAAAAAGCAATTGAGTTTCAGGACCTTTCGGCTTTATTCTCAACGTTTCTTATTACAGGGCTAACAGTTTATCTCGGCACTGCATTATTAAAGGCAGTAACGAACAAATTCATTTATTGGAGTATCGATTGAATCTTTCGAAAGCACTTTTAGAGCTTACAAATATTAAGAAACAATATATTCATGTGGGAGGTATTGTCCATCCTGTACTTGAAGATATAAGTTTCAATATTCCTAATTCTCAAAACGAAGGTAGTGTTACATCCGTAATAGCTCCTCTAAGCGCAGGTAAATCCACACTGCTAAAAATCATTTCGAGGATCGAAAGGGAAGATGAAGGTTCGGTTTTCCTTTGCGGCGAAAAATATACCGAACCATGCGGAAAAATCGTTTATATACCCGAACGACCTTCCTCATATCCGTGGCTGAACACCGCTGATAATGTTAAATTTATTCTCGACTCGTTAGGATTGAAAGAAACTATTGACGAAACAGTGAATCATGTAATTACATTGTGCGGATTGAATGGATACGAAGGACACATTCCGCATAATAAAAGTTACGGCTTCAGATTTAGAATTTCTTTGGCAAGAGCCTTGGCAATAAAACCAAAACTAATATTACTTGATGATTGTTTCAAAATAATGGATTCTGAAACAAAGTTAGAGATTTATTCATTGCTGCTTCATCTTTCGCATAAAGAAAAATTTAAATTCTTATTGGCTACAACAAATATTCAGGAAGCGTTAAAATTATCAGGCAAAATTTTTTTAATGTCAGCATCACCCGCAAAAATTTTTGAACAGTACGAAATCGAAATTGAATCGCTAAAGGGAAGTCTATTGCTCAAAAGTAAATTAGTAGAACTACGAAGAGATATTGAAAATTCATTTAGAAAAGAAAATGTAATCCAAACTATTACATTCTCAATTTAGAAAGAGCAAAATGGATAAAAAAATAGAAGAACTACTCGAGAAAAAAGCAAAAGCACAATTAGGCGGCGGCGAATCAAAAATTAAAGCCCAGCATGATAAAGGAAAACTAACTGCGCGAGAGCGAATTGAGCTGCTTGTAGATGAAGGAAGCTTTGAAGAGATTGATATATTTGTTAAACATCGCGCTGTGGATTTTGGATTGGACAAACAGCATTACCCGGGTGACGGTGTGGTTACCGGTTTCGCAAAAATAGACGGCAGACCGATTGCTTTGTTCAGTCAGGATTTTACAGTCTTTGGCGGTTCACTCTCCGAAGCACATGCCGAAAAAATTGTGAAAGTAATGAACATGGCAATGAAGGTTGGAATCCCGGTTATCGGTCTAAATGATTCCGGCGGAGCGAGAATCCAGGAAGGTGTTTCAAGCTTAGGTGGGTACGCAGATATCTTTTTGCTCAATACTTTGGCTTCGGGAGTTATTCCGCAGATCTCTGTTATACTTGGACCTTGTGCCGGAGGTGCAGTATATTCTCCGGCAATCACAGATTTTGTCTTTATGGCTAAAAATACAAGCTATATGTTCGTTACCGGTCCCAATGTAGTAAAAACAGTTACACATGAGGATGTAAGTTTTGAAGATTTAGGTGGTGCCGAAACCCATGCTATGAAGAGTGGAGTTGCACATTTCATTTATGATAACGAAATAGAAACCTTGCTAAACGTTAGAAAGCTGTTAAGCTACGTCCCTCTGAATTTTATGGATAAATCTCCGATAAAAAAATTCGATAAGAGTCTTGTTAAAAATCAAGAAGAATTGAACAGCATCGTTCCTGACAATCCTAACAAACCTTATAACATGAAAGAAATCATATCGTTATTAGTGGACGATAACGAATTTTTAGAAGTTCACTCGAACTATGCTGAAAATATCATTGTGGGCTTTGCGCGAGTTGGAGGAATGGCGGTGGGGATAGTTGCAAACCAACCTGAAGTGTTAGCCGGAGTGTTAGATATTAATGCCTCTGTAAAAGGAGCCAGGTTCGTTAGATTCTGCGATGCTTTCAATATTCCTCTTTTGGTTTTAGTTGATGTGCCGGGATTTCTGCCCGGTACCGAGCAGGAATGGAATGGAATCATTAGACACGGAGCGAAATTGTTATTTGCCTTTTGTGAAGCAACAGTACCGAAAGTTACAGTAATTACCCGTAAAGCATACGGCGGCGCTTATGATGTTATGAACTCAAAACACATTCGCGGTGATTTCAATTTTGCATGGCCCTCGGCGGAGATTGCTGTAATGGGTCCAAAAGGCGCTGTTGAGATTATTTTCAAAAAAGAAATTTCATCGGCAAAAGATCCTGAAAAAGAATTGGAAAAAAAGTTAACAAGCTACGTTGAAAAGTTTGCAAATCCTTACATTGCCGCCGAACGCGGATATATAGACGATGTAATTGTCCCTGCTGAAACTAAGATTAAGCTGATTAACGCTTTTGAGATGCTTAAGAATAAAGTAGATAAAAATCCAAAGAAAAAGCATGATAACATCCCCTTATGATATTTTTTTCACTTTGTAACTTAAGGCATTAGCTGTACTTACAAAATTTATTTAACTTTTTGCTTGATAAATAAAACTGCATGTTTTATATTTAGATTGAAATTACTAAAATGGAGACTAAATGAGACTAAAATCACTGTGTCTTGCTGCTATTTCTTTATTTGCCCTCCTATTTATTTCCTGCGGGACTAATAAAGAAATAACAAAAGATGAAAAAACTTCATCACAGGTAAAAAACTTATACAGGGGAGGAATCGTTTCGGAAATGTTAGAACAAGCCCGTCAGTTTTATGTTGCGGCTTTAACCAAACAAGAAATTAATAGCATTTCCGAAACAGTTGCTAGTTATGAATCAGCCCTCCGAATAATAAATAACCTTAGTTATTACCCCGGAATTGAAAACAACGAAGCGTACATCGAATTAGAAAAATCAATTATTGAAGATTATAAAAAATTTGTCGACGGATTAACCGAAATTCCTTACGACATTTCATTCGCCGCGTTAGAAGAATGGATGGGTAAAACCGTGCCAGAGCTGCAGATGGCTGTGGAAGAAAAAGAAGAGAGCCACCCTCCATTAATAATCCCTGCCGATATTCAACTTGAAATAAATTCACATGTAGAAGTATGGATTGAATTTTTTACCGGTAGAGGTAGAAAAAATATGGAGAGATGGCTGGCACGCTCAGGGAAATATTTCCCTATGATGACTAAAATTTTTGATGAAGAAAGAGTCCCCCGCCAATTAGTTTATCTTAGCATGATTGAAAGCGGATTGAACCCAACTGCGCGTTCATGGGCAAGCGCTGTTGGGCTTTGGCAGTTCATTAAATCTACAGGCAAATTATATGGACTTGAAAGTGATTTTTATTTCGATGAAAGGCGCGACCCTGAAAAATCTACACGAGCGGCGGCAAGGCATTTAAGGGATTTGCATAATTCCTTAGGAGACTGGTATCTTGCATTAGCTGCATATAACTCAGGTGAAGGACGAGTAAAAAGAGCTACGCGCAGAGCAGGAGCGGATGACTTTTGGGCTTCAAGGCAATACCTTCCGCGAGAAACTAGGAGCTATGTTCCTCAATACATTGCCGTTTGTTTGATTGCAATGGACATTGAAAAATATGGCTTTAATAATATAGAATATGAGAAGCCGCATGAATTTGACTTCCTTACAGTTAATGAAGCTATTGATTTAGGTTACTTAGCACAAGTTGCCGGTGTATCAGTCGAAACTTTGCAGGATATGAATCCCGAATTAACTCAAATGAGCACACCTCCTGCTTATAGTAATGGCTATCAATTAAAAATTCCTATGGGTAAAGTTGAAATTTTTGCTGCGAATTTGAAAGACATACCCGAATCAGCAAAGCGCAGCTATCTAGTTCATACAGTGCAGCGCGGAGAAAGTTTAAGTAGAATTGCTTCACGATACGGGGTTTCAACATTTGATTTAGCAGATGCGAATAATATATCAACTAGAACAAAACTCTCCCGCGGCGTAAAGCTAAGAGTTCCCATTTCCAATCTTGGCGAAAGAGATTTTGCTTATAACACAAATATAGAAAGTGCTGCCGATGAAGGTGAGTACGTTTCACCTTATCTAAGCTTGAATAAAGAGTTGGCAGTAAATTCAGATGAAACAATAAAGGACGAGACTGCCGCGATGCTGGAAGTCGATACCCGTTCTGAAGAAATTGAACCTGCTGTGGCTGCTGTTGTACCCGAAGGTAAGGTGCCTGTTACTTATCGCGTAAAAAAGAACGATAACTTATTAGCAATTGCCGATCTATTTAATACGCGTGTTAGTGATGTTAGAAATTGGAATGATATTCCTTATACTCAAACTATAACAGTGGGACAGGTGCTAAAAATATTCGTACCGGAAGAGCAAAAAGATTTTTATGCCAGCATTGATACTCAAACCCCGCTTGAAAAAGCGATCACAAAATCTGCAGTTACAAAATCAACCGGATCCTGGGTATATCATCGGATAAACAGAGGTGAAAGTCTTGGTAAAATTGCGCAGCGATACGGTGTTAGTTTAGCTTCACTCAAAGAATGGAATAACTTGAGCAGCAATACAATTTATGCCGGACAGAGATTGAAGATATTCACGGATCGAGCACCGGTTACAACTGCATCAACCACTACAAGCAGTTCGAAAAATTCTCTCTATCGATATAAAGTAAAACGGGGTGATACGATAAGCGAAATTGCAGAAAAATTCGGAGTTACTGCTTCTCAAATCCGTAAATGGAACGGACTTTCAATTAATAGAATAATTGCAGGTAAAACACTACGTATTTACAGCAGCGATAATACGCTTGCATTAGGCGATAATGTCCCTAAAACTTCAGCAAATGTTAATTACTACAAAATCAAACCTGGCGATACTCTTAGTGAGATAGCTGAAATGTATAAAGTTTCTATTGCAAATCTGCGTAAATGGAACGGATTAACAGGTAATCGTATAGACGCCGGGAAAACGTTGAAAATTTATTCAGATGCCGCAATTCATGATATCCCTGAAAATCCATCAACTAAGCCGGAATCTAAATCCTCAATAACTCACACGGTAAAGAGAGGAGAGGCATTAGTTATAATCGCACGTCAATACGGAACGACAGTTGCCTCAATCAAAGCGTTGAACAATTTAGTTTCGGATAAAATTAAAGTGGGACAGAAGCTTAAGATTAAATAACTATCTTTTTCGACATTCCTTTTCATAAAACCTCCGCCATTGAGAAAGCTGTGGAGGTTTTCTTTTTATAATACGTCAGTTGCCGTAATAATTTTTAGTCAGCTCAGTAAAAGCTTCAATTAAGTTCGTTGAAATCTTTCCCGGTTTACCACCTCCCAAAATTTCCCCTTCAATTTTAATAACCGGTTTTATTTCGGTTGTAGTTCCAGTAATAAAAAATTCTTCATATAAATTTGTCTCGGCAACAAGAACAGGCTGCTCTACGAAAGGGATGTTCAAGTTCTTACACAATTTTTTAATTATTTCTCTTGTAATACCGGGCAGGACTGAATTATCAAGCGGATGTGTATAAACTCTACTTTCTCTCACACCAAAAAAATTTGTATGACTTCCTTCAAGAATTGCATTCCCGTTATGCCAAACAGCTTCGTATGCTTGTTGTAATACCGCTTCCTGCTTTGCCATTACAGCAGGTAAGAGATTAATTGTTTTTATATCGCATCTTTTCCATCGCAAATCTTTTTTGAGGATTATGCTTATTCCCTCATCATTCTGCAATTTCTTTGTATCTATCGGTAGTGCATAAACAAAAATTGTTGGTGAAACTGAAGGAGCGGGAAATTCATGTTTACGGGGAAATGATTCTCCTCTTGTAATTTGCAGATATACATTAACCTCATTATCCGAAAAATTATTCCTTTCGATTAATTCGTAGATTATCCCTTCAAGAGCATCGATCTTTTCGTAATTAATATTAATCTTGATTAAGTTTCTTTTTAGTCTGGCTAAATGTTCTTCATACATGAACAAATTGGAATTGTAGGTACGTATAGCTTCATAAATACCGTCACCGAACAGAAAGCCCCTGTCAAAAGGGGAGACTTTTATTTCATTCTTCTCTAAAAAAGAATTGTTATAATAACAGATCATTTGTTAATCCCTTTTTGAATGCTGATTAAGTTTTAACCAGGTTACCCGTCTGTCTTTAACAAAACCTAATTTATTAACCAGGTTTAATGCTGGTAAATTTTCTTCCACAATTTGTGCATAAGGAATTTTTCCATTTTCTCTGCATTGGCGGATGAGTGAGATAGTTATCTCCGTTGCATAACCTTTTCTACGGCGTTCATCAACAACATGCAGTGAACCGAGAGTACCATCATCGTGTGTTAATCCCCAGGCTATTAGCTTACCGTCTTCATAGATACCGGCACTAAAAGATTTTTTGATTCTTTCAGTTATATAATCAATCGATAAGAATTGTTTGTAGTTAGAATTTTCGATTATAAATTCAGCATCGGAAGGCAAAAGCCTTGAAATCGGAATTTTATTTTGTGGAGTTTCAATATTTATCGGAAGATAATATCGTAAAGCGCTCATTTTCCAATCTATTTCCTTGCTTGCTGAAACTATCGGAATCATCCAATCCTCGATAGAAGCGAAATGTACATCATCTTCCACAAGATTTTTCAGGAGGAATTTTAATTCCGATTCATCCGAACTGCTGATATAAATCCATACTTGATCGCTCAATCCTTTTACAAGTAAGGAATCTCCTTCGTGATAAACTGCTAGAACAGGATTATCGGAAATAAATTCGATGATGCTGATATTTTTGATGTAATCTTTTTTTAATTCACGAATTAATGCGTTTATTGAAAACTGCCCTGCGGTTATCATAACTGATTTAAAGGATTCTTATCCACACAACAAAATTAAAAAAATGTGCTAATATAAATGCACCTGGATTGAGTATTACCATTTATTAAAATGTAATCTTTCCTGTTTAAATCTTTCAGGCGGCGAAACTTTTTCATCAGGATAACCAAGAGCAATTAGAGAAATAGGTAAAATATTTTCTGGAAGTTGAAGTAATTTTGATAATCCTTCCATTCTTTCCCGGCGCGGATAAACGCCTAACCAAACAGCACCCAAACCAAGGTCGTGGGCAGCAAGTAATAAATTTTGTGTAGCGGCAGCGCAATTGATGGTTAAATATTTCCCTTTTCTTTCCAATTGATTATCGCCGCATACCAAAATGCACAACGGTGCCTGATATACCATTTCGGCATAGGGAGGAACTTTCGGAATTTCATCGAGAATTTCTCTTCTGTTAACAATTATAAAATGCCAAGGTTGTGTATCACGGGCTGAAGGTGCATACATTGCCGCCTCAACTATTTTAGTAATTAATTCCTGCGGTACCGGTCGTGACGTAAATTTTCGAATGCTTCTTCTTGTGCGAATTGCTTGTAGCGTTTCCATTGTTTACCCCTTTTTGCTTACAAAATAAAAAAGAATCTAGTGTATCGCAACAGAAATAACTTAACGTTTGAAAAGAATCGGAAAATGCCAATCAAGGGAACTCATCCTAATTCTTCTCTTAGCAAGAGAAGGACTTATCCCTAGGATCTTTAGATTGGTAGTAATGTCGTCACATTTTATTTTCTGCCTGTCTGCTGCCAGGCAAGTCAGAAAAAATAAATGAAGAGTTATAAAATGATTATATAAAGATCCTACGGATAAGTCTCTCTCTTTGAAAGTCGAAGATCCCGCTTTTGCGGGGAGAGAGATTATCCCGAAGGTCCATAGGACTCATTTGAGGATGCCTTCGGCAGAGAGAGTTCGAGTGGCGTTATAGTACTGCCAATGTAAAGAAACGTTAGTGGCACAACACTAGGATATTTTCAATAAATTCTGACTTATTTAATCGTGCTTTACAGATAAGTCTGATAATTTTTCCGGCGAGCGTATCTTGTGAGTGGAATTATTTAATGCATGATTACATCTGCTGCAGAAATAGATGTATCTTAAAATTTGATGAGATGAAAGTGTGCATAACCAAACGGAATTAAGTAAGAATGAGCAATGAGGGCATCTCGCTTTTATCTGAACTCTTTCAAGTAGCTTGTGCATTTTGAATAATTGGATTGTTTAATGCTTTAGACTATCATCTTCCTTATTTGGTTGCGTTTGGCGGATTAGATTAAAAGATATTTTTCCTGTCCTTTATTTAAATATTTATTTTTTTTACTTTTGAAGTGTAATAAAAATGTTCTTAAAACAATTTGTTTAACCGTAAGCCGTTAGGGGTGTTGTTCCGTTTGTGCGGGATAGCTGAGATCAAACCCTTTAACCTGATCTGGATAATACCAGCGTAGGAAAACGGGCTAAAAGAATAATTGAGATTTTAGCCGTTTCTTCAACGGCTTTTTTTATTTGGAGGTTGCTATGAAAAACTTGATTATTCTTTTTTTGCTTTCAAATACTCTCTCATTTGCACAACAAGTTGAAATTAGCGGTAAAATAATAGATGCCGATTCAAAACAGCCGCTCCCAAAAGCGAATATTTACTTGGAATCTAATCGGGAAATAGGTACCGCTTCAGATGAAAGAGGGGAATTTAAGATTGAGTTTCGTTTAATTAAACCTGATAATATTGTTATCAGTTATGTTGGCTACCAAGCCAAAAGGTATCCTGTTACACCGGCTTTAACCGGGGAGATTCTTGTTGAACTTGAATCGCAAATTATTCCCTCACAATCGGTGCTTGTTACCGGAAGCATCGGTAAAGAAGGAATTACACCCATCGCTTTCGATAAAATTAAGAGAAGCCGGATTGAGGAAACATATATCGTTCAAGATATTCCCGAGTTCGTTTCTTCATTGCCTTCAACGATGTTCTATTCCGAAAACGGAAACGGAATAGGATATAATTATTTAAGTATACGAGGATTCGACCAGCGCCGGATTTCTGTTTCAATCAACGGTGTACCCCAAAATGATCCTGAAGACCACAATGTTTATTGGTTAGATTTTCCGGACTTGCTGGCAAGCACCGAAATAATTCAGGTACAAAGGGGTGCAGGTTCCGGTGTTTTTGGCTATCCCGCAATAGGCGGTTCAATTAATATCATTACTTCAGCGTTCTCCAATAAACCGGGTGTCAATCTTTCCGCTTCATTAGGAAGCTTTAACACGAGAAAATACAGTGCTTCTTTTTCGAGCGGTTTGTTTGACGATAAATACTCCGTCTATGCTAAATTTTCTCAAATCCTTTCCGGCGGTTATAGAAACCATTCCTGGGTGAAGTTTAATTCTTATCATCTATCATTTGTTAGGTTCGATGATAATTTAACTACACAGTTAAATTTATACGGAGGACCCATTGAAGACGGTCTTGCTTATATGGGAATTCCAAAAAAGGATATTAAGGATAAAACTTTACGTAAAGGAAATTATTCCTATTGGTATACCGACAGTAAAGGTATAACACATTATTATCCCAGAAGACCAACCGAAATAGAAAATTTTTCGCAGCCGCATTATGAATTGATGAATGAAATTCAATTCAACAACAGGTTAACGCTTAATTCAAATCTATTTTTAGTAATCGGCAAAGGATTTTTTGATTATGACGGTTCCTGGGCGGACAGTACATATTTACGCCTAACTTCGGAATACGGATTCACACCCGCTGGTAATCCGCAAAATGTTTTAATAAGAGCGCAGGTAGAAAATTTCCAATATGGTTGGATACCGCGCATCATTTGGAGTCATGAAAATGGTAATCTTATAATCGGCGGTGAATTCAGAAAACATACTTCCGAACATTGGGGCAGCATAAACTACGGCGAAAATCTTCCGGCAGGATTAACTAAAGACTATCGCTATTATTTTTACAACGGCGGTAAAGATATTTTTAATATCTTCATTCATGAATCTTATAATCTAAGCGATAAAATTAATCTCTTAGGCGAATTTCAGTTAGCCTATCATAAATATCGTATATATAATGAAAGGTTTGCCAGAAATGATTTTTCAATAAGTAATTTGTTTTTAAACCCGAGATTAGGAATAAATTATAAATTAAGCAGCAAACAAAATATTTACTTCTCATTTGCAGGCGTAACACGCGAACCAAGACTAAAAAATTATTACGATGCCGGCGAATCAAGCGGGGGCGCCGTTCCTCAGTTTGAAGTAAAAGCTAATGGCAATTATGATTTCAATAAACCGTTGGTTGAACCGGAAACTATGAATGACTTTGAATTGGGAACTGCAATTCATTCGGCTGATTATTCTTTATCTATTAATCTTTTTTACATGTTGTTCAATAACGAAATAGTAAAGAAGGGAAAGATTGATAGATTCGGACAACCGGTTACAGGTAATGTAGATAAAACTACACATCAAGGAATTGAACTATCAGGTATTTTGAGACTGCTAAACAACCTCGAGATTTTTGCAAATGCCACATACAGCAAAAACATCATTGATAGAGGAAGATATTACATCGATGCAAATTCGTCCATCGAACTAAACGGCAACAGGATTAGCGGTTTCCCGGATTTTATGGCTAATTTTGGCGTAACATACCGCACGGAAGGTTTGTTTATTAAACTTAGCGGAAGATATCTTGGTGAATTTTATTCGGATAATTTCGATAACAAACTGAATGATTACTTAACGCTTTTCCCGAAATTAGTCGGTTACCGGGATAACAAGAATGAATCTTACTTTACTGCCGATGCAATGCTGAGCTATCAATTTAAATTGTTTGAAGCACTAACTCCGACAAAAGTGTTTTGCCAGGTTAACAATTTATTCAACAATCTCTATTCGGCTTATGTAATTGGGGGCGAGTTCTTTCCCGCTGCCGAAAGGAATTTCATTGCGGGAATAGAAATTGGATTGTAACCGGTTTTGATTCTTATGTTTGTAACAAAAATTGCCATCACAAATTTATTCTGCAGAGATGACATCTTTTGAATCGCTAAACCACACCGAAAAGATGTCATCTCCTTTCAAATTTATTGTTCATGTAAGCTTCTACCGTTTCGGCAAGTCTTGAATTTTGAATCCTCTTGTTGGATTGATAAATTTTTTACAACTCACTTAATGCCGGATATCTGTTTTTTAAATAATAGGGCTTCACAAAACTGAAGAAGCGGGATAGAAATTCGGTAGTAAGGATTTGATATAATTGTTGAAATTATGAAGAATTATAAAATAATAAGGTAATAAGGTTCGGTTCTATGGGGTTAGTTAGAGTTACTAAGGTTTAGATGAAAAAGATAAGGTTCTAAAAACCTTATTTGTGAGTTTAACCTTAGTAACAAATCAAATCCAAACCTCTCTAAACCTTATTACCTTATTCATAACCTCAAAAATAGTTTTGTGAAGGGCACTTAAATAATTTATCGGAGAATAAATATTGAAGAAATGTCTTATCCTCGCTAACGGAAAACCGCCGGGAAAAAGTGTAATAAACTTTTTAAAAAATAATGGATATAGATATTTAATTTGTGCAGACGGCGGAGCTGACTATGCAAGAAAATTAGGCATCATGCCTGATTTGATTGCGGGCGACCTTGACTCAATTACAAAGGAGAATAAAAAATTCTTTGGAAGCAAGACTAAAATTTTAAAACTTTCAGGGCAAAACGATACCGACGTAGAAAAGTGTATTAAGTTAGCCGTTAAAAAAGGATTCAAGGAAGCGATGCTCCTGGGTGTAACCGGAAACAGACTCGATCACACTATCTGCAATTTGGGAATTGTGCTTAAATTTTATTCACAGATAAAATTAAAAATAATCGCTGAGCATTCTTTACTAATGCCGTGCTCTGGTAAAGTAACACTTAAGACAATCCCCGGTGAAACCATATCGTTATTCGGATTTAACCGCAGGACTAAAATAACTTCCTCCGGTTTGAAATATCAGCTGAATAACTCGTCTCTTCCGTTTGGTGAAAAAGAAAGTACCAGTAATCTAGCCCATAGAGAAATAGTTAATCTTGATATAAAAGGCGGTGTAATTTTTGTGATTCGTGATTTTGATGTGGTGAGCCGCAATGGTCTCCTTTAGTACGATAGATATACTTATTGTCCTGCTATTTTTTTCCGCTTTGCTCTTCATCGGATTTCTTGCCGGAAGAAAACAAGGAAAAACGGCAGATGATTATTTGCTTTCCGGAAGGCAAGTTGGATTATTCGTATTTGTATTAACTAATGTTTCTACATGGTACGGCGGAATTTTGGGAGTAGGGGAGTTTACTTACCGTTACGGTTTGTTGAGCTGGTTCACTCAAGGTTTGCCTTATTACTTCTTCGCATTTTTATTCGCTTACTTTTTTGCCGGGAAAATCCGGAAGGCGTCACTATTTACTATTCCCGATAAGATAGAAGAAAAATTCGGGAGAACCGCTTCTTTACTTTCTGCTGTAATTGTTTTTATTCTTGTTTCACCCGCGCCTTATCTTTTAATGGCAGCAAATCTAATTGCAATCTTTTTCGGAATTCCAATAATTCCTTCATTAATTGCCGCACTGATTTTATCCTTTGCTTATTTATTTAAAGGCGGATATCGTGCCGATCTTTACACCGATGTGTTTCAATTCTTTGTAATGTTTGCAGGTTTCATTTTGATTTTTATTATTGCTTACATCACCTTTGGCGGAATTGAATTTCTCTCAAATCATCTACCTGAAGAACATCTAAAAATAACCGGCGGTGCGTCTCCGACTTTTATCATAATATGGTTTTTTATTGCTATGTGGACTTTTGCCGATCCCGGTTTTCATCAACGATGTTATGCAGCAAAAAACGAACAGACGGCTAAAAAGGGTATATTAATTTCAATTATTTTCTGGGCATTTTTTGATTTTCTTACAACTTCCACCGGATTATATGCCAGAGCTTTGATACCGGACATCTCCCAGCCGGTTAATGCATTTCCTCTTCTTGCTGAAAAAATTTTATCTCCGGGGTTAAAGGGGATTTTTTTTGCAGCATTGTTTGCAACTATATTATCCACACTCAACAGTTTCTTATTCCTCAGCGCTACTACAATAGCGAGAGATTTTATTTTCAGATTGAGGAAAGAAAAAGACGAGCGCAGATTAAAGCCATATACTATAGGCGGATTGGCACTTTCCGGTTTACTTTCGATTTTACTTGCATATTATATTCCCTCAGTGATAGAGTTATGGTATACTTTAGGTTCTATTTGTATTCCCGCAGTTATTTTACCGGTTATCGGTTCATATTATGAAAAATTTAAGATTGCTAAAAAGCTTGTAATAATCCAAATGATAACGGCAATTACCGTAAGCACAGGATGGTATGTAGCGAAGAAAATATTTTTGATGACGGGTTTTTGGTTAGAGATTGAACCGATGATTGCGGGTTTATCGGCAGCGTTTCTTATTCATCTTTTGGGATTGACTCATTGCCGCCGGGAGATTTTTTCTTTTTTATCAATGAAAGAATAACCGACCCTCCCAGGAAAAATAAAATCACCGTTAGCGAAACCACAGTAGGAATTTGATACCAATCGGAAATAAGCATCTTTATTCCAACATAGAAAAGAATGATTGCTACACCGTATTTCAGATAAACAAAAAGATCAACAATTCCCGCAAGTGCAAAATACAATGCGCGCAAACCGAGAATTGCAAAAACGTTCGAAGAAATAATTATGAACTCGTCCTTTGTGATAGCAATTATTGCCGGGATTGAATCAACCGCAAAAACAATGTCGGCTGATTCTATCAGTAATAAAGTAACAAAAAGTGTAGTTGCGTAAATCTTTCCGTTTTGTTTGATAAAAAATTTATTGCCGTGGTACCCTGGTATAAAATTGATGTACTTTGACATCAACTTTACTAGAAAATTATCTTCTACCTTAATTTTATGTTCACCGCCGAAAGCCATTTTATAAGCGGCATAAAGAAGAATGAATCCGAAGACATAAATAATAGGATGGAAGAGTTTGAGCAGGCCGACGCCTGCAAGTATAAAAATTATTCTTAAGATGATGGCGCTTATTATACCCCATTTAAGCACGTGAGGCTGTGCAATTGCCGGTACGCTCATAACATTGAATATCATCAAGAAAACAAAGAGATTGTCAACAGACAATGATTTTTCAATAATATAGCCGGTTAGAAATTCAATTGCTTTTACATGTCCGTCTTCAAGATAGAAGTACAGCCCCGCATTAAAAATAAGAGCGGTAATTATCCAAACACCGCTCCACATTAAACTGGCCTTTAACGTTATTTTACCGCGTCTATGGTCTGTTACATATAAATCGATAAAGAATAAAATCGAGACGACGACCCAAAAAATTATCCAGAATATAAATTCGTTGAACAAATTATTATCCTATTAAGGTAGAAAAATTCCTGCGGCAAGAACGGTAGTCCATAAACCGTTTTTATCACCCTCGGCTGATTGAGTTATGTTAAATGACCGAACTATTTTACCTGACATCTTGTAAATATTTTCCCTCTCGCTCCAATCGGTATCGGGATTAAACTCCACACCGAGAGTAGTGGCTAACATTGTAGCTGCAAGGTCTTCTGCATATTCACCGGCAACTTTCTCCCTCTCCCCGAACGGATGATGCTCGGAAAGATATCCGTACATAGAATTATCGGCAGGTAAAGCGGCGCCTATAGATGCTGCGATTAGTCTGTTGGGTTCGTTAGTTGAGTTGCGCGCCATTACGGCAAACGTAACTTGACCCGGCTTTAATTCTTTTATGCCTTCATCTTTACTGATTCTCTTGCAGCCTGTTGGAAAGATGCTGCTTACCGTTACCAGGTTGCACACTTCGATTCCAGCACTTCTTAGTGCCAGCTCGAATGAGGTTAAGTATTCTTTATGCTTACCTACCCCTTTGGTAAAAAATATTTTAGTAGGAACATACAAATTATCATCTCCTTTCAAAGTGATTTATGATTTTATCTTTATGAATTTGCGTTTTCCGACTTTTAGGACTCTCTCGCCGCCTAATCGAATGATTGCTGAAACGTCTTCTATTTTTTCGCCGTCTATTGATACTCCTCCCTGCAGCACCAGGCGTTTTGCTTCGCTGCGGGAGGATGCAAAGTTTACACGATAAATTAAATCTAATATGTTAATTTCTAATTCACCGTTATTTATTTCCACCACCGGTATATCTTCCGGAATTTCTTTCTTGATGAAAATTTTATCGAACTCCGCCTCGGCTTCTTCGGCGGCTTTTTTACTATGATACATACTTACCAAGGTTTTACCTAATCTTCGTTTTAAATTCCTTGGATTAATATCCGGACTCTCTAACTGCTTTTTTATTTCCGCTAAATTTTCTTTAGATACATCCGTTGCCAATTCAAAATAATTATAAATTAATGTATCGGGTATAGATAATGTTTTTCCGAATATCTCCTTCGGGCTTTCAGTAATGCCGATATAATTATTAAGCGACTTGCTCATCTTTTCAATACCATCGGTACCTGCAATAAGCGGCATAGTTAATATTACCTGAGGTTCCATAGCAAATTCTCTCTGAATATCTCTGCCGACTAAAAGATTAAACTTTTGGTCAGTTCCGCCAAGTTCAACATCGCTTTCGATTACCACAGAATCCATAGCCTGTGCTAAAGGATATAACAATTCATGAAGGCTGATCGGCTCACCTGTTTTAAATCGCTTAGTAAAATCATCTCTCTCTAACATTCGTGCAACGGTATATTTTGAGGATAATTTAATCACATCCTCAAATGACATTTTGCCTAACCATTCTGAGTTATAAACAATCTTCGTTTTTTCTTTATCAAGTATTTTGGATGCCTGCTCGAAGTATGATTCACCATTCTTACGAGTTTCTTCAAGGCTTAAGGCAGGGCGTGTTGCATTTCTTCCCGAAGGATCGCCAATCATGCCAGTAAAGTCGCCCACAATTAATATTGCCTGATGACCTAATAATTGAAACTGCGCCAATTTTCGAAGTACAACCGAATGCCCGATATGCAAATCGGGTCTGCTTGGATCGCATCCCAATTTAATATTAAGAGGTTTTCCGGTTTTTGTTGCTCTCTCTAATTTTTGGACTAACTCTTCCTCAGGTATGATTTCGAAGACGCCTCTCTTGATGACGTCCATCTGCTCATTCAAAGGGGGGAATGTTACTTTGTTCATTTACAATTTCTTTTTTCGATGCGAAATTTAATTAATTATACTTTAAAATAATTGTGGAATGGCTCATCATTTAAATTAAAATTTTATGCGTCGTTCCTGGTCGCGCTGCAAATCTTTCTTAGCTATGGATGCTCGTTTATCGTACACTTTCTTTCCTTTCGCCAGCGCTAATTCAACTTTTACTTTACCTTCTTTGAAATATAATCTGAGAGGAATGAGCGTAAGCCCTTTCTCTTTAACCTTACCGATTAATTTTCTGATTTCACTCTTTTTCAGCAGAAGCTTTCTTGTCCGGGTTGGCTCGTGATTATAAATATTACCCTGTTCATAAGGGCTTATGTGCACACTATGCAGCCATACTTCACCATCTTTAAGTGCTGCATAACTATCAACTAAATTCGCTTTACCTTGCCTAAGCGACTTAACCTCTGTTCCGGTAAGAATTATTCCCGCCTCGTAAGTTTGAATAATAAAATATTCATGCGATGCTTTCCTGTTTACCGTTATATTCTTCTCTTCAGCCTGGTCAATCATCTTCATTTGTAAAATTGAAACGCAAAATTATTTTTATTAGCTAATATATGCAATAATCCGAAAAAATTATTGTTGAAGAAATTTTCAACTTTATGTTGATTCATAATAATATGGGTAGAATGCTTGCACCAATGTTTCGCTACTGACGGAGCTTTGTTTTGTATTGAGAATTGAAATTTGGTCATTGGTATTTATTTGGGTTTTGGAATTAATTGTTTGGAATTTAGCTCCATACCGCATCACCATAAATGGTGACGCTAACCGAAGAAAGGCTGATAAATCAGCCTATAGTGAATGTAGAATACATTGCCTTGAATAAAGGTTAAAATGGAGATGCATGACGGAGGTGTTTAGTGGAGTTGTATAATTGTTCAATTCTTCTGTTGGCCTGCTTCAAAATTGTATTTGCAACTATCTTTTTCAAATATCAAAATGATTGCATATTTTTGCACGGAATAATTGAAGTCCTATTTATTAACCATTACCAAACAATTGATGAAGCATTTCCACAACCTCTTACTTCCTTTAGTTATTTTCCTCACATTGCCGCTGCAGATTTTAGCACAAGAATTTTCAATCCACAAAATTGAACCGCCGAATTGGTGGACAGGGATGAAGCTTAACGAAATTCAATTGATGGTCTATGGAGATAATCTTAATAACATAAAGGTAATATTTGAGGAAGGTGGACCGGCAGTAAAAAAAATTTATCGATTAAAAAATAATTCCTATTTATTCATAGATATTGAACTTCCGCAAAATCTACCGCCTAAAGATTATTTAATAACATTTACCAGGAATGGGAAAAAATTGGAGGTAAAATATCCTATCAGGCAAAGGGAACTATCAAAAAATAAACACCAGGGTTTCGATAAAAAGGATGTTCTTTATCTCATCACTCCCGATCGATTTGTTAACGGTGACAAGCAAAATGACAACGTAACCGGGTTTCGTGATTCACTTAACCGTGCGCATATAATAGGAAGGCACGGCGGTGATTTGCAAGGTATTATTAATAAGCTGGATTATTTAAAGGATTTAGGGGTAACAGCTATCTGGTGTACCCCGCTTGTTGAGAATAACACATCGATAAGCTATCACGGATATTCTGCTACCAATCATTACTCCATCGATCCCCGGTTTGGCAGTAATAAATTGTATAAAACTTTGGTTGATGAAGCTCATAGTAGAGGTCTGAAAGTAATTTTCGATCATGTCAGCAATCATGTAAGTATTGATCACCCGTGGGTAAAAAATCCTCCGATGGATGATTGGTTTAATGGTTCGGTTGACAATCATTTAACAATCATGCACGATAAAATGTCTTACGCAGATTTATACAGCGATAGTTCTACTGTTTTATCTTTGAGCAAAGGATGGTTTGCTTCTTATCTTCCCGATTTGAATCAATCGAATGCTTATGTCGGTAATTATATCATTCAAAACACAATATGGTGGATTGAATTTTCCGGTATCGACGGAATCCGCGAGGACACTTATCCTTATGCAGATCAAAAATTTCTTTCCGAATGGGCAGCCACAATTTTTAATGAATACCCAAGCCTAAATATTGTCGGTGAAGTTTGGACCGGCGAACCCGCATTCTTAGCTTACTATCAAAGCGGAAGTTTTTTCCCAAGAGAATTTGATTCGAACTTACCCTCTGTTACTGATTTTGGAGTTAGGGATGTACTGGCAGATTATGCATCCGGCAAAGCAAATCTTTATAACATTTACGAAACTTTCGCTCAGGATTTCATCTATCCCTATCCGGAGAAGCTTGTAGTGTTTGTCGATAATCATGACATCGTAAGATTGATGTACCTTGCTAAAGGAAATCTAAACAAGGCGAAAAATGTTTTAACGATGTTACTTACCACTCGCGGGATTCCTCAGCTCTTATACGGTACCGAAATAGGAATGATAGGGGATGAAGATCACGGTTTAATTCGGTCGGATTTTCCCGGCGGTTTTCCGGGAGATGAAAGAAATGCATTTGCTCCCGAAGGAAGAACCGAACGGGAGAATGAAATTTTTAGTTTTGTACGCGAACTGCTTCATTTACGAATGAACAACAGACCACTTTCTGAAGGAAGCATGATTCACTTCCCACCTAAAGAAAATTTTTATATTTATTTCAGAATATTTAATTCCGAAAAAATGATGATAGTCATAAACGACAATGAAACTGACATGGAGCTAAACCTTTCCAATTATAAGAGTATTCTGAAAGATGCTGCAAAATTGGTTGACGCAAGAAGCGGTGAAGAATATCCTGCAGATATTCATTCATCTCTGATTGTAAAAGGAAATGAATCTTTGCTCTTAATTGTTGATTAACCTTTATAATTTTTAATACCTAAAAAATAATTAAAATCTTTACTTCATTATCTAAGAGCTTGATATGCTTGAAATACAAAAAAAATTAACAAATTCCTTTTACATATTATTGAGCTTGCCTGCAACGGCAATGGGTTTTGCATTATCAATTCAAATCTCAGCATTAAGCTGGATACTTAGCACAAAGTATAAACTCGATATTCATGACGTTGGACTTGTTTGGGCTGCGGGACCAATTGCCGGAATTCTCGGTCAAGTAATAATTGGAATTATAAGCGATAAAGTTTGGATGTGGAACGGGCGGCGAAGACCATTTATTCTTATCGGCGGATTCTTAGCTGCGATGATGTTGCTTGCACTTCCAAACATAGATGTAATTTCATCCTCGCTTGGAATTGGCGGAATCCTCGGCGTCGCAATTATTGTAGCACTCACACTTGATCTTGCAATAAATGTGAGTTTTAATCCGACTCGTTCAATCATTGCAGATGTTACTCCCAAAGGCGTTGAGCGAACAAAAGGATATACCTGGATGCAGACCATTTCAGGAACCTTTGGAGTAATGGCTTATGTAATTGGAGCAATTTGGGATAATTACGTTTTGATTTACTTCGGAGTATTTCTCGTGCTGTTCTTGTCTCTCATTCCTACTTTTTTTATTGAAGAAACAAGATATCTTGCTGATGAATCTGAAGAGAGTTTGAAGAGTAAAGCAAAATCTTCTTTTAGTGAGATAATGAATTATATCCAACCGCTTTGGGGATTTCTTCTTTATGCAATTTATGCAATTACAATGCGCTTGCTCAATATTCATTTTGATAATTACTATGCAGAAGTAATCTGCTTCATTATAACTTTATTTTTCATATTAAAAGTCTTAACGCAAAAGAGTAAAGGAAAATCAGCATCAGAAAAAGGATTGATTGGATTTAAGAAAGTTCTCGCTGCTCATTCCTTTACATGGATTGGTATTCAGACAATGTTTGTTTACATGTTTGCTTATGTGCAATATAAAGTCTTTGATTACGGAGAGGGAAGTACAATTCCAGAAGATGTTGCAATCCAAATGGGAAAAGTTGTAACAATAAGCTTCTTAATTTTTAATGCTGTTGCGGCTATTCTGCCAGTTACGGTTTTAGAACCACTTGCCAGAAAAATCGGAAAAGTAAAGACTCATCTCATTTGCATTGCATCAATGGCGGTGGGGTATGGAGCAATACTGCTTTTTGGCTTTTCTCCGATGATAATCTACATCATCATGGCAATACTCGGAATTGGTTGGGCATCAACGATAAGCTTACCGTTCGCAATTATATCTCAGCAGGTAGATCAAACAAAGATGGGATTGTTCATGGGATTGTTTAACCTGTCAGTAGTACTTCCTCAACTTATTGCAAGCTTTGGCATTGGACTTGCGATTAGTCAGGCAGGAAATAAAAGCTTAATTTTCATAATCAGTACAGTAACACTTGCTATCTCAGCATTTTTATGGATGCTTGTAAAGGAAGAAAAGATACATAATATTGAAGTTACGACAACAAATAAGGCAGGGCATTAATCTCCTATTATTAACAAACCCGGTTCTCTCAGCTTAGCTAAAGCGTGAGAAACTAGGTTTGTTGGGGTCAAACTCCTGTTTGTTTATTATTTTAAAACGGAGCGATCAGGAGATCGCTCCCTACAATTTTGTCAAATTCACGCCGAATGAAAATGCGGGAACAATTCTTTCTCGTTGATATATTTATTCGCTTGACGGTAAATTGCCTTTAGTGTTCCAATATCTACTTCATCGTGATTAGGAATAACTAGAACCTGTCTCTGATTCAAAGTTATTCGAGAAAGTTTTATATGACTGCCTTTTTGAGATTCGATAAAAAACCCAAAGTGACTAAATATTTTTATCAAGTCTTTACCAGATAGAACATTAAGCTTAGGCATAAAGGATGTTGTTCAATTCAAAGTTTGCAATTATGGCTGGATTTGCCTGAATATCATATCGTGATAGATCCTCATCCTCAAGAAATAGAGTGATTGCTTCCTTCAAGTTGCGAAAAAGTGCGTCGTATGTTTTACCTTGAGTTACAATGGGTACATTCACTCCTTCAGCCACAAAATAATTTTCACCTTTATAGATTGATATTTGAATTACCTGTCTCATTTTCACTCCTTTTACTTAAACCTAAAATAGTAATTATAATGAAGAAGAAAAAATTCACGGAGATGAGGTTACAACCCCAAGTAAAGCCGGGCATTGAAATTTAATTCGGGAATTTAAATATGCCAGATTCTACTCCAATTTTTGCATAACCAAATCTGGCATATCTTTATTTTTTTAAAGTCCCCCTTTCGGGGATTTAGGGGGTTTTTTAATCTTTATCCTCCACAAAATAAACCATCAATCCGGCGATAATCATTGATGCACCACCAAGAAGCAGCGCATAAATTGCCTCGTTACCTGCAATATTTTTTACAAGAAAACCGAGTATGCTTGCTGCTGTTATTTGAGGAATAACTATGAAAAAATTAAAGATTCCCATATAAACTCCCATCTTTTCGGCAGGCAGCGAACCGGCAAGTATTGCATAAGGCATTGCAAGTATTGATGCCCATGCTAAACCGATTCCCAATTCCGATATTAATAGTAGTTGCGGATTTTTTATTATATAAAATGATGCTAATCCTAAACCCCCGCAAATCAAGCTAATCATGTGAACGGTTTTTCTGCTGGTTTTCTTCGCCAACCAAACAAGAATAAAAGCCATAACAGCAGCAAATCCATTATAAACAGCCATCAATACGCCTACCCAATCGGCACCTTCATTATACAGTGCCGAAGTAGTATCGGATGCGCCGTAAATATGATGAGTGACGGCGGGAGTTGTATAAATCCACATAGCAAACAAAGCAAACCATGAAAAAAATTGAACTACCGCAAGCTGTTTCATTGTAACCGGCATATTGTAAAGATCGTTTATTACAACTACTACACCTTCTTCTGTTTTTCCATATTTAGTTAAAATACCCACAATGATTTGAAGCAGACCGAACAAAGCAAAACCTACAAATAAAACATAAAGTCCAAAATCTTCCTGGTTCATTACTAAAAACAAAACAGCACTAACAGCTATTCCTAATATTAACCATATTAAACCATTTCTAATTAGTATTGAATCTGCTACCGGTTCGGTTATCCGGCGAATTGAGTCTTGTTCTGCCGATTCAGAATATTTTTTCAGTTCTTCGGGTGCATATTCTTTAGATCTAATCACCGTCCAAAGCACAGCACCTAAAAAAACAATTCCTCCTATATAAAAGGAAAATTTAACTGAATCTGGTATCTCACCTTCGGGTGCGGTATTTGCAATGTTAAACCAATTTGTCATCATGTATGGCAAAGCAGATGCTACTACAGCGCCGGCACCTATAAAAAAACTTTGCATTGCAAATCCTTGCGTACGCTGTTCGGATGGCAGCATATCTCCTACAAAAGCTCTGAAAGGTTCCATTGAGATATTTATCGAAGCATCCATAATCCACAGCATTCCGGCTGCTACCCAAAGAACAGGAGAATTCGGCATTATGATTATGGCAGTGGATGCAAGCAGTGCCCCCACCAGAAAGTAAGGTCGTCTTCTGCCTAATCGATTCCATGTCCTATCGCTCATGTGCCCGACTATTGGCTGTACGATAAGCCCTGTTACCGGAGCTGCAATCCACAGTATCGGAATTTGATCTATATTAGCTCCGAGTGTTTCAAATATTCTGCTTACATTTGCATTTTGAAGGGCGAATCCGAATTGGATTCCTAAAAATCCGAAACTCATGTTCCAGATTTGCCAAAAGCTGAGGCGGGGTTTCTGCATTACGGTTTCCTTTTGTGTTTAATATTGCCGGTAAAAATAATTTAATTAAACTTAAAAGTCTTATACTTTTTTTACTTCAGATTTTGCGGACAAAAACAAATATTCGCCTGGCTGCTCAGCTAAACACTAATTTTTTAAGTTAAACCTCCCGAGGTTTTCCATCTGCAAAAGTTGCTCAAACCTCGGAGGTTTTTTAAAGTAAAGTGAGTTAGATTCTTTTCGCAGGGTAACAAAATATAATTACAGTTGAATTTGCATATACACCTATTTCTAAATTTAAATCCAATAATTTAATTTACTTGTATGAGATTGAAAGAAATTCTTAGCAAAGTTGTTTCCATCCCGGGTGCGGCATTTTTTTATACGCCGTCAATCTATTATAGAAGTAAATCATATCTGTTTACAAAGCCCGAACTAATCATTAGTGCTGATGAGATCGGTACTGTAGAATCTTCGTTTCTTCAAATTAATAACGCTGTAAAAAACGGACTGACCGGTTATGGCTTTATTTCGTACGAAGCGGGGTACGCTTTCGAAAAAAAACTAAAAAAATTTTCTGCTGATAAACCGCTGCTGAGATTTTACTTTTTTAATCCGGAAGATTTTTTTGAAATCGATTCCGAAAAAATCGATATAACTTTGAGAAACGCAAAAGATTTTAGACTTTCTTCATTTAATCCTAATACCGGTAAAGAAAAATTTAGCAGCGATGTTGAACGAGTTAAAAAATATATAGAGGAGGGAGACACTTATCAGATAAATTATACGATTAAAGCCGGATTCAATTTTGAGGGTAACATTCAATCATTCTTCGAAAAATTAATTTTCAATCAATCTGCAAAGTATACCGCTTTCATCAACGATGAAGACAAATATATTATCTCATTATCGCCTGAATTGTTCTTTGAAGTAAAAAAAAATAAAATTACTGCTGCACCCATGAAAGGCACATCCCCGCGGGGTATCGATCAAATTCACGATTCCTGGCAAAAGCAGAACCTGTTTGAAAGTGAAAAGAATAGAGCAGAAAATTTGATGATTGTTGACTTGCTTCGGAACGATCTTGGTAAAATTAGCAAGTACGGTTCGGTAAAGGTAAAGGATTTATTCAAAATTGAAAAGTATGAATCATTGTTCCAAATGATTTCGAGAATCGAATCTACACTTAAAAAAGGAATAAAATTCTCAGATGTAATTAAAAATATTTTTCCAAGCGGATCTATAACCGGAGCACCAAAAATTCGCGCAATGGAAATAATTAATGAGCTGGAAGCGGGTAAAAGGGGAATATATACAGGTTCAATCGGGATAATTAGTAAAAAGAAAACCGCTTTTAATGTTGCGATAAGAACCTTGAACATCGATAAAAAAACATCTATAGGTGAGTTGGGAATTGGGAGTGGTATAGTGTGGGATAGTAATTCGGAATCTGAATATGACGAAACTCTGCTCAAAAGCAGATTCATTACAGATCCTCACCCGTACTTTGAATTGCTTGAAACTATGAGGATGGAAAATTCAAAAATTTTATTCATTGAAGAACATATTGAAAGGTTAAAATCTGCTGCGGATTATTTCTTATTCAAATTCAACGAAAAAAAGGTTCGAAATTACTTAAGAAAAATTATCGCAAGTCAAAGGTCGCGTAAACCGACGAGAATTCGTCTTACTCTAAGCAAATGGGGAGAATTAAATCATTCGTTGAAGCAAATTGATACAAGAGCAGCGGATGTTAAGGTAATGTTAGCGCAAGTTCCGGTTAATTCGAACAGTCCATTTCAATATTTTAAAACTACAAACAGAACTTTGTACGACGAACAATCTAAAAAATTTTCTGCGCTTGGATTTTTCGATGTTATATTCTTAAATGAGAATAAGCAAGTAACTGAAGGAGCCATTTCAAACATTTTTGTGTTTAAGGATGGACAATGGCTCACTCCGCCGCTCAACACAGGAATTCTAAATGGTATTTATCGTAATTACTTCTTAAAAATGAATCCTTCGGTAAAAGAACAACTACTCAGCTTAAACGACTTGCTGACTGCCGAAAAAATTCTGCTTACTAACTCGGTTAGGGGTGAGACTATTGTTAAGCGGCTGTACTTAAATGAATACGAGTATACTGAATTTGACGGTCAATAAAATTGCGTGCACAAGAATGTTAAGCATTAACAACGAATAAGAAGGTTTTTACTGCACTTCAAAAATATCTCTACGCTAAAGTTTAAATAGTTAGTTATTCAACCAACCGCAGAATTTTTGAGTAATTTTTAATATCTTAATAAAAAGAATTTGAAACAGAAAAACGCATGTCAGATAACTCCGAAGAAATATCCGAGCGAAAGAGGGAACACCTGGAGCTTTGTCTTACCGATGAGGTTGCATTTAAACAGAAAAAAAACGGCTTTGATTACTACGATTTTATTCATAATGCCGCTACTGAAGTAGAACTTAATAAAATTAGCTTTCAAACAAAGTTTTTTGGTAAGAAGATAAGCTATCCCTTTTTAATTTCATGCATGACGGGCGGGGCTGATGAAGCTGAAAATATTAATGCCAAACTTGCAGTTGCAGCGGCAAAATTAAATGTTCCTATAGGGGTCGGCAGTCAAAGGCAGATTTTCGAAAACAAAACGTTCAAGAATAGCTATAAAGTGATTCGGAAAAATGCGGCGGGTGTTCCGGTACTGGGAAACATCGGCGCGGCACAAGTGGCGGCAGTTAAATCCGTCAAAAGATTCCAGCAGTTGGTCAATGTAATTGAAGCCGATGCGCTTGTGATTCATCTGAATGCCGCTCAAGAGCTGCTTCAAAAAAACGGCGAACCTAATTTTAAGGGACTGCTGGACAACATAACAAGATTAACCAAAACTCTAACTGTGCCGGTAATAGTTAAAGAAGTCGGAACGGGGGTATCATCTGCTGCCGCTAAAAAATTGTTGGATGCCGGCGTAGCGGGAATTGATGTTGCAGGTGCCGGCGGAACAAGCTGGACCGGTGTGGAAATTCTTCGAAATAAAAACACCGACGGTATTGAATTTTGGGATTGGGGTTTGCCCGCTTCGTACTGCATTAAGGAAATTTTTAAGCTGAAACGTAATTATAAATTTACCCTTATCGGATCGGGTGGTATTAATTCTGCAATGGATGCTGCAAAAGCTTTGGCGTTAGGTTCCGATCTAGTTGCTTCGGCAAGAATCATTCTTACGGAATTGCATAAAAACGATATTGAAGGGGTTATAAATCTAATTAGCGGCTGGTTCGATACGATAAAAAAAATTATGTTCCTTACAGGTTCAAAAAATTTAAAGCAGTTAAGAAAAAATAAATTAATCAAAAAGGATTTGCTTTTTTGAATTCTGAACACAACAAACACTTTTCCGAATTGCTTAACCGCGAAAGAAAGAAGATTGATAAAATTCTTTTTGACTCTTTTGACAATCGAAATCCCGATACATTGTATTTACCTGCCGCTTATATTCTTAAAAGCGGCGGAAAAAGATTAAGACCTCTGCTGGTAATATTCTCTGCAAGAGCTGTTAACAACCAATTTAAAAAAGGATACTATGCTGCCGCAGCGGTAGAACTGCTGCATAATTTTACCCTGGTTCATGATGATATTATGGACAATGCGGAGAAAAGACGAGGGCTGTTAACTCTGCATAAAAAATACGATATTAATACTGCAATTCTGGTCGGTGATAGCCTCCTTGCCGTTGCTTATGAAACACTTTTGATGGACTGCAGCGGTGATTCAAAAAAGATCGTTTCATCATTCACAAAAAGTTTAGTTGAGGTATGCGAAGGGCAGAGTCTCGATAAAGAATTTGAAATGCGCGATAACGTTTCGGTTGACGAGTATCTTATGATGATCCGGAAAAAAACCTCAGCTTTATTTGAGATGTGTTGTAAATTAGGTGCAATTTTAGGCGGCGGTAATGCGAATCAAGTTAAAGCGCTTTCAACTTTTGGGCGAAATCTCGGAATGGCATTTCAAATACAGGATGATTTATTGGACATTTTAGGACCGGAGGAAGAATTCGGAAAAATTTCTGGTGGAGATTTGATAGAGGGCAAAAAAACTTTTTTATTTTTATCTGCCTTATCGTTAGCAAAAGGTGAAGATGAACAGGCTCTTTTATACGTCATTAAACATAAAGGGATAAGGAAGAACCAGGTTTACAAATACAGGAATCTTTATGCAAGATTAGGAATTTTTGATTTAGCCGCGGTCGAGACACAAGGATATTTCACTAAGGCTCAACATTCATTAAGAAGACTTCCTGACGAAAGAAATAAATTCGTTCTTGAATGGATAGCTCATTCTCTCATCAAACGAAAGAAGTAATGATCGAAAAGGTAGTGAAAATAGTTAACAAAGCGGGGCTTCATACAAGACCGGCGGCTACTATTGTTAAGCTTGCATCAAAATATAAATGCGAATTTTATATCTCCAAAAACGGTTTGAATATTAACGGCAAAAGCATCATCGGAGTAATGACTCTTGCAGCCGAAATGGGTTCGCAACTTATCTTAACATTTGACGGAGAAGATGAAGAAGCCGCAGCTAAAGAAATTATTGAATACTTTGATAGGGGCTTTGACGAGATTTGAAATCATTTAAACAAATATTTAAAGAATCTGAAAACAAAATTGCCGGTATTGCGGCGGCACCGGGAATAGTAATAGGCAAATCCTTCCTTTTTACTAAGGAAAAAATCCAAATAAATCACGGTGATATTTCCGATATCGATGAAGCTGTAAAGAACCTTCATGAAGCCCTAACAAAATCGAAAAAAGAGTTGAATAAGGTGTTCGCCATCGCTAGGGAAAAAATGGGAGACGAGCGTTCAGCCATTTTTGAAGCTCAGATGATGATTCTTGACGATCCGATATTAATTCAAAACATCATCGATAGAATTAGAACAGAAAAAAAACAACCCGAATATATTGTAGACGACGAAATATCAAAGTACCAGAACTTAATGCGCACTTCGGATGAAAGTTATATGAAGGAAAGAGCGCAGGATATTGAGGACATTAAAAACCGGATTATCAGAAATCTTCAAAAGAAAAGATGGCAATCAAAAATTTCAAGCGATGTAATTGTTGTAAGCGATTCACTAAGCCCTGCCGATACTATATTACTTTCGCGCTGTGATGTTAAAGGATTTGTAACCGATCATGGCGGTCTTACTTCCCATGCAGCTATTATTTCCCGTTCATTAAATCTTCCTGCAGTAGTAGGAACACATAACGCTACGCATCAGATTAAAGATGGAGAATTAATTATTGTTGACGGTTTCCATGGCTATGTATTGAGTAATCCTTCGAAAGAACAAATACACTTCTTCAGTGAAAAGATTGAGCACCTTAAAAAACTTCAAAAAGGTTTGGAAGAATTCAAAGATCAGCCTGCAGTAACTTTAGACGGGAAAGAAATAACACTGCTTGCCAACGTTGATGTATCCGGCGAGATAGATCTTGTTATTACAAGCGGTGCAAAAGGAATCGGGCTTTACCGTACCGAACAAATTTTAGATGAATTGAATGAATTTCCTACTGAAGAAGAACAAACGCGAATTTACTCGAACTTAGCATCAAGAATGTATCCCGATTTCGTTACCATAAGAGCTTTTGACATCGGAGGAGACAAATTCAGATTTCTCGAATATGATGAACCAAATCCTTTCCTCGGACTTCGAGGCATAAGACTTTTGCTTGAAAACATGAGCTTGTTTAAGACACAGATTCGGGCAGTATTGAGAGCAAGCATAAATAAAAATATTCAATTTATGATTCCTATGGTTACTACAATTAAGGAGGTGCGGGAAACCAAAAAAATAATTGACGAATGCAAAAATGAACTTAAATGGGAAAAAATTGCATTTGATAAAGACATGCGTACGGGCATAATGGTTGAAGTGCCGTCTGCTGCAGTTATGGTTGGCGAATTTGCAAATGAAGTTGATTTCTTAAGTATCGGCACGAACGATTTAATTCAATATTTAATGGCAGTTGATAGAGGAAACGATCTCGTCTCAGATTTATTTCAGGAATTCAACCCGGCTTTACTCCGAACTTTGAAGTTTATTGTGACTGAATCTAATAAATATAAAAAGGAATTGAGCATTTGCGGTGAAATGGCAGCCGATACACTTGCAATTCCGCTGCTTGTCGGACTTGGTATTAAAGAACTAAGCATGTCTCCTGCAACAATTCTTTATGCAAAAAGAATTATCCGAAGCATTTCATTTAAAAAGGCAAATCAAATGGCGGAAGAATGTCTCACTTATGCCACCGAGGATGAAGTGGTAGCACATATTAAGAAATTCTTCAAAGAAAATAATATCATCAGAACACGACACATAATATAGGCTGATAATGTCAATCCAGGCACTTGTAAAAAAGCACGATCCTCAAATTCAGTTTGAAGTTTTAAAAAATTATCATCGTCAAATTGAATTTGCATGGACAAACAATATTGATCTAAAAGGCATCGACAGTACAAAATTCAATAAAATTATTTTAACCGGTTTAGGCGGTTCGGCAATAAGCGGCGATTTACTTCAAAATTTTTTAGGTGAAGAATTATCCCTTCCGTTTACTGTGAATAGAAATTATTTTCTTCCATCTTATGCAGATGAATCCACTCTAATCGTTGTATCTTCATACTCCGGTGGTACAGAAGAAACCATAGAAGTATTTGAACAGGCGCTCAAGCGCAGATGCAAAATTATTTGTATTAGCACCGGCGGTAAAGTGGGAAAGATAGCTGAAAGGAATAAAATTCCGCTTGTGAAAATACAACCAGGATATCAGCCGAGGTTTGCGTTGGGATTAAGTTTTTTCTCGCTGTTAAAAGTAATGCAAAACTTAAACATAATTAAAGAACAAGATGAAATTGTGAATAAAATTATTGAGTTATGGATTAAATATTCCTCCATATATTCAAAAGAAGATAACCCCGCATTAAACTACGCCGAAAAACTAATCGGCTTTATTCCCGTAATATATTCCTGTGCCGATGTTACTTCCGCAGTGGGATATCGATTGAAATGCCAGATGAATGAAAATTCAAAACTGCATGCATTTCATAATGTTATTCCGGAAATGAATCATAACGAAATTATCGGTTGGGAAACTTTTAATGAAAACAGACTTAACGCTATTCTGATAAACATTTTAGATGAGAAATATCATCCTCAAATTAAACGGAGGTTTCATATCACAAATGAATTAGTCTCAAAAGCAGGTGTAGATGTGATTAATTTGCAGAGCAGCGAAGAAAATTTTAAGGTAAGAATTATGGATTTGACATATTTAGCAGATTGGATAACTTACTATCTGGCACTTTTGAGAGGATATGATCCATCTGAAATTCAATATATTAATACCTTAAAGCAAAGATTGACATAATACGGCGTACAAATGATTAAGTTTCAATTTTATCGGCAAAAAACCATTCAATGTAATTTTGAATTTGAATAGAATAATTAAATATGTCCTTTTCATTTTACTTTTCATCAGCAGCACCGCACCGGCTCAATTTTATTTCTTTGGCAGAAATAAAGTTCAATATCAAAAATTTGATTGGAAAGTAATTAGAACAGATAACTTCGATATTTATTATTATGATGATCTTGAGGAGATTGCCGAAATAGGAGCTTTTTATGCTGAGGAAATTTACGAGGAGCTGAAGATCAAACTAAATCATATCGTTTCAAAAAGAATTCCTCTCATTTTTTATAATACACATCTTCATTTTCAGCAGACAAATACCACTCCCGGCTTCATTCCGGAAGGTGTCGGCGGATTTTTTGAATTCATTAAAGGACGTGTAGTAATTCCTTACACCGGATCGCTGGCGGATTTCAAGCATGTAATAAGGCATGAAATTGTTCACGTGTTTATGACCACAAAAGTTTACAGGGTGCTTGCGGACCGCAGGCTGCCTGCCGATGTTCTGCCTCCATTATGGTTTGTGGAAGGTTTAGCGGAGTATTTATCAACCGACATAGATGCCCAGGCTGAAATGGTGATGCGCGATGCGGTAATAAATAATTATTTTGTAGGGCTTGAAAACATCAACCAGATTTACGGCTCATTCTTGATGTACAAGGAGGGGCAAAGCTTTTTAGAATTTGCCGCTGAAAAATATGGCGCTGAAAAAATTCCTCTTCTTCTTGAGAATTTTTGGATGTATCCTGATTTCAATAAAGTGATTGCTTATACTTTCGGCAAAACAATAAGGGAGATTGATTCGGAATGGTTGTTTTACTTGAAGAAAAAATTTTATCCCTTATTTGCCGAAAAAGTACCAATTGAGCATTCCTCAAAACGATTGACCAATTTCGGATTTAATTTTTCACCGGCTTATTATAAATCAAACGAAAAGGAGTTTATTTATTTTACGGCGAATCGTGACGGATATTCTTCTATTTACCGGCTGCCTCTTTTAAATGAAAATTATGAAGATGTAACTCCCGAGTTGATTTTAAGAGGAGAGAAATCGGAACAGCTTGAAGCCTTCCATTTATTTCAATCCACTATTGATATTTCTGCAGACGGAATTCTATCATTTGTAACCAAATCGGGAGAAACGGATGTAATTCACTTTTATTCAATTGAAAAAAAGAAAATTGTAAAATCGTACCGTAACGATAATCTGATAAATATATCTTCTCCGAAATTTTCTTCGAATGGTGGGAAAGTAGTATTCCACGCGATAGATCAAAAAGGATTTAGCGACATATTTTTGTTTATATTAGATTCAGATTCGCTTCTACGATTAACAAACGATTACTATGACGACCGCTCTCCTGCTTTCGGTAAATCCGGTGATGAAATTTATTTTTCGTCCGACCGAACTTCAGGTGCATTTAAAGCAAAATATAATTTGTTCAAGCTCGATTTATCATCAAGAAAAATAAGTTACATTACTTATTTAAGGTCGAATAATTATTCACCGCTGCTTTCACCAAATAGGAAAAAATTATTATTCACGTCAGATTATGACGGTGTTCGTAATATTTGGTCATTAGACCTAACAAAAGATGAATCCGTTGATTCCATAACCAAAGTAACTTCCTTCATTACAAGTGCATTTGATCATTCTTTTATTGATGATTCAACTATTGTCCTTTGCGGATTCGAAAATTTCAGTTTTAATATTTACAAATTGAGTTTGTTCAATCCATACACCTCTAACGATGTAATCAAAATGGATTTTTCTCTTGCCGAGCAAAAATGGTCTGCCGAAAAAATTGAAATTGAACCTGAGAGGCAAAAAGCCGTTTATGAAAAAGAATATACGCTTGATTACGCTCAAAGCCAGGTTACAACAGATCCGGTTTACGGTACACGGGGTGGAGCGCTGCTTTCGCTAAGCGATTTATTTGGAGACGATAACTACTTCTTTCTTATTTATAACACTGCCGATGTGCAGAGTGAATTTCTAAGGAGTTTCAATGTGGTTATTCAACGGATTAATTTAGAAGAGCGCGCCAACTATGGCTATGGAGTTTTTCATTTCAGCGGGCGGCGATATGATATTCGCGACTCTGACGAATATTTTTTTGAGCGGAGCTTTGGTGGATTTTTTCTGCTTAATTTTCCGCTCTCAAAATTTCACCGAATCGAAGCCTCTATGACGGTTGCAAACTCCGATAAACAAGTAATTGAAGGTTTTGTTGAAAGAAAAGCTCTTCTAATGAGCAACTCGATTTCATACGTGCACGACAATTCAATTTGGGCTGCGTCCGGACCTATCGATGGAATTAGAGCGCGTTTTCTATTAGGTTACACAAGCGATATCAAATTTAGTAACGTAAATTACTTTACCGTTATGGCTGATTACCGACACTATCTTCGTTTAGGTTTAAGGTCGGCTATTGCTTTCCGTTCCGCCTTGTTTTATAATGAAGGTAAAGAAGCTAGAAGATACTTTATGGGCGGAAGCTGGGATTTGCGTGGCTGGCCCCGTTGGTCTATCCGCGGTGAAAAATTATGGCTGTCTTCTTTAGAGCTTAGGCTGCCTCTCATCGATCAATTGTATATTAAGTTTCCGATGTTCGGCTTAAGCTTTTTCGGTTTACGAGCAGCAGCGTTTTTCGATGCAGGCGGTGCGTGGGATACCGAATACCGTTCAACACTCGGAAGCTTTGGAGCGGGTATCCGTTTTAATCTTTTCGGTGTACTTGTGCTGCGTTATGATATCGGAAAGAAAATTGAAAATAATTTTAAGCAGATTCAGGACGGATTATTTTATCAATTCTTTTTTGGCTGGGATTTTTGAAAAAGAAGTTACTAATATTTTTTGCAGCAGTACTGATGGCTTCAGGCTGCCGCCAATCTCTCATTCAAATTGAAGCGCGGAGAGATGACGGTCAGTTTCCGATGTTTGGCTTTTCTACAAGCCGGCAATTTTATTTTCCGGTTGAGGTTTCAGACTCAATAATTCTTAGATGGCAAAACACAATAAACGGCACTTTCCCTTTTTCCTCGGTGGTGTTAACCGATAAATTTGTATTTACTTCAGACCTTTCGGGAAGAATTTATTGTTTTAACATAGATACGGGCAAAGAGGCAGGTTTATTGCGAAACAAAGGTGTAATAAATTCGGCGCCGATTCTGCATAGAATGTGGCTTATTTACGCATTAACAGAAATAAACGATAATAATTCTTTCATCCATTTTTACGATTTCGTTAACGGCAGGCTGGTATTTGAACTGCCCGTTAAAGGAAAAGTGCTGAGTGATTTAATTAAATTGAATGACGGCATCATCTTTACAACCGAAAATGGAACTGTAATCAAATACAATTTTGCAGGCGGTAAAGAATATGAAATCGAAACAAATGTCTTTACACATACTTCCACTGCTTTGAAAGACAATAAGTTAATATTCGGTAACGATGCCGGTGAAATTATTGCTTTCGACGCGGCTAAAGCTGCAATAATTTACAGGAAGAAATTCGCGGATACATTTTCGGGCGGAATAACTATTTCAGAGAATAGGATTTTTACCGGAAGCGATAATGGATTTGTCTATGTATTAGATTTTAACACAGGTGAACTATTATGGGAATTTAACACCGGTTCAAAAATCCTCATGACTCCTGCCGTATCAACTGATAAGATTTTCTTCGGAAATTTAAAAGGAGAGTTTTTCTCTTTAAATAAATTTAATGGTGAAATGAATTGGAAAACGGAAACGAAAGGGCTGCTAAATGTTTCTCCGCTTATAACAAAAAATTTCATAATACTACCCGATCACAACCTTAAGCTTCATTTTATCGATGCAAAAAATGGTAATATCGCTAAAACTATGTTGCTTGAAGGAAGAGCAAGATTAACTCCTGTTTTTCACAAAGATTTATTATTCATCGGATTTGATAGAGGAATCCTACAGGCGTATGAATTTTATTATGATTAGGATGATTTGTCTCCTGTTTATTTTTTATAGCCTTGCAGTTTTTTCTCAAGACTGTATGGTAAAAGTAAACATTACAGTAAAGTCGAATGATTACATCGAGAAGTTAAAAGCAGATATTTTCATAAATGATAATTTTGTTGGTAAGGGAAATGCTGCTTTAAGTCTTCCTAAAGGCAAATATAAAATCAAAGCGGTTGAGGATGTCTTGCGGTGGGATTCAAGGGTAATTCTCGATTCGCTTATTATTGATGACTGCACTAAGGACATCTCTCTCTCATATAATTTTGAAGAAGAAATTTTGCTTACAACTTTGCCGGAGGATGCTTATGTTTACTCAAACGATAAATTAATCGGGCATACTCCGTTATTTATATCGCCTCATCTAAATAATATTAAAATTTCAAAACGGGGATTTTTAGATAAAATATTTAATTCAGGTGAGGAACTTAATTCAAAAACAATCGAGCTTGATTTTGTGGGAACTGTAAATAACGAAAGTTTCTTTAAGAGTGATATGTTTAAAATTTTATTAGGTACTCTTACTACCTTCGGCGGGATAAGCGCTTATTATAAAATAAAAGCAGATAAAAAATTCGATGAATATCAAATCACCGGTCAAACAAAATTATTGGATGAAACTCGAAGGTATGATCTAATAAGCGGCATTTCATTTGGTCTCCTCCAGTTAAATTTCGGAGTGTTGATCTATTATTTTTTAATGGATTAATTATTTCAGTTTTTTATTGTATTGGTAATCTATCTATGCTGACAATCCTTGAAGCAGTTAATTTATCAACTGAATATTTAGTGAAGAAGGGAATAGAATCCCCTCGCATAAATGCCGAGTTGTTGCTTGCCCATGTTCTCAATTGCAGCCGGCTTGACTTATACTTGCATTTCGACCGTCCTTTAAATGAGCTCGAATTAATTATGTACAGAGAATTACTAAAAAGAAGAGGTAGCCGGGAACCGCTTCAGCATATAATTGGCTGGGTTGAGTTTTATGGACTAAAATTTAAGGTAAACCGGGATGTGCTTATCCCGCGCCCGGAAACCGAACTGTTAGTTGAAGAAATAATTAAGGATAATAAGGAAGTAAAACAGCCGGCTGTATTAGATATAGGTACCGGCAGCGGCAACATTGCGGTATCATTGGCAAAATATTTAAATTCACCTAAAATGATTGCAATCGATATGAGTTCTAAAGCGTTGGAGGTGGCTAAAGAGAATTCACTTTACAACGGAGTAGAACAATTTATAGAGTTTATTCAGCATGATATTAATTTATTACCTTTTCCCTTACAGATGAAGTTTGATATAATTGTTTCAAATCCTCCGTACGTTTCCCAAAATGATTATCAGCTTTTACAGCCGGAGTTAAAAGTCTATGAACCGCGCAAGGCGTTAACCGATGATGCGAATGGACTAAGCTACTACAGAGTTATCGGCAGTTTATCGGGTACTCTCCTAAATCCTGGAGGTAAATTATATTTTGAACTTGGAAAAAACCAATATAAATCTGTAAAGGAAATACTTGAAGAGAATGAATTGTCCAATATCAAAATCATAAATGACTATCAAAATATTGAAAGAATTATTTGCGGAGTAAAAAATTGAGAGCAGTAGTACAACGAGTAAGCGAAGGGGGTGTAAACATTCCTTCCGAAAATTATTCGGCTTCAATAAGCAAAGGGATGGTAATCCTTTTAGGCATAAAAACCGGCGATAATGCTAACGATGTAATTTGGACAGCGGATAAATGCAGCAGCTTAAGAATTTTTGAAGATGCTAATGAGAAGATGAATCTCTCAATAAAAGATATAAATGGGGAGGCTCTAATCATCTCGCAGTTTACCCTGTACGGTGAAACGGCAAAAGGAAATAGACCAAGTTTTACATTAGCTGCTAGACCTGAGGAAGCCATTCCTTTGTATGAAAAATTTTTGGATAGAATGAAACAAAATTTGGGCGAAGATAAAGTTAAAAGCGGTATCTTCGGTGCGATGATGAGTGTTAAAATCATTAACGACGGACCGGTTACCGTTACAGTAGAATCAAAATAAAAATCTTCATAAACCTTGAGGTAAGCATTGTCATCAGTATTGATGGTGTTTTTGGATGGGGTTGGCATAGGCAAAAATGATTCCGCTTCAAATCCTTTCTTCAAGTACGAATTTAAATCCTTTACTAAAATTTTCGGTAAAGTGCCGTCGCTTGATGCTCAATACATTAACCGCGAAGGAGTGTATTTATTTCCGACAGATGCAAAGCTCGGTGTTTCGGGATTGCCGCAGAGCGGAACCGGTCAAACCTCATTGCTTTGCGGCATTAACGCACCTGCACTGATAAACAAACATTTTGGACCGTTCCCTTATTCAACATTAATTCCAATAATAAAAGAGAAAAATATTTTTGCACACCTCAAATCATTAGATAAAAAAGTTTTTTTTGCAAATGCTTATCCGAAAATATTTTTTGATTACATAACCTCGGGCAAAACAAGATTGAGCACTACTTCGTTAAGCTGTAGATTATCCGGAGTTAGGCTAAACAATGTAACAGACGTTCGCAAAGCTTATGCCCTTACTGCTGAAATAACCGGCGAGCGCTGGAATAAAAAGCTTGGCTATAAACTGCCTGTTATTAAACCTGCTGCTGCCGCAAGAAGACTACTAAAAATAGCCTCACAAAACGACTTTACGCTGTACGAATATTTTCTTACAGATCATCTTGGGCACGGAAGAATAGCCGATGAGTTCGATAATATAGTAACTACACTCGACGAATTTTTGTTCACGCTCATTTCGAATATCGAACAAAAAGAAATGACTATGATAATTTGTTCGGACCATGGTAACTTCGAAGATATTTCCGTAAAAACTCACACACTGAATCCCGCATTAACAATTACAGCCGGATATAATGCCGACAAATTAGCCGGCTTTATTAAGAATATTTCACAATTTAAATCTGCCATTATCCGATATTGTTTATGAAGGATTACCCGGTAATAAAGATATCTTTCTTCTTTATTGCGGGGATTCTTGTATCTCATTTTATTGAACCCCCTCAGCCTTTTTATCTTTACATATTTTTATTAGCACTCGTGCTCGCTTTAATTTTGAAATTAATGAGGCAAAATAAGTTCATTTCAATTGCTTCATCTCTTGTGATCTACATTGCAATTTTCTCTGCCGCTGTTTTATTAGCGCTTATGCAAAAAGAAAATATACATTACCTTCCGGCGGATTTATACAAAGAAAAAGATGTAACTGCATATGGAAAGGTAACTTCTGTCGAACTTTTCCGCGAATATGAAATTAGGTTTAAGCTATTATGCGATTCAGTTCATACTAAAGATGTGAAGTTTATTAAGCAAGTAACGTTATTGTGCAGAATACGGGATACTGATCAAAAAAAACTTCGACGCGCGTATGAAAACACTTTACCGGGAAATTACATTAGTTTTAACGGAACGTATTCAAAAGGAAGGGAGAAGCGAAATCCCGGGGAATTCGATTACGATAAGTTTTTAAAATCGCAGGGTATCAGCGGTATTATAACTGCGTATCAAACTTCCGGAATGAAAAAAATTTCGGAATATAATGTTGAACCCCAAACATCTTTATTTATACTACGCCGATACGTAGATGATATGATAAGCAATCTGCACAACGATAAAACCGCTTCGCTTCTTAAGGGTTTACTGCTTGGTGATAGAAGCGAAATAAGTTATGATACAAAAAACGAATTCATCAACTCTGGTGTAATTCATGTATTAGCAGTTTCGGGTTTGCATGTAGGTTATATCTTATTGATTTTCATTGTGGTATTCGGGCGTTTCAATCTTTACATGAAGTCTTTCCTCACAATCGCAGGATTAATTCTATACATGTTCATAACAGGTTTGCCTCCGTCGGTATTTCGTGCTTCGGTAATGGCAATTATTTTAATATTAGCTTTCTTAACAAATCGTTCGACAAATCTTTTTAATTCGCTTTTCCTTGCTGCACTGATAATACTTTTATTAGATACGCAAGAACTTTTCAACCCGGGTTTTCAGCTTTCGTTTTCGGCGGTATTTGCAATCGCTGCAATTTATCCTATCATCCAGAGAAAAATAGATCTTCTTAAGTTAAAGCACGGATGGATAAAATATATTTTACTTTTCATGGCGGTTTCTCTAAGTGCTCAATTAGGTACGCTGCCATTTACACTTGTGTATTTCGGGAAATTATCGCTGGTTGCGCTTGTTGTTAATTTATTTGTAATTCCTTTAATCGGGTTGATAGTAGGAATCGGAATAGTTACGCTTTTATTCAGTTTTTTTACACCATTGGCTGCTGTTTATGCCTCTTCAAATGAGCTTTTCTCAAGTATCCTTTTTTCAGTCGTAAGCTTTTCTGGCAATCTCGATTTCTCTCATCTCAGAATAATTAACTTCACTTTATACGATGCCGTTGTGTACTATCTGCTTTTACTCACCTTCTTTTTCTGCATGATTAAATTTCAGAAAATTATTTCAAGAATTATTGTTTCCGTTTTAATTACCGTCAATCTCATGCTGTTTCTTTCCTTAGATAATAAAGAGCTTTTAACTAAAAACGAATTGAACATTTTTATAATCGACGTAGGACAGGGAGATGCAATACTTATTAAATTTCCTAACGGTAAAACGGCACTAGTTGATGCGGGTGATGCAAATCTTTTCTTTGATAACGGTGAAAGAATAGTTGCACCGCTGCTGGATTATCTTGGCATTGAAAAAATTAATTATGGTTACGTATCGCATCTCGATGCTGATCATTACGGCGGCTTTCATTCCTTAATAAAAAGTGGAAGAATAGAGCATGTAGTTAAACCGCTGAAAGATACTTCATTAGCTAAGGATGTAAAATTTGAAAAATTTTTATCTCAGCACGAAGTTCCTTTTTCTTATTACCAACGCGGGATTCAAAAAGAGGGCAACACAAATATCTATATATTTAATGATGATAATGATGTTATTTATAAAAAACTCTCCACTAATGATAAGAGCGGGGTGGTAAAGATTGTATTTGGAAATACCGACTTTCTTTTCACCGGCGATATCGAACGAAAAGCCGAAGTTTATTATGCAGAAAGATATAAGCAGATGCTTAAAAGCCATGTGCTGAAAGTTGCTCATCACGGAAGTAAAACCAGCTCTGCCGAAAAGTTTATCCAATTTGTCGAACCTAAGATCAGCCTTATTAGTGTGGGTATTCAAAATAAATTTAAGCATCCTTCGGAACAAGTAATCGAAAGATTAAAATCATCAGGTTCTGAAATTTTGAGGACTGATCTGATGTCGGCTATACTTCTAAGGTCAGATGGTAAAAAAATAAAAATTATTGATTGGAAAAAAGATTTATAATTAAAGTAGGGACGGCCAGCGGGGCGTCTAAACCGAAAAGATTGATGAACCTTAATCAGAAAAAACCGGATAAATAACAAACAGCCTGAACAAATATTTATAAATGTCAGTCAATAAAGCATATCGTGTAAGACGCTCCAGCGGAGCGTCTCTACATGGTATAATTGTTAAAAACCTTCTTGGTTCCTCTCACATTAACGGTTTGCAAATCACTTAAAGTTAAAATTTTCAATAAGCACTTAATCTTCTTAATTTTGAATAGCATTATTTAACGTTCAAATAGGAGAGTCGGCACTGAACAAAAGAATTTGTATAGGAATATTAGGAGGAGGACAGCTCGCACGCATGTCCGCATTCCAGGCTTATAGAATGGGATTCGAAATTGCTGTAATTGAAAAACAAAAAAATTCACCTGCAGGGCAATTGACTAAAAATGAATTTGTCGGTTGGGTGGACGATGAAAATCTGATAAAAAAAATTGCTTCGGTATCAGACGTTCTAACGCTTGAAAATGAGTTTATTGAGTACAAAGTATTGGAGTATATTGAAAACCTTGGTAAAAAAGTTATGCCATCTTCATACACCATTTCGCTTATTCAGGATAAGCTGATTCAAAAAGAAGTTTTAGCTAAGGTTGGAATACCTGTTCCGAATTTTGTGCAAATACATCCTATTGAATCATACGGAAAAATTGCAGAAAAGCTCGGTACAAAATTTTTGATTAAATCTCGAAAAATGGGTTACGATGGTTATGGAAATTTTTTAGTAAAAAATCAAAAAGATTTTCAAACAGGACAGAGAAAGTTGAGCGAGCGCTACATCGATTTAATGGCGGAAGAATTAATTGATTTCGAAAAAGAATTAGCAGTAATGGTAGTTCGATCTAAAAAAGAAATAAAGGTTTATCCGGTTGTTGAAACTATTCAAAAGAACCATATCTGCCATACAGTAATTGCGCCGGCTCAAATAAGCAAAAAAACATCGGGACTTATAAAGGAGATTGCGGTTGAATCGGTTAAAATCGTAAAGGGCTTCGGAATATTCGGGATCGAATTTTTTCTATCGAAACAAAAGAAAATTTATGTTAACGAGATGGCACCGCGTCCGCACAATTCGGGTCATTATACAATAGAAGCATGTACGACTTCGCAGTTTGAAAACCATCTTAGAGCAGTGCTCAACTTACCGCTTGGTTCGGTAGATATGATTAAATCATTTGCGGTAATGATAAATTTATTAGGTAAAAGAAACGGCGACGGTACCATAAAACATTATAGCAATGCGCTAAAATATCCGGATGCACACCTACACATTTATGGAAAGGAAGAATCGAGAATAGGAAGAAAAATGGGACATGTAACCGTGATTGGAGATAAACTTCAAACATGTTTACTAACTGCACGAAAGACGGAAAAAGAAATTTTAATTTAGTAAGGAAAGCTCATGCAAAAAGAAAAACCTTTAGTCGGAATAATAATGGGGAGCGATTCAGATTTACCCGTGATGATTGAAGCCGCCAATATCCTTAAGGAATTTGGAGTGAGCAATGAGTTAAAAATTGTTTCTGCTCACCGCACTCCAAGATTTATGGCTGAGTACGGAAGCACGGCTCATTCTAAAGGATTGAAAGTAATAATAGCCGGTGCCGGAGGTGCCGCTCATTTACCCGGCATGATTGCAGCTCATACTCCTTTGCCGGTAATCGGTGTACCTGTAAAATCAAAATCCCTCGATGGATTGGATTCACTCCTATCGATAGTTCAAATGCCCGGTGGAGTACCGGTTGCCGCAGTAGCAATAAATCAGGCAAAAAATGCCGGATTATTAGCAGTGCAAATTTTAGCTTCAGCCGATACACAATTAATGAAAAAAGTGATACGGTATAAGAAAAAGCTTGAGAGAGAATCATTGGCAAAGAATGAAAAAATTTCGCAGTAAAACAAGCGGAATGTTTATTCGATTAACATTGCTACTTCATTTCTATTTTTATAACTTTCGCCCGTCTTAAAAACAGAAGTGAATACATGAAAAACTTATTAACTATTTTAATCTTAGGTTTAATAATTGCCGGTTGCGCGGGTAAAACACCGGAAGATAAATTAAAGGAAGCGGCTGATTATGCCGAAAAACAAAATTTCGTAGAGGCTGCAAAAATTTATGAAGAGCTGTTAGGCGAGGAGATTGACGATACACTCGCAGTCGAAGTTTTATATAGGCTTGCTACTATCTACCAAAATAAGCTCATAGGCAGCTTAAGCGGCGAAGAATCTTTAGAAAAAGCCGCGCAATTATTTCGAAGTATTTATGAAAAGTACCCTAAAAATGAAAAAGCACCGATGAGTCTGTTCCTTGCAGGATTTATTCAAGCTAATGACTTAAAACATTTCAAGGAAGCCACCGAAACATATCAATTGTTTCTTGAAAAATTTCCGCATCATGAGCTGGCAATATCTGCAAGTGAGGAACTCGATAATATGGGGTTAACTCCCGATGAAATACTAAAGAAAAAAGTCGGTGCCGATTTATAATGGCTGTATCAACGTCGGATTATAGAACTTATCTCGATCCGTCAATCATCTCAAAGCTTAACTCCCTAGAATTAAAAGCAAGATTGGTTGTTGAAGGTTTTATGGTAGGGCTGCATAAAAGTCCTTACCACGGTTTTAGCGTGGAATTCTCCGAGCACAGGTCTTACATGCAGGGAGATAATTTAAAAGATGTTGATTGGAAGGTCTACGGCAAAACTGAGAAATATTTCATAAAGCAATACGAAGAAGAAACCAACTTAAAAAGTTATGTGCTGCTTGATGTAAGCAGATCAATGGCGTTTGCCTCTGAGGGGAATGTGTCAAAGCTCGATTACGGAAGAACACTTGTGGCAGCATTGAGTTATTTAATGATCAAACAGCAGGATGCGGTTGGTTTATCTCTGTATTCCGAAAGAATCGTAAAATATTTTCCTCCAAAAACTACCCGCTCCTACTTACAGGAAATCTTAAAAAGCTTAAATACCGCTGAACCCTCCGATAAAACAAATACGGCTTCTTGCCTTAATCAAATTGCAGAACGCATTAAGCGCCGCGGGTTGGTAATAATCGTATCCGATCTTTTCGATGATGTCGATGCAATATTAACTGCTTTAAGACATTTCAGATATAAAAAAAACGATGTGATCGTATTTCAAATTCTTGATCCGATGGAAATATCTTTCAGTTTTGGAAAGGATGCAATTTTCAAAGACATGGAAAGCCTGGAAGAATTAACCACGCAGCCTTATCAAATTCAAAAGGCTTACATCGAAGCAATGAATGATTTCATCACTAAAATTAAAACAGAATGTTTAAATGCGAATATCGAGTATAACCTTATACAAACATCAACTCCGTTCGACAAAGCTTTATTCAGTTATATCCAAAAAAGAAGCAAATTGTATTAGGCTGCCTGCTAATAAATTATCTTCAATTCTTATTTAACTCAATTATTTCATTATAATACTTTTGTGAAAGAGCATCTGCATCTTCTTTGGTTTTCGCCTCTGTTATAATTCTTATAATCGGCTCTGTGTTAGATTTCCTGAAATGTACCCAATGATCTTCAAAATCTACCTTCAATCCATCCTCTGTGTTAGGACTAAAATGTGAATATCTTTCTGCAAGTGATTGAATTATTTGATCAGGATCATCATTCTCAACTTCCACTTTCTTTTTAGAAATAAAATAATCGGGAAGTGTTTTCTTCAACTCAGACAATTTTCCTCCGAATTCAAGTAAATGCTGTAAGGTGATGGCAATACCCACAAGCGCATCTCTGCCATAGTGAAGTTCCGGGAAGATAACACCTCCGCTTCCTTCGCCTCCGATTATAGCGTTAACTTCTTTCATCTTCTGAACGACATTTGCTTCACCTACAGCCGAGCGATAAACTTTGCACCCGTGGCTTGCGGCAACATCATCAATTGCCCGTGTTGTTGAAAGATTAACTACTACATTCCCTTTAATTTTTGATAGGACAAATTTAACTGCTTGAGTAATCGTGTTCTCCTCACTAAACGGTTCGCCTTCATCAGTTATAAGAACAAGTCTATCGACATCTGGATCTACTACAATACCAAGATCGGCATTTGATTCCTTAACTGCCGCCATTGTTTCAGTTAAGTTTTCGGGTAAAGGCTCTGGCAAACGGGGGAAGATACCGGAAGTATCACAATTTACTTCAATTACCTCGCAGCCAAATTCTCTTAAAAGAGTTGGAATTACATAAACACCTGCCCCATTCACACAATCGGCAACAACTTTAAATTTTCTTTTTTGTATTAATTCTCTATTGATATATTTTAAATTCAGCACGTCATCAACATGCCTTTTTAAACCTTCTTTATACTCTTGATATTTTCCTAAGGAATTCCAATCGCAAAAATTTTTTTCTGCTTGATACAATAATGACAGCATTTGCTTGTTCTCTTCAAGCGTCATAAACTGACCGGTACGATTTAATAATTTTAAGGCATTCCATTCATTTGGATTGTGACTTGCCGAGATAGCAATACCGCCGTCGGCATTCAAATTTTTTACTGTGTATTGAACTGTTGGGGTAGGGCATATTCCTATATCTACAACATCCAAACCTTTGGCAGTTAATGTGCCCGTTACTATCGATTTAACCATCTCGCCTGAAATTCGTGCATCTCTGCCGATAACTATCTTTCCCTTTCCGATGAAATCGGCATACGCAGAAGTATATTTAACAATTGACAGAGGGTCTAATCCGTCGCCGACTATTCCTCTGATTCCGGAAACACTTACCATAAGCGTGGGCATTTTACCTCCATTTTGTAACTGCTTTATTCAAACAAAGCAAAAATATGTAATTTTTTATTGAATTTATGAGAGAACTAATTAGAATTATTGCACAAAAATAGATGTAGATTATTTTTTTCTCGTCAAAATGATTCAATAAAAATGATTGTTTTTATTGCCTGAAATTATTTCATGTTTGAAAATAATTGTGTTCATGGAAAGAATAATGTGCTGCTTATTTGGTTGACATATATTTCGGGGAGTATTATATTCGGCATCAAATTTCTTAAGTAAATTCGCTAAAGAAGATAGGCGTCTCTTTTTTCACTACAAAAAATGAGGTTGTTGATGAGTAAGTTTAGCTTACTATTTATTACGGTTCTAACTATAATCCTACCTTTTACAATCCTTCATTCACAAACAAGCGGTAAAATTTCAGGAAAAATTGTCGACAAAGCAACCGGTGAACCGCTTCCGTTTGCGAATGTTTTTGTTGAAGGTACTACAATAGGAACTGCCTCCGACTCAGACGGAAACTATACAATACTCAATCTTAAGCCCGGTTTGTACAGTATTACGGCTTCGGTGGTCGGTTACCAAAAAATGACCGTCGAAAACGTGAGGATTAACGTTGATTTCACTACATGGCTCAATTTCGAACTATCGATCGGAGCAGTGGATCTTCCGGCGGTTGTAGTCCAGGGTGAAAGGAATCCATTAATAAGACAAGATTTAACAAACCCTACTGTTGCAATTACGGAGGAAAGTATTCAGGAGCTTCCGATTAATCAAATCTCGGATGTTATTCGTCTTCAAGCAGGTGTAATACAGGGAGATGATGGACGACTGCATATAAGAGGAGGGGAAGGTAATGAAATTGCCTTTACACTCAATGGTGTTGCGCTGAACGATCCTTACCGTAATACTAGTTCCATCGGTTTAGCTACTAATGCCGTAAAGGAAGTTTCTGTCTCAACAGGAACCTTTAGTGCACAGTACGGCAATGCTTTAAGCGGTGTAGTAAATTACATCACAAAAGAAGGCGGCGATAGATACAATTTCAGTATTCGAAGCTATGCGGGAGATTATGCATCGAACAGAACTGAATTATTTGATCACATAAATGAGGTAGACGTTCTTAATAGAAGCAGGATTGAGGGAACACTCGGCGGTCCTTTTCCATTTTTAAAGGATGCCCGGTTTTACGTTTCCGGCATTTACGAAAATTTCAAAGGACTTTTGTACGGCGTACGTTTATATAATCCTTCAGATTCTCACCTTTCACCCGACAATTTTAGATCTACCGACAGCGTCCGAACATTCGGCGGAGATAAAACCCGCTCGACCGATCCTTACTTCTTCAATCCTTATCATACCGACGGATCGGGTTTACCAACCGGTGATGGTTCGGTAGTACCGATAAATGGAAGCCGCAGCATTAATTTTCAGGGCAACATAAGTTACAGGTTTAGTTCATTATTAAAAGCTAAGTACGAATTCGTATATGATAATGGAAAGGTGGATGGAAGAAGCGGATTAAATTTTAGTGATAACAGATTCAACTATTTGTACAATCCCGATGGAAGAGGTAAAACTTATGACGAAGGTCTTATCCAAACATTCGACATAACTCATACTGTTAGTGATAATGCTTTCTACACCCTTAAGGCTTCATACGGAGAAAATAAAAGAGAATATTATCTTTATGAAAACCCTTTAGACAATCGATATTTACCAAGTATCTACCGGCGTACAATCAGCACTACCGGGTTTTATTCTGGCGGTACCGATAACTACCGCGAATATCGAAAAACAAAAACTTTCGGGCTAAAAGGAGATATTGTTGCTCAATTATTTAAGGTACACGAAATCAAAGCAGGTTTTGAGTTCAGAGCGCATGACCTATTTCTTGAGGGCTACTCTGTAGAATTTGCAAAGCTGAATCCGGACGGAACTCTTGAAGAAACATTCTTTAATGACGATTTACTTTATGACAGCAGCATAGTATTAGTTCCATTTATTCCGACCGAGCCTTCCCGTTATACATCGTATAGTAAAAATCCATTTCAATTATCGGCATATATACAGGATAAAATGGAGCTTGCGTCAACCTTTATTTTTAATGCCGGTTTAAGGTACGAGCTTTTTGATCCTAAAGCGCCTTATAATCCTCAATTGTCGCAAAATCTTACCGAAGATCTTGCCGGCAATATCGATAAGTATAACCAAAATGCCGATCCTCAGCATACACTTTCACCAAGAGTTAGCCTTTCTTATCCAATTACGGATAGAGGTATTATTAGGTTGTCTTACGGACATTTTTATCAAATAGGCTCTCTTGCAAGCTTATATGTTAATCCAAATTTTTATGTAGCAAATGTGGGTGAATCACCTGTATTTGGCAGTCCAAACGTTAAGCCTCAGAAATCTATTCAATATGAAATTGGATTACAGCAGCAATTAACGGATGATTTCAAATTTGACTTAACCGGCTTTTATAAGGATGTAAGCAATTACATTTACAACCAAAGAATTATCACTTCGCGCGGCAGAGAATACACCGTTTTAACAAACTTATCTTATGCTAATGTTCGTGGTATGACCCTTTCTTTCTTCAAGAGAAAATCACCTACTGATTTATTTTCAGCCACTCTCGATTATACTTTTTCAATTGCTGAAGGAAACAGAACCGAACCAAGCGATGAACTTTTCTTTAGTGAACAGTCCGGCAAGCAGGCTGAAACGTATTTAGTTCCGCTTAGCTTTGACCGTTCACATGTAATTAATGCAACCGTTGCACTTTCAGAACCGGATGATTGGACTGTGGGTGCGATTTTAAATTTCCAAACCGGCACACCATATTCTCCCAGCTTACCGTCGAACCTTGTCGATATTCGTTACGAACAGAGGTCTGCTAATCAGCCTATTCAATGGCGAGTTGATCTTAAAGTGGAAAAATTCTTTAAAATAGGAGCGCTAAACTATTCTGTGTTCCTGCAAGTTGAAAACTTGTTCGATACAGAAAATGAATTATCGGTGTATGCAAGTTCGGGAAGAGCATTGTCTAATGTTGAGCAGATTCAAAGTGCATATGAATTTAACGACATAAGACGAAGAATTGAGCGGGGAGATACAGGCTTGTTCGGAATCGACAGAATTGATAATTATTATTCACAAAGACCGGAAAGAGTAAACCGCCCCCGCGAAGTACGGATGGGCTTTTCTATCTTATTCAATTAACGAAACGAGTTGAGGAATTTTAGTGATGATTAAAAAAATCTTATTCATAATTGCACTCTCTTTGTTAGCTTTAAATTTTACCTATAGCCAAACGAAAGACAAGTACGGCAACATTAATATTAAAGGTCTTTCCGAAGCTGACATGGAAAGAATCTTTGGCGATATATTCAGACCCGGAAGATTGGGTAAAGCGTTGGGGGATAGGAGCTGGATTAGAGAAGTAATAATAAGCGGAAATAAAATTACAACAATCCTTTATAATTACGGTTCAATCTGTAAGCCAAATACTTTGGGTAATATAGCCGATCTCGTTTGGGAAGGTTTGGGGTACGGTTTTGAATTTGGTCCGCTTGCAGCAGGTCAAGTTGCTGTGCCCAATCCTGGCGGAGGAGTTGATTCGGTAATTATTGTTGACGATTCATTCGTTCTCACTACTCAGGGTTCATATTCGCCTGATGGAACTGAAAAATGGGGATGGCTGCCTAAAGCCGGGTATCTTGATCCATCGCAGAATGACATTGCTACATTAAATTCACCAGATAGAACGGGTGACGGAAAACCTGATTCATGGCCTGATAGATGGTACAATGCCGAAGTCGGCAGGTACCTTTGGCCCGCATTCCTTGGCGATCAAGCCACTGCACCCGATGAAGAAGTGTACTTTGTTATGGATGATTTTACAAATAAAGACTACGTGGGTCCTCGTCCTTATTATCCTTTCCCTTCCGATACAACCAAAAGAGGATTAGGATTAGACGCTGAAGTTAGAATTATTCAGTTTAATAACCCTTTGGCTGAAGACATCATGTTCCTTGTTTATAGAATTACCAACGTAAGTGAAAAGAATTTACCACGATTGTATTTTGGCATGCACGGCGATCCGCACGTCGGAGGTCCTGCTAATTACTCGGATGATCGGGCTTACTTTATTCCTCCCCTTGGACCACTTGCCGATCCTTATCCCCAAAGAGCAAGAAGCATGGTTTATGCTTTCGATGAGGATGGTGTTGGCGACGGCGGCAGACCTTGTGGATATTTTGGATGGAAATTTCTTGAATCTCCGAGCCAGCATACAGATGGAAAAGACAATGACGATGATGGAATAATTGATGAATCCCCCTTTAACAGTGCCGGTAATTTCATAGACGGCGTTAATATTCCTCTAACCTACGGAATATCCGATGTAGCTAAATATACTGCAGTATATGGTGAACCAAAGCAACGTTTTGAGGGAGATGAAGATGGTGACTGGAATCCTGCAAGAGACGATATTGGAATAGACGGAATAGGACCCGATTCACCAAATTATCCCGGTCCCGATTATGGAGAAGGTGATGGTGTACCTTCACAAGGTTGGTACCTCGATATGAATGATAATGATAAATACGATGCGGGTGAACCGATTTCCGATGAAAGACTCCCCGGTTATAAATGGGCAGGCTCCGAACCTAATTTCGGCTTAAGAGATATTTCTGAATCAGATCAGCTTGGATTAACAAGCTTCCATGCAGTTGAGTATACGAATGCCCTTCCTAACGTTCCGAAAAATACCAGCTTAATGTGGGAGTTCCTTTCTTCAGAAACTATAAATCCTAATCAAGAATTGCTGCAAAATCCGGGCGATAATGTGTTCAACTTCGGAACGGGTCCTCTTTCTCTTGAAGAAGGTGAGACTCAACGATTCTCAATGGCTATTTTATTCGGTTGGGACTTAAACGATCTTGTATTAAATGCTGAAACCTCTACTCGTGTTTTAGAAGCCGATTATAGATTTGCCCAACCTCCCTTGAAACCTGTTGTTAAGGCTGTTTCGGGAGACGGTAGAGTTACACTTTATTGGGATACACGAGCAGAAAGGTCAGTTGATCCCTTGAGCGGTGAAGAAGATTTTCAAGGGTACAAAATCTACAGAAGCCAGGATTTTCGTTTTAGCGATGTTTATACTATCACAGACGGTAACGGAATTCCTTTCTTGGGTCAAGCATTATTTGATCCTAATACAGGTAAAAGAGCTCAGTTTGATCTTGTTGACTCTTTATTTGGATACCACCCTGTAGAGTACGAAGGAAGGGCTGTTAAATATTGGCTGGGTAATAATACCGGTTTAGTTCATGAGTACGTTGATTCCACCGTTAAGAATGGAATTACCTACTATTATGCTGTTGTTTCTTATGACGGCGGAAACCTTGAGCCCGGAAAAGAATTACCTCCTACCGAATCGCAAGCTGTTATTTTGCAGGACCCCATTACAAGCGAATTAAAATTTGATGACAACACTGTGATGGTAATACCGGGTGGTTTACCAGCCGGAATTGCTAACGCCCAAGCAGGAATCGGCGGCTATGCAGAACGGTTAGAAGGAGTAACATCTACCGGTAAAATCAGAATCGACGTTAAAAATCATTTCGAGGTAGAGAATAAAGAATTTAATATTGAGTTTACCAACGATGTAACTTACGATGTTTTGGACGATACAGGTGTTAAGGAAACTTTTACCTCTAAGGATACTGTATTTGTAGCCTTGTCGAAGGAGAATATTTTGCCGGGTTCATTCAAGCTTTATGATATGAATGGAAATCTAATCGACGAATCGAAGTATTTTGTTAATCTTGAAAGCGGACGTATAAGAGGCTTAAGCAACGGTAATTTACCATTCGGTCAAACTTTCCGTGCTGAGTATAAATACTATCCGGTTTATCAAAGCAGTCATGTTGCAGGCCAAGATGCCAACCCTGATTTTAACGGCGTTAAAATTTATGTTCTTAATGACAGCTTAACGATTAATTATGAAGAATCGGGTTTCACAAAAAATTCCAGTATTAATTTAGTCGATACTATTAAATTCCCGCCAACTGCTGGAAATCCAAGAGTGAAGTATAGAGCAGATTGGGAATTTATCTGGAACGGAATGGACACAACAGAGACCGGTCAATGGGCTGAACCCGGTGATACCGCTATTACTAATCTCGGCGGTGTTCGTGTTGTACTGCCGTTTAGAGTAATAAATGTTACTGAAAATGTGCCCGGAAGTTACCTTGTTTTCGTTCCCACCGGTACGAGAGATTTAACGCGGTGGCGTTTAGGGCAGGCAATAATCCTTAGACCAACGGCAGCAACTGGTGCAACAACAACTTATCAAGTTGAATTTAACAGACCCGCTGATACTACCGTTGCTCTGGTATATCCAAAAAAGGGAGACATTTATTTTGTTAAAACTTATAAACCGTTTGAGAAGGGAGACAAATATAAGTTTACAACAAAAGAAGCTGTTCTTGACCAAAAAACTGCTAAAGATCAGCTTGCTGATATTTATGTCGTTCCGAACCCTTATATAGCTTACAGCGCATCGGAACTACCGGGTAGGAGCCCCACTCAAAGGGGTGAGAGAGATTTACAGTTTCGTAACCTTCCACCTAAATGCACGATTAGAATTTATACACTCGTAGGTGAATTAGTTCAAACCATCGAAAAAGATGATTTAAGCAGCATGGCTCATTGGGACTTATTGAGCAATGAAGCACAGAAAGTTGCTTACGGCATTTATATTTTTCATGTAGATGCACCGGGTATCGGTGAAAAGATAGGACGATTTGCAGTTATAAAATAAACATAAATCCCCGCTGCTAACAGCGGGGACTTTCATCATGTTAAATAATAGGATTGAAAGTGATATGAAGAAAATTTTATTAAACACTATTTTAATAATCAGTATATGTTTCTCAACGGCTTTTTCTCAATTAGATAGAAGCACTTCTAAAGTAGGAACCACTGCGGCACAATTCTTAAAAATAGGTGCGGGTGCAAGAGCTATTGCTATGGGTGGTGCTTATACTGCAGTTAGTAATGATATATATTCAATTTACTACAACCCTGCCGGCATTGCTACGGTAACCGATTTGGGACAGGTATCATTCAATCATGCCGATTGGCTTGCAAGCATTAGTTATGATTTTGCTGCTGCAGCTCTTAATGTTTCCGGACTCGGAACTCTCTTCTTTAGCATTACATCTTTAAGCGTACCTGAGGAAAAGGTTAGAACATTCGATTTTCCGGAAGGAGATGGACGGGTGTGGGACGCAAGCTCTTTAGCAGTCGGAATAGGATATGCTAAAATGCTTACCGATAAATTTGCTATCGGTTTTCAAGCTAAGTACATCCGTGAATCCATTTGGAATTCCAGTGCAAGCGGCGTTGCCTTGGATGTAGGCACTTACTATGTAACTCCGTTTAATGATTTAGTAATCGGTGCAAGCATTTCAAACTTTGGTTCTAAAATGCAGCTCGAAGGAAGAGATATTTTATTTAATTATGATCCGAACAATAATCTTAACAGCGGACCCAATAATGTTTTGTCAAGATACGAAACCGATAAATTTGATATGCCATTGATATTCCGGCTCGGGCTGGCAATGGATTTTATTAAAAACCGCTACATCCGGTTAACCGGTGCAGTTGATGCAACACATCCTAATGATAACACCGAGTATATCAACAGTGGACTCGAACTTGCTTACGATGATATGTTCTTCTTAAGAGTTGGTTATAAGTCATTATTTCTAAGAGACAGCGAGCAGGGTTTAACATTCGGCGGCGGTTTAAATTATAGATTCGGAAATCAGTTTGCAGTATTTGTAAACTACGGCTGGGCAGATTACGGCAGACTGAAGAATGTTCAATTCGTCGATGTAGGAATTTCCTTCTAAGTTTATCAAGCTGAGAGGAGCATCTGCTCCTCTTTTTTTTATCCAGATGAAAAAAGTAATTTCTAAAGTAAATAAGCTGCTAATAAAATATTTCGGACTACCCAAGAGAAATAATGTGCTGCCCGACCCTATCGATTTGCTGATTGCAACAATCCTGTCCCAAAATACTAACGATACAAATTCTTTCAGTGCTTATTCTAAGCTAAAAAATTTGGCTCCTTCATGGGAAATAACAGCAAAACTTCCGCGCAGTTCGATTGAAAAACAAATTAAAACTGCTGGTTTAGGGAAACAAAAATCTTATGCAATAAAAAATCTGTTAACCACTTTAATAAAGAGCAGGGGAGTAATAAGTCTTTCTTATCTAAAAAAATTAACTGATGAAGAAGTAATCTCCGAACTAAGAAGTTTTAAGGGCATCGGTTTGAAAACTGCAACATGTGTTCTGCTTTTTTCTTTCGATCGAAATGTTTGTCCCGTTGATACTCATGTTCATAGAGTGCTAAATCGTTTGGGAATCGTTAATACAAAAATGCCGGAAAAAACATACTACGCAGTAAATCCAAATCTTCCCGAAAACGCCGCACATTCTTTTCACACAAATTTAATACGGCTTGGGAGAGAAGTATGCAAGCCTTCAAATCCGTTGTGCGGACTTTGTCCACTCGTTAAAATTTGTTCTTACAGCGAAAAAAATTATACAAGAATTTCTCCTGTTAATGAAAATAAATTTATGCTGCTTGATAATATTTCTTAGAGGAAACCGCATAATAAATCGGTGAGTTATCTACTTGAATAAATATATGATGCTATGGGTATTCAAACGTAGAGACGGGGCATGCCCCGTCTCTACAATCGCCTAAGATATAAAATATTTCACAAAGCGATAACCAACTCAAAATAAATTTTTCTGAATTCAGAATGATGTGATTCAGTTATATATTAAATATTTTCTCTCAGTTTTAGTTTTTGCGTTTGAAGATTCACTTTACTCTCTATTTAAAATCCTTTAATTTTATAATAAGCGAGGCTCACTGAACGACTCTAATTAGATGGTACAATTTTAAAATTCCACTATGAATATTTTTGTTATAGAGAGAATGTGCTCATTTATCCGGCTGCAAAAAATATACATTTTATAATTTACTAACTTATGTTACGCAGGAAAGTTCGGAACGTAGAGATGACATCTTTTACTTAGAAAACGATTTTGCGCTAAAACAGCATCCTCACTCAAATATTGGTGATTTTT